>JBMPOY010000002.1:262713-431503 GCA_049340365.1 Undibacterium sp. Ji67W | reverse complement strand
TATCCAATCAATAAGGTTGCTGATTTGTTGCCGTGGAATGTCGTTGATCGTTTGGTGTAAAAAGCAGACTGAATCAGACTTCGCGTTAAGCAGAAAAAGTCAATGACGGTGCTGGCGAGGCGCTTACCCTGAATTTGTGGGTAGCGCTGCAAGATAGGCGCAGTGAAAGTATGGAATTGCTGTCGGCTAATCACGCCAAAGCTACTAAATAGCTGGTTAAGAACAACCAACTGCTCTGCCGAATCTTGCAAGCCAGTTTTAATCGCCAGAATACGTAGTTTAGCACTCTGCTGAAATTGAACCTTTTGTCTCCCTGATTCGACCTGGCGCTCGGCAGTGAATATGATTGCTGTCAGCGCAAAGCCTACAACCAGGGCAATCAGTGCGGAGGCAGAAACCGATACGGAAAAGCGAATCTTGCGAAGTAATCTATTCACGGTGACTCCAGTTGGAAACACCCGCGTCTATTTTACGAATATAGCGGGAAACGAAACGCAGTTAACTTTGGAAAATTACACAATTACTAGTCCATACCGTATTTCAAAATTAAATAAGTTATTTAAATAATTTATTTATTAACTAATGCAATAGACAGGTATCTACCACCCGCATTGATAATGCCCTTGAAGACCATGTACCATAGTGTTTAAGGTGGGCGAAGAGGATTTGTTAAAACTCTTGGGTTTGATTCTTTCGGAAATGAATTTTTGACGAAAAAAATAATTTCAGTTCAGTTTTCATCTGGTGTCGGGTAGCCAAGCGTCGCACGAAGATCGTTCATTAATTCATTCGATAATTTTAAGAAAAAATGATCAGCAATCTTTGACGCGCCGCTTAAATTTTTTACCCTTAGAACATACGTGGAATTCTCTTTCTTTACAACAAAATAGTTAACTTTTTAAAAATTAGTCTGTTTTATAGAAAGTCACTATTTCAATATAGTGCGAAGTTTTACCTTTAGTAATTTATTTAATAAAGGTAAAAATGATCTTGACCATTGCAAAGAAAAGTATTTTCAACATCTCGTTTCAACATAAAGAAAAATTTATTAAGGGCGTTCAAGTAGATTTATTGCCATATAAAAAATATTGTAATTTACATTAGTCTGAAACTAGAATTAAAATCAACTATATTGAGTCTATTGGAAAATCTAGCGAGGCTTAAATGATTCAAATTCATGAAAATACGGCGTATCGAGGTACAGCAGCTAGTCTTCCACATAGCGAAGCAGCGACCCATGCATGCACCGCTTGTCGCAATGATGAGCCGTTTGAGTTCGAGTTTGAATACGCATATCAACCTATCGTGAATCTTGCTACGCGGAATATTTATGCCTATGAGGCTTTGGTGCGCGGTCCGAATGGCGAATCTGCAGCTAGTATTTTGGCTAAAGTTAACGATAGTAATAGGTACCGTTTTGACCAACTTTGTCGTTCCAAAGCGGTAGAAGGTGCTGCACGGCTAAACATGCAAGAGTTTCTTTCTATTAACTTTTTGCCGAATGCAGTCTATCGTCCTGAAGTATGTATTCGAAGTACTTTTGAGGCAGCAAAAAAATTTAATTTCCCGATCGAAAAAATCATTTTCGAAGTAACCGAGGGCGAACGTGTCGAGGATCGCCCACATTTAGTCAATATTTTTCAGGAGTATCGCAGATTTGGGTTTCATACTGCGATTGATGACTTTGGCGCTGGTTACGCAGGATTAAATTTACTATCAGAGTATCAACCAGATATCGTCAAAATTGATATGGATTTAGTACGAGGCATAGATAGCAATCTGCCCAGGCAAGCCATCGTCAATGGCATAGTACACATTTGTAAAGCATTAAACATTAAGGTGCTTGCAGAGGGAATAGAAACCCGTTCAGAAAGAGATTTCTTGAGGAGTTCGGGTATCGAATTGATGCAGGGATATTGGTTCTCTAAGCCCGTGTTTAAAGGTCTTGGGGAAATTCCGGCATCAGCATGGGATTAAATTTCCGAGGGGGTTTATCGTTGACGGATTTTACTTTTAGGTCGGGGCAAAATAGGATTAATCTAAGCTGTTTTTTTGGGAAAAGGTCTACCGTAAACCGTCATATTTTATAGAATAAGCCCATATCGCAACGCAGCCAAATATCTTCAACGTGTTCTCCTTCAACCCAAATGCCCTTTTTACCGACCTTGCAAATCGGTGCTTGTCGCAACCGACCAGAATGCGCTAATTTCCCACACTTCATCTTACTTTTAATCGACAGCTAAACAACACGGTTAAGTCGTTGATCAATACTATGTTTTCAATTACTAATTAGCCTACATCACCAATCGACCTGTCACGTCATGCCGATCAAAATTAAGGGTTTTGAAATCTATCAACGATAAAAAAGCGCCACGTCTTCCAATGAAGTGCGTGGCGCTTTTTTTAAACTCATGGGCAGTTAAATCAGAGTACCCGCAAAGAATAATCTGTTGCTTTGATATCTTTCGTCAAACTACCGATGGAGATACGGTCAACGCCTGTTTCTGCGATTGCACGTACGGTGCGCTCATCGACACCACCTG
This sequence comes from Undibacterium sp. Ji67W, assembly GCA_049340365.1. GTDB lineage: Bacteria > Pseudomonadota > Gammaproteobacteria > Burkholderiales > Burkholderiaceae_D > Undibacterium. The sequence goes on along the minus strand of JBMPOY010000002.1, from coordinate 428,960 downwards.
ATGCTTCGAGCAAAGCACGTCCACCATTCAACGCAACCGCTTCGCGCATCATATCAGTGGTGAAATTATCGAGCAGCACCGAGGACGCACCAGCGGCTAAAGCGACACGTAATTCTTCGATATTCTCGACTTCAATTTGTATCGTCGCATTTGATTTTAATTCAAATGCCTGCTGCATTGCCGCTGCGATTCCACCTGATGCGGCAATGTGATTTTCTTTGATCAGAATACCGTCGTATAAAGCCAGCCGTTGATTTTTTCCGCCACCAACCCGGACTGCGTATTTTTGGGCAAGACGTAATCCTGGTATGGTTTTGCGGGTATCCAGAATAGCTGCTTTAGTACCAGCGATCATGGCGACATATCTGGCGGTGGCAGTCGCAACGGCAGAAAGCAATTGTAAGAAATTCAGTGCTGAGCGTTCTGCAGTCAACAACGCACGCGCTGGCGCATCTATTTTGCAGACAACAGCATTGGCACTCATTGCATCACCTTCTGCGTATTTCCATTCAATGCGAATATCAGGATGACAGCGTTCCATCACTGCATCAAACCACGGTGCGCCGCACAAGATCGCGTTTTCACGCACGATCACTTGCGCCTTAACACGTTCTTCAGAGGGAACCAGCAAGCCCGTCAGATCGACCACGCCAACATCTTCCACCAACGCATCGCGTACATTGCGATCAAGCGCCTGCTGTAAATCTGCATCAAATGGAAAATGCTTATTTTTTAAATTGCTGGACATAGTAAAACTATCCTTGTTTGCGATAAAACTTCAATTAAATATGAATCGACTTAAACTTTGCAGTTAAGCCGGTCCTATGCCAGAAAACAACGCACCCTCTTTGGCCAGATCAGCGGATGGGCGAACATTTGCTTTTTTCGCGGCAGCAAAATCGAGCATGCGATTAATGCATAATTTGGCCTTACCCGCAGTATCCGGATCCACCTGAATTTCATTATGACCTTGCTCTAACACCTGTACCAGATTGCGCAATCCATTCATTGCCATCCATGGGCAATGGGCGCAACTCTTGCACGTTGCACTATTGCCGGCAGTTGGAGCAACGATGAAACGTTTGCCAGGTGCGGCCATTTGCATTTTATGCAGAATGCCATTATCTGTCGCAACAATAAACTCTTGTGCATCCAGTGTTTGTGCGGCATGAATCATTTGTGACGTTGAACCAACGACGTCGGCCAGCGCCACGACGGATGCGGGCGACTCAGGATGCACTAAGACTTTAGCGTTTGGATATTCGGCTTTCAACACATCAAGCTCTATACCTTTAAATTCATCATGCACCAGACAAGAACCTTGCCAAAGCAACATATCGGCACCAGTTTGCTTCTGGATATAACTACCCAGATGTTTGTCTGGCGCCCACAAGATTTTTTTACCTTGCGCGTGCAAGTGGGCAACGATATCCAGACCGATACTCGAGGTGACCATCCAATCAGCACGCGCCTTGACTGCCGCACTGGTATTGGCATAAACCACGACAGTACGATCTGGATGCGCATCGCAAAACGCTGCAAACTCATCAGCAGGACAACCCAAATCCAGTGAACAGGTGGCGTCCAGATCTGGCATCAGGATTGTTTTTTCCGGGCTCAGAATTTTGGCGGTTTCACCCATGAACTTAACGCCAGCCACGACCAACGTTTTGGCTGGATGATCCCGCCCGAAACGCGCCATTTCTAAAGAATCAGAAACACAGCCACCTGTTTCTTCCGCCAAATCTTGTAATTCGGCGTCAACATAGTAATGCGCCACTAGCACAGCCTGTTTTTCTTTAAGCAGTTGTCTAACGCGGGCTTTCAGAGCCAATTTTTCTTCCGCATCCGGCGCTTCCGGAATACGTGCCCAGGCATTGGCGGTACAGCTCAGGCCTACGTCCATTTGCGGACGTTCAAATTCGATAACTTTGGTGGTTTCCATACTTAGTCAACGTAAACTAACAAAAGTAAAAAAGTAAAAAAGATGGGTGAGAAAACCATTTCAAACTTGGTCGACTGTCTGATCAATTTCACCTTCAAAACTATACTGGGTAGGTGTATATAAAAACACCCCAATATCCGTAAGGACAAAAGGGTGTATTTTTAAATATACTCCTACCTCACCCTGAAATTTCTAACGACATGTTGCAAGCCATGCGACATTTTTAACTCGCTACCATGGATTAGAAACAATCAATTCAGGCGATAGTATACGCTGTTACCAGATAATTACCTGCTTACTACCATGACGCAAAGGTGAACGTTCACCTTTACAGCTAAATGCCTCGGAAAATTCTGGCATATTTGCCAATGGTGCAATAACGCGATATTTATCTGGAGAGTGAGGATCCGTTGCTAATTTTAGGCGCAAACTCTCGTCACGAATCAAGCTACGGAAACTTTGACCATTCGCGACAAAGAAACGCTGCTCGGGCGTCAAACCATCAATTTCAGGCGCCTGTGGCTTCGTCTTCAGGGATGTACGCAAAGCTTGCAAAGCGATCTTCATACCGCCAAGATCGGCGATATTTTCACCGGCGGTTAATTTGCCATTGATATGTAACTGATCAATCGGATTAAATTCATCGAATTGATCTTGTATCGTTTTGACACGCGCCAGAAATTGCTTCTGATCCTGTTTAGTCCACCAGCTCTTCAGATTGCCTTGTGCATCGAATTGGCTACCTTCATCGTCAAAAGCATGTGTCAATTCATGGCCAATGGTGGCGCCAGTATTACCATAGTTCGCCGCAGGATCGGCATTAACGTGATATAGCGGCGGTTGCAAGATACCCGCAGGGAAAACGATTTCGTTCATCGTCGGGTTGTAATAGGCATTGACAGTCTGCGGTGTCATGCCCCATTCATTGCGGTCAATTGGCTTACCTAATTTTGAAAGGACGCGATTGAATTCGAATTCATTCGCGCGAGCAACGTTGGCAACATACGAACCATCGTCAATATGCAGAGCACTGTAATCACGCCAGACATCCGGGTAACCGATTTTTACCATGACAGTATCAAGCTTTTTGTATGCTTGCTGCTTGGTAGCTTCCGACATCCATTCCAGCTTACCTATGCTTTCACGCATAGCATCTTTGATATTATTGACCATTTCAAGCACGCCAGCCTTGGCTTCCGGACTAAAGAATTTAGCGACGTATAATTCGCCCAGTGCCTCACCGGCATTCATATCTATCTTCGCCAGAACGCGCTTCCAGCGCGGTTGCAATTCTTTGGTACCCGCTAATGTTTTACCGTAAAAATCAAAATGTGCATTGACAAAAGCAGAGCTCAGTTCGTTTGCATAATCGTTCGCCAGATGCCAGCGCAAATAGGTTTTCCATTGATCGAGTGAAACGCCATTAATCATACGCCCCGCTTCAGCGATGAATTTTGGATGGGCGACATTCAGTTGACCCGGCTGATTTAAACCTACCGCGTTAAAGTAAGTCGGCCAAGATGTAAAGTGATCAATTTTATGCAAGCCATTCAAATCCGACAAATGATAGCTGGCTTCCGGATCACGCAACGCAACCTTAGTCAATGATGCTTTTGCCAGGCGAGTTTCCAGGTCCATGACTGTCTTAGCATTTTGCTTAGCGACATCAGGTGCATCACCAATCAACGCAAACATTTGCGCAACATAAGCTTGATACTTATTGCGAATTTCTACGGTTTTTGCATCTGTCTTCAAATAGTAATCGCGATCCGGCAAGCCAAGACCACCTTGCATCAATTGAGGAATGTATCGTGTCGCTTTTTTTGCATCTTGCTGGACATCGAAACCAAACAAAGCATTCACACCCTCCTTATGCAAACTCGCAATAGCCGCCATTAATTGTTGTTTGTCTTTGATGTTTTTAATCGCATCCAATTGTGGTTTCAACGGCGTTGCACCATCTTTTTCAATCTGCGCCTCATTCATACCACTGGCATAAAACGCACCGACTAACTGACCGACTTTCGATTTCACTTCGCCTGCTGCTGCGGCTTCTGCAATTTGCTTCAATGCTGTCAGGTTGCGCTCAGTCACTTCGTCATAAGCACTGTAACGGGAGCGGTCAGCAGGAATCGGATTATTTTTGAGCCATGTACCATTTGCGTATTCAAAAAAATCTGTGCAAGGATCGGCTTTTAAATTCATCGTCGCAGATTCGAGTACCAATTGATTTGATGTCGTGGTAGTTACTGGCACAGTTGATGGCGTTTGCGCATGAGCAGAGGCTGCACAGACTAAACCAACCAGGGTGCCGATCGTAGTACGCTTAAAAAATGGGGGTAACATGAATTGCATCCTATTTATCGAAAAGAGTGAGATGTGAATGTCTATGATTGTTCAGAACAGGCATTTTACTTTGCCAGTACTTGTACCGCTATGCCTGAATATTGACCAGGTGCCCGGTACACACGTTGTGTCGCTTTTTGAAAATCTTTGGGATTAGCTTTGGGTATGTCCATGAATTGTTGCGGGTTCAAATCCACCAAAGGAAACCAGGAACTTTGAACCTGCACCATAATCCTGTGTCCACGGCGGAAGGTATGATTAATATCCGGCATTTTATATGTCAAAGGCGTCACCTGATGAGCAATCAGTGGCTCTGGATGCTCGAAGCTATTGCGGAATTTTGCTCGCATCGGCTCACCCCGCACCAATTGCTGATATCCAGCCATCGTTACGGTTGGTGGTGGCACATCATGACCATGTTCACGGGGAACATGATCATCAGGGTAATCAGATGGATAAACGTCAATCAGTTTTACTACCCAATCAGCGTCAGTACCGGTAGATGAAACGAATAACTTAGGCACAATTGCGCCAACTATCGTCACATCCTCTTGTAAGACGTCCGTTTGATACACCAACACATCCGGGCGAGTGGATGCAAAACGTTGATCCGACACCATATATTCACGTGGAACACCTGTTGATACATAAGAAATGTATGGAACCGGCTTTTTAGGGTCACTGACATATTCATCATAAGCTGTCGGCGTACTTTCCGCTGCAACAGATGGTTGAGTCCAACTCAAAGAACCATCAGCGCCAAAAAACAAGGTCTTGCTCTGCGCTTGCTGTGGGGGCCAGCTGGAATATTCACGCCAGACATTGGTACCAGTTTCAAACACGGTCGCCTCAGCTAAAGGAGCTGCATCAACTCCTTTGAGATAATGCTCAAAGAAAGGGAACAGAATATTTTTACGATAGTATTCGCTGGTTTTGCTGCCAAAATCGACATCGCCTAATGTTTCCCCGTCAGCACCCGCCCAACCTCCATGCACCCAAGGCCCAAGAACCAGGCCATTAAAATGGCCTTTATTATTTGCCTTTATGCTGTCGTAGGTTGCCACTGGCCCATGCACATCCTCAGCATCAAACCAACCGCCCACAGTCAATACTGCCGCCTTTATATTTTTGAGATGCGGAGCAATGTTACGGGATTTCCAATATCCATCATAAGTACTGTGCTCCACATTAGGGACAAACAACTCACGCTGTTTTTCGCTGAGTTGTGCAGCGATATTTTTCAGACTTTGATGTTTGAGAAAATATTGGTAGGCATCTTTCGTTCCATAATCGAAGGAACCTATGCTTTTTGGCAGCGGTGTGGGATTTTTTTCTTCTGTAAAACTAGAATAAAAATCAAAATTCGCCGCCAGCATGAAAGCACCGCCATGATAGGAGTCATCCCCCATGAATAAATCGGTCACTGGCGCCTGAGGAGAGGCCGCTTTAATCGCAGGATGCGAATCGATGATGCTGGCAGAGGTATAGAATCCCGGGTAAGAAATTCCCCAGATACCAACTTTGCCATTGTTTCCAGGGATGTTTTTCAACAACCAATCCACCGTATCGTGCATATCCTGGCTCTCGATGCCCTCGCCTGACTGCAATTGTGGATTGATGTGCGGCGTCATTTCTTGCCACTTCCCCTCTGACATATAACGGCCACGGACGTCTTGATTCACAAAAATATAGCCGCTATTTTCAAAATCCTTGGAAGGTCCCAGATTTTTAGGATAAAAATCAACGCCATAATGCGACTCACCATTCAGATGCACGCCGGTACCGTACGGTGTACGGACCATCAGAAAAGGATAATTCTGTTTTCTATCCTTCGGGACGTAGACCACCGTAAACAGTCGTATCCCATCTCGCATGGGGATATGATATTCGTATTTGGTGTAATGTTCGCGTACAGTCGCGGTGACTTGATCGCTATTTTCCGAATCTGGTTTTGTCGCGGCAGCAAGTACCTCTCCACTTATCATAGAGATCATCGCAGATATCAATAATATTTTATTTAAGCGCGAAGTCATATTGCCCCTTATTCTTATCTATTTATCATCCATTGAACTTTTTGATGAAACTAGCACCTAAATAGCATGGTTTCCCATACAGCTTGGACTGGCAAATGGATGCTTCACATGCAGGTAACGTCCGGCAAAATTTGAAGTGCTGGTAACAGAGTGTAATTTACCCAAATAGTTTCGTTTTTTTTGACGTAAACTTATTTATTTAAAAAAAGAGGTCATTGCGTGATGAAAACCTTGAAAACGTCTTTACTGGTCTTACTCGGTCTTTTGACGGCAAGTAGCAGCTTCGCACATCCCTATGGGTACTGGAGGGGTCCCAGAGTAGGATTTGGTGTTTATATCAATCCATTTCCTGTCGTGGTCGGAACTCCTTACTATGCGCCAACTTACTATGGACCGTCTTACTATTACGGCTCGTCGTACTATGCTTATCCACGCGAAGTAGTTATTCAGTCGCCAACAGTTATTTATAGCTCACCAAGTTACCCCACAGTGCCAACACCTGCGCCAACATACAGTATGTATGAAGCACAACCTTCAACACCCGTATTAAATGCCAATGAATGGCTGTACTGCAATCAACCTGACGGCTATTATCCTGCGATCAAAGAATGCCCTGGTGGCTGGAAAAAGGTAAGTAAGTAGTAAGTAAGTAATAAATATCTACATGACATATTATAAAAAAAGGGAGCAATTTACATCGCTCCCTTTTTTACCGTGTGATACTAATTTTGCGGAGAGATTTTACTTGCCACCTAACACTTTGCGTATTGCTGCCGCCAGCTCTTCCGCCACAAATTTCGCGACATACGCATCAGCACCAACGGTTTTAATGTGTTCTTCGTTAGTTTGACCAGATAAAGAAGAATGGATAATCACTGGCAGCGACTTATAGCGATCATCCTGCTTAATTTTACGTGTCAGCGTAAATCCATCCATTTCCGGCATTTCCAGGTCAGTCAAAACCATTGCCACTTTGTCACGCAGGCCTTTACCTTCAGATTGCGCAGCAGCAGCCAGGACTTGTAATTTGTCCCATGCTTCCTTACCAGTCTTAGTCATAATGAATGGTGCACCTATCGCTCCCAACGCCTTTTCTATCAGACTACGGGCAACGCCAGAGTCATCCGCCGCCAAAATCACAGAACCTTCTTTCATCTGCAAACGATCACCAATGGTTTCAGGATCAACATCTTTTGCATCTGAAGGGGTGATCTGACGCAAAATTTGCTCAACGTCCAACACTTGCGCCAAACGGGTGTTTTCTGTATCTCCATCAAGACGAGCGATGCTGGTTACCATTCCACCAACAGCACTGTTTTCCGCTGACAACACCTGACTCCAATCGAGGCGCACGATTTCTTCGACTGATTCAACCGCAAAACCTTGGGTCGTGCGTGCATATTCGGTGACCAGCATAATGTTTAAGCCGGTTTTTGGTACACAACCAACAACAGACGGCAAATCAATGACAGGAATAATCTGACCGCGTAGATTGACCACACCTAACATATGTGGCAAAGAACCCGCCACTGCTGTAATCGCAGGCATAGCAACGATTTCGCGGACTTTAAATACGTTTATGCCAAACAACTCGGAGCGATCACCACCACCATCACCACCCAATCTGAAAAGCAATAATTCAAATTTATTTGAACCAGTGAGATTGGTACGCTCATCAACTTCTTGTTGTACGGTGCTCATAATTAAGATCCTCTAGAGTTGTGGTCAGGACTTACACAAAAATGTCCCAGCATCGCTTGCTGACGAAAACAGCAACTTTGTACCGAACGTTACAAGTGAAACCGTAAAGCTGCTGAGGTAGTTTTGTGTAAGTCCTATAGAACTGATTTGCCGACATCTTACCAACTTCAAACAAATTGCCCAAAACAAATTTATATCTTTTCGGAAATTTTCATCATAGTACGAATTCCCAAACGTATCGCAATTTCAAATACGATGCCACATAAGTTCACAACAAGTTCACAACAGATTCAAAACGGCAGAAGATAGCGGAGTGATCGTATAGTGCGCCAACATTACCCACGTATTCCACTATTTTATGATGCGATAGCAAGGAGTGTAAGCTTTACCTGGTAATTTCATGCGATTTTGCACAACAAATGAACTGAGCAAAGCGTCCATCGACTCCATGATAGCAATATCACCACAAATTTCAAAATTCCCATATTGCTCGATGGCACGAATTCCTTGGTTTTTCACATTTCCAGCCACCACACCTGAAAAAGCCCGCCGCAAATTCGCTGCCAACAAATGTGGCTCCTGATTTTTGTGAAGTTCCAGACTGCGCATATTTTCATGGGTAGGCTCAAATGGCTTTTGGAATTCAGCATCGATTTTCAATAACCAGTTGAAATAGTAGGCATCACCTTTTTGTTTGCGATATTCACGCACTTGCTTAATGCCCTTTTCCACTTCCTGTGCCACCTGAGCCGGATTATTCACAATAATCTGGTAATGTTTTTGCGCCTCAACACCCAAGGTATCAGCAATAAAGCGATCAATTTGAGCAAAATATTCTGCAGCACTTTCAGGGCCAGTAAAAATTAACGGAAACGGCAATTCTGCATTTTCAGGATGCAATAAGATCCCGAGCAGATACAAAATCTCTTCTGCTGTTCCGGCACCACCAGGAAACACAACCACCGCATGCCCAACCCGAACAAAAGCTTCAAGACGCTTTTCTATATCCGGCATTATCACCAAGTCATTCACGATAGGATTAGGCGCCTCTGCCGCAATAATGCCAGGCTCAGTCAGACCAAGATAACGGCTATGTGTCAACCTTTGTTTAGCATGACCTATCGTTGCCCCCTTCATTGGGCCTTTCATCGCGCCGGGGCCGCAACCTGTACAAATATCCATACCACGCAAACCCAACTGATAACCCACTTGCTTGGTGTAGTCATATTCTGCGCCAGAAATTGAATGACCGCCCCAGCAAACAACCAGATTAGGATTCACCTGAGGACGCAATAAATTTGCATTCCGCAGCACATGAAAAACCGTATCGGTAATACCTTCTGACGAGTTCAGGTCAAATTTCTTACCATCGGCAATCTCAACATTGATAAACAAAATGTCTCGCAAGACAGCAAACAAATGCTCCTGAATACCTTTGATCATGATGCCATTCACGAACGCACTTGCCGGCGCACCTTTCACATCAAGCTTAATGCCACGTTCACGCTGAATAATGCTGATATCAAAGCTCTTGTAACGCTCCAGCAATTCCTTCCCGTCATCCAGACCACTACCACAATTCAGTACCGCCAATGCACAGCTACGAAACACCTGGTACAAACCGCCATGACTATTGTCGAGTAATTTGCCAACCTCGGCCTTCGATAACACTTCCATACGGCCTTCTGGCGAAATTTGGGTGTCAATTACGTCATATTCGATCACAGTAATACCTCCTCATCATGCACACCATATCCTGTTTAACTACAACCACCAACACAGTCACAGCGATGCCACTCCTGGATATGTTTAAAAATAAATGCAACAGCATTTCTAGCCAGACTTCATTATGCACGGATTAATGAAAATGCTTGTTTTATCTACTATCTTTTCTTCAATTAACATCAGCCATAAAAATAAACTAAACCAATTCAACGGAATCAATTTAAAATATTTTGCTTAGTCACTTGTATATTCGCACTGCGCCCTGTATAGTTCGCCCTCTCAGACGCGGGGTGGAGCAGTCTGGCAGCTCGTCGGGCTCATAACCCGAAGGTCGTAGGTTCAAATCCTGCCCCCGCAACCAAAGCTTTTTCTAAGTGCGTTCGCACGATTTCAATAAACAAATTCTCCTCAAAGAAAAAAGGATAGAAAAACTTTATCGATTTCGCGTAGCAAGCATGTCCTAATTTGTACAGAAACTGATAGTAGATACTGTCCGATGAAAGATAACAAAGATCACGCCACGATGGAATTACCGGGATTTGCCGATCCCGCACCACAAGCTACAGAACTCCGTAAGATTGGTATCCCTCCCAAACGCAGCAAAACCGCCAAACAAGTCCAGATGAATTTATTGGAAGTGTTAGGACCGACTGATATCAGCGGTTTGCCAGCATGGGTCAATGACGAAAACACAGACTTAACAGGGTTGCCTGTCTGGCGCTGATCTCTCATTCATCCCCACCAACACCCTATTTGAATGTTTGAGATTTTACACAGAAGCGCTACATCAAATCTGGGAATACCTTACCTCCCCCCCTCCCTTGATCCTTTCCCGCAAGAACATCTGGCTGATATATCAAGGCTAAAAGTCAGGAAAACTTCGCGCAGTGTTTTATAATCAAGGCAATTTATCGCCAACCGCAGCCTCAACGGCAATCCATTCATTATGACATCTCAATTCAATAAAAAAAGCGAAGCCTGGTCTGCCCGCTTCTCTGAACCTGTTTCTGATCTGGTAAAACGTTATACCGCCTCGGTGTTTTTTGACAATCGTATGGCCAGCGTTGATATTCAGGGCTCACTGGCACATGCAGAAATGTTAAGCGCACAAAACATCATCACTGCACAGGATTATGCAGATATACAGCGCGGTATGACACAAATTCAGGCCGAAATTGAATCGGGCAAATTTGAATGGCTGCTGGATTTAGAAGACGTGCATCTGAACATCGAAAAACGTCTGACAGAATTGGTGGGCGATGCGGGCAAGCGACTGCACACTGGCCGCTCACGCAATGATCAGGTCGCGACCGATATTCGCTTGTATATGCGCAACGCCATCGACAATATCATTGAACTGCTACGTGGCTTACGTGCAGCAATGATTGATCTTGCAGAGAAAAATGCTGAAACGATCTTGCCTGGTTTTACGCATATGCAGGTCGCACAGCCGATTACTTTTGGTCATCATATTCTTGCTTACGTAGAAATGTTTGGCCGTGATACTGAGCGTATGCAAGATTGCCGCAAACGGGTCAATCGCTTGCCTTTGGGTGCTGCGGCATTGGCTGGTACTACCTTCCCTATCGATCGCGAGCGCGTTGCTCGCACTCTAGGGTTTGATGAGGTTTGTTATAACTCTTTGGATGCGGTTTCTGATCGTGACTTTGCGATTGAATTCTGTGCTGCCGCTGCACTGATCATGACCCACATTTCACGCATGTCTGAAGAGCTGGTGATCTGGATGAGTCCACGGGTAGGCTTTATTGATATTGCCGATCGCTTCTGCACCGGTTCATCGATCATGCCACAAAAGAAAAATCCTGATGTGCCAGAACTTGCGCGTGGCAAAACTGGCCGCGTCAATGGTCACCTGATCGCTTTGCTGACGTTGATGAAAGGCCAGCCACTGGCCTACAACAAAGACAATCAGGAAGACAAAGAACCTTTGTTTGACACCGTAGACACGATTATCGATACGTTGCGCATTTTTGCTGATATGGCGACCGGTATCAGTGTCAAACCAGATGCCATGCGCGCCGCCGCTTTGCAAGGTTATGCCACTGCAACCGATTTAGCCGACTATCTGGTCAAAAAAGGCTTACCGTTCCGTGATGCGCACGAAGCGGTCGCCCATGCGGTTAAAACTTGTGTAGAAAAAGGCTGCGACCTCAGCGATATGTCGCTCGCTGAATTGCAAACCTACTCAGCATTGATCGGTGAGGATATTTTTGAAGTCCTGACCTTAGAAGGCTCCGTTGCTGCACGCGATCATATCGGTGGCACCGCGCCAAATCAGGTACGCGCTGCGATTACCCGGGCACGTCAGAAATTGATTGATTAAAACAAGTAAAAAAATTCAAGATAAAAACGAGGAAGAACTTCAATCACCCCGGCAGATTGAAATTACCTCGTTTTTTACTCAAAGATCAGTTGTGATGAATTTTCATTCCCGAAAATAACTCAAGTAACTCAATTCAAAAACTATTTCGACCGTCCTCAGCAGGCAAACATTGCACCGCACCACCATGTATTTTTGCAAGTTGGAGCACAAGACTCAGACCCTAGTCAACACCGCCGTCTCGCTCACTATCCACTGGCAAGCGTTAATACGGTGTAAAAATCAATTCCCGCTGATCCTCACCTACCCCCGGCTCGTAATCACCCATATCGATACGGCGAATCATGCCAAGCATCCTACTCAACGTTGTATATCAAGATATGCAAAGCGAAGTGCATATAAATCGATAAAGAACAAATCTAAAAAACTCAAGATGTCGCTACGCACATCATCTTCGTTATTTTCGCGCTGCAATCAAGCACATTCAATGATGTTCCAATACTAAGCTAAAATATTCATTTTATATTGCCGCCAAATCCCACAAGCAATACAATCTTTGGTGAAATAAGATTAAATTAAGAAAAACTTTTGCTGCCTAAGTTTAAAGTTTTCAAAACAATTTCAGGAGATATTGATGTCACATCAGCTTAAATTGGTCATCGCAAGTGCTTTAATCGGATCAGCAACACTCGTTCAAGCAGCAGAAATCAAATTGGGCATTGCGGAGGCTTTATCCGGACCGGCCGCTAAATATGGCACGGCAATTAAGAACGGCTTCAACCTGGCAGCGGACAACATCAATGCCAAAGGTGGCATCAATGGCGACAAAATCACACTGATCATCGAAGACGAACAAGGTAAAAAAGAAGAAGCCATTAACGCATTCAAAAAACTGATTTTCCAAAGCAAAGTATTAATGGTATTTGGCCCAACTTTATCCAACTCTGCTTTTGCAGCGGATCCAATTGCCAACGCCAGCAAAACAGTGGTGTTTGGAACGAGCAATACTGCAGATGGCATTACCAATTTGGGACCATTCACTTTCCGCAATTCCGTCATGGAAGCAGACGTATTGCCAGTCACCACCAAAGCAGCGATAAAACAATTCAATATCAAAAAAGTAGCCGTTATTTATGGCAATGACGATGCATTTACCAAGAGCGGTTACGATGTTTTTAAAACTGCGCTGTCAGATCAAAAAATTGCTGTCACTGACACTGAAACCTACGCCAAAGGCGACGTCGATTTCAAAGCACAACTAACAAAGATCAAATCCTCATCACCCGATGCCATTGTTTGTTCATGCCTTGCAGAAGAAGCCGCCAACATCATTCTGCAAACGCGATCTTTGGGAATGAGACAACCGTTTATCGGTGGCAATGGCTTTAACTCGCCAAAACTGTTCGATATCGCCAAAGATGCTGCAGATAATACCTTGATGGGCAGCCCTTGGTCTGCCGAAAATCCATCAGCGGCGAACAAGCAATTCATGGCTGATTACAAAGCCAAATATGGTTCAGATCCCGATCAATTTGCCGCGCAAGCCTACGATGCCTTGCAAATTGTGGCAGAAGGTATTCAAAAAATTAAGTTGAGTGGCGAACTGAGTAAAGACAGGATAGCGCTGCGTGATGCATTGCCTGGCATTAAGTTTGAAGGTGCTACCGGAAAATTTTCCTTCCGTCGCGCTCCATCGAAAGATGGTAAAGAAACTGGCTACGATGCGCAGCAAGATGCCATCGTGAATATTGCTAAGGGTGGGAAATTTGTGCTCTTAAAATAATTCGCTCCATCGACCAGCAGAAGTGTTACCTCTGCCGGTCCTTCAACCAGTGCAGATTGATTTTGAAATGTCGATCTGTCGTTTGAATTGAATGCCGTTTATTTTTTCACCTCTACCTGAAATTGTTTCCGCTCTGCAGGAATTGCATATCAGGATTAAGCACTATCTGGATCACCATGTTTGCACAACAACTTGTCAATGCGTTGACGCTCGGCAGTGTCTATGCCCTCTTCGCCTTAGGTTTTACGCTGATTTTTGGGGTACTTGGCGTCATTAACCTGTCGCACGGCGCAATCTTTATGTTAGGTAGCTATATCGCCTTACTGCTGGTCAATCACTTTCAGATGTCCTTGTGGCTTGCCATGTTGTTGGCGATGCTGGCATGTGGCACGCTCGGCGTTATCGTTGATTTTCTGGTGTTACGTCCGCTACGCAAGCGCAATGCACCACACCTTGCACCAATGATCGCGACCATCGGCGTCGCCATCATGTTAACTAATCTTTCGCAAGGAATATTTGGTGCAGAAAATCAACGCTTTCCGCTCGGCACAATACCTGAAGATAGCTTCAGTCTCGGCAACCTGCATCTGACCGCGGTGCAATTAGCCATCGTCTTGATTTCATTTGCCTTAATGCTGGTCTTGTTGACAGTCATGCGCAAAACCCAGTTAGGTCGTGCGCTGCGCGCCATTGCTGAATCGCCCAAAGCCGCCTATCTGTTAGGCATCAATGTCGAAGCGCTGTTTTTCTTTACCTCCTTTGCCGCTGCGGCATTAGGCGGCGCGGCTGGCGTTTTGGTCGGTTTGTCGTTCAATGCGATTTCACCGTTTATGGGTCAGCCCATGCTGCACAAGGGCATTGCTGTGATCATTCTGGGCGGCATGGGAGATATTCGTGGTGCCATGCTCGGAGGTTTATTTCTTGGTTTTGCTGAAGTCATGAGCGTCGCCTATCTATCCAGCGACTTCCGCGATGCAATAGCATTTGGCTTATTGTTTTTGATCTTGCTAGTGCGTCCGGCGGGCATGTTTGGCAAAATTATAGAAAGAAAGGCGTAAATCATGCTTGAATGGTGGGATGGTTTTTGGGCGATTTACAGCTCTGTGATTTTTGGCATAGGCATCAACGCCATGCTGGCACTCTCGATTTATCTGACACTATCGTGCGGCTTGCTGTCTCTGGCAAATGCAGCGTTCATGGGCATTGGCGCTTATGCCGCGGCAATGATCAGCATGCAAACCAATCTGTCATTCCCCATTGCCTTGCTCGCATCTGCGTTCATACCCGCAATGGTCGCACTGGCGATTGGCATTCCTACCTTGCGTTTATCGGGCGTTTATCTGGCGATGGCGACCCTAGGATTTGGCGAAGTGGTACGGGTGATTGTCTTAAATTTAGACATCACTGGCGGCCCCATGGGCTTAAATGGGATTCCACAAAAAACCGAATGGTGGCATATTGTGCTGCTCCTTGGCGTCACGCTATTCACGCTGGCAAGAATGCGCCGCTCGAAAATTGGCAGGGCTTTTGAAGCGATTAAAGAAGATGAAATCGCTGCCCGTCTGATGGGCGTCGATATTGCGCGTTACAAGCTGCTGGCATTTGTCCTGGGCGCTGTCATTGCTGGTATTGCTGGCGGACTCAACGCACATTACACCTTCACTATCGGCCCAGCTAACTACGGCTTTGAAAACGCGGTCGATATTCTGACCATGGCGGTGTTTGGTGGCACAAGCAACCTGATTGGCCCCTTGCTAGGCAGCTTCACTTTAAGCCTATTGCCAGAGCTGATGAGTTGGCTGAAAGATTTCCGTCTGGCAGCCAACGGACTGATTTTAATCATCGTCATTTTGTACCTTCCCAAAGGGATTTGTGACCCGACCAGATTACGCGCGTGGCGTCGACGTCTTGACACTTCATCTTCAGTAAAGGTGCAATAAATGTTGGAATTAACATCCGTCAGTAAGCATTTCGGTGGTCTGCAAGTGCTGCAAGATGTGCGATTTAGCATGAAGCAAGGCAGCATTTTTGGTTTGATCGGTCCAAATGGTGCAGGCAAAACTACCATCGTTAATCTGATTACTGGTTTAATCAAACCATCAGCTGGTGAAATACACTTTAACGGCCAGAATTTACATGCAGTCGAAGCGCATAACATCACCCAGCTAGGGATCGCCCGCACATTTCAAAATATTCGGATCTTTAAAGAAATGAGTTTGCTGGAGAATGTCGTGGTGGGCATGCATGGGCATCTCGCTTACAGCCCGCTCAGCATGTTATTCAAACTCAACTCATTTAAGCAGGCAGAAACCAGCGCAAAACAAAGAGCGTTGGAACTACTCTCCTGGGTCAGACTCGATCACAAAGCACAGATGCTGGCAGATAATTTATCTTACGGCGAACAACGCAAACTCGAACTAGCACGCGCTCTGGCGACTGCCCCCAAATTATTATTGCTAGACGAGCCGGTAGCGGGGATGAATCCGTCAGAAAAAACCGAATTGATGGCAGAGATCAAGAATATCCGTGATCGTGGTTTTTCCATCTTCATGATAGAACACGACATGCGTTTTGTAATGGAACTCTGTGATGAGATTGCAGTGCTAAATTTTGGCAAGATTATTGCCCAGGGCAGTCCACAAGAGGTCAGGCACAACCCCCAAGTCATTGAAGCCTACCTCGGCAAGGAAGAGGCAGCATGAAGCCAATTTTGAATGTCAGACAACTTCATGTCGCCTATGGACATGTACACGCACTCAAGGGCGTTAATTTGAAATTACATGCAGGCGACATCACTGCCTTGGTTGGTGCCAACGGAGCAGGCAAAAGCACAAGCTTATTAGCTATTTCGGGGCTGATTAAGGCTGGTTCAGGCAGCATAGAGTTTAATGGTGAGGACTTGCGTAAGCTGGCACCGCATCACATCGTTCAAAAAGGGTTGGTGCAAGTCGCAGAAGGTCGCGCTATTCTTGGCACATTGACAGTACAAGAAAACCTCCATCTCGGCGCCTACACGCGCAAGGATAATGCAACAAATATTGCAGCGGATCTGGATTGGGTGTTTTCACTGTTTCCGGTTTTAAAAAATCGTGCGAACGGTCTGGCAGGCAATTTATCGGGCGGAGAACAGCAAATGCTGGCAATCGGCCGTGCGCTCATGGCCCGCCCCACAATTTTGTTGCTCGATGAACCATCGATGGGTTTAGCACCATTGATGGTGCAAGAAATTTTCCGGATCATCAAAGAGATCAACCAAACCGGCTTGACGATTTTACTCGTCGAGCAAAACGTCAAACAAACGTTGAAAATCGCTGAACGTGCTTACGTACTAGAAAACGGTGAGATGGTGTTGGAGGACACCGGCGCGAATTTACTCAACAATCCCAAGGTAATTGCGGCGTATCTGGGAACTTGAAAGCCAACATGATGTGGGGAAAATATGCATTTATCGGGCAAATCCGACCCACGCATCAATACTTACGCAAGGAATGGCGGGTTGCACCCGCCCCCCCTACTTGGCTCAACTACCCGCCACCATCATACTTTCAATCAGAATGGAGCCTGTTTCTTTGGTGCCACGGATCAAACTATCAGAACCAATAGCAACGATATGTTGAAACATATCGCGCATATTGCCAGCAATGGTAATTTCTTCGACCGGATATTGAATCACGCCATTTTCTACCCAATAGCCTGATGCACCTCGCGAATAGTCGCCGGTGACGTAATTGACGCCTTGTCCCATTAACTCTGTCACCAGCAAACCTGTTCCCATTTTTTTGAGCATGCCGGCAAAATTATCACCACGCTTGGTCAGACTGGAAGTCAACTTCAGATTGTGCGAGCCACCTGCATTGCCCGTGGTTTTCATGCCCAATTTGCGCGCCGAATACGAAGACAAGAAATAGCCTTGTAATACGCCATTGCTGACCACATCACGACGACTAGTGCGGACACCTTCGTCATCGAATGGGGAAGATCCAACTGCCCCTAAAATATGTGGATCTTCGACTATTTGTACGTGGTCAGGGAAGATTTGCGTCCCCAAAGAGTCAGGCAAAAAGGTTGACTTACGATACAAAGCACCACCCGACGTTGCTTGCACAAATGAACCCAACAAGCCCGCCGCCAATGGTGCTTCAAACAGCACCGGACATTTACGGGTATCAAGCTTACGGGCGTTCAGGCGTGCTAAAGCACGCTCCGCTGCATAGCGACCGATGTCTTCCGGCTTGGCTAATTTTTTCGGATTGCGTTGTGAAGAATACCAGTCATCGCGCTGCATTTTTGTTCCCTTGCCCGCGATAGGTGCAACCGAAATAGTATGACGCGAAATCGGATAACCGCCCATGAAGCCACGCGAGTTGGCTGATACAAAGTGCGATTGTTGTACGTGTACGCTGGCACCTTCGCTGTTAGTGATGCGCTTATCAACTGCAAACGCAGCAGCCTCTGTACGTGTCGCGATTTCTATCGCCTCCTCAGCCCCGATCAACCATGGATAGCAAAGTTTCAAGTCTCGCGGGGCCATTTCAAACAAGTCTGCGTCAGCCAATCCGGCACAATCATCTTCTGCGGTAAAACGCGCGATGTTATAGGCGGCATCGACGGTGTCACGCAAAGCCTGCGTCGAAAAATCAGATGTGCTGGCATTTCCACGGCGCTGACCGACATAGACGGTAATGCCAATGCCTTTATCGCGATTTTGTTCTATCGTTTCTACTTTGCCTTTTCGGACACTGATCGATAAACCACCACCTTCACTGATCTCTACTGCGGCATCCGAAGCGCCTTTTTCTTTTGCAAATAGCAACATATCCTGTGCAATTTGTTGCAATTGGTCCTGGGTATGGGTAAAAACGGGTTTGCTCATAGGGGAGTTTCTGTATATAGAAAAGGCTAAAAGGACAGCTCAGATTGACCACTAAAACAGCCTCGCCAGCAAAATTAGATAAACGATTCAGCTGTTTCATAGGGCATTTTTGAGTATATCCCAGCTAAAAAGGGTATCATAGCAGCCGTTTAGTAAAGTTTATAGTAAAGGCGCAGAATTATGCCAAATCCAAATCGTGGCTCATGTGGCTACCAGTCCAATGAGTTTGAAGAAGAATACGACCGTCCGTCTAAGTCCGAATTGAAACGCCAGATGACGGCGCTGCAAAAATTAGGACAAGAATTGGTCGAACAGCCACGTGATCGCGTTAAACGCGTCCCTATGCCGGAAGATGTACGTGACGCCATTCTTGAATGTCAGCAAATTTCCAGTCATGAAGGCCGTCGTCGCCAAATGCAGTACGTAGGCAAAAAAATGCGTACGCTGGACGAAGAAGAAGTCGCATTGATCCAAAAGACCATCGATAGCTGGAAAGGTGCTTCTAAATCAGAAACTGCCGCTATGCATGCACTGGAACGTCGCCGCGACAAATTGTTAACCGACGACAACACGCTGACCGAATTACTGGCAGAACATCCAGAACTCGATGTGCAGCATTTGCGCACACTGATTCGTAATGCCCGTAAAGAACAAGCTGAAAATAAACCGCCAAAAGCCTACCGCGAAATTTTCCAGATTCTGAAACAATTGCAAAAATCCAACGCCAAGGATGATGCGACTGACGACGAACACCCGGAAGACCACGAGGATGAGGATGATGAGTACTGATCCTTTGGATCGCGCTCTACGCATAGGCCTGGTTTCGATTTCTGACCGCGCCTCTGCGGGTATTTATCAGGATCAGGGTTTGCCAGCCTTGCAAGAATGGTTTGGCATTGCAATCACGAGCGCATGGCAGATGGAAACGCGCTTGATTCCCGATGAGCGTAGCGCCATAGAACAAGCATTGACAGAACTGGTTGATGTAGCAAAATGCGATCTGGTGATCACCACAGGCGGCACTGGCCCTTCGCGACGCGATGTCACCCCAGAAGCGACCTTGGCTGTCGCCAGCAAGGAAATGCCAGGCTTTGGCGAGCAAATGCGTCAGATCAGCCTGCAATTTGTACCAACGGCGATTTTGTCCCGGCAGGTTGCGGTTATCCGCGAAACGTCAGATCATGCAGCATTGATACTGAATTTACCCGGGCAACCGAAATCCATCAAAGAGACACTGGAAGGTCTCAAGGATGTTGATGGCAAGCAAATCGTCAACGGTATTTTCGCCGCTGTACCCTATTGCATCGATCTAATTGGTGGGCCTTATATCGAAACCAACGACGGCGTCTGCAAAGCGTTTCGACCAAAATCCGCCATCCGCAACAAAGCCTGATGCAATCGTTGGCAATTCACAATCAATATAACTGAGATGACTGAGCCATCGCCACCTAATTTCCGACGACGCTGGTGGCTGAGCGCTTGTGCGGCCAGCACCATCAGTGCGGGGTTGGCTGCCATCTCCTATGCAGAACAATCAGCCACAGACAGCAAATCCACGAAAATCAACACAAATAAACCTCCAACCAAGAAGAAAGCCAAGTCAGACATGAGCAACTTACTTGAAACGATAGAACTAGAAAGCGCACCACAACCGACGGTTGCTATTATCTGGATGCATGGTCTGGGTGCGGACGCAAATGACTTTGTCCCGATTGTCAAAGAATTAGATTTGCACGACTGCCCCGCTATCCGCTTTGTTTTCCCTAATGCGCCGACGATGCCCGTGACGATTAATGGCGGCTACGTCATGCGCGCGTGGTATGACATTCTGGGCACCGACATTGCCAAACGCGAAGATGAAAAAGGCTTGCGCAGCTCACAAGCAGAAATCGAGAAATTGATCGCCCGCGAAATTGCACGTGGCATCCCTGCCAACCGCATCATTCTGGCTGGCTTCTCTCAAGGCTGTGCAATGACCTTGCAAACAGGCTTGCGCTATCCGGAAAAACTGGCTGGCTTGTTGTGCTTGTCTGGTTATGTGCCATTACGTGACGTGGTGGCGACAGAGCGCAGCGTTGCTAACCAACACACACCTATCTTCCTCGCACATGGCCGCGCTGATCACGTGATCCACATTCAACGCGCTGAACAATCACGTGACTTACTCAAAGAAATGGGCTATCCGGTCGCATGGCATGAATACATGATGCAGCACTCCGTTTGTCAGGAAGAAATTGATGACATTGGGAACTGGTTGAGCTCAGTGTTGAAGGCGTAATAAGAGAGATAATCGTAAGGGAGGAGCTCCCTCAATAATCACGATATCGAACACATTGGCAGAGTACACTCGCACACATTGATTTATTCGTGGTTGCTGCATTATCGCTTTTGACTTCAACCGCTTTAGACAAAGCAATTTGAGCGTTACGGAAAATGGAAAAAGAAAGTGTTGCTGTCTGAGCGCAGCGAGTTTCAACACTTTCCCATTTTCCGTCATGCGCAAATTGTGCCGACACGCAGTGACGGCACCCGCAGGGCAAAGTCTCAGCGTCGCCTTTCTTTTGCTTTCTTTTCTTTGGCGACGCAAAGAAAAGAAAGTGGCTGCCGGGCCACTCCCGGCTTGGCTCTGAAAAGCGTGGTCGCTTTAGATACTGAAAACAATGCAATAAAAATGCTGCTTAACTTGCAAAGGAAAACAATATCTTAAAGCTCTGATCTGTACGACGGGTGCAATCAGCCTTTACGACAGAGAAACCGTCGATTAGCTAAAATCCTTCCAGGTCTCAACATCAATTTGCACTGACGCCTCACCCGCCGACATCCAGATCTGGCCATCTTGTATCGTGCATTGCAGTTGCATCGAACGTTGTGCGAGCTTTTCTAAAGCCTGACTTTTCTCTGCTGGCACATTCATCACTTTCAGATTTTTGGCGCGATCAAGGCGGCTATTCATTTGCTTCCACCAGATATCGCTGGCACTGGCAAAACTATATACAACGACTTTATCTGAGCGGCCGCACGCTTTAAGCAAGCGTCGGTCATCTGGCTGACCAACCTCGACCCATAATTGAATCGCATCGGTATAATCTTTTTCCCACAAATCTGGCTCTTCAGTATCCGAAATACCTTTACCAAATTCCAGGCGTTCCGCCGCATGAATTGCGAATGCGAGCACACGGATCATCATGCGTTCGTCAGTTTCCGATGGATGACGTGCTATGGTCAGACTGTGATCTGCATAGTAACCGCGATCCATATCCGAAATATTTAAATCTGCTTTATAGATAATTGATTTGAGTGCCATTATTTGAATACCACCGTTTTATGACCATTTAACAAAATACGGTGTTCGACAAAGCATTTCACTGCGCGTGCCAAAACCACACATTCCACATCCCTACCAATTGCTGTCAGCGTCTCTGGCTCCATCGCATGATCGACGCGTTCAACATCTTGCTCAATAATTGGCCCCTCATCCAGATCACCAGTGACAAAATGCGCCGTCGCACCAATCAATTTGACGCCACGTTCATGCGCCTGATAGTACGGCTTCGCACCTTTAAAGCTCGGCAAAAACGAATGATGAATATTGATCGCTTTTCCACGTAACGCATCGCACATGGATGGTGACAAAATTTGCATATAACGCGCCAGTACTACTAACTCGATATCATTGGCCTCGACAATATCCAAAATCTTTTGCTCTTGCGCCTGCTTGGCTTCAGGTGCTGCACCGGCTGCCAAAGGAAAATGATGAAACGGAATATTGTAGCTGGCCGCCAACTGGTAAAAATCAGTGTGATTAGAAACAATGGCTTTGATCTCCACTGGCAACAAACCGCTCTTGTAGCGGAATAACAAATCGTTGAGGCAATGGCCAATTTTGGACACCATCAACATCACGCGCGGCTTGTGATGTGCGTCATGCAACTGCCAATTCATCTGCATGCCAGCGCCAAGAATGGCAAATTCTTCACGCAGTGCCGCGTCGCTGATCTCAGCGTCTTCGACGGCAAAATGCACACGCATAAAAAACGTCGCCGATTGCGCATCACCAAATTGTGCGGAATCAATAATGTTGCAGCCATGCTGCGCCAAAAAGCCCGACACGCTATGAACTATGCCACGCTGATCGGGACAGGATAAAGTAAGGATATATTCTGGTTGTCGTATCATAAAATTAATATCTATCCAAAAAGCCTTTATTTGGAATGAAAAACAAATTTAATTTGGTATTTCCGGGATGAAAGCGAAAAATTTAACTGACTATTGTCGCACGTTCCGGAGCACAATTCAGCATACAACGTGTTTCGAGATAACTCCCCGATAAAAAGCACGAACGTTCTAATTAATGTATAGTCATCGTTCAGCACCAAAAGGTAGAAAAATTGGCATTTCATCCACGACTCAAACCTTCATCTACAACAAGGAGACAGCATGACAACAATAATGAATCAGCAATATCGCCTCGCCGCCCGCCCTGTGGGAACGCCAAAACACAGTGATTGGACGTTTACCTCTGAAGCAGTACGCGAGATCGCTGATGGAGAAATTTTGGTACAAACGATTTACCTGTCTCTCGATCCGGCAATGCGCGGTTGGATGAACGAAGGTAAATCATATATCCGTCCGGTTGCGATTGATGAAGTCATGCGAGCTGGTGGCATCGGTAAAGTCATCGCTTCTAAATCGCCTAAATTTGCAGTCGGTGATTATGTCTCTGGCGGTACGGGCGTACAGAAATATTGGGTGGGTGCCGCCAACGATAAAACAGCGGCGTTCTATAAAATTGATCCACGCCTTGCACCTTTACCAAAATTCTTAAATGCATTGGGTATGCCAGGCATGACAGCGTACTTTGGCCTGCTCGATGTTGGCCAACCCAAAGCGGGTGAAACCGTCGTGGTATCCGGTGCTGCCGGTGCTGTCGGACAGACCGTAGGTCAGGTCGCAAAACAAAAAGGCTGCCGCGTCGTCGGCATCGCAGGCGGCAAAGAAAAATGTGATTTCGTGGTCAATGAACTCGGCTTTGATGCCTGCATAGATTACAAATCTGGTTCAGTCCGCGATGGCTTAAAAGAACACTGCCCGAACGGCGTTGACGTCTATTTTGATAATGTTGGCGGCGAGATTCTCGATACCGTACTGACGCGCATCAACATGAAAGCCCGCATCATCATCTGCGGTGCAATTTCTCAATACAACAATACAACCCCAATCAAAGGCCCTGCTAATTACTTATCCCTGTTGGTCAATCGTGCTCGCATGGAAGGCATTGTCGTTTTTGATTATGCAGCGCGTTATGCTGAAGCAGTTGCCGAAATGGGAAAATGGATGGCCGAAGGCAAATTCCAGACGCGCGAAGATATTGTTCAAGGGATAGAAACTTTCCCTGATACCTTAATGATGCTGTTCGATGGTAAAAATTTCGGCAAGTTGATTTTGCAGGTCAGCCCGGAATAAAAGCACTACCGCCCCCTCCCCCGCAAGCGGGAGAGGGATCGGCGGGCGTATTTTCTGTAGAGCGGGAATTACCCCTACACGACGATGAAACTGCTCATCGCCACCATACGGACAAAAGCTACTTCCTACAAATACGGCTTCAACCAACCCAAGCCTTCAGACGTTCCTGCCTTTGGCCGGTATTCACAACCAAGCCAACCCGCATAGCCCAATTGATCGAGCAACTGAAACAGATAAGGGTAATTCAGCTCGCCATCACTGGGTTCGTGACGGTCTGGCACACCTGCAATTTGTATGTGACCAATACCTGCATGCGAACGTGGCATATCACGCTTAAGCTTAGTAGCGATATCACCTTCCATGATCTGGCAATGGTAAATATCAAATTGCACCTGCAAATGTCCGATATCAAGCTCCTCGCAAATTTCCTGTGCCTGATGCTGGTAATTGAGAAAATAGCCGGGCATATCGCGGTTATTGATGGGTTCGATCAAAATAGTAAGACCTTCCCGAGATGCCACCAAGGCGGCATAGGCAAGATTACGCAAGTAGACGGCGCGATGCCTCTCCCTGTCTTGTTCAGGATCGATCAGTCCCGCCATCACATGAATATGCTGGTTGCCCAGCACCTTGGCGTATTGCAGAGCCAGATCAAATGAGCGCTTAAAGTCATCCTCGCGTCCAGGCAAAGAAGCTATCCCGCGTTCTCCCGCAGCCCAGTTGCCGGGCGGCGCATTAAACATCACTTGCTGCAAACCATGTGCATCCAACTGATTGCGAATCTCCGCTGCGGTATGTTCGTAAGGAAATAAAAACTCGACGCCTTTAAAGCCGTCTTTTGCTGCCGCCTCGAAACGACTCAGAAAATCAACTTCCTGATACATCATGCTCAGATTGGCTGCAAATTTTGGCATCACACACTCCCTATCGTTTGGCGTAACGTTGAGCAAGAACCGCACACACCATCAGTTGCAATTGATGGAATAACATTAAAGGTAACAATACCATACCAACAGATCCACTAGAAAACAAGACTTTGGCCATCGGTACGCCACTGGCGAGGCTTTTTTTTGAGCCGCAAAACACGATGGTGATCTCGTCTTCTTTGCTAAAACCCAGGCGGCGACTGACAAACATCGTCAAACCCATAATCAGCGCCAACATCACCGCGCTCACACCCAAGATACTTAGCAACATCATTTTTGGCACTTGCGCCCACAATCCCTGCACCACCGCTGCGCTAAAAGCAACAAATACCACCAATAATATGGAACTCTGATCGACCATTTTTAGGACTTGCGCATGACGGGTAATCCAGGCCTGCAAAAATGGCCGCGCCAACTGCCCCAGGACAAAAGGCAGTAGCAACTGCAACACAATATTGAATATGGCATCCATGGATGAATGTCCTTCTCCCTGCGTCTTAAGCAACAAACTAACCAACAAGGGCGTAATAAAAATACCCAGCAAATTACTGGCTGAGGCACTGCAAACTGCAGCAGAAATATTCCCGCGAGCAACCGATGTAAAGGCGATTGAGGATTGCACCGTTGAAGGCAACATGCATAGAAATAAAATGCCGACATACAAATCCGGCGTCAGTATTGGCAGCAATGCAGGCTTGAGAAGCAAGCCCAGAAGCGGAAAGGCAACAAAGGTCACCAGCAAGACCAGCAAATGCAAGCGCCAGTGGGTCAGACCCGAAACCACCGCTTCGCGAGAAAGCTTCGCGCCATGCATAAAAAAGAGCAGTGCAATCATCCAGACCGATAATTGCTCAAAGAGCTCCGCCACCGCACCGCGCGCCGGAAAAAAACTGGCGATCAGAATAACGCCAAGCAAAAGTAAAGTCATGTTATCGGGCAAAAAACGTGGGCGCTGCATATTGTCTCCAGAAAACAAGGTAAATCGATTGTACGCGAAACGCTTGCAATGACACCAAGACGTTGATGAACAACACTTGTGAACAAAATTACCGCAATCAGACCAAAGAAATTCGCAATACAACACAACAAAATCGTAGAAAAGCCAGCAAAGCACTTCAAAACCAAAGATTCTTTTGATTTGAATTAATTTTAAATTTATACACTATAAAAGTACTTCATTCGTGTGGGTTTCGCTGTATATTTTTAGTCTTTCAACAATTAATTAAGGGCTTTCGTAGCGCTCTATTTTCGATAGCAAACATGATCCGGCAAACGTTAAAGCAACAAAAGCCTATCCATGTAGTGTGAAGAACAGCGCCCCAAAATTGCCCTCGGAGACCCCATGAAACGTACATTGATCGCCGGTTTACTGGCATTGGCTTTTTCCATTCCTAGCTATAGCTACGCAAATCATCCAAATGACATTGAAGCAAATCAATGGAATCTCAAGGATTTGTATATGGATCGTGCAGCATGGGACAAGGATGCCAAACATCTGGAAACCCAATTAACTCAACTTGAAAAATGCAGCGGTCACCTCGGTAGCAATGCGAAACAATTCAAAGAATGTCTGGATCTCACCAACGACATCCTTAAACGGTACGCACGCCTGGCAAACTACGCAGCACAATACCGTGACCAGGATACCGGTAACAATGCAGGTCAGGATATAGCACAAAGTGCAGAAATTCTCGGCAGCAAAGTCGAATCCGCCAGTTCGTTTCTGCGACCAGAATTACTCACACTTGGCCAAAAGAAAATAGATGCTTTCCTTGCGCACGACAAATCCCTGGCAGGGTATGCGTTTTATCTGCATGATATTCTGCGCGGCTCGAAACATACCTTAGACAAAAAAGGTGAGGAACTAGTTGCTACATTCGGTATGGCAACTAATGCTGCAAGCGCAGTCTATGCAACCTTATCCAATGCTGATATGCCTTGGCCTAAAGTTAAATTATCCAATGGCGAAGAAGTAGTAATTGACCAATCGGCATACACCAAATACCGCGCATCGGGCAATCGCGCTGACCGCAAACTCGTATTTGATGCATTCTGGGGCAAATGGAAAGAATTTGAACGCAGCTATGGCGTGACGTTTTATGAACAATTGAAAAAAGATTCCGCCTATGCCAAGGTACGCAACTACCCAGACTCACTGACCAGCGCTTTAGATGGCAACGACCTGCCACGCGCTGTCTATGACACCTTAGTCAGTCAGACTCAAGCCAATTTGCCGACCTTGCACCGTTACTTCCAATTACGCGCAAAAATGTTGGGCGTGAGTGACTTGCGCTATTACGACATCTACCCCGCTTTGGTCACCGGCAATTACCACTACCCTATCGAAGACGGTGTCAAACTGATGCTGGCGTCAGTAAAGCCTTTAGGTGAAGACTATGTCGCGGCAATGACAAAAGCCACGACTGAGCGTTGGATGGACGTGTACCCACGTCCACACAAGCGCTCTGGCGCTTACATGTCTGGCACTGCTTACGACGTGCATCCGTATTTGCTGCTGAATTACAATGACGACTATGAGTCAGTCTCGACATTGGGTCACGAGTGGGGCCATGCCATGCACTCGTATCTGGCAAACAAAAACCAGTCTTTCCTGAATTCTGACTATCCAACCTTTACGGCAGAAATTGCGTCGACGACGAACGAGGTCTTCTTACTCGACCACATGTTAAAAATTGCCAAGACCGACGATGAACGCTTGTTGTATCTGGGTTCCGCACTGGAAAACCTGCGTGGCACCTTCTTCCGTCAAGCGATGTTTGCTGATTTCGAACGCGAAGTTCATGCTCGTGTCGACAAAGGCGAATCGTTGACCGGCGAAGGTCTGAGCAAAATTTACGGCGACATCCTAAAGCGTTACCACGGCGACAAAGAAGGCGTCATGAAAATCGATGATACCTATGCGGTTGAATGGGCTTACATTCCGCACTTTTACAATCGTTTCTACGTATTTCAATATGCAACTTCAATTGCTGCGGGATCAATGTTTGCCGACGAAATTCTCAAAGGTGAACCTGGTGCACGTGACAAGTATCTGAACATTTTAAAAGCAGGCGCTTCAGCTTATCCATATGATCTGGTCAAAAATGCTGGCGTAGATCTGGCCTCGCCTGCGCCATATCAAGCGGTATTTAAGCGTATGAACAACATTATGGATCAGATGGAAGCAATCATCGCCAAACGCAAGTAAAGTCATTGGCCTAAAAAAATAGGCCAAGACACATCCAATTTTGCGATTTATATAAAAATCTCCGCTGTGCATGGTGCATGCCAGCGGGGATTTTTCGTTTGATACCAATATTCGTCCAGACAGAATCAACAAGCCATCAGTCCTAAAAACATTCTTTGATACGCATCAAAAACAGTTTGGTATTAGAGGAGTACATTTAAAGAAACAATTTGAAGACTATTTTGGAGACTATTCATGGCCGCACGTAACTTTCACCCCGTCTCTGTCGACATTATTCAACACGAACACGAGCATTTATCAGCAGTCATTCAAGGCATGCTGTACTTTGTACGAGGCATAGAAAAAGGCGGCCCTGCGCCCGATCTGAAAGTTTTTCGCGCCATGCTGTACTACATCAGTGAATATCCAGAAAAAGTTCATCATCCGAAAGAAGACAAATTTTTATTCGCAAAAATTAAGGAGCGCACTCACCAGCTTGACGCAGAACTCGATGCCTTGACAGATCAACACACCAAGGGTGAATTGCTCGCGCATCAATTGCAAGATGCTTTATTGCGTTATGAATTTATGGGGGCAGAAGCCTTCCCACACTTTCACAATCTGGTTGAACAATATGTCAAATTTTATTATGCACATATGTCGACCGAAGAAAAAACCATTATCCCGGTTGCAAAACAAGTTCTCAATATTAATGACTGGCAAGATATCGATCAGGCGTTCATTAAAAATCGTCAGCAACTCGATGATGCAGGTGAGCGCTATCGTTACGAACAATTATTTTCAATGATAGTCAATATCAGCCCGGCGCCGATTGGTATTGCAGATCCTTTGTAATTTCTATCATTTGCAACAGCAATCACTGCGCCAAGAACCCAGCACCCACACAGACTAAATTTGATTT
Source organism: Undibacterium sp. Ji67W (assembly GCA_049340365.1). GTDB lineage: Bacteria > Pseudomonadota > Gammaproteobacteria > Burkholderiales > Burkholderiaceae_D > Undibacterium. The sequence goes on along the minus strand of JBMPOY010000002.1, from coordinate 399,715 downwards.
ACTACCAAGATACGCAAACCACCAAGTTGGCGTATCTAACTACCATTTGAGTTACGCCAATTTATACGATGAAAGATTTTGTAATAGAGAACCTCTAGTTTATCTATACCAATTTTTCAATCAAAATTACCCGGCGCCGCGGCGTATTTATTCAATCATCAGAAATACGCGCCATTGAACGAGCGCGCCTCCAGCTAAAAAGAAATACTCCCAATTCCAAACATAAGTCAACACTTGGATATGTTTTTTATGTATTTTTAGTTACGCTATTTTCTGCTTAAAATGAATACAGGCTGTTATACTATTTCTCATCTGTCCCCGCCTATCTTTCTACTTACAGACGCACAAACATGTCACAAGCCTGGCTCACTCTGCGCGAACAACTTGAATACTTTTCGACCCCATTTCCACGTGCGGCGATTGCATTTGCAGAGGAGCACAAGGACGAAGTCACGCCATATCTCATTGAAGTATTACAAAATACCGCTAAAAATCCAGAGATCACGGAAGATGGCGACTACATGCTGCACATGTATGCAATGCATTTACTGGCTTCGTGGCGTGCGACGGATGCCTATTTACCCATGCTTGCGATTGGTAGCTTCGCGGACGACGTTATTGACAGCATGATGGGCGACGTGGTTACTGAAACCTACGGGCGCTGTCTGGCTTCAGTATGCGACGGCAATGTCGAATTACTTAAGCAGCGTTTTGAGGATGAACAAACTAGCATCTGGTCACGCACGGCAGCGCTGATCGCATGGCAGGTCCGTGTCATTGCAGGTGAAAATGACAGAACCGAATTACTGAATTACCTGAGCGTCCGTGGCGAACTGATTGCACAACAACGCAAACATGCAGATCACGGTGACGCAGTTTTATTGGAAACCATCGTCGACGTCGCAACGGTACTTTGCGCCAGTGAAATGTCTGAGCAAGTAAACCGTTGGTTCGCCGATCAATTGCTCGATCCACAAATGAGTGATCAGGACTGGTTTAATGAACACATCTCCCTCAATTACGAAGCCAGTCGAGCGTTGGAATTAGAACATGGCAAAGGCTATGTACGCGACGTTGAAAAAGAAATGGGATGGTGGTCGGGTTTTCATAAAGAAACCAAAGCGAATTTCCGCAACATCTACACACAGCACACGATACGTAAAGAACCCAAAATTGGTAGAAATGATCCTTGCCCCTGCGGGAGCGGCAAGAAATACAAAAAATGCCATGGTGTGGATGTTTAAACTTTTTGCATGACAACGGATTTAATCAGCAAAAGCCGGTAGATTTGAGCCGAAGAACAAGCCATGTCTTCAAATTTTTGAGGTTCTTACAATTGCACCATAAGAACAATCCCCCCTTCAGCAAACCACATTAATTACCAAAATAAATAGCAATTTAAATATTTATTTCACCCCACACATCTTTTTTCCGCATTTTATTCAAAAATGTGCCGCGCAATTGTGGTTTTCCCTAATATTTCGTTTTTTTTGTTAGTGCCATGATGCGAGCCCATTGTGCCTATACCAAACACACGCGCTAAAGACGAGTGAAGACACACTGAAATAGCCCTTACTGGCAAACACAAAAAGACCAAAAGTCTCGGTGTACTTAATTTGGCATGTTCGATATATCGGCCATGCCCGAATCCCTTTGAGAATTTTCAATTCTTCGCATCGTTTTACGACAATCTGGTGTTACCTATATCGATGCGCAGCAGATTAATGACCAGATCAATTGAAAATTTTTGCTTTTAAAAACTGAATGAAGGGTGCGGACGAAACACCGTCTGCATGAAATTGGAGGAACTATGAAAAAAGCATCATCCACCCCGATGATATTTGCAGCGATGGTAGCAGGCATCGCGGTCGGCTATGTATGCCATGAAACCTGGGCAACAACCAAGTTCATGACAGACCTGGCAGGATATTTTTCGATCGCTACTGATGTGTTCTTAAGACTCATCAAAATGATCATATCCTTGCTGGTCTTCTCAACCTTGACCGTTGGTATTGCTCACCTTGGGGATACGAAAACAATTGGCCGCGTTGGTATTAAAGCGATGGGCTGGTTTGTTATTGCTTCTCTGGTCTCATTGACTATCGGTATGTTACTGTCAAACGCATTGCAATTAGGCACTCATCTGGGTTTGCCACTGCCGGATGTCAATGCAAGCACCAATTTGAAAACCAGTGCGTTTTCATTGAAAGACTTTATCAGCCACTTGTTCCCGAAATCTCCGATCGAGGCGATGGCAAACAATGAAATCTTGCAAATTGTGATCTTTTCCATTTTCTTTGGTTCTGCCTTAGCAAACCTCGGTGAGTCCGGTAAGAAGCTCTCTGGCATGATCGATGAACTGGCTCACGTCATGTTGAAGATGACTGGTGCCATCATGAATTTGGCGCCGATCGCCGTCTTTGCCGCAATGGCTTCCGTGATCACAACGCAAGGTCTGGGTGTATTAGTGACTTTCGCAAAATTCATGGCGGGCTTCTACTTTGGCCTGGCGATTTTGTGGGGCTTGCTGATTTTGGCTGGCTTTGCTTTTATTGGCAAACCCATCTTCCGTTTGATGCAATTAATTCGCGAACCTTTCCTGGTTGCGTTTTCGACTGCAAGTTCTGAAGCTGCCTATCCTAAGATTCTGGATGCACTCGATAAGTTTGGTGTTAAACGCAAAATTTCCAGCTTTGTATTGCCTATGGGTTATTCGTTCAACCTCGATGGTTCGATGATGTATTGCACGTTTGCAGTATTATTCATCGCTCAGGCATATGGTATCGACTTACCGATGAGCACACAGATCACTATGCTGCTGTTGTTAATGGTCACCTCCAAAGGTATGGCAGGTGTACCACGTGCTTCGCTGGTGGTGATTGCTGCGACATTAAATCAATTCAACATCCCTGAAGCTGGTTTGTTGCTGATTATGGGTGTCGATCAATTCCTGGACATGGGACGCTCTGCAACGAATGCGGTGGGTAACTCCATCGCTGCAGCCGTCATCGCGAAGTGGGAAAATGGCCTTGATACCGAAGCGCATTTAACATCTGTTCCAACAACAGTGAAAAAAGTAGCCTGATCGTCTATCAGATCAAATCCGAGCAAAAATAAAAATGGTGGCACCTATGGGTAGCCACCATTTTTTTGCTTCATTCAATAAAATAAATTGTAAATAAAAGTACCGTGAATAATAAAGGCTTGCAGAAGAACGCTTTCTGCAAGCCTTTACTCTTGGTGCATCACTCAAGTATCCCTAGCGCTGCATACTTTCCCATACTTTTTGCAAACGTTTCACCGATACTGGCATCGGCGTTCTCAGTTCTTGCGCAAACAAAGATACGCGCAACTCTTCCAGCATCCAACGGAATTCCAACATCTTAGGATCGATATCAGATCCACGCCCGGATTTGCGCGGCGTGCGCTGCCAGGCTTGCGCCACACTATTCCATTCAGCCATCAACTTCGCATCCCTCGCTGGATCAGCACGTAGCTTATCAAGGCGAATGGTGATCGCTTTCAGATATCGAGGGAAATGCGCCAACTGAGTAAAATCTGTATCAGCAATAAAGCGTTTGGTGATTAACATTTGCAATTGATTTTGCATATCAGCAACCGCCTGGGCGTGCGCTTTAATACCTTGCAACTTCTTAGGCAAACTATGAAACTCTGCCAAAATTTGCCCTGCCAGACGCGCAATCTCATTCGCCAATAAATTCAGGCGTGCTTTACCCTCTTCGCGACGAATATTGAACTCGCCAGAATTGGTCGGCAAAGGTTGCTGCAAACAAGCGCGTTCAATTGCAGTTTGTATAATCTGTTCGCGCAATTCTTCTTGCGAGCCCAAGGCCATAAACTGCATACCCATTTGCTGCAAGCCGGGAATGTTTTTTTCCAAAAATTTAACTTGTTCTTTCAACTGCAACGCAAACAAGCGGCGCAAGCCTATGCGATGTATGCGTGCCGCTTCATCAGGATCATCGAACACTTCAATGTGACAGTGGCTTTGCTTATCGACCAAAGCGGGGTAGCCAATCAAGGTTTGTTTGCCTTGCTGCACTTCCAATAACTCAGGCAAACTATCGAAAGTCCAGGCAGTCAAATTCTCCTGCTTCAATACTGGCGTAGAAACCTGATTGCGAACTGCTTGCTTGGCATGTGGTGCCTGCACAGGATTTTTCTGTACCGTTTTTGTCGCGGCTTCATGCTGACTACCATCGAGCAGTGCCAATTTTTCCGCACTGGCAATTTTTTGAAAACTTTCGCGTGCCTGGCCACCAAATTCTGCCCGCAAATTAGCCAGATTACGCCCCATCTCTAACTGGCGACCATGCTCATCAACGACTTTAAAATTCATCGTCAGATGGACCGGCAAGGTTTCAAATTTAAAATCAGTCGTTTTGCAGAGCAAGCCTTTTTGTTCGCGTATATCCGCAATCACGGCATCGAGAAAATTGCCTTTACCAAACTCATTTCGCTCACAAAATCCGGCCGCATATTCGGGCAAAGGCACACAATGGCGGCGAATTTTTTGCGGCAGAGATTTGATCAACAAATGAACCTTTTCTTTGAGCATACCCGGCACCAACCATTCACTCCGATCGGCAGATACCTGATTCAATGAAAACAGCGGCACAGTCAATGTCACACCATCACGCGGGCTACCTGGTTCAAAATGGTAGCTGAGTTGCAGCGCCACCCCTGACACTTGCATATTCTTGGGGAATAAATCAGTAGTGACACCAGCCGCTTCGTGCCGCATCAACTCTTCTTTATTCAGATATAGCAATTTAGGATTCGCTTTACTGGCCTCTTTATACCACTGCTCAAACAACACGGCGTTATGTACATCGGGAGGTAGGTATTGATCATAAAATGCAACAATCAGGTGATCATCCACCAAGACATCCAAACGACGTGATTTGTGTTCGAGGTTTTCGATCTCCCGAACCAACTTTTGGTTGTAAGCAAAGAATGGCGAACGGGTTTCAAATTCACCTTCCACCAAAGCTTCACGAATAAATATCTCACGCGCTTCTGCTGGGTGCGTCAAACCATACTGAATACGGCGTTGGCTATACACGACCAAGCCATATAAAGTCGCCCGTTCAAATGCTGATACCTGCCCCGCTTTCTTTTCCCAGCGTGGTTCGCCATAGGATTTTTTCAGCAAATGGCCGCCGATTTTTTCCAGCCACTCTGGCTGTATCTGGGCAATACAACGACCGTATAACCGGGAGGTATCAACCAATTCTGCGGCCATAATCCAGCGCCCGGCCTTTTTCGCCAGACTGGAGCCCGGCCAGATAAAGAATTTGATACTACGCGCACCCAGATAGTGCGCCTCTTCTTCCGACTTATATCCAATATTGCCTAACAGACCTGTCAGTAAAGATAGGTGTAATTGCTCATAAGTCGCTGGCGTTTCATTCAAGCGCCAGCCTTGCTCTTTGACGATGGTCAGCAACTGCGAATGTACTTCGCGCCATTCACGCAGGCGCATCTGACTCAGAAAATTACTACGGCAATTATCTTGCAACTGGCGATTAGTTTTCTTGTGCTCTATGGCATCCTCAAACCATTTCCAGATTTTCAGATACGACAAAAATTCGGACTTTTCATCAGCAAATTTCTTATGCGCCTGATCAGCAGCGGCTTGCGCCTCCAGAGGCCGGTCGCGAGGATCTTGCACCGACAACGCCGCGGCAATGATCAGTACTTCTTGCAAGGCCTGATTATCTCGCGCAGCCAAAATCATGCGCCCCACCCTTGGATCTAAAGGCAACTTAGCGAGTTGTCGACCGACCGCCGTCAGTTGATTGGCGTCGTCCATTGCGCCCAGTTCTTGCAACAACTGATAGCCGTCTGCAATCGCACGACCTGGTGGTGGCTCGATGAATGGGAAGGTCTCGACATCAGTCAAGCGCAAAGACTTCATGCGCAAAATAACGGCTGCCAACGATGAGCGCAAAATTTCTGGTTCGGTAAATCGGGTACGTTGGTTAAACTCTTGTTCGTCAAACAACCTGATACAAACACCGGCAGCAACACGACCACAACGACCTGCCCTTTGATTGGCTGCCGATTGTGCAACCGCCTCGATTTGCAATTGCTCTACTTTATTGCGATAGCTATAGCGTTTCACACGCGCCAGGCCAGTATCAACCACAAAACGTATGCTAGGCACCGTCAAAGAAGTCTCAGCCACGTTGGTCGCCAGCACGATACGCCGCGCGTTCGAAGCCTTAAACACGCGCTCTTGTTCTTGTGCCGATAGTCGGGCAAACAAAGGCAAAATTTCTACATGCGGCGGATGATGTTTACGTAAAGCTTCAGCGGCATCGCGAATTTCTCTCTCACCAGGCAAAAACACCAAGACATCACCAGAACCGATACGGCACAATTCATCGACCGCATCCGTAATCGCGGTCATTAAGTCGCGCTCTTTGTCTTTTTCGGTGTCCTGTATCGGACGGTAGCGCAACTCGACTGGATACAAGCGACCGGATACTTCTATCACCGGCGCCGGAACGACCTGGCCATCTTTGGTCTGCGCAAAATGATTAGCAAAGCGCTGTGCATCAATGGTTGCCGAGGTGATGATGATTTTCAGGTCGCGCCGTTTAGGCAACAACTGCTTCAGGTACCCCAACAGAAAATCAATATTCAAACTACGTTCATGTGCCTCATCGATGATGATGGTGTCGTATTGGCGGAGCAACGGATCTGTTTGCGTTTCTGCCAGCAAAATACCGTCCGTCATCAATTTGACCGATGCGCCCTTCGTTAAGGTGTCGGTGAAGCGTACTTTGAAGCCAACGTGCTCACCTAAAGGCGAATTCAATTCTTGCGCAATACGCTTCGCTGTTGATGAAGCTGCAATACGACGCGGCTGGGTGTGACCAATCAACCCTTTTTGTCCTCGCCCCAACTCCAGACAGATTTTTGGCAACTGTGTCGTCTTACCAGAACCAGTTTCACCGCAGACGATAATCACTTGATGCTTTTGCAACGCCTCAGCAATGTCGTCCCGACGACCAGATACGGGTAATTCTTCCGGATAGGTAATGACCGGAGGTGGATTGCGAAACGGTATTTCAGCCTCGCCTGGCAAAGCAGGGGTTTTACGACGTTCAGAAGTTAAATGTACGCCTCGAACGGATCCCAAAGGCGACCGGGTTTCACGGCCTGCGCCATGCTTGCCGGCTGGCTTATCGACTGGCTTACCGACTGTACTTGCAGGCACGGCAGCGTTTTGGGTTTGTGGCCGCGCTCCAACTGACGAAGTTTCGGGCACAGTCGCATTTGTAACAGCAGCAGGAGTCGCTGCTGCCTGACGTAGTTGCTGACGTAGATCACGCAATCCAGACAAACCATCTATCGTGGTACCGGCGGCTGATTTTGGGTGTTTTTTAGGGGAATGATTAGAAGACATAGCGGTGCGCATTATCCCAGATTTTCATTCTTCACTGTGAATCAAGAGCCATGAATGCCACAAAAATACTTTAGTTTATTTTTTTACCTGAATGTATATACTTAAATCCATTTAGACGATAACAAAACCAGAGGCACAAAATGCAAAATTGGCTGTCAGGATCGCTTAACCTGCTACAAACGAAGCTGGCCGCTGAGAAGCACTGTCTACCAGGAAGCAATGTATCGGAAACGAATCGTCGCAGTGCTAAGGTTTTTCAACTTTTGCTGGCCATAGCATTTTCCGGCGTATTGAGCGGATGCAACAGTGTAAAAATCACGCCCTCATCGAATGAGCTATTTCAAGATTCTATGTTTCGGGCACCTACAGCAAAAATAAATCCGGATGAAGTTTTCGCGCTAAGCGATGAAATGAGCACCTACCTCCGCAAAGAACAAGTCAAATCAAACATTCTAAGAAATGGATTGAAACAAGGTTTATTTAAGATGATTTCAAATAACAAATCGATGCGGATTGAATACGATGCCGAAATGACGCGCAATGCGGCACAAACTTTTTCCTCTCGATCTGGCAATTGTTTATCTCTTGTGATTTTGACTGCCGCTTTTGCAAAAAAATTAGAATTACAAGTTCAGTTTCAAAAGGTTGTCCAGGACAATAACTGGAGTCAGTCAGATAACCTGATGTTTGCAGTAGGCCACGTCAATGTTAATTTATCTAAGAAAGCAACATCCAACATAGGAAGTTATGATGGCAGTCAACCTTTAATTGTTGATTTCATGCCATCTGAAAATTTACAAAACCAAAAAACCATACCGATAGATGAAAAAACAATTCTGGCGATGTACATGAATAACCGGGCGGCAGAACAACTTTCACAAAATCAAATCGATGAAGCATATTGGTATGCCAAAGAAGCAATAAAACAAGACCCCTCCTACCTGAGCGCCTACAATACCCTTGGTGTTGTTTATCGCCGTCATAACAATCTGCATCAAGCCGAACAAGCATTTCGTGAGATATTAAAATATGACACAAACAATTTGATTGCGCTCGCTAACTTAGCTGAGCTATTGCAGAAATCCGGACGTCTTGAAGAAAGTCTGGTCGTCACAAACACCCTTCACCAACTCCAGCCGATCGCTCCATTTTATTATTTTGACCTCGGAAAAAAAGCACTACAAAATGACCATCCCGTCGAAGCGATTCACTTAATCAAAAAAGAGCTAGATCGAGATCCTTATTACCATGAGTTTCATCTGTGGTTAGCTTTAAGCTATATCCGACTTGGAAATCTGAACGAGGCAAAAAAAGAATTAGCGTTAGCAAAAGAAAATAGCATCACCCATAGCTCTTTTGATTTCTATAGCAGCAAAATGGAACGTATCAATGCAAGCTTATCAAATTCACACTAAAAACATGCGTTGCGCAAGTTGCTTTAGCAAGTTGCTTTAAAAAGAGCGCATAAATTTGATTGCACGACTTAATCAGAACTGGCTATCAACCCCAAGTCTCAGATTATAATAAGCGCATGGAAAATCCCGTTCAATTCGTTGATTGGCTGCGCTCCGTCGCGCCTTACATTCATGCCTTCCGTGGCAAGACTTTTGTGGTCGCCTTTCCGGGCGAGCTCGTGATGGCAGGCGCCTTGCCAGTATTAGCACAAGATTTGTCGCTACTGCACGCGCTTGGCATCAAAATCGTGATTGTGCATGGTTCAAGGCCACAGGTCGCTGAACAACTCGCGTTGCGGAATGTGGAAGGCCAATTTCACAATGGCATTCGCATCACCGATACCGCTGCACTGGAATGCTCTAAAGAAGCGGCGGGTGAATTACGCCTCGATATCGAAGCTGCATTTAGTCAGGGTTTGCCAAATACGCCGATGGCGCATGCCGCTATCAGGATTATCTCTGGCAACTTTGTGACTGCCAAACCGATCGGCATTGTTGGCGGCGTTGACTTTGGCCTCACAGGCACAGCGCGTAAAGTTGCTTACGATACGATCCACAGAATTCTCGATGCTGGCAACCTGGTTTTGCTCGGACCTCTAGGTTTCTCACCGACCGGTGAAGCCTTCAATCTGACGATGGAAGACGTGGCAGTTTCAGCCGCGACCGCGTTACGCGCAGATAAACTGATTTTTATTTCAGAAACGCCGATGATGATCGATCAGGATGGCGATGAAATCCGTGAATTGTCGTTTATTCAGGCAGAGCAAGAGCTCAAAAAGAATTACCTGCCTCTGGATTCCGCGTTCTATCTGGAACATGCGATTAAGGCATCACGCGGCGGCGTACCCCGGATCCATATCGTGCCTTACGAGATGGATGGCTCGACACTGCTCGAAGTCTTTACCCATGATGGCGTTGGCACCATGGTGTCTTCGGAAAACCTCGAGAGTCTGCGCGAAGCAACCATTGAAGACGTCGGCGGCATTATTAAACTGATCGAACCGTTAGAAGCTGACGGCACTCTGGTCAAACGTGGTCGCGAACTGATCGAACGTGAAATCAATTACTTCTCCGTTATCGAGCATGATGGCGTGATTTTTGGTTGCGCGGCGCTGTACCCATTCCCATTTGATAAAATGGCAGAAATGGCATGCCTGACGGTCAATCCCGACGTGCAAAGTCAGGGCGACGGCGAACGCATTCTCAAACACATGGAAAAGCGCGCACGCCGGGCAGGCTTCCACTCTCTATTTGTGCTGACCACCCGCACCGAACACTGGTTCCTCAAGCGCGGTTTTGTCAAAGCTTCGGTCGATGATTTACCAAAAGACAGACAAAAAATGTACAACTGGCAGCGTAAGTCTTTAGTGTTGATCAAACAACTCTGATCAATAGCACATCCTTGAGAAATTGAATTTTGACTTATAATCCGTGCTGTTTTTAAGTATCTACAGATTGACTAAGGAGTATTACTATGGCCCGTATGGTCCACTGCATTAAATTAGACAAAGAAGCCGAAGGCTTGGACTTCCCTCCTTACCCAGGCGAATTGGGTAAAAAGATTTATGAAGGCGTGTCCAAAGAAGCATGGGCTGGCTGGATGAAGCACCAAACCATGTTAGTCAATGAAAACCGCCTGAATCTGGCAGACATTCGCGCCCGCAAATACCTGGCAACGCAAATGGAAAAACACTTTTTCGGTGACGGTGCCGATGCAGCTGCTGGTTACGTGCCACCGACAGAATAAAAATTTGGTTTCTATTCAAAAAAATGCCCGCTGCTGCGGGCATTTTTATTTCGCAGTCAAATCAGAAACTCAGCGTCTTAACACCTTCAGGTGTACCCAACAAACACACATTCGCACCGTGACGTGCAAACAAGCCGACTGTGACTACGCCGACGATGTTGTTGATTTCCGCTTCCAGTGCGACAGGATCGGCGATTTGCAAACCGTGCACATCTAAAATCATATTGCCATTATCTGTCAGCAAAGGCTTACCATCTCTCATTCGCAAACGTGCTTCGCCGCCGATCGCATTGAGCTTACGTGCGACGACAGCGTGCGACATGGGGATGACTTCAACTGGCAATGGGAATTTACCCAGCATTTCTACCAATTTAGAGCCGTCAGCGATGCAAATAAATTTGTCCGCAACGGAGGCGACGATTTTTTCGCGGGTCAACGCAGCGCCACCACCTTTGATCATCGCGCCGTGCGGTGTAATCTCATCCGCGCCGTCGATATACACAGGCATAGAACTAACATCGTTCAAATCCAGCACCGTGATACCATGTCCGCGCAGACGTTCTGCGGTCGCTTCGGACGAAGCCACAGCGGCTTTGATTTTGTGCTTAATCTTCGCTAATTCATCAATGAAAAAATTAGCCGTCGAGCCAGTGCCAACACCGACAATTTCGCCCTCGACTACGTAGGCAATAGCCGCCTGGGCAACGGCTAGTTTCAATTCATCCTGTGTCATGGTGTGACTCCTATTTGCATCAGATCAAAAAAATTTCCGGTATTTTAACGGATAGAGGCATAAAGCCACAGCCTTTGCGACTAATTCAAGAGTTCAATCAGACTGGCCACAACGGTGGCTCATCCATTAAAGCCACTTGTTCACGCAACTCAAGGATACGGTCTTGCCAATAACGTTGCGTATTAAACCACGGGAATGCAGTGGTAAAAGCCGGATCTGTCCAGCGCTGCGCCAACCACGCTGAATAATGCAATAAACGCAAAGTTCTCAATGCTTCAACCAAATACAGTTGACGTGGTTCGAACTCAAAAAAGTCTTCATAACCAACCAGAATATCCGTCAATTGACTTTGCATTTCCTGACGCGAGCCAGATAAGAGCATCCACAAATCCTGTATCCCTGGCCCCATGCGGCTATCATCAAAATCAACAAAATGCGGCCCTGCCTGATCGCCAGCATCGAGCCACAGCACATTTCCCATGTGGCAATCACCATGCAATCGGATGAGCGTCACATCACCCGCTCTGTCATAGCAACGGGCTACACCATCTAAAGCTTGCTGACTGACACTCTGGTAGGCCTGCAAAAGATCAGGCGGTATGAAATCATGCTGCAATAACCAGTTGCGCGGTTCTACACCGAAGGTATTGATATCAATCGCAGGGCGATGTTGATAAGGCTTTATCGCACCAACAGCATGAATGCGACCGATAAACCGCCCCAACCACTCCAGCGTCGCGGCATCGCCAATCTCAGGTGCACGTCCGCTTTGACGGGAAAACAAGGCAAATCGGTAGCCCAGAAATTGCCGCAAAGTTTCACCATTTGCCCCCTCCAAGGCAGGCACCACAGGTATTTCCTGCGCCACCAATTCCTGCACAAATTGATGTTCTTCCAAAATTGCCGCATCCGACCAGCGTTGTGGCCGATAAAACTTAGCAATCACTGGTGCCTGGTCATCCAGAGCAACCTGATAAACACGGTTTTCATAGCTATTGAGCGCCAATAAGCGTCCATCACAGTGCATGCCACAGCTATCAACGGCATCGAGCACCAATTCAGGCGACAAGCCTGCAAAAGATTCGGGGAGTATTTGTTCATTCATAGACGGAATTGTACGTGGTAATTGGCACCCAAAATCAGAATCTGTCGGCATCAAAATGCGATAAAACGCGTTACAGCGCATCAACAAAGCGCTACACTTCCGGTATTTTCTTACTCATATTCAGGTTACACCATGCATTTAGACGAACCGCTCAGCGACAAAGAATTCAACGAACTCGACAAATTTTTAATGTCTGACCGTGTCGGTGACGATGGAATGACGATGGATGCCCTGCATGGCTACCTGACCGCCATCGCACTTGGCCCTGAAATGATCCCGATGAGCGAATGGCTGCCATTGGTCTGGGGCTTACCAGATGCCGCTGAACCAAAATTCAAAAATGAAAAAGAAATGCAACGCATCACGCAGCTGATCGCGCGTTTTATGAATGAAATTCAGATTACTTTTGAAGTGGCACCACAAGAATTTGAACCACTATTTTGCGTGCTGGAACAAAACGGCAAAGAATTGATCGATGGCGAAACCTGGGCCTGGGGCTTCTGGGAAGGCATGCAATTGCGCGAAGAAGCCTGGGAAGCCGCGTGGGAATCCGCAGAAATCGGTCCTTTATTGCAGCCTATCTATTTGTTAGGCGCGGAAGAAATCGAAGAAGAAGAATTAAAATTTGTCGATACTCCAGAAAAATGCCATGCATTGGCACTGTCACTCGAAGCGTCGATTCCAGCAATACGCCGCTTCTGGGCACCACTGCGCAAATCCGGCGTGACCACCGTGAAACGTGAAGCACCAAAAGTAGGGCGCAATGACCCTTGTCCTTGCGGTAGCGGCAAAAAGTACAAAGCATGCTGCGGTGCTGAGCCGACGTTGCATTAATCAAAAACTCTCATTCGCTTTCGTAGGGCGGCTGCAAGCCGCACTACGATGAGGTTTGCGCCGAATTAGTGGATTGCAACCGCCCTACTTGCCCCCAATCAAAAGCTGGAGGAAAACCTCTAGCGTCAATGTGGTGATTTAACCATGAGTCGTGTTACTTTTTGAATCTTGGTATTTTTCAACATAGATAAAGTCGGAAATCACGATGAGCATTCAAGAACAATTCAACCTCGCCTTAGCAGAATCCAAAAATTTGCCAGAACGCCCTGACAACATGACGCTGCTGAAAATCTACGCTTTATTCAAACAAGGCAGCACCGGCGACGCCACTGGCGACCGCCCTGGCATGACGGATTTTGTTGGCCGCGCTAAATTTGACGCGTGGGCAAATTTGAAAGGTACCTCGCAGGAAGACGCGATGCAGCAGTACGTCGACCTGATTAACTCCTTAAAATAATCTCAATACTTCAATACATTAGGTGGAGTTTGACCACTTAAGCCTGCAATCAGATTATCCGCCGCACATTTTGCCATTGCCCTGCGGGTTGCTTCCGAGGCGCTGGCGATGTGCGGGGTCAAGACGACGTTACTCAGACTCAAAAAATCCTGATGGAACTTCGGTTCGTTCTCAAACACATCCAGACCCGCAGCGGCGATACGTTTCTCACGCAGAGCAGCAATCAAGGCAACATCATCGACAATACCGCCACGCGCCAGATTAATCAGCGTCGCTGTTGGCTTCATCATCGCTAACTCAGCCGCGCCTATCGTGTGATGTGAGGCGGCAGAATACGGTAGGATTAACATTAAATGATCTGCCTGACACAGAACTTCTTCTTTGCTAGCGTACTGCGCGTGATTGGCATACGCTTCCTGCTCAGGACTCAGGCGCGAACGATTGTGATAGATCACCTTCATATTGAACCCCGTTGAGCGTCTGGCAATTGCCTGACCAATTCTGCCCATACCAATAATTCCCAGGGTAGAACCATGCAGATCTGCACCAAGGAAATAGTCATAGCGCCACTTGTTCCATTGGCCGTCACGCAACCAATGTTCTGATTCTGTAATGCGACGCGCCGCCGCCATCATTAAAGCCCAACCAAAATCTGCAGTCGTTTCATTTAAGACATCGGGCGTATTGCTTGCTAACACACCAAAGTCATTCATCGCCGCCAGATCAAAGTTATCGTAACCAACAGCCATGTTGGCGACCATTTTCAAGTCTGGCAATTGCCGCAATAACTCACGACTGATGCGTGCGCTGGACGTGGTTAAGGCCCCGACCTTGCCTTTCAGGCGCCGCGTCAGCTCTTCCGGGCTAAAGACCACATCGTCTTGATTTGATTCCACTTCAAAATGAGCAGACAAATATGTCAGTATGTCGGGAAATATGGCACGGGCGACCAAAATTGCTGGTTTCATAAGTAATCCAAGAAAAAGTGTCTGGTAGTATCTGATATGTTGCTGACATCTTAACGTTAACGAGCTGCTTATTTAACTCTCAGGGATATTTTGAAAAAATTTCATGTCTCACCCAGAGTCGGCAAAGTATTCTCACGTAATGCACTTGGTGATGCACATCAATGCAAACAGTGCCTTATCTGTCTATAATTACCCTTGATCTTCCGGCTTCTCGTAGATGCACAAAGGCGCGCCCAAGGGCGGGAATGTATTTGCTTATGCGCAAACTATATAAGCCCGATTTGTTAGAACTGTGAAATTGCCTTAAAATACAAGGCTTTGCAGCCCTAGCATGTGTTTTCTGCGATCTGGCTGCGCCAAAACCCCGAATTTTAAAGATTGGACTGTTATGACCCACGTTGTGACCGAATCCTGCATCCGCTGCCGCTATACCGATTGCGTGGATGTCTGCCCTGTGGACTGCTTCCGTGCTGGTCCGAATTTCCTGATCATCGATCCGGATGAATGTATCGACTGCGCTGTGTGCGTCGCAGAATGCCCGGCCAACGCTATCTTTGCTGAAGAAGACGTACCTGCCGATCAGCAGCAATTCATCAAAATCAATGCTGAATTGACGCGCAAATGGCCATCCATCACCAAAACTGTTGCGCCGCTGGCTGACGCAGACGATTGGAAAGACGTTAAAGACAAGTTGCAATACCTGGAACGCTAATCGTTCTGCGCCGCATTAATTTGCGGCACTGCCACAATGGCAAACGGGTGTGTTTTACCCAATCAATTTTAGGTAATATCAGGAAATATCTCGTCGTATGGAAAATAAACAAACTACTCAGGCAAACGGCGTCATTGAAGCCGATGCCGTCATCATCGGTGCCGGTCCGGTCGGCCTGTTTCAGGTGTTCGAATTAGGCTTGCTCGAAATCAAAGCACATGTGATCGATTCGCTGGCAGTGGTTGGCGGTCAATGCGTTGAGTTATATCCTGACAAGCCAATTTATGACATCCCGGCAGTTCCTGTCTGCACAGGTCAGGAACTGACAGACAATTTGTTAAAGCAAATTGAACCGTTTGAGCCGACTTTCCATTTGGGTCAGGAAGTGACTCTGGTTGAACGTCGCGATGATGGTCGTTTCGATCTGGAAACCTCCACTGGTACACGTTTTATCACCAAAACCATTTTCATTGCTGCTGGCGTTGGCTCATTCCAACCGCGTACGTTAAAGGTTGATGGCATCGAAGCGTTTGAAGGCTCGCAAGTTTTCTACCGTGTCAAAGATCCTAGCCAATTCCACGGCAAAAATCTGGTGATCTGCGGCGGTGGCGATTCCGCTTTGGACTGGGCATTGAATTTGGTTGGCAAAGCAGAATCTGTCGTCCTGTTGCACCGCCGTGATGACTTCCGCGCTGCGCCTGCATCTGTCGCTAAAATGAAAGAACTGTGCGACAACTACGAAATGCAATTGACCATCGGTCAAGTGACTGGCATCGAAACCAAAGATGACATCCTGAGCGAAATCAAAGTCACTGGTGCTGATGGCGTTACCCGCCGCATGCCTTTAGATAACTTGCTCGTGTTCTTTGGCTTGTCACCAAAACTCGGCCCTATCGCTGAGTGGGGTCTGGAAATCGAACGTAAGCAGTTAAAAGTGATGAACACTGAAAAGTTCGAAACCAATGTTCCTGGTATTTTTGCTGTAGGCGATATCAATACCTATCCAGGCAAAAAGAAATTGATTTTGTCCGGTTTCCACGAAGCCGCTCTGGCCGCGTTTGGTGCTGCACCGTACATTTTCCCTGAAAAGAAAATCCATATGCAGTACACCACAACATCACCAAAACTGCACAAAATCCTTGGCGTTGAGACGCCAACATTTGATTAATACCTTAGCGATTACCAATTGTAATCGCGAAATTAAATCAAAAGAAAGCGCAAAGAAATTTGCGCTTTTTTGTTTCCGCGAACATTTTCAGAAATATAGATTCGCAAGATAATTCAAACAAAATTCAAGATATTTTTTGCGACATGTGGCTGGTAAAAACCGCCAATCTCAAGCGACAGAAAAAGTCACATTCGGCAGTATTTAAAAACAAGCGCGTATAAACGATACCCGAACTTACAAACGACTGAATCGTCCCCGAACAGGCAGATTAGCGATCAAGATCGCTGAAACCATCATTCCGCTGGCAAGCAAGAACGTGAGGTGCATTCCTGATGCGATAGCCAAAGCCGTTGCATGAGCAAGCACTTCAACTCCTACACCGAACGAGAACACTGCACCCATGGCCGACGCACCGACAATAAGACCAACATTGCGGGATAAGCTGAGCAACCCTGACACCGTTCCACGACTCTCCTCAGGGGCGTCAGAGAGTGCAGCAGTATTGTTGGCTGCCTGAAAAAGCTGGTAACCCGGCGTCAGGACGACAATAGATATCACATAACCGGCAATGCCAATCATGTTCGGCAGGAACGCAAGCAAGCCAGCCCCCACCGCCAACAAAGTAAGCCCTAAAGCAAGTACACGCGCACTCCCCCACGCATCTACGAGTCGACCGGAAGGAACTCCGCTAAAAATGGATATCAATGGACCGATCGCCATGATGAACCCGACCTGCGCCGCTTTCAAGCCAAGGCCCAAGCCAAGATAGAATGGACCGACAACCAGCGTCGTCATCATGACAGCAGCAACCAACAAATTAACGACGAGGTTAGGAGCCAGACTCCGGTTCAGCACCGACGACACGCTTACAGAACGGGAAATTTTTTTATCAGGATGATCCGGAAGCTTGAAAAATGCCAGAATAAAGGCGACACCAGCCAGCGGGAACTGCACCCAGAAAACACCACGCCATCCTGCCACCGCAATGAGCAACCCGCCAAGCGAGGGACCGAGCGCCGTTCCCAGCGCAGAAACGGTGCCAAGCAGCCCCATAGCACGCCCCATACGAGCTTTACTTGCGGTCTGACGAGTAAGGGCCATGGCAAGCGTCATCAGAAAGGCTGCACCTATGCCCTGAAGCGCCCGCGCGCAGATCAACCACCGTAGGTTTGGCGCAGCCGCGCACAGCAGCGAGGCAAAAGCAAATACGGCAAGACCCGCCAAGAGCATAGGCTTCAACCCGCGACTATCACCTAACCGACCAGCGATAACAACCGAGACCGTCAGAGCCGCGAGATAGGCGATGACGACTGCTTGCACCTGCGCAAACGGTGCCGAGAACGCCTCGGCAAGCGTTGGCAGCGCAATGTTGGCAATACTGGTGCCAAGCGATGCCAGCAACATCGACAACGTCAATGTGACAGTAATTCCTGGTTGTACATGTACCTGTGCCAGTGGTTTTGCCTGTTCCATTATCTTATCCTCTTGCCTAAAGTTGAGTTCGAGGGCATGATACAACTTCAAGTCAACTTGAGGTCAAGCATGGAATTGCTAGATATTGGAGAAGTCTCGGCAAAGAGTGGAATCAAACCCTCGGCGTTACGCTATTACGAAGAATCTGGGCTGATTTCCTCGATGTCGAGGCATGGATTACGCAGGCAGTTTCCACAGGAAGTGCTATTGCAACTTAAGCTGATTTCTTTGGGCAAATCAGCAGGCTTCTCACTTGAAGAGATTGCCGGGATGTTCGCCAAAAATGGCACGCCAGATATCTCTCGTGTTACGCTGCATCAGAAAGTCGACAAGATTGGCCGCCAGATCCAAAAGTTGGCAGCGCTGCGAGATACGCTCAGTCACGTTGCTGAATGCCCAGCACCCTCGCATATGGAGTGCCCCACGTTCAAGCGACTCGTTGAGTTAGCTGGAAAAAGTGACGTCAAACTCGCGAAAAAGAAGGCATCGACCATTGGTCGATCAATAAAACGGTCATAGAATCTCATCTGATTGAGAAACGACTTTAAAAATTTGTATGGGACGGAGAAAAACTTGCGGCCCGCCCCTTTCCACCTTCTTGTGTTCATTCTTATCGTTCACCAGCCCGCGCTGTCAGATCTGAGAAAAAATAGACTGCCTTTTTAACTTTCCCGGGATCAACAACAGAGGTCAATTCAATAACTTAAGGTCGCAAATAAGTGTATCCGGCATGCTGCTTTTTGACGATCTCTCCGGCGCCAGATGGCACATAGGTGACGACAGGATTCATATCGTCCGGAGTCAACTTCATCGCCGCCATCGTATTTTGACAGGCATTTAAAATTACCCCATCTGCCTTAGCTTCACTAACGCGAGCGGCAGTTGACGCATCCGCCTTCAACATTGCGACACCCGGACCAAAGGCCACTAACTCTATCTCGACATGACTCGCATCGAGATCTCTCTGTATGTTTTTAATGTTACCTAAGGCCTGATTCCATTTACGTGGATCTTCATCACTGACCTGCACTACGACTTTTATTTTTGAGTCGCGCGTGGTCTCAGCAGCCTGTACCGTCGCAAACATCATGAAGGAAATAAGCACGAAAGCGAAAATTTTGCACATAAGAATTTCTGTCAATTTAAAAAATATTGAATTCTGCGATAAACCTATCATTACTTCTTTGGCTCGGAAAGAAAATATAAGAAAGCCAATACTGGTAAAGCAAAACCAAAACAAGAAGCCAGCCACCATCCACCGTACGCAAATGCCCAGGCACCGATTGCGGAACCAGCGGCACCGCCCATGAAAAAGGTCGCCATATAAATGCCGTTGAGACGTGAACGATGTTCTGCCCCTAAAGAAAAAATAGTACGTTGTCCCAAAGTCAGATTACCGGCAACGCCAAAATCCAACAAAATTGCCGCCACTACCAGCAGACCCAAGGCGCAATGTGAGCCAGACGGCGCGATGTGCGTCAGCAAAAACGCAGTAGCAGCACACAGCATCGCTACAGCAGTTGCGGGACGTGTCCAGCCTTTATCAGCAACCCTGCCTGCGATTGGCGAGGCAATTGCTCCAGCGACGCCTGCCAAGGCAAATAGCGCGATATCGGCTTGAGATAAATGAAATTCCGGCCCTGCCAACAATAAGGGGGTCGTCGTCCAGAACATGCTAAAACTGGCAAACATCAGTGCATGATAAATCGAGCGCCGACGTAAAGAAGGAGTATGAAGCGCCAGATACCACATCGACTTCAGTAATTCGCTATAACTCAATTTCGCCACAGGAACCCGTTGCGGCAATGCCTTTGACAAGACCAATGCCAACAAAATCATGACAATCGTTGAAACATAAAACACCACATGCCATGACGAAATTTGCGTGATAAAGCCAGCGACGGGTCGTGCCAACATAATGCCCATCATCAAGCCACTCATAACATTACCAACGACACGACCACGAAACGCTTCCGGTGCCATATGAGCAGCTAATGGAACTAATATTTGCACTGCGACAGAGCCAACGCCAATACAAAAAGCCGCAGTCAAAAATACCAGAGGCGTACTGGCAGTCGAAGCGCAAAATAGTGCCAAGGTACCGAGCACCATGGTTCCGAGGATGAGCTTGCGATTTTCAATCAAATCGCCAAGCGGAACAATCAACAGCAATCCTAGCCCATACCCAATTTGCGTTAAGGTCACGATCAAACCTGATGCTTTCGGGTCCAGCCCCAACGCCTGACTGATGGGTCCAATCAACGGCTGCGCATAATAGAGATTGGCCACAATCAAGCCACAGGCAGTGGCAATTAAAAAGGTCATCCAGGTACTAATCAGCGGTAATTCGTGACTGAGGGCTGAATTGTCTGATGAGGTAGGAATTAATTTCGACCTTGTTACGTCCGAATTTGCTGGCGATGATTGCATTACTGACCTCGATTTGGGGAAGCTTGAATTCCCATAACAATGAACTTCCAACAACAGAGGTCGGATTGATTTGACATCACCGACCTCACGTTCTGGATTGAAGAGTGGCGGCAATTCTAGTCCAAATTGAAAATTTTTTCTGAGCACCATGGAAACGCTGATGTTTGGACACAAAACTGGCAGTCTATTGCGCTAGCTCGTGAACTAGTTCACCCAATAATTGCATGCCCCGCTCCATATTATCCCCCCATGGTTGAGCGATATTCAGGCGCAAATAATGTGAAAATTTTTCTGAGTTCGTAAATAAAGAACCTGGCGTAAATGACAAGCCCATCCCTACAGCACGCCGCAATAACACTAAGGAATCAACCTGCACAGGTAAGGCGACCCAAATCCACCATCCGCCGGCACTGCTGACCAGACGGGTACCGATAGGAAAATAACTTCGCAAAGCCGAGGTTGCGGCTGGAATATTTGCCGTTAAGCGTTCTCGTAATTTTCTTAAATGTGCATGCAGAACACCGGTTTGCATAAATTCTGCTAATACCGCCTGTTCGAACAAGGGCGTTACGAGAGAATGACTGAGCTTTAAAGACGCGATCTTTGCATGATGACGACCACCAGCGACCCAACCGACCTTAAAGCCCGGGGCCATACTCTTACTACATGAGCCACAATAAATCACCCGACCATGCTTATCCCATGCTTTAATTGGTTTTGGACGTTCAGTTTGTGGCGATAAATCAGCAAAAACATCATCCTCTATGACTGCCAGATTATATTGCTCTGCCAAACGCAATAAATGCTTTTTATTTTTATCTGGCATCGCACAACCTAAAGGATTCTGAAAATTCGGCATGACGACAATCGCTTTAAGCCCCGTCTGATGCTCCAGCACATAATCGAGTGCCTCCATACTCATGCCCTGATCTTCAATACAAGGCACAGCGATCGCTTTCATGCCGAGATTTTCAATCACTTGCAATAATCCAAAATACACAGGCGACTCAACTACAATCGTATCTCCCGCTTGCGCAACAGCGCGCAAAGCAACACTGAGCGCCTCGGTACTGCCATTGGTGATCAACAATTCTGATGTTTGCACTTCAAGACTAAACGTCGCAAGCCAGCGTACCAACTGCTCCTTCAATGCAGCTAAGCCTGTACCGGTTGGATACTCACCCAATATCTCCGGACATTGCCTGAGTATCGTCTGCGCAATTTTTGACATTTCTTTGGTTGGATACCATTCCGGTGCGGCACTAGCGAGATGTAGACGCCATTGCAAAGGCTGATCGGTCAATGAGTACAGCTCCGTCATTCTGTGCTGTAAAGAGCGCAGCTTATCGTATTCAATTACTCGCGCTTCTGGTTCCTGATTTTTTGTATGCGTAGCGCCAGAAATAGTTGCATGCCGTATTTTCCAATCTGCGACATACATCCCTGACTTTGCCCGAGCTTCTATCATGCCAATGCTCTCGAGATAGCGATAGCAACGAAGGACGGTAGAAACACTGACGTTGTGCTGATCAGCAAATGTACGTACCGATGGCAAACGTTCACCAACCTGATATTGGTGCGAACGAATAAGCTGATTCAATTGTTCCGCAATTTGTCGGTAACTGTGCTGCATAACAGATCCAAAATAGAGCAATCTGTGCAGCATAAAGCAGACACAGACTGTAAGCAAATGCTGTCTGAATATTCTCTATACTAAGTGCATGAAAACACCTACATCCCCCCTCTCTTCAGGTTTTGGAAAAACCAACAGGCTGCACTTTGGCTTGGCTAAGGATTATTTCCCTGCCGTTCTCGCTGGACTGATTGCGGTCTTAATTTCTTACGCTGGCCCCATGCTATTGATGGTGCAGGCAGCGCAAGCTGCTCACCTGAGCAAAGAACTTAGCAGTTCGTGGTTATGGGCGGTATCGGTAGCTTCCGGTATCTGCAGCATAGGCTTAAGTTTTCGATACAAAATCCCAGTCATATGCGCCTGGAATACACCCGGCGCGGCGCTATTAGTTACGGGACTCATGACAGTGCCCTACCATCATGCCATCGGCGCTTACATCGTAGCGGCAGCAATCACTTTCCTCATCGGCGTGACCGGCGCTTTCAGTAAATTGGTATCTGTGATACCCAAAAGTCTGTGTGCCGCCATGTTAGCGGGTATTCTTTTCAGATTTGGAGTAGCAGTGTTTGCCAATTCCCATAGCGAAATTGTGGGCGCACCCTTGCTGACAGCGATCATGTTCTTTGCCTACCTGTTATTCAAACGTCAGTCTGCACGATACGCAATTGTACTCACGCTCATGACAGGCATCATGGTCTGGGGCACCTTTGACTGGGGAAGTCAGACAACCAAACTCGCGACTGATGCAGGCTGGCACCTGACTTTCACAAAGCCGGTATGGAGTTCGCCTGAGTTTTCACTCAAGGCTATCATTAGCCTCGGGTTACCTTTAGCAGTTTTGTGCCTGACAGGCCAACAGGTTCCCGGAATTGCAGTCTTGCGGGCTGCTGGTTTCGAAAAAACACCGACGAGCAAACTCATCAGCATGACCGGAATGGCCAGTTTGATATTCGCGCCATTTGGCGCACACGGCATCAATCTGGCAGCAATCACCGCTGCCATCTGTACCGGTCCTGAAGCGCATCAACAGATAAAAAAGCGCTGGGTAGCAGGTGTTGCCTGTGGAATTTTTTACGTTTTGATAGGATGCTTTGCCGGTTCACTCAAAGACTTATTTTTAATGTTGCCGCACGCGCTCGTCAGCACTGTTGCTGGGCTCGCCTTATTGGGCGCGATTCAAAATGGCTTAGTCAATGCAATGGCAGCACCAGAAGAACGAGAAGCAGCACTGATCACGTTTATTGTAACTGCATCCAATTTCACAATACTCGGACTAGGCGCTGCTTGCTGGGGAATACTATTGGGCGGTGCCAGCCATTTTTTACTGAGAAAATCTAGTCATTAACAAGCTGAGATCAAGTGAAAAAAGCCCCATGATGAACACGCCATCATGGGGCTTTTGATCATGCTTGAAATTAATCGAGTTTAAATACTGCCACGGTACTCGCCAGATTCATAGCCTGTTGCTGCAAGCTTTGAGCTGCTGCCGCCGCCTGCTCAACCAGCGCGGCATTTTGCTGCGTCATATCATCCATATCAGAAATTGCCCCATTGACCTCGCCGATACCGGCGCTCTGTTCTTCACTGGCAGCAGCAATTTCGGAAATGATATCGGCAACGCGTTTAATTGCCGCAACAATTTCTTCCATATTTTTACCGGCATCATCGACTAAGGTACTACCAATATCCACCTTAGCTACTGAGTCACCAATTAACTCCTTAATTTCCTTCGCCGCACCAGCAGATCGTTGTGCCAGATTGCGGACTTCGGAAGCTACCACGGCGAAACCACGTCCCTGCTCGCCCGCTCTGGCTGCCTCGACCGCAGCATTCAACGCCAGAATATTGGTCTGGAATGCAATACCATCAATAACGCCAATAATATCAACGACTTTGCGTGAGCTTTCTTTGATCGAGCCCATGGTTTCGACCACGCGCGCAACCACTTCACCGCCAGACAACGCAACAGATGATGCAGCCAATGCCATTTGATTGGCTTGACGTGCATTGTCGGCATTTTGTTTCACCGTCGAGGTCAACTCCTCCATGGTGCTGGACGTTTCTTCGAGAGAGCCTGCCTGCATTTCAGTACGTGAAGACAAATCTGCATTACCTGCCGCGATTTCGCCGGATGCACCTTTGACTGATTCACTGGCATGACGAATATCAAATAGAACATGCGCAATTTTATCGACAAAGCGATTGAACGCACCTGAGATCTGCGCCAACTCATCCGAGCCATCGGCATCCAGACGACGGGTAAGGTCACCATCTCCAGATGCAATATCGATCATTGCATCACGAACTGCTTCCAGGCGTTTTAAAGACTGCGTGATTAAGAAAGTCAGTAGCAGCACCGCAGCAATCGAAAGAACGATGGCGGTAATTGCCGATGAGATTAATAAAGCACCCAGTACCTGCGTTGCCTCCGCTTTATCAAGCACAATCACCAGCAGCCAATCGGTACCATCAACCGGTAACGTATACAGCAAACCGTCACGTCCATTCAGACGCATTTCTTTACCGCTGCCCGATTTGATATTTTCTTGCAAACCTTCCAAGCTAAGACCAGCGTCGAAATCCTTTAAAGGCTTTAAAATCAAATCTTTATTCGGATGAGCAATAATATTTTCTTTGCTCTTATCTACCAGAAAAGCAAAACTATTGGATGTAGGCTTAATTGCATTGACGTTAGCAATCACAGAATCAAGTAGCACATCAGAGGCGACGACCGCTGAAGTCTGGCCTGTGACGCCGACCGCTTCGGCAAATGTCACCAAGAGTTTTCCTGTACTTGCACTTGCATAGGGCGCAGTCAGAACAGGCCCGGATACCTGTGACGCCTTTTTGTACCATGGCCGTGCAGTAGGATCATAATCGGCCGCACGCTTACGTTCTTCAGAGAAGACGTAGTGCTTGTCAGCGTAGCCAATGTAAGATAAATCAAAACCGCCAGCCATTTGTGCAGCCTTCACAGCAGGCAGCGGATCAGAAGACTCAACTGCGAGCTTCAGAGAAGAAACGACGGTCTTTTGAGATTTTGCCCAATCAGCAATGCTCGTCGCACTTTTTTGCGAAAGCTGAGACATCTGCGCATCAATCGACTCCAACATACGTGATTTAGTCGTAAAAAAATTCGTAAAAACAACCGCAACCATACCCAGTATCATCGTTGAAACACATATAGCGATGAGTTTTTGACGCAATGACAACGAAGTCATACCTACTCCCTAAAATAAAAAACAATCCGTCATTTATTGTTTGTGTGCTCTGAACAATTAAATTGACGCGATTTTTTTGATAATGATAGTTTTAGCCCAAGACAAAACTAGTAAGCGAATAACTGAACAAGCGAGCGGCTAGTTAGCTTAAGTAAAAAATCAATTTGAAAATAATGCATTGCATTGACCGCACTTTGTAGATTTTACTTTGAAAGAAGTATGACCTTGTCGTGCTGTTGATCAAGTTGCAATGCGCAGCATGTAACATGTGTACACGCGAAGATATCCCGTTCACGTATCAACCAAGTTAGCCTCAACTTCAAGCTATTGCAACTTTTTCACCAGATCGCTGGTAAAGCATATCAATGACGATGCAACTTATTTAATTGGATACCCTAATACATGCATGAGAATGCAAAGTTTAAAATACTTGTCACGTGAGAAATTCAAATTTCAGAAGCATATCATGCAGAGCAAAATACTTTCCATACATCAACAATCATTCACTTTGTGAGCGCTCACGCCGAAAAAGAACATGTTTTTGAATCCAAGTTTCACGTTGAAATGAACAGTTGAAAAATAGTTTGAAATTCATTTTCGATATTACGGACGATCTGCAGGACCTAATCGTTGCACATCCATGGGTGGCATATCGTCGGCAAACCATTTTTGGTAGATTTTTTGAAAACTGCCGTCTTTTTTTGCGGTACGCAAAGCGCTTTCCCATGCATTCAAAATATCAGGAGAAGTATTAAGAGAAAATGCCAGGTAAAGCTCAAGACTATCAAGCACGGCGAGCTTTTCTATTTCACCACTCGAATGACCGATTCCTTTGAGTATTTGATTAATTGCGACGCTACTTTCCACCAACATATCAAATCGACCAGCCAGTAACATGTTCGCCTCAATTTGTGGGGAATTGGCCTGCTCTATGTGTTGAAACCCTTTTTTTTTGGCAACATCAACAAAAATGCTACTGCGATAGGCGCCAACAGGCAAGGCGTAAATACCATCACGCAGCAAACGCAAGCGTTCCGCATTTCCCTTTCTGGTATAAAGCACCGTATCCGAAATGGCAATGGGGCCAATCAAGCGCATTAATTTTTCGCGCTCCGGCGTACGACCAACACTAAACAACATCACATTAGGTTCTTCCAGAACAGCTTTATAGCCTCTAGCCCAAGGTACCAGATGAATCTCCTGATGCACACCGATGCGGGCCTGCAATGCGCGCACCAAATCGACGGCCATCCCGTCGATAGCATTTCCATTTTTAAAATTGACTGGGGGCCAATCTTCGGTATAGATCGTAAGTTCTTGCGCAAACGTCAATGAAGCCAGGCAAACGAGTAGCAAAAAAACAAAAACATCCCTAACGCTTTGAGCGAGAGAAATGCTCGCAAAAAATTGTCTCATATTCGTCCATTTCTGGCGGCGTCAATTTTCTTGCCACAATCAAACCGCGGAATAGAAAGTTAAAAAAATTGACGTTCAGTCGCTATTTTTTGGGAATTATCCATTGAAGACAAAAAAAGTCTGATCACTAAAGATTCAACCTCGATTTCAATTTAGATCAAATCCAGACACTGTCTGCAATTTCCCAAATAAATTAACACTTTTTTGCCAGATGGAAACAAGGTATGACTTGAATGCTACAGCTTTATTTCATTTCAATTAAAAAACGTTGCTTCGGCACACTTTAACAAGAAATGTTAAGAACGTCACTGCTTCCATCCACCGCCAAGGGCTTTATACAGTGCGATCAATCCACTCAGACTTTGCATTTGTATTTGGACGATCTGATCTTGTTCAACTGCGATGAGTTTTTGAATTTCCAGCACATTAAATTGGCTAACTTCTCCAAGTGCTAATTGACGTTGAGTTTTCGTCAGAGCCTGCTGTTGCTGATCCAGTGCAGCTAATAGCTGACGGCGGCTTTCTTCATTACGGCTGACACGTGACAGGGCGACCTCTACATCCCCGACTGCATTTAAAATTGATTTTTTATAATTTTCCGATGCCACATCAAATGCAGCTTGATTTGCTTTCACCTGATTTTGCAGGCGTTGTCCATTAAAAATCGGCAAAGAAAATTGTGGGCCGATACTCCAGGCACGACTGGCAGCATCCAACAAGCTTGATGACTGTATTGAT
This sequence comes from Undibacterium sp. Ji67W, assembly GCA_049340365.1. GTDB lineage: Bacteria > Pseudomonadota > Gammaproteobacteria > Burkholderiales > Burkholderiaceae_D > Undibacterium. The sequence goes on along the minus strand of JBMPOY010000002.1, from coordinate 372,188 downwards.
GTCCAGCCAGCATTACCGACTAGCGAGAAACGCGGATACAAGTCACTGATTGCCACTCCGACATCTGCACTGGCAGCCGCTAAATCACGCTCGGCTGCTCGCACATCTGGACGATGCAGCAGCAGATCGGCTGGAATGCCTATCGCTGGTGCTTGAGGTACAGCCATTAAGGCTTTGGGGGCTTTTAAACGTTGCTCAATCTCTTGCACTGACCAGGTTGTCAGACTACTCAGAGCAACAATATTTTGCTGCATCATTTGCTGCAACCCCGGCAATGTCGACTGAAAGTTTTTTCGCAAAGCTTGAGATTTTTGTACATCAATCTGACTCGCCTCACCATGCTTCTGAGCAAATTGCGTCAGACGTAGTGACTCATCATAATGGTGTAAATTTGCCGCCGCAATTTGAAAACGTTGCTGCGCCGCCCGCAGCTCAATGTAATTGCGTGCCACCTCGGCCATCAAAATGATACGAACATCTTGCGTTCGTTCAGCAGTTGCCCCTGTTCTGGCAAGCGCAGCTTGCGATACTCTTTGTTGATGCCCCCATACATCGATTTCCCAAGAAGCATCAAATCCAATCTGACGATTGCTAAATTCAAGCAAGGGATGCTTTAACGGCACGTTGGCGAACTGTTCGCTGTTTTGACTGAGATTATCTTTTGAAACACGCCCAACAGCTTCCAGAGTGGGTCCCGAAGCCGCATCATACATACCCTGTAATGCACGCGACTGACGCAATCTCGCATCCGCAACCGCGATGTCCGGATTGCTCGCTAATGCTTGTTCAATTAAGGCGTTTAAATCGGTGTCGCCAAAGCCCTTCCACCATTCACCCGGCTGCAGCGTGCCAACGCTACTCTGACTAAAATTCGCTGGCAAATGATTTTCGGGCACGGAATAATTTGGCCCCACAGTGGCACAAGCGACCATCAACAAAGATGCACCAAACACGCTGATGCTACTTACATCTTTTTTCATAATTTTTCTCATAATCAAAAAGTTCTGCAGGCAAACACATTTCAGTTCATCAAGCAATATGGCGACGGAATAAATACAACGCTGATGTCAGACTCGCGAACGCGATCATTAATAAAGGCCAGATATAAGCCCAGGCACCGGCAAAACCAAGACCTTTTAAAAAAACGCCTTTTAAAATCAAAATAAAGTAAGTCAATGGATTGATATGAGCTATCCATTGCAACACCATAGGCATGTTTTCAATCGGTGCGACATAACCAGACAACATCACGGCTGGCGTCATAAAACAAAATACACCCAAAAACGCTTGCTGCTGAGTCGAAGAAATAGATGAAATAAACAATCCCACACCAGCCAGTGCAAGGCCATAGCCAACCATCCCCGCCAGGAGTAAAAACAATGAGCCTGTAAATGGCACACCGTAAACCCAATGCGCAACCGAAGCGATAAAGCTGCCCTGAATGCAAGCCACCATCACACCCGGAATCGCTTTACCCGCCATGATGTAGGCTGGAGTCAACGGAGAAACAAGCAACTGATCAAAGGTACCTTCTTCGCGTTCACGCGCAACCGACAAAGCAGTGACAATCAGGCAACCGATAGTAGTAATAATCGCAACCAGACTGGGTAAGACGTGCCACTTGTATTCAAGATTCGGGTTATATAAATTTCTGATCTGTATGCTGGCAACTGGCTTAACACCTACTTCAACACCATAATCATTGATGACTTGCAAGGCATAAGCACTGGCAATCTGACCGCTATTCGAACGACGACCATCAACAATCATCTGCACTTTAGCCACCCGATTGGCGCTCAGAGCACGCGACAAATTCATTGGCACAATCACGGCAAGTAAAGCGCTTTGTGTATCTATCGTGTGATTCAATTCATCCTGACTATGCACCATGATGATGTGAGTAAATGCAGCCGCATGTGACAAGCGCTCTATGAGTTCGCGACCCGCCACACCATCGTCCTGATTGTAAATCGCCAGGCTGGCATTTTTAACTTCCAAGGTCGCAGCAAAAGGAAAAATCGCCGTTTGCAAAATCACCGGCACCATCAACATCATTCGCCCTTGCTTACTACCCAATATCGCTTGCAATTCTTTGCGAATCAGCCGGATAAGTCGATAGATCATGTGTTAATCCAATGTTCGTTTAGTTTTCAATGCAGTCAAACCCAGCCACAACACGCCGAGTGCGCAGAGATAAAGAGCGTTCAGATAAAGAGCTGATGTCACTAAATCGGTCTGAAACAAAGTTTGCAATGAATTCGCGAAATAGCGAGCCGGAATAATTCGCGTCAACCATTGCAAATAGTGAGGCATGCTAGAAATCTCGAACACAAATCCTGACAACATCATGGCAGGTAAAAATGCCACAGTTAAAGCCGCCTGCGCCGCATTAAACTGCACACGCAATACCGTCGAAAGGTATAAGCCCTGCCCCAAAGCACAAGCCAGAAATAAACTAGAAATTCCGAATAAAGCCACAAGAGAACCGCGAAACGGCACAGCCATTACAAATACTGCCACCAGCAAACACAAGGACATTGCGGCCATACCCAACACGTAGTAAGGAATAATTTTCGACAACAACAATTCAACTTTGGTCACGGGCGTGGCAAGCAGAGCTTCCATCGTACCGCGCTCCCATTCACGCGCCACCACCAATGAGGTCAATAAAGCGCCAATAATCGTCATGACGACCGCAATTGAACCGGGCACTAAAAAATTCCTGCTCACGTTCGATGGGTTAAACCAGGTGCGCGTTTCGACATTAATCGCCGGTCCCGATTGCAGAGCACGATTTTGTCCCATTGCCGTTTGCCAGCGTGCCCATGCACCGTTCACGTATGCCGAAACAAATTGTGCTGTGTTAGGCTCTGAACCATCCGCCAACACTTGTATCGCAGCCGCGCCTTGCCCCAGTTGCACCTTGGTGGAAAAATCGTTTTTAATAATCACCATGCCACGAATTTCGCCACGCACCAATGCCGCCATTAATGCCTGACGGCTATTTCCGCTATGAATATCAAACCCATTTCCGGCACGCAGAGTCTGTTCAAACTGCAAGGCCGCTGATCCGGAATCTTCCATCAACAAACCGATACGCAGATAATTGGCGTCGAGGTTAATTCCGTAACCAAACACAAAAAGCAAAATTAACGGCATGACAAATGCAATCAAAATACTGCTAGGGTCGCGAACAATTTGATAGGTTTCTTTGCGACATAAGGCAAACAAGCGTCGAACAGATAAAGCCGGGATCATTGTATGGCTCATTGATCAGCCTCCAGCACTAATTCAATAAAAGCGTCTTCCATGGTCGGGTTCGGTCTTTGTTCCGTCACGACCTTACGTTTCAAATCATCCGGCGTCCCCAGTGCCAACAACTTGCCGCGGTAAATCAAAGCGATGCGATCACAATATTCAGCTTCATCCATAAAGTGTGTAGTCACCATAATGGTCACACCCTTATCCGCCAGACCATTTATGTGCGTCCAGAATTCGCGCCGTGTCACCGGATCAACACCAGAAGTAGGTTCATCTAAAAACAAGACCTGAGGTTCATGCATGACTGCACAAGCAAGCGCCAGCCTTTGCTTAAAACCCAGCGGCAATTTTTCGGTTGCTGTGTTCAAATAAGGTTGTAAAGCAAATGCTTCGACCATTTGTCCCATTTTTTTCTGTTGAGCAATTCCACGTAAGCCATAAATGCCGGAAAAAAATTCCAGATTTTGTTGAACCGACAATTGCGCATACAACGAAAATTTTTGCGCCATATAGCCAAGTAACTGCCGTGCCTTCGATGGGCTATCTTTAAGATTATTCCCCATCACCAAAGCCTGGCCCGAAGTGGGCTTCAATAAGCCGCATTCCATTTTAAAGGTCGTCGATTTGCCTGCGCCATTGGGGCCGAGCAAACCAAAAATTTCGCCGCGTGCGACTTTAAAACTAACATGATCGGTCGCCACAAAATCGCCAAAGCGTTTGGTCAGATCGCGAGATTCAATGACCGGTGTCGGATTCTGTTCATGTGAGGGATTGAGCTTATTCAAATCAGGCATCAACGACGCCAACACAGATTCGCCACCCGGACCACCACCCAACGCACTGATAAAGGCATCTTCTAATCGTGGCGCAACTTCGGATAGCGCAGCATCTGGACCGGCATCCAACAACTGCAGGTCAGGACGTTTGCTGACATCGCGCAAGACCAGACGCACGTTACGTCCTTGAATCACACCATCCATCACTTCAGGTAAACGCAAGGCTCTGCGCAATACATTGCGTCGATGCCCTGCAATACCACTCACATGTAAGCAGCGCCCACGCATCTGATCCATTAAAGTTTGTGGTGGGCCACTGGCTAAAATACTGCCATGATTCATTAAACGTACGTCATCACATAACTCGGCTTCATCCAGATAGGCGGTACTCCAAAGGACGGTCATTCCACCTTTTGCTAACTCGCGCACCATCTTCCAAAGTTCGCGCCGTGAGATAGGATCAACACCAACACCAGGCTCATCAAGTAACAATACTTGCGGCGTACCCAATAATGCACATGCCAGACCAAGCTTCTGCTTCATACCGCCAGACAATTTGCCAGCATACCGTCCGGTAAAATGGGTTAAATCCGTAAACGCCAATAACTTAGCAAAGCTCTGTTCACGTTCCGCGCCAACCACATTGCGCAAATCTGCATACAAAATCAGGTTTTCTATGACGCTTAAATCTTCATACAAACCAAATTTTTGCGGCATATAGCCAACATGCTCATGCAATGCATCGCTTTGTGTAAAAGGATCGAGGCCATTGATACTGACGCTGCCGGAAGTGGGCTGCAACAGACCAGCAAGCAAACGCAAAAACGTCGTTTTTCCGGCACCATCGGGTCCCACCAGACCTGTGATAGTACCGCGAGCAATCGAAGTATGAAGACACGCTACCGCGTCAACATGCTGTCCTTCAAAACGTTTCACCAGATCGGTTATGATGATCGCATCATCCCCGCTTTGCGCAGGCGAATACGGCATGGCCGATATCATTGAGCCATTCCGATAGTGACAGGCATACCTTGCCGTAATTGTGCATCTGCATCTTCAACCACCACCCGGATGCGATAGACCAGCGACGTCCGCAAATCCGTGGTTTCAACCGACTTTGGTGTAAACTCGGCACTCGGCGAAACAAATCCAACCACCCCATGATATGGCTTTCCCGGACGCGAATCGGTCGAAAGCAAAACGTGCGCACCTGCTGGATAACGCCCCAATTGTGGTTCCGGTACATATGCACGCACCCAGACTGGTTTGGTCAGTGACAAATTAAACGCAGGTGTTCCCGCTTGCACCATCGTGCCCACCTCAATCGCTCGCGTCAGAACAATGCCATCACTGGAAGCAAGCAGATTAGCATCGCGGACCGCCAATTCCGCTATCGCCAAATTGGCACGTGCCTGCGCTAATTGGGCATCGGATTCTGCAATCTCTTCCTTTCTGTAACCGCGCTGCAATTCCAGTACCTGTTGCTGCACAACGTTTAATTGCGCAGCGGCCTGATCGCGCGCTGACTTAGCGTCATCCAAAAAATGCTGCGTTGATGCTTGTTCCGCAACCAATGCACCCTGCCGGGAAAATTGCTTTTCAGCGTTGATAAGAGCTGCTTGCGCGGCAACCACCTTCGCTTTCGCCTGCTCGACATCTTCCTGACGATAACCTGAATGCATCATGCTATTGCGAGCGCTCAATGCCGCCAGATTCGCTGTAGCACTATGAAGACTATTATTGAGAGGTTCTATATCCAGTACGGCCAATACATCACCTTTTTTAACGATAGTCCCTTCATCCACTCTGACCTCAGAAACTCGCCCACCTGTACGAAACGCTAACGTCGCTTCACGAATATCGACGTTGCCATAGATAGTCGCATTCGGATCTGATTTATTTTTCGAAAAAAATCCAACATACGCAACTGCCGACAAACCTAGCACGACCACCACTGCAATCAGTTTCTTGTTCATCTCTATCCTTCATCAATTCAATATTTTCAAACGTAAGTCATTTTTTAAAAAGCTATTCCCGACAAGCGATTCCCGCTAACGCCCAAAGCAATCGCTGTTTAGCGGAATCCGGGTCTCGCATCAGATTGCGAATTTTTTGCGCATCGTCCGGCAACCAATCGCAACCACGCATCATTTCACCAGCCAATAACATAGGCATACCAACTGCTGTCATGATGAAAATAACGAGATGTAAGGTCGAGCCTGAAACGATCGATTTTTCTCGCTGCGCCTCGCTAGCGAGGCGATAAATGATTTGTGGATGACGGTTTGGTAAATTTAGTAAAAATTTTTGCGCAGCAACTTCTCCTGCGAAGGCATCGGCAAATAAGTGGCTGATGAACGGCGCTTTGGCACTCACCAGATCAATCAAATTCTCCAAAGTGCTTTTCAAGCGTGACAACGCTGACGCATTGCCAGCAGCTTCACTCGTCAATCGTAATTGTTCGTACATAGGCTGATACCAAATCTCTACCAATTCAGCCAGAAAACTATCGCGATTCCGGAAGTGATACACAAAACTACCTAAATTGACGTTCGCATGCGCCGCCAACTCACGCACAGTGAGCCCACGCAAACCCTTTAGCTCCACCAGTACCAAGCCACTTTTCAGCAGTGAATCCCGGGTAGTGAATGAATTTGATGTTGTTGAACTGGATTTCATTCAGGTAGTTTATACAGACGTATAAATAACTACAAGGAACAATTCTTCACAAAATGTATCCAACACAAAAGCTTGCAAAAACAACAAAAGACACCACCTTGAACAGATTGAATAAATGCCAAATTCAGAATTAACATTTTCTATCAACTTAATGCACGTAGTAACAAAGCGGTCATACATTAAATGCAAGATTCAGTTAATATCTCCGAACAGTTCATTGCTAAGCTTCATTGATTTACAGGTCTATAGTCTTCATCCCGAAAGGACAGCATGACGCATCAAAGTACAGTTCTTATCCTGCAAGGCGGCGGCGCACTTGGTGCTTACCAGGCAGGTGTTTACCAAGAATTACATGAACACCACACCCCGCTTGATTGGGTGATTGGCACGTCTATTGGCGCCATCAACGGGGCACTCATTGCCGGCAACCCGCCCGAAAAACGCGTTGAACAACTACGTGCATTTTGGAATAGCCTGGCACCAAATGCGATCCATCGCTCCAGCTTCTGGCCTTCGATGACGCCCTGGGCGGGTGTCAGCAGTACCCTCAATACAGTTGGCACGATGATGAATGGCGTTGACGGTTTTTTCAAACCACGGCCAGGTGCAGCATGGGATATCAATGCCAAAGTCCCGTTAAATCAAGTTGCGTTTTACGATACATCTCCGCTCAAAAGCACCTTAGAAAAATACGTTGATTTTGATTATTTAAATGAAGGCAAAGTACGCCTTTCCGTCTGTGCCGTTGATTTAGACAATGGACAAAGCGCAGTTTTTGATAGCAGCAAACAAGTTATACGCCCCGAACACATCATGGCAAGCGGCGCCCTGCCCCCGGGTTTTCCACCGGTAGAAATTGATGGACGTGCATATTGGGATGGTGGCGTGTATTCAAATTCTCCCTTAGAAATTTTTCTGGAAGAAGGGGATAACACGGACGCACTATGTTTTATGATCGACTTATGGGATCCAACAGAAACTCGCCCATCTTCGATCTCAGAAGCAATGGCTCGCTATAAAAATATTCAATACGCAAGTCGCTCCAAAGAGCAACTGCTGGCACATCAAAAAATTCATGATTTGCAAAGAGCAATCAGAACTCTATCTGAACATCTGCCAGACGCAGAACGCAATAACAAAAAACTCAAACCACTGATTTCACTCGGATGCGACCACACCATCAACGTGGTCAATCTGATCATGAAAGCTTTGCCTGACGACCATTATTTCAAAGATGTGGATTTCAGCTCCAGCACCATACAAACGCGCTGGGAATCGGGAATCCACGATTGCAAACGGGCGCTCAGACACAAAGCATGGCTACAACCATTGCCACCCCACGCAGGACTTATCATCCACGAACTTCCACAGGAATAGGACAACCATGACCGAAGAAGAAATTCGCCGTAATGCATTTGCAATGCCGTACACCAGCCCTGCGTTTCCTCCGGGACCATACCGATTTACCGATCGTGAATTCCTGATCATTTCTTACCGCACCGATCCTGCGTTGCTGGAAAAAATTATTCCAGCACCTTTAAAGCTGGCAGAACCTATCGTTAAGTACGAGTTCATTAACATGCCAGACTCTACCGGCTTTGGGCATTATTGCGAATCTGGTCAAGTTATTCCGGTGACGCTAGATGGCGTACATGGCTCTTATGTACACAGCATGTATCTCAACGATCACCCACCTATCGCAGGCGGTCGTGAAATCTGGGGCTTCCCAAAAAAATTGGGGGATCCAGAACTTCGCGTGCATAAAGATACCTTGATCGGCACACTGGATTACAGTGATGCTCGCGTTGCCACTGGCACAATGGGTTTCAAACACACGCAACTCGATCACGAAAAAATTAAAGCCTCATTGGAAGTGCCGAATTTTCTTTTAAAAATTATCCCCCATGTCGACGGCACCCCACGCGTTTGCGAACTGGTGCAAGTCAACTTTACCGACATCGTCGTCAAAGGTGCCTGGGGTGGCCCCGGCGCATTAGAATTGTTTGCCAATGCACTCGCTCCTGTTGCCAATTTGCCGGTATTAGAAGTCCTATCTGCCGTTCATATTTTGTCGGATCTGACCCTGCCTTATGGCAAAGTCGTTCACGATTATCTCGCCCCCACTAAGTAAAGGAAAGCTATGTTACTCAAAGATAAAGTTGCTCTGATCACTGGCGCCGCCAGCGGCATCGGTAAAGAAATTGCGATTGAATACGCAAAGCAAGGCGCAAAAATCGTCATCGCCGATATGGCCTTAGAAGCAGCACAGGCAACCGCCAAAGAAATCGAACAATCTGGCGGCACTGCTATGGCTGTTGCCATGAACGTGACGGATGAAGCGCAAGTGGATAAAGGGGTTGCCGATGCAGTCGCCGCCTACGGCACAGTCGATATCTTGATCAGCAATGCTGGCATTCAAATCATCAGCCCGATCGTTGATCTGAGCCTCGATAACTGGAAAAAAATGACCGCCATTCACCTTGATGGCGCTTTTTTGACCACACGCGCATGCATGCGTGCGATGATCGCCAGCGGTAAAGGCGGTAGCGTGATTTATATGGGCTCAGTTCACTCACATGAAGCATCACCACTAAAAGCGCCTTACGTCGCCGCAAAACATGGTTTAATCGGCCTTGCAAAAGTCGTCGCTAAAGAAGGTGCGAAACACAATATTCGTTCCAATGTCATCTGCCCGGGCTTTGTACGTACGCCGCTGGTGGACAAACAAATTCCTGAACAAGCAAAAGAGTTGGGCATTACAGAAGCAGAAGTCATCAAAAACGTGATGTTGAAAGAAACAGTGGATGGTGAATTTACGACTGTTCAAGACGTTGCTCAGACCGCATTGTTCCTCGCTGCTTTCGGCACCAATGCCTTGACAGGTCAATCCGTGACGGTAAGCCACGGCTGGCATATGCAATAAGCCTTAAGCAACAATGTAAACTGACGCAGCAATACGCCGTCAACTAAAAGCCCACCGACTCCATCAAATCAGTGGGCTTTTTTACACATCAAATTTACTGATCAACAAGTCAAAACGAGCCAAAACCAGCAAAGTCGCATAAGACAACGTCCGTTTTACACCACAATCCCATCACGTAAATTGCAATTCCCCAATCGCAAAAGAAAGACAATATTCAAACGGCTAGATGGTTAGCGTTGATGGCTCGCATGGTTTTGCAAAAATCAACAATATCGTCGAGAAAAATAATTTTTTATTTCTAAATATATTTTTAATGCAATAAATTCTACAAACAATGTGAATTGCAATGCATCTCCGTCAATCGATGATGAATCCATGTAATGGCGCATCTATAATGAGGACGTAAAGAATTTTCGTCGCACAAAAATTGAGTGTGCAGCGACAAAGTGAATCGCAAGTAATTCACACTAATTAAAGAACAAAAGAAGGTTGATAATGCTGATGACACACCTACTCGAATTCATCACCTCAAACATACTAACCCGATTTTCTTTCTGCCTCCATCAAAGGTATGGACAAAGGCTGATCATGCCGATCATTGCGACATTGAGCATATCAAACAACCTCCAGGCAGAACCGCTGAAGCTGTATTACGAAACCAGGCCACCATTCACGTTTTTAGAAAATAATGAATTGAAAGGCACATTAGGTACCCGAGCTACTGAGTTATTCAAGGACGCAGGGATAGCTTTTACTCTTTACGAGGCACCGGTTGCCCGACAGCAGCTTTTAATTACAAACAATAAAGAAAAAGCGTGTGCTATCGGCTTCTATTGGACAAATACGCGGGCAAAATCTGGAAAATACACCGTGGCTTTCGCACGCGGCTCTTCCCAGGGAATTGTCTTTCGCAACGAGAACCCCAAACTGGCATCGACCAACACGCTGGGGAGCTTATTGAGTAATCCAGGACTTTCGATCGTATTGCGAAACGGTTACTCCTATGGAGAAACCCTCGACAATATGCTGGAGAAAGCCAAAGCACAAATCCTGCGCCCATCTGAAGACAGCCACGGAAGGGTGAAATTAGTTTTAATGGGTATTGTGGACGCTGCCTTATTCTCGCCGGAAGAAGCAGAATATCAAATTAGCCAATTTAGCTCTCAGCCTAACAGCCTTAAATTCAGGCAGTTTCGTGATTCGCCCGAAGGCAAATTACGTTACATCTACTGTAGCAAAATGGTTGATGATCAAGTCATTACGAACCTCAATGAAACGCTTAAAAGAACCCAATTGAAGCGCTAGGAAAATTCACCGTTTTCATACGCATATTTGAAACTGGGCTCAAAGCCACGCTATTCACATGTTTTACGCTACATAAGTCTTAAGGTCCTATGCAGCGAAGTTTCATGAAACAACCACTGTTGCGTAAAGCATCTTTTATTTAGCGAATTTCATTGCCAACTGATTCAATTTTTCAGCACGCTTTTTAGCGTTTTCGGCCTCTTCAGCTTCTGCTTTCTTCTGACGCTCAAATGCGGCCTGCTCTTTTATCCGCGCGGCATTTTTTTGCGCCCTTTCTTTGAGCATCGTTACTGCATACGCTCTATGTGTATCATTCAGAGAGTCAGTCGAATTGCCATCCAGATCAAAACGGGTTTCAGCCTTGGAGAGCTTTTGCAAATAACGAGTCGATTTCGTATGATATGCCAGAGTCATGCGTAACACTTTGCGATCCACCTCCGGCATCTTGGCAATAATCTGCTTATCAATACCGATAGATAAAGGTTCACTATTCAAAAAAACCGGAAATGCCTCTTTCAAGGTTTTTAACAGCGCCTGTGCAGCTGAGACAGGAATAGACTTACTAGTAGTTTGCATGAATATAAAAGTAAAATTTTACAAAGTCCTCTAGCATAACATACGTGTTGCACTCCACATTCAAATCCTGTGTTTACGCCGACCCCTCCAGTCTTTTTTTCGCAGGAATTTACTAAAGTCAATATCGAAAATGAAGAATTTATATATCTCAATGATTATCAAAAAAACGCGATTTTAGCCATAACCGGAAAATGATCAGAGGGATAACGCTGCTCTTTAGAGTCTGTCAACACACCATATTTTAAAACCCGGATGTGGTCGCTGACAAAAATATAGTCGATTCTGTCGACCGGAGCAATGTCAATTCGGAAAGCATTAAACGTTGCAACGGGACCATAGGCTGGCGTCAAGCTGACCGCAGCAGCATCGTGGAATGCTGACTGCATAGCACGAACCTGCTCAGTATCCGGCGTGGAATTCAAATCACCGACACTCACCACAAGACTATCACCAGCAATTTCGTGGATTTTTTTGATCATTAGTTTGGCAGACTCACGCCGCGCCAGGACACCCTGATGATCGAAATGCACAGAGAAAAAATAAAATTCCTTTTTACTTTTCAGATCACGAAATTTTGCCCATGAAGCAATGCGTTTACAACAGGTCGCATCCCAACCAAGCGAAGGATGATCAGGGGTCTGACTCAGCCAGTAATCACCATTTTTCAGTAATTTAAAGCGCTCTTTTTTATAAAAAATTGCCGAATGCTCACCAGCATGAACACCATCATCCCGCCCCACACCAACAAAAGAAAACTCTTTCATGTCAGCCAGATCATTCAATTGATCAATCAGACCTTCTTGCGTTCCAAACAAATCAAAATCATGAAAACGTATCAAGCCTTTAACCATTTCCTTGCGATTAGCCCATGCATTTAAACCATCGTCCGGATTATTGAAGCGTAGGTTGTATGTGGCGACCGTCAGATCAGCACGGTCAGCACTCAAAACAATGGTTGCCTTTGAAAAACAAATGACCAAAAAGCACAAATACATCAACAACTTCACTCTGGATCTCATAACTCATCCCGAAAAATAGTTAAAAAAAATCAATATTGTTTTCATACTACATTCAAAATAAACATGAATATCAGTATAAATGCTTAAATTTAGTTTTTTTGTATTAAAACTACAAACAAAGGAAGTATAAATGCATCATTATAGAAACGAGTTGTTGATGCCTTAAAATCTCCCGAGACTGTCTTGATCGAAAGTGCAGCGGACAAAGGTATCCGAAGACAACAAACAAAAATGATACTTGTCATAAAAGCAACAAACGGTACTATGTGAGCCTGTTGCTTAATTTTTAGCATCTACGGGGAGAGTGAGGCTGGACGCCATTTTCAGGAAAGTTATTCACAGAAGCTGTGGATAATAATTTATTCCATTAGCAATCAAAAACATCATTCTCAGCCCTCTTACCAATTTCAAAAAGCACAACCACAATAGCAATTTGAATAGTAAAATAAAACTACATCATCGTCGCGCTACTGAAAATGATGCCCCCACCCTAACAACACCAAGGAGCCATCATGTTCAGACGTGAGATTTTGGCTAAGGCAGGTTTATTCGCTTTAGCTGCATTAAGCGGCAAAGCAATGGGAGAAGACATGCCGCACGACCATCAACATATGCATCACAATCCTTATTCAAACCTGATTGATAGTAGCAGCGACTGTATCTCCAAAGGTCAAGCCTGCATGAGTCATTGCCTGGAACTCCTAGGACAGGGAAACAAAGACATGGCGGATTGCGCAAAGTCAGTCAATCAAATGCTGGCATTGTGCCTATCACTACAAAGCCTCGCCAACCAACAGTCCACATTACTTCCGGCTCTGGCCAAAGTCGCGCTAAATGCATGCCAGTCCTGCGAAACCGCGTGCCGGAAACACGAATCCATACACGCTGCATGCAAAGCCTGCGCCGAATCCTGTGCGAATTGCATTATTCAGTGCAAGGCGATTGCTGCCTGAATAATTTTTAAAAACAAAACGAAATAAAAAAAATAGAACAAGGCAGAACAAGATAGAACAAGAGAAAGGCTTGTTGATGAGATTCTGCAAGCTTTTCTCTTTAGGTTCCTACGAACAGTACAATGAGAAGCGACAAGTTCGCCGGGACAGTTTTCTGCAAATCCAATTTGATCTTGTTCAATAATTGATCTATTTACTCCTATACAATGAACCGCACGACATACTGCTTGCCTAAGGCACGTGAAATTCCTCCATCAGTTCTTCTACACTGAAGGATGTTCACACGACCAACCTCATAGGTGACGCGGCAGATGGTACAAATTGCCAGGCAGCATGCTCAGTGGCGAATCGTTTCGTACCTGAAAAGTGGTTATGCCAGGTCACCTTGAGCGCCTGGCGCGACTGCACACGTCAAAATAAGGGTCGGTGCCGATTAATCGATATTGAACAACGGGAGTTCGCATGGACAAGCACTACCTCAGTCCGCTATTTTCACCAAAATCCATCGTCATCTTCGCTGGGTGCGGTGCCGACGCAAATCCTGCCAGCGAACAGGCACAAATACTGGTTGAAAATTTCCAAAATGCCGGGGTTACCGGACCACTCACTTATTTAAGTATTGACATGAGTGGCACATTAGGCGACCTGGTGAAATCCCGTGTAGATCTGGCAATTATTGCCCTCCCCAATGAACAAATCAGTGCCGCATTGGAAATTGCAGGCAGCATACACTGCAAATCCGCACTCATCATCTCCCGTGGAGTGAATGCCAGCGACGCCCAAAAATTAAAGGACATTGCTAAAAACTATGACATGTCTTTACTCGGTCCGAACTGCATGGGATTTCAACGCCCCAACCAAAAATTGAATGCCAGCACACTTGGGCGTATGACGCAAAAAGGAAGTACCGCTTTAGTTTCTCAATCTGGCGCAGTCAGCACGTCGATACTAGACTGGGCTAGCTCGAACGGAGTAGGATTTTCAGCCGTCATATCACTCGGTGCGCATACCATCGTCGATATCGCACAGGTACTCGATTTTCTGGCAGAAGATACAGCCACTCAAAGCATTGTTGTATATCTGGAAGGCGTACGACACGCGCGCAATTTCATGAGCGCATTGCGTGCCGCCGCCGTGGCAAAACCTGTGATCGTCATGAAAGCTGGGCACCATCAGGCATGCTTACAAGCAGCAACCACCCACAATGGCGCCCAGGTTGCCAGTGACGATGTATTTGATGCAGCGCTTAAACGAGCAGGTGCGGTAAGAGTACAAACTTTCGTGCAGCTCTTTTCTGCGGTCAAGTGTTTGTCTTCCCGCCATTTACCAGTTGGCGGGCGACTGGCAATCATTTCCAACGGTGGAGGTCCGGCCTTGATGGCGGCGGATTGGGTCAACCAACTCAAGCTACAAGTCGGAAAACTATCCAGCGAAGCCGCTACCGAACTACTTCCACAACTATCCACACAAGCAAGTGTGAGTGACATTATCGATCTGGATGAGAACGCCGATGCCAATCACTATCGCAGCGCCGTACGCGCCTGTCTGGCAAGCTCTGACATTGATGGCGTACTCGTACTCATGTCACCCAAGCCACATCTGGATATCAACGGCATTTCGCAGGCATTAGCCGATCTGCAACCAAGTATCAGCAAACCCCTGATCACCTGCTGGATGGGTGATGATCTGGTAGCATCTGGCAGAGCCATTCTCAACAACGCATCGATCCCCACCTTCCGCACGCCAGAAGCTGCTGTCGATGCGTTCTACAATATTGCGTCTTTCCATCAGAACCAGCAATTACTGCATCAGGTCCCCTCCTCATTATCAGAACTGGCCACACCGGATATCGACGGTGCCCATATTTTGATTGAAAATATCCTGAGTGAACGGCGCAAAGTACTGACCGAAATGGAATCCAAAGCATTATTGTCGTCGTTCCATATTCCAGTCACCAAAACAATATTAGCCCGATCAGCCAATGAAGCAATACTGGTGGCAAATCAACTTGGCTATCCGGTTGCCCTTAAAATCGATTCTTCAGACATCGTCCATAAATCTGATGTGCGCGGTGTGGCATTAAATATTCATAATGCCACTGGTGTCAGAGATACATGGATAGAGATGATGGCAACCGTCTCACGCTTAAAACCCGAGGCAAAAATTAATGGCGTAACAGTCCAAAACATGTCCGGAAAACCCGATGGGCGCGAGCTTTACATAGGCATCAGCACCGATGAACAATTTGGCCCCGTTATCTCGTTTGGGGCTGGCGGCACGATGATAGAACTGATTGCTGATCGTGCACTTGAATTACCACCCTTAAATCAGTTTTTGGCACATCGTCTTATTGATCGCGTGCGATCCGCAGAAATGCTAGGCGCCTGGCGCGGAGCACCGGAAGCCGATCGTGGATCACTTGAACGGATTTTGCTACGTGTATCGGAAATGGTATGCGCACTACCTCAGCTACGCGAAATGGATATCAATCCTTTGATTCTTGATGCGACTGGCGCGCTTGTCGTCGATGCCCGCATTGTAGTTGAGCAAACGGCACCCGCTCATAACTATGAACATCTGGCCATATTGCCATACCCATCTAATCAAGAATCAGAGTGGCCAATGCGGAATGGCAATCGCTACAAAATCCGTCCATTACATCCGCATGATGCTGAGATGTTACAAACACTGGTGCGTAACCTATCTCCAGAAAGTCGCTATTTCCGCTTTATTTCATCTATGCGCGAATTGCCGGAACGCATGTTGGCGCGATTTACACTGATCGACTATGACAGAGAAATGGCGATGGTAGCAACCTATACTGAACGTATCCCCAAACCAGAAGGTGGTTTTACGATCAGTGAAAAAATCATCGCCGTTTCACGCTATGTCACCAATCCAGATAAAAGCAGTTGTGAATTTTCATTACTGGTAGCCGACGAATTTAACGGACAAGGACTGGGCTCACGCATGATGTCATCCATTATTGACGTCGCGCGCAGCAAAGGCCTCACGACCATGGAAGGTCTGGTATTAGCAAAAAACAGCGGCATGCTAAAACTGATGCGCAGTCTTGATTTTAAGATCCATATTTATGAAGAGGATTCAGATTTAAGATTGTGTGTGCGTCAGCTATAAAAAGCATCAGGAAAACGATGTAATGCCGCGCAAAGCATTGACCATCACAACCGCTGCCGAATAACACGGCCGCTTGAGAATATTCCGAAAGATTGCTGATCATGAGGATGTGACGAATGTCGCTCGTATTCAACTTATCGCATCAGTTTATCAAGACACCACACCGTTATTATCGTTTGCATTTTCCTGTACCATATAAAATACTCAACCAATATTACCTTGTCGCCCAATGATGCACACTTTCAGAACAAACGTCTTCCGTAGCATCCTTCTAAGCACTGCGCTGCAAGCGATTTATGCATGCCCAGCCTCAGCACAAGTGACACAACTAATCTCGCCCGATAATGTATCGACATATGTACACTGCTACAAAACCACCAGCGCGAGTGATGAAGATTTCTCCGATTTAACAGCGTTTGGAGACGCCATTGGAGATGCCCGCATTGTCGCCCTGGCTGAACAATCGCATGGCGCCAGTCAAGAGTTCGACATGAAAGTACGTTTGCTCAAGTACCTACATCAGAAAAAAAACTTCGACGTACTGATCATCGAAAGCGGCTTGTTTGATATGACAGAGCTTGCCAGCCACGTACACGCAGGCGCAAAGCTTGACGATGAAGCACCAGGCAATGTGTTTTATATGTATGCTAAATCAGCAGAAGGACGCAAACTTTTGCAATATGTAGATCAAACGCAAAAGCAAGCAAGGCCTTTACAATTTGCAGGCATGGATAGTCAACATACCGGGCAGCTTTCCCAAAACAGCCTTGTTGAAACATTCACCGAATATTTGCGACTGAATGCACCGGATGCATTATCCAGCGAAGAGGTGCAGTTCTATCAGCAGCAAACAAAAGCAATGCTGAAACGCTTTGATCAACTTTACAGCATGCCTGATTCAGCCGCTCAAGTTCGTTATTTTCAGGTCGCAAATAAACTCAGCCACAGTCTATGCAATAAACCAGTGACGGATAAAGAGAGAGATCAAACGGGCTTCTGGTGCCGTATCAACCAAAGCATGGCAGCCGTTGCAAAAGGCATCTGGTCGAATGACAGTCAACGTGATCAGGCAATGGCAGATAACGTGATTTGGCTCGCAGAAAATGTCTACGCAGGCAAAAAAATCGTCATTTGGGGGCATGCAGTACATACCTTCTATGACTTCGCTTTTGATGCCACGCATAAAAATGCAGGAACGGTTTTGCGGGACCATTTCAAACAGGGGTACTACGTCGTCAATACCACCGCATACGCAGGCTCAATACGCGATTTTGAAAGCCTCAAAAAAATCAATATACCTGCAGCACCTGAAAATAGTTTGGAAGCAATTTTGCACCACACCGGAAAAACACATAGTTATATCGCTTTAGAAAAAAGTCGCAACCGAACCATGTCGTTCACCAATGTTCCCGCACGCTTATTCGACTTTGAATACATGCCCAATATCAGCGTGAATGGGCTAGGACAAAAATATGATGCGGTGTTCTATTATCAAGATGTCGAACCCGTAGAAATGCAGCGTTGATTCAAGCAAAGTAAAGTAGTCAACCGCATTACACATAATTTAGTGACAAAGCTCATTTTTTGCCGCCGATGCCAATCGCTAATCGACGCTGATATTACATTTACCCTTCAAAAAAGAAAAAAGGCTTACAGGACAAGCTGAAAGCCTTTTTTTCAATTTTATAAGTTCAATCAGATAAAATTTCGAGCTAACTTGCTCACCTGATAAAGAGCTTATCTCTGATTATTTCATTTCAACACGCAACGCTGCTAAAGCATCTGAAATTGGCGTGAAGAAATTAAAGCCACGCCCACCCGCCATTCCACTGACAGTGATACCGATCACTTGACCATCCTTATCAAGCAACGGCCCACCACTACTACCAAAAGTCACGGCTGCATCGCTTTGCAGCAAATGAATGCCATCCTTTACACGGTCAGCACTCAACATACCGCGCGTCATCGTACTTTCGAGCACACCCATTGGAGAGCCAATCGCAAACACGTCTTCACCAACCTCAATTGTATTTTTACGAATCGCTAATGGATTGACATCAATATCCAAAGTCTTAAGCAGAGCAACGTCTTTACGTTGATCAAATCGGACTACCTCTGCGACTAATTTATCTCCATTGGAAAAGCGCACATTTGCATATTTACTTCCCTCAACAACATGATAATCAGTGAGTAAATAGCCTGATTGATCGATATAAAATGCACTCCCGGTCCCCTTGGCTGTCGTCAAAGTCACTACCGCATTACGCAATGCAGCTTGATTTTTTTGTGCTCCGCCCTTCAATGCAGAAGCACCCGCAAGTTTTAATGAATCCGCTTTGCCAGATTCATTGGACGCAACACCACCAACGGATAGACTAACCGGGCTTTCTACCACAGCACTATTTTTTATCGCAGTCAAAAATTCTGGCGACGCCAAAAAATTATCAAAAGAGGTTGTAATCGCTTTTGGTAAAAGCCACGCTACCTTCGAAGAACTACTTGCAATTCCTTGCGTATTTTTTTGAAAAACGACCTTCTGGAGTTTCTCAGAATAAAGTGCCCATTCAATTTTGGTTGATATCCAACCTTCCGCTAGATTTCCAGAAAGGCACATTTCAACTTTAAACTCCTTCACTATGGCGCCGATCCTAAAGTCTGGGGCGGAAGAAGTATCAGTATCAAAGGCATTCTTATCATTCAATCCAGCTATCGGATATTTTAAACGTTTTAATTCTTGTATTGCCTGCGTCTTGATAGCGTTAGGGTAGCTATTGATCCACAACTTAGTCGCCTTTTGCGGCTGCTTATTTATACAGAAAGCACCAAAGCTGGCGTTTCCAATGTCATCACCATCCAAAACCTGAACTTTAATTTTATCAACCAATAATTTGCTTAGAACCTCTCCATCAGCAAGTGGGGACACTGTTTGAATTTCAACAGCAGGCGGAGGCACGTCGGACGCAAAAGCAATTGAGCAAAAAACCAATGAAAATAAAGAAGACAAAACCGTTAGACGAAGCACGCTCACCCCTCACTAAAATAATTTCATTTAAGGAAATAAAAAAACAAGAGCAACGAATGTTGTCTTGTTTGTTTCATATCCCATTATGACACAAGCTCATCAACCAACGCCAATGTGATTTAAAGCCATATCAAGTTAAAAAATGCACTCACGACATATCAGTCCATCGTCGTTTCAGCCCACAATTCAATAAACATGCGTGTTACGTTTATCGAGCAATAATCAACGCAGAAAAGAAAAAGCCCGCTAAGAAGCGGGCTTTTTCTTGAATTCAATGGGGTGGACGATGGGGCTCGAACCCACGACAACAGGAATCACAATCCTGGACTCTACCAACTGAGCTACGACCACCACTGAAACTCTAAGTGAAAATACTGCACCAAGAGAGCTACGCATTATACAAGCCTTTCGGCAGTTTAGCAATACCGCGGATAAAATGCACTTTTCAATCAAAACTGCCCATTAAGTCCCGCTGCACCAGCACCCGCACTATTGCTGCCGCCTCCGTGTGAGTGACCGCCACTACTTTGGCGACGAGTGGCTTTTTCCGGGGCATCTTTTTTGGTGTCCGCCTGCATTAACAATTGCTCGCTTAAAAAGTTTTGTATTTGCATTCGCTGATTATCATCAAGCGCATCATTTAAAGTCAGGCAAAGCTCGCGGATTTCTTTATTCTCCTGCGTGGATATCTGTTCTTCCTGCTCGATTTGCTTGTTCAAATCACGCAATTCGACACCCGTTTTTTTGAGTGCATTTTGAATATCGTATTGAATGTGATCACGCCGCACGCCGCGTTGATGCATCCACGCGCGCAATTTAGCCTCAGTTTGCTGCCACAAGATGTCCTGATTTTTAGTCAGGTTAAGCGACGTTTTGATTTGCGCTGCGTTAAGCAGCAAAGTATCAACACTAAAATCCATGACAGACATAGCGTGGGCTGTGCCGACTGACATAGCCAATGCCACTCCCAAGGCAAGAGATTGCTTTATGAGATAGAAAATACGCATTATAGACTCAATATAACGATGAAAATCATGATTTCATTTTGTCAGAAGCACGAATAAAAATCACTCCAACCCAGTGTTGTATATTAATTGAGTTATCTTCACACCAAGTAACGAAGAGCATATGAACAATGCAAAACGTAAATCACGCCAGAGCTCGTCTGATTTGACAACAATACAATAGGCAAATAAAAAAGCCCGCACTAAAAATTTAGGGCGGGCATAAACTCACATCAAGTGAGATGAGGAGCGTACAGTGAAACAGGCGACAATATAACGGTTGGCGCCATATCTACTTGCAGCTATTACAAATTTTTACGCTTACCTGTGCCGTGACACAAATGTGTATTTAATACTTACATTTACTAACGTATAAAAATACGGCGGCACAACCATAGGCGTCAACGATCTTGATCAAGCCGACAACTCTTCCACACTTCTATCGTATGCAGTAATCGTCTGCATACGTTCAAATGCTTCGATCAAAATCTCCGGGTTACCAAGCGCGAGCTTTTTACTATCTGACAGGGTTTGCCTAAACGCGCGCGCGCCTACCATCCCCATCATCAGACCCAGCATGTGGCGAATTACGCTATTGATTCGCAAACCTTTGCCGCCATTGCCGTACAACTCTAATTGACGGCGAATATACGGAATCATCGCGCGCAAAATTTCTTCACGGGTTTTGACCGGATGATCATCGCCATAAAAAAGCGCATCAAAACTCGCCATGAAATACGGATGATGATAAGCCTCGCGGCCTATCATCACACCGTCTACGTGCTGCAAGTGCTGCGCCATTTCATCCGTGGTTTTGATACCGCCATTCAAAATGATTTCTAGTTCCGGAAATTCTTTCTTAAGGCGATACGCATAATCGTATTTAAGTGGAGGAATTTCACGATTTTCTCGCGGACTCAAGCCTTTCAGAATCGCAGTGCGGGCATGAACGATAAACGTCTTGCTCCCCGCCTCCGCAACCTGTCCCACAAAGTCACGCATAAACTCATACGAATCAACATCATTGATACCGATACGGTGCTTGACCGTCACATCAATACTGACAGCATCTTTCATCGCCTTCACGCAATCGGCGACCAATTGCGGCTCCGCCATCAAACAAGCACCAAACGCGCCTTTTTGAACGCGCTCTGAAGGACAACCACAATTGAGATTAATCTCATCGTAGCCCCACTCTTCTCCCATTTTTGCGCAGAGTGCCAAATCAGCAGGCTCACTCCCGCCTAACTGCAACGCAACAGGATGCTCTCCCGGGTTAAATTCTAAATGACGCTGTACATCGCCATGCATCAAAGAACCCGTCGTCACCATCTCGGTGTACAACCACGTATGACGGGTAATATGGCGATGAAATTCACGGCAATGGCGATCCGTCCAATCGAGCATTGGAGCAACGGAGACGCGGCGCGGAGGTAAAGCAGAAGTAGTCACAATAAAAACAACGGAAATTCAATAAGCCACTATTATACGTTGAGTGTTGACCACGCCAGAAATCAGGAAGAGAAACAAGCCTTTTTGAGATCGTTTTTACAATAAGCATGCCACCATTCATTATTGATCAGATACTATTCGCAAATTTCAAGTGCTGATGCGTCCGCTTGACTAATAAACGAGGCAATTCGCTCAACACTGTGCAAATCACAAAATAAATTACGCCAATAAACAGAAAGATCTCTGCCGGATAAATTTGCGTGCGGCTGTTGACTTGATTGGCAACAGTGGTCAGTTCAGGCACATTGACGACCAGTGCTAATGAGGTATCTTTGATCAGTGCAACAAACAAACCGATATAGGACGGGATCAAATTGGGCACCGCTTGTGGCAGCAAAATGTGGCGCAAAACTTGCCAGTAACTCATGCCACTAGCGAGCCCCGCCTCTACCTGCCCGAATGAAAGCGCCTCAATACCTGATAAAGTCGCGTGCATCACCGATGCTGCGCTGAACCATGCGATCGATAGAATCACAGTGGTCACACCTGAGATATTACGACCTAAAAATCGTGGCAATAAAAAGTAAAGCCAGAAGATCACCAAGATCAAAGGAATGCTGCGAATGAACTCTGCGCCAGAATAGAGCACACGGCGCGTCCAACCTTGAAAGCGCCAAGAAATAACTGCTGTAAATATGCCAAAAATCAATGCCAGCAAGCCCGCAGAGAGCGACATCAATAAGGTCAATAGCAGGCCTCCGATTTCGCCATCGGCGGTGCGCCCAAATAATAAATAGGACCAGTTGTCATTGATGACGGAGAGATCAAAGTTCATGATAAAAAACTCAATCGACGTAACCAGCCAGATGACGCGACGCGTGCCGCAACAGTATTGCGCTTGATCTGCCCAGGGCCAAAAAACACGAATAACTGTCCCATCAGCACGCCAAGGATGAGATAAAGCAAGGTGCCGACGGCGTAAGCTTCGATCGCATGGGCATTGAAACTTTCGATCTCGCGAGTACTGTAAATGATTTCTGCAAATCCAATACCCGATGCCAACGACGATAATTTCATTAAATTCAGGTATTGCCCGACAATAGGTTGCCACGCATTACGCATCGCTTGTGGCAATAAAATATATCGGAAGGTCTTCCAATGACTGAATCCTTGCGTCAGTGCAGCCTCGCTCTGCGCCGCCGGGACGGCCTTCAAACCAGCGCGTAATTCTTCCGCCAGAAAAGCCCCTGTGAACCAGCTCAAGCCCAGGCAAGCACATACAAACTCTGGCGATAGGCATCGAAAACCGGAAGGTAAAGGTGAGAACCAATGATCCGCTATCACCCAATCACGAAACCATTCTGGCAATGCTGGATACACGGCAAAATACCAAAAGAATAATTGCACTAACAATGGCGTGTTACGAAACGCCATGATGATTGCTTGTACCGGATATCTCGCATAGTGAGCACTGCTGGTACGTCCTAGTAGTAAAACGATTGCCAGCAGGCTGGCGAGAACAGTGCCTGTTAAGGTGATGAGGATGGTATTGACCAATCCTGCAACCAGCCACGCCGCTGGTGAACCGGTGAGTACACCGCTCCAATCGAAGTAAAAACTATTCATGATGTAGCGCCACTGTGCGAAGGCAAAATTTGCTGCAAAAAGCGTTGTGCCCGCGGGTGCTGCGCTTGAGAAAAAAACTGCTCTGGCGACGCTACTTCCAACACTTCACCTTGATCCATAAACACGATACGGTCTGCCAATTCTCGCGCAAAGCCCATTTCATGTGTCACTACTACCATCGTAATACCCGTATGCGCCAGTTGTCGGATAACATTAAGCACTTCACCAATCATTTCGGGATCGAGGGCTGATGTTGGCTCATCAAATAAGATAATGGAAGGTTGCATTGCTAAAGTGCGTGCAATCGCCACACGTTGTTGCTGACCACCTGACAGTTGCGCAGGAAAATGATCACCTTTATCCGGCAACCCTACTTTTTCCAATAGTGCATCCGCACGCTCCTTTGCTGCTCGCTTACTCAGGCCTAAGACCTGCACCAGAGCAATCGTAATATTGTCACGCGCAGTCAAATGCGCATACAAATTGAATTGCTGAAATACGAAACCTATGCCAGTACGCAATTGTTGCAAATCGCGCCCGCGCAAAGATCGGGTAGATTGTCCCGCCACTAAAATATCGCCTTGATCATACGATTCAAGGCGATTAATGGTACGAATTAGAGTAGATTTACCAGAACCAGACGGACCACAGACCACCACCACTTCACCGGCGGCAATTTTTAAATCGATATTTTTAAGCGCAGAAAAATCGCCATAACTTTTTGAGAGATGGCGAAATTCAACCGCAATATTTGCGTGAGAAAAGCTCATTTAAATGACTTTAAATATCGCTTAGTTCAACGCAACAATTTTGAAATTTCTTGGCTCAGGTGCAGCAGAATTTTTGCCAAACCAGCGTTCATGAATTTTGGCTGCTTCGCCGCTCTTTTCCAATTCAAGTAAGGAAGCGTTCACCACGTTCAATAATGCTTTTTCACCTTTTGGTGTACCGACGCCAATATTTTCCGTGCTCAGAAATTCAGGCAGAATTTTAAAATTTTTCTTATCAGCGGCGTTCGCCAGTAAACCAACCAAAATCGAACTATCCTGGGTGATCGCTTTAACACTACCACTGCGCAACGCAGTCAACGCCAGCGGCACATCATCATAAGCAACGACTTGCGCTTTAGGGAAGCGCACATGCAACTCTTGCTCACCCGTGGTACCTTTTACTGCACCAATGCGTGCTTCTGCAAATGCGTCGAGCTTATTACCCGCGGAAGCACCGACCAGGAATTGCTGACCAGTGACAAAGTACGGATAACTAAAATCAATCACTTTTGCGCGGTCTGGAGTGATGGTGATGTCAGCAACGATCACGTCGACTTTGCCTGATTGCAGCAGCGGAATGCGGTTGGCAGGATTGGTCGCAACCAACTCTAATTTCACACCCAGTTTTTTCGCTAAGGCTTCAGCAAAATCAATGTCGTAACCAACGATTTTATGCGATTGTGGATCGACAGAACCAAATGGTGGATTGCTATCAAATACGGCAGCGCGGATGACCCCCGCTTTTTTTATATCATCTAATTTATCGGCATAGGCGCTTTGTGAAAACGATAGTGCTACCAGTGCGACGCCGAACAAAGAAGAAATATTTTTTATTTTAAAACTCATACGCTACTCCTATCCATATAGTAAATTGACATCGCACTCAATCAATGGCGACTCGATGGAATGAAGTATAAGGAGCAGGATTTTTACAGACAACGAATCATTTCGTTTATACAAATGCAGATTTTGATATGGGATCAAATGGTTGAATTTCTGTATGGCGGGTGCAACCCGCCTTACTTGATGACGTCGCTTACACGCTCTCCTTCAGCAAGCGCAGCAATGCGGATGTATCGAGGCGTGCAGAAGCGTCACCGCCATCAAGCAAGCTATCTGCCAGGTCACGCTTCTCAGCATGTAAAGCAATGATTTTTTCTTCTATCGTGTTTTGCGTCACAAGGCGATAAATCGTCACAGGTCTTTGTTGTCCCATGCGATGAGCGCGATCAGAGGCTTGATCCTCTACCGCGGGGTTCCACCAAGGATCAAGGTGAAGTACATAGTCAGCAGCAGTCAGATTCAAACCTGTTCCACCGGCTTTGAGGCTAATCAGAAAAACATCGCCCTCGCCTGCCTGGAAGGCATCGACGCGACGTTTACGCTCGGTTGCAGGTGTGCTGCCATCGAGGTATTGGTAGCTGATGCCGCGCTGCTCCAGACTATCGCGAACGATCGCCAGGTGATCAACAAACTGACTGAACACCAACGCCTTGTGACGATTTTCTAAGAGTTCTTCTATCGTGTCTTCCACCACAGCTAGCTTACTGCCGCTGATAGTAGAATTTTTTAATACCAACTGAGGATGGCAGCAGAAGCGGCGTAGCTTGGTGATCTCTGCCAAGACTTTGAGTGACTGACCTTCCTCTGCACTCAGGGCGGCAATTTTATCCAAAGCTTCCTGACGCAGCGCTTCGTATAGATGACGTTCCTCGTCACTCAGTTCTACTTGCAAAGTAATCTCAGTGCGCGATGGCAATTCGGTCAGTACTTGTGTTTTGGTACGGCGCAAGATAAATGGTTGTATGAGCTTTTTCAGATGCTGACGCGCATCTTTATCACCGCGCTCAATTGGCGTGCTAAAGCGTTCGGCAAAGCGATCTTTGGAGCCAAGCAAACCGGGATTGATGAAGCGGAATAAATTCCATAATTCACCAAGATGGTTTTCAACTGGTGTGCCGCTGGCGATCATTTTGAAATCGGCATTTAATGCCATTGCTGCCTGACTGCGTTTGGTCGCAGAATTCTTGATCACCTGCGCCTCATCCAACACGACGCTATGCCAGTGTTGCGCGGCAAAGTTTTCAGCATCCGATTGCAACATACCATAACTGGCGATGACGATATCAAATGCCCCCAAATCTGCTAACGACCGATGACTGTTATAGGCGCGCACTTTTAAGGTTGGAGCGAAACGCACCACTTCAGCTTGCCAATTCATGGCGACTGAGATCGGAGCCACGACTAAGGCCGGGCCATTGGGGGCACGATCAAGCAGTAATGCCAAGGTTTGCACGGTTTTACCCAAGCCCATATCATCCGCCAGACAAGCACCAACACCCCAGTGTGCAAGGCGTGCCAACCACTGATAACCTGCTAACTGATAATCACGTAATTCAGCCTGCAACGTCGATGGCACCTTCGGTAAAAAATCAACCAGCGCATCAAGCTTGCTGACTTGCTCACGCCATGCGGCATCGGATTGCAAGTCACCCACCCCTTCAGCCAGCGCCGCCAAAGCGGGTGCAGCAAGCGCATTAACTCGCACGCCATCTTTACCCGTCAATTCTCCAAGCGCGCGCAGCTCATCTAGCCGTTGACGGAAACTTTCGGTCAACGCCAGATAGTCGTTGTCGCCTAATTTCAGGAAGCGTCCGCGTGTCGACTCGGCCATTTGCAATAGCTCACGCAACGCTAAAACGCGGCCATCATCGAGTGAAATTTCACCACCAGCGACAAACCATTCGCCTTGCTTCTTAATCGTTAAACGCAGGTTTTGCAAAGAGCGGCTACCTTTGATACGGAAACGTTCACCCTCAGGCCAGATCAGTTGCAAAGTAGTTTCAGGAATAGCTTTGAGTTCGGTCAACAGTTCCAGACATTGCTCGGGATGTTGTAATTGCCATTCTTGCCCATTGTCTTCAGCGTTGGCTAAGGATGAGCACGCGCTGACTATTTGCTGCAGATTTTTTGCTTCAAGTTTTAAATTCCGACTTGCTTGCACCGGCACGCCGCCTTGCTCGCCAAGCACATTCGCCGCGCCCTTACCAGGCGTGAACCAGCCACCATCAGCCAGCGGCCTGACCAATAATTGCAAACGCAGACCTTCTTGTAGCGGGAGTAAATGCGCGTAGATCACTTGATCGGCATCTACACTTTTCATATGTGCGGCCAATTCTGGCAAATCAGAATGAATAGCCAAATGCGGTGCAATCGCCGCAATTACATCGACCAATTGTGCTTTGGCACTACTTGGCACAGTTAAGCCTCGCCCCAAAATGCCGGTAATTTGTTTTATTTCCGGACTGGATGCATAGACAGCCAGGCGGGTCGGGGTTTCTTTTTTCCATACAATACTGGCGTCCGGGCTGACAAATGGATCCAATTGCAACGTAATCTGATCGCCGCTTTCTTTGAGCTGCAAAGCGATGTCGGCTTTGATCACGTCAATACGCACATCTGGTGCATCGTCCCAATATACCGCCGGATGTCCGACCATCAAGGGTAATGCTTTATCGATATTGAGTTCAAACTCACTACCGCCATAGTAACTATCTGAATACCGCCGTATGCAGCCAACAATACTGATATCCTGCTCGGTCAAAAACGACATGCTTTCTTGCTCTTGGGCTAAGCGTCGCAATGCGACTGGCCGCCCTTTACTCCATACACCTTTGGCACTACGCTTTTGTTCACGCGGCTCGGCTTTCAATTGTTGAAAATGGTATTCCAGCAACCACGCAAGACGCGTGTCGTCACCAGCTTTGACAAGCTTTACTTCAGACATGGGTTTGAGTTGAGTTAAGGCGTTCAATGCACGTTGCCACGCTTCTTCGCGATGCAATACATCTATCAGCGGGCGAATATTTTTTTGCGCATGCCAACCTGACATGACTTGTGGCTCATTAAATTGACGTGCCAACAGCACATCCAATTCGGCTGCCACCCAGAGATAACCAAAGCGCTGCATGGTTGCTCGCATATCGATTAATTTAGGCTGCAACTTAGGATGCGGTGGAGCGTCTTGCCAATGCGCTGCCAGTGCCTCAAATAAGGCGTCAACATCATGCGGTATACGCGCACTGAAATGCGAAACCGGCAACACCACACCGAGCGCCAGATGATTGACCAGGGGTTGCAAGACATAATAGCTATACGCATGCTTTTGCTTCACGCCATCATCAACTTGCGCCTTGACGAGCTTAAGGCTGGCAGCATCATTTTTGGCGAGCAGCGCGACGCTGGAGAATAAACCTAGCAATTCCGGGATGAAAACTTTACGCTTACCACTGACGGATTTTTGAATTTCAATATAAGTCTGAATCACGCCAACTGCCGCGTTCATATTGTGTTGCAGTACCGCAGACGCAATTAAAAATTCCGCCTGCATTTGCGGTGACAAGCGTAATTTAAATTGATCCAGACGCTCAAAATCACCGCGCAACAATGCTTGCCATGCAAGTAGTCCCATCAACTGCGGCCAGCTATTGGCTTGCTGCTCTGTCTGCTCACAGGCGTAGTCGTAGGCTAGTTTGCAATCATTTAAATTCCAATTGGCCTTAGAGAGCACATCCGTCAGAAGCATGCCCTGCTCAATAGGCTTTAGGGCCGCAAACAAATCCAGGCCGTCTTGATCGACAAAAAATTCGTACCCCAACGCAGGCATATGATCAGTGGCTACACTGAGGAATTTTTCTCGCCACAAAAGAGCTTCATCCGTTCTGCCCAACAAGACCGAGAACAGCATTTCACGCCGGTAAAAATTGGCATCATAGGATTTCCAATGATGGTATTCACCATGCCGCTTCAAAAGATCGCGGATATTTGTAATCCAAATTTTTAATGTGCCACTCTGATGCAGATGCAGTAGCACAGCCATGCGCAAGTCTTCGCGCAGGACGACACCCAGACCGATTTCCTGGCGAAGCACCATGCGATGGGTTAATTCTTGCGCTACTTCCTTGAGTACTTTGGCTTCATATGGATTGCCTTTCATATCCGTTTGTCCGCTCAACTGCATCAACTCGAGCAGTTTGCTCTGGCTTAACGGCGCTTGATACAACGCGGCCGCATAGAGCAGCGGAAAATGATAAGGATGCAGATCAGAAAGCAAAGGCATAAAACAATCTAAGGGGAATATTCAGACAAAAATCGAGGAGCGTTTTCAGCCCATCTGACAATCGATCAAGTGACTGTGAAAATTAACGTTCAATAAAATAACGTGCAACGTAGCCACCCGCCAGACAAACCAGTCCACTGACAGTTAAAAAATGATGCAAAGCCGGAGAACCTATCGTTGCCAACGCTTTACGCTCAATAAATTCAGGTGTTGGTTTGCCAAATACTAAGGGCTTCAAAAAAGATTCTACGCACCAGAACACAAATGCAAATCCAATCAGGACTTCACTCATCATATGCAAATTGATGCCTCGCATAAGACTGGAATAAGCAGACCACGAAAACAAGGTCAGCGCCATGGCACGAGAAAGAGGGAATAATTTGAGTTTATCGACAATAGGCATTGGAATTCAACATTCAGTTCAGGTTTTCACACATGACATCATTCTCTCATGAATGCACGATGCCCATACACCACGACACGTTGGACTGGCGCTTAAAACAAATAAAACAGTTTCACTACGATCAATTTTCGAATATGGTATTAATGACTCACTGTTTTAGAAAACACATTGAGCACAATCACGCCAGCAACAATTAAGCCTATACCCAACATAGCGGGAATATCTAATTCCTGGCCGTACAATATCCAGGCAACCAGAGAAATCAGCACCACACCGACTCCCGACCAGACTGCATAAGCAATGCCAACCGGAATACTGCGCAAGGTCAAGGATAAAAAGTAAAACGCTGCACCATAGCCAATCGCCAATATCACCGTCGGTAAAGGACGTGTAAAACCGGCTGATGCTTTAAGCGCTGAGGTCGCAATCACTTCGCAAATAATTGCCAGACCAAGATAAAGCCAATTCATAATTTATTCCTGCGACATCGTCACCTTAAAAAATAGTGACGATATAGATAAAACGCACATTATCCCAGAAACCAACAAAGGACACATTGAAATACAGTGGACAGCCCGACTAACGCTTCAAGGCGAGCAATAATACGCCCCCTGCTACCATGGCAATACCGCCCCACTCACGCAAACTGGGGCGCTCATCCAGAAAGGCAAACGCAAATATCGCCACGAGCACCAGGCTGAGCTTATCAATCGGTGCAACCTGCGAAGCGGGTCCGGCTTGCAATGCCCTGAAATAACAAACCCATGAAGCCCCCGTCGCCAAAGCCGACAGACTCAAAAATATCCAGGTCTTGGCCGACAACTCCAAGGGATTGCGCCATTTACCAGCACCCCACACAAATGCAATTAATACCAGCATGATGATCGCGGTACGAATCAAGGTCGCGAGATCTGAATCAACTCCTCGAATTCCTATCTTGGCAAAAATCGCTGTCATCGCAGCAAATATCGCCGACAACAGCGCCCACATCATCCATTGTTGAGAGAAAGGCATTGTCACTCCTCAAATGCTATCGATCAGAAACTGCGTATGCTCGCAAGACCTAAACCATGATGTCTGTGCCAAACCTAAGCATTATATCGGACTGCGCAAGTGGGACAGACGAAAAAAGTACTGAGCAATGACCGCACCACAACACTTTTTTTGGACTAATTTCAATGTAAATCAATAACTAAAACTCTGAACTGGTGACGTCCAAACCGCGTTCGATACAGCGCAGCTTGCCAACGTCAACAGATTGCCAACGTCAACAGATTGCCATTCGGCACCAGAAAATGCACAATTCGGCTCAAAGCCACGTCGCCGATTCGAGACATACCTCCCCGACACGACCATACGATGTAAAGCAAACGTAAAAAATAGATACATCGCTGCCAATTGCTTGCTAGCACCCATTTAGCGCCCTATATTAAATTAACAGTTGGATGTCGACGTCTTTACCTCAAGCATATTCTGTGTGGAGGAAAAAATGTCTATACGATATTTATGTATCGCAGGCCTGGTTGGCCTTTATGCCTGGCTCACGCCCGGCCACGCACAAGTGCCAGAGACCGGACGCTGGCAAGAACTTGCCTATTCAACTGCGGCAGTCAATGCAGAAACAGCAGACCGCTATCAAGAACATATCGATGCACTTCGCGCCCGCAAACAGCTAGATCAAGACCAGGCTTTATTAAACAGAATACAAACAATCGCTCGTGGCTTGATCGTCGCAGCATCGAAGTTAAAGCCAGACAGCGACACATGGAAGTGGGAAATCCACCTCACCAGCGATCAACAGATTAATGCTTACTGCATGGCGGGTGGAAAAATTCTGATTGGCAGCGCATTTGTACAACATCTGAAATTAAATGATGGTGAATTAGCCACCCTGCTTGGTCATGAAATGGCGCACGCCATTGCTGAACACCATAGAGAAGAACTCTCGGAGGCCTTACATATCAATGCACAGCCAGGAGATACATTAGACGTGATGATGGGGCGTTTAGAGACAGATATTTCTATGCAATTCAAGCTGGCGACACTGTCACACATTCAAGAAAGTGAAGCAGATCAAGTGGGAATGGTATTAGCCCATATGGCGGGTTGGGAAAGCGCAGACATGGTTAGCTTCTTTCAAAAACTTCAGCAAACCGAAGCAGATTCAGCGCCCAATAACAGCTACCCTTCAGCCAAATCACGTTTGAGCATGGCTCAGGGATTCAATAAAATGTGGGGGAAATTTACGCCTGTACAAAAAATAATTCAACTCACAAACCACGCAGCGAATGACCAGCAATAACACCACCATTTCATTATTGAGGAGTTGATTTATTATGCCATTCAAATACAGACATAGCGCTTTCTTTTCCAACACAAAAATACTATGTTTGCGTCGCCGGTTTCACCTCAGCCACAGACGCATTCCCAGCATCAAAATTCATAGCGATTACGATTGCTGCTGGCGAAATGTCGGGCAAAGGGATTGGTGAAAGAAATAAAAATGAATCTCGTCAACCTCGGATCAGTCAGCCCTCACTGATGACTTGTCTCGACTGCCCTGAGTGTGCCCATTGCGGCCAGTCGTACGTCAAAATAGCGGACTTTACGAAGAAGAACAATTACAGAAGCCGGTGGAGTGAATAATCAATCTTTATGAAAATTACCCATACCGCTGAGCCGACAATGCCCGCAAAGTTCAATTTCCACTCTCTTGTTTTATAAAACGAGATAATGCCTGAGACGAACCAATAAAAATATGCCGCTCAAAAATAGCAAAAGTGATAGATATTCATGTGCTCTAATATCGGATTGAGATGTAGATGGTCAAGGGGCGCCCAATTGAGATAGTCCACCGTAAATTGAGAGCATCCAGCCTAATCCAACCGTGATCAATGCAAGGTTTTCTGGACAGGTTGGTTTCAAGTATACGCTACAAAAAGCCGCTACAATTTGGTCGATTGACACCTATAAAGACGAAGCTCACATTTATTTTCTTTCTTCGCTCGATTCAATGCAGTCAGAAAGTATCTCAGATAAAAGATGCCGCAATAGCCTACAGAGATTGTGGCATGTGTTCAAAAATCCCCATTTATGCAGATACAGTAAATTTTTAATTTGAATTGATAAATTATGCCCAAGCATGTTGTTCAGCATGCTAAGGATTTAAGGATTCGGTGATAAATAAGTTTCGTTCGAAAATATAAAATTTGAAGGTAATTGAATGACTTTAAATAATCCACGCAACATTTTTGTTTTGTTATTAGCAAAAATGCTTTGTGTATTTTCGCTTCACTCACATGCTCAAGATCTACCCGTATCTGCAAATGAAGCTGCAAATGTTAGCAAAAATAAGATAAATAAATTTGATCCTCCGTACCCATTTACTGCAGATGAATTGTGGGAAAAGTTGCTGAATGTAGCTGCGAATTTTCCTGATGGACTCACTCGCCCCAATATAGATAAGATTTTTTCCACGAGTTTGGAGAAGGAGGCTTATTCAAACCCACAAATATCCAAAGATGAAACTGAAGCCTGGCAGGTCTGGCAGGGAAAGGATTGGTTTTTTTCTATGCGCGCTGATTTGAAAAATCATAAGGCTATCAGCTTTAGTTTTTCTTGGGCAAGCAAACCTCCCGTGTTGCCACCTAGAGGTATGTGCATACCAATGAAAAAAGTGGAAAGCACCTTATTAAAGTATGGTTGGGAATCGACTTCTAAACTTCGAATGTATCCGCAGTATTGGGTTGATTATCATTTTATTAAGTATATGCATGGTTCAATGCGTATTACTTCAGATGGAGACGGTGACGCCGCTTGTCTCATAGATTTTTTCATAGTTAATAATTAAATTTTTTCGGGTTTAATACATGGTTGAGTAGCCTTCGTGGGATAAAGATTCATTGATTAGCATGGTACGCTTACTACAAATTGTAGCGTTGTCACGACATTCAACTTTGTGCCGAAATTCACCTTTAAGACAATAACTTATTTATGCAGTTTCGTACCCTGAACGGCCTTAGCTAGATTTGAAAAGCGGTCATTCGACGTCGGTGAAATAGATGAGTTAGATCGGTACACTGTTAGGTTTCGCCGACAAGTCGTTGAGCACTCTTCAGACCCTCTTGTGCCCTCACCGTCAAGGGCGTGAGCTCAACTTTCCACTGGGCGACGAACTGCTCCGCTCTTTCAATCTCATTTTCAGACATAGACTTCTTCAAATCTTCAAGCGTGGTCTGTGCATTAGGATTGATTTTCCCCTCCGCGACAAGCTTTGCTAATTTAAAGTAACCATAGCTGAGGGCTTTGTCAGCAGGAACCCCTTTGCCATCTTTATAAATAACCGATAGGTTGTAAAGTGCCATTGGGTATCCTTGGGCCGCCGCTGCTTTGCTCCACTGAACTGCTTTCTCGAATTCACTTTTTCGCAGATATGAAACGGCAATATCCTGCTGGGCTAGAGAATAGCCCGCTTCTGCAGACTTCAATTTATAGTCAAAGGCCATGGCTGCGTCCAATGGAACGACATTTCCAAATTGGCCTGCGAGATAGCATCCAACTTTGTACGAGGCCAGAGCATCACCGTTACGGGCACCTTTTTCAAACCATTCATAGGCCTGTTTAAAATCTTTCGATACGCCTATACCGTTGTTCAGCAGCATCCCAACGTGGTATTGAGCTTCGACGTTACCTTGTCGAGCCAACTCGATCAGTTTTGCATAGAGGCTATCTTGGGCAAAGGTGTAACAAGGGATCAGGCATAAGACCATTAAGACTGTCGCCGCTTTTACTTTTGCACTCAAAAACATTACTGTCTCCTGTTAAGAACTTAAGACTGAAATGATCGGATGTCCGCCCACAGATTAAAAAGAACACTGCCGCATCGCGGTCAATCCGATCGATCATCATGTTATGGAAAAACCTGATATGTGATGTTGTGAAACCAATCACCATATTTTGTACCATGGCTTCTTTGGTGGAGTACGAGATGCGGCAGGTGGCGATGTGCGTTGGTCTGTTGAATAGGGCGCTGTTTTCGTACCCTCAACGAATCCATAAATGGCGATTGCAGCACCCTTTTCAATCGCTAAAACATCACGGCAATCATGTATGAGAATTGCTGTCGCAATTGAAGCACCAAATGCGGCGTCTTGAAACGATATCGAGGCTGCTTTGCAGTAAGCCAGAAAGAATGCTGCAAGACGGTCGTGTGACTCTTTAAAGTTTAGCTGAGAGAATTCTGCTGAAGCATACGCTCTATTTGTATTTTCCTCTCCTATATTATGGCCTAGCTGTCGCAGTGTGGCATACATCCCGTTCATTAATTTTGGACCTTCAATATTTGCTTTATCAGATAGAACAGCAGTGCCTGGTTCAAATTTTCCATCGAACCCAAAGCTTCTATACATTAGTGAACCCGACATTCTAGCGACAGAGGAAATAAGGGTTTCTGCATGAAGCCCTCGCTCGGTCATTAGAAATTTTCGAGCAGTTTCATTAAAGAATTCTGCAGCAGAGGTAATCTTCTTGTATTGCTCATCGGTCATAGTATTCCGTTGCATAACATTAATTAGGCGGGCAGATGCCGTCCACCTAATTCAACTAATCAAATCCATGGAAAGGCTTGTCACACGGTCATTTGAACAATGTACTGCATAAAAAAACAGTACTAAATCACCATGAAAAACGGCACTCCCAAGGTACAGGTTTCAGAAACAGTTTGAAAACCAAAATTGCCCGATCAACTTAAACGTTGCTTTCGGGATAAGCATTATAACTTACGTACCGAGGACGCCTAGGTGTATTGGGTGCTTTGGTTTATTCGTTTGAATATTAGCGAATGGTGGTTATGTGCCGCCGACTTCCGACTGTCAACTTTGGATCCTACCTTGTTCGATACCATCAATAAATATCGAATAATCACGCAACCGGTCTTTTAAAAACACGTGTTGCCTACGAACGATGAAACTACCCACTATTCAAATTTCCATCAATAAATTCAAAATTTAACTGCAACAAGTGAATGACTTAAATGTGCCGATAGTTCTCAGTTCTATGCAGCTTCAATCAGCTTGAGAAAGTTGGACGAAGTTGCCTTATCGATCTTCACCATTACACGTTAATTATGGAAATCCATCATAAGGCTTGAGATACCCCATGACTACACCTGCGCTTAGTAATGATGTACGTAACTCAGGCAATCCTGATTTAACAGTAAAAACCATTTTGAGGTTTGAACTTGAACGATTTAATGGTTGGTTACGCCAGGGCATACCGATTCGATGCAGAGCAAGCTCTATTTGACCAGTATCTAGCACAACCCACTCATCCAATATCTCTTCGACCAGGTCAAAAAAGTGCTTTTGGTAGAAGCGTTTTAAGAGCGAAACATCACGTACATAGTGCATGAGTCGAATTGTGGATAAAGGCATAATTGATCCAATAAATCAGATGATTCTATGTACAAAAATATTCTGCCGGTTCCTATCAACAACAATTGGACTTAAGCTCAACAGGCAACTAAGCACCGACGACGGTCAGCCGTGTCTTACCTTTTGCAACGCACAACAATGACATCAGATTTCTCGACACTCAATTATTCTGACTAACATTGCACTGTGAACGGCAGCGTTTTGCTTTTTTGATTCATCATCAGCCGCTACCTCCAAAGAAAACCAGCCACAACACGGCCAGAACAAGAATCCAATGTAGCCACACCATGAATGAGAACCAGCGTAAGAATGTATGCTTAAATGATTTATGACGCAAATATCGATGGGCGAGCATCGCACCAATCCAACCACCGAGCAAACTCAACATCAGCAAGCGCCGTTCAGGAATGCGATAACGATGCTTGCGGGCAGCCTGTTTATCGACCAGATAAAAAATAAAAGTCACACTGCTTAGTAATGCGTAGTAAGCGATGAGGATGCCGCAGACATTGATGAAATTAGCAGACAAAATACTCCCCCTTGTATATTTTTAAGGCCATTATCTTTAAATGACAATAAGGCTAGTTTTCTTAAAAATGAGGGGGAGTATATGCTAAATTGCGTGAAACTCAGCGCATAGTCAGATATGGATTACAACATTTTGGCGATCAACGCTTTTTCGTATTTTGCGTCCAGTGGAATGCGCACTTTATGTCCGGCACCGCCGATGATATTAATTGCCTGATTGTCTGCGTTACGCATCTCAGACAAAGTCACGATTTCATTACCGGCTGGTGAAATAATCTCAATCTGATCACCCACAGCAAAGCGGTTTTTGACTTCCACTTCCGCCCAACCGTCAGCTAAATTTAACACCTGACCCACATATTGGCTGCGATGTGCTTGCGATACGCCTTCCATATAATTCTGGTGATCTTGCGTATGGTGGCGCTGATAGAAACCATCGGTATAACCGCGATTGGCAAGTCCGTTCAATTCACCGAGCAATTGCGGATTAAATGGACGCCCCGCGACCGCATCATCAATGGCGCGGCGATACACTTGTGCAGTCCTTGCAACGTAGTACAAGGATTTTGTCCGTCCTTCTACTTTCAACGAATCAACACCAATTTTTGCCAGACGCTCGACGTGCTCAACAGCGCGCAGATCTTTGGAATTCATGATGTAGGTGCCATGTTCATCTTCAAGGATAGGCATCAGTTGGCCAGGCTTGGTGGATTCTTCGATCAAGTAGGGACGATCCGCCAAAGGATGGCGCGGCATATCTCCCATTGCTGAAAAAGATTGATTTGCGTCTTCTAAGGCTTTTTGATAATTGAACTGTATCGTCTCCACCGGAATCCGCGCCAGATCGCCGGTCTCATTTTCTGACGCGTTCTCGACCTTGTAATCCCAGCGGCAAGAGTTAGTGCAAGTGCCTTGATTTGGATCGCGATGATTGAAATAGCCGGACAATAAGCAACGACCAGAATACGCGATACACAATGCGCCGTGTACAAATACTTCGAGTTCCATATCTGGACATTCCTGTCGAATCTCTTCGATCTCGTCGAGCGACAATTCACGAGAAAGAATGACGCGTGTCAGACCCATTTTTTTCCAGAATTTGACGTCCGCCCAATTCACTGCATTGGCCTGTACCGACAAGTGCACTGGCACTTCAGGCCATTTTTCGCGCACCATCATGATCAATCCTGGGTCGGCCATAATCAACGCATCTGGCTTCATCGCGATTACCGGCTCCATATCGCGCAGGTAGGTTTTGAGCTTGGAATTATGCGGAAAAATATTATTGGCAACAAAAAACAATTTGCCGCGCGCATGAGCACCAGCTATGCCCTGCTGCAATACATCCAAAGTAGAAAATTCATTATTACGCGCACGCAAGCTATAGCGCGGCTGACCTGCATACACGGCGTCTGCGCCGAAATCAAAAGCAGCGTGCATTTTTTCCAGCGAGCCGGCTGGCAATAGGAGTTCGGGGGCTTTAAGCATGATGATGCAATCTGAAAATAAAATGTTTCCGAGTTTAATTCCGCGCTGCGTTTTTTTCAATTTTTGTTCATTGATATTTGATCTAAAACAAACCTAGACAAATTGAGACAAAAAAGCCTGGTTTGTCCGGAAAAAATTTTCACATTTTCAGTGAAAGCAAAAATTTCGGGCATGCAAATATGTCGAATTGAAATTTGCGAAACTTAATGTTACTTTTCGACATACATGGTTTGCCCCACCTATACTTTTCTCACTGAATCCCACCATCCATTTCAAGTTTTCCAGCACATGGATCCAGATGCTTTTCGCCGGAAATGGGATGAAGTCGCGTGCCATCGACAGAAAAATTACGGAAGGAAGAGACATGCATATGCAGACAAATATTGCCCAGAAACATAGGGAATACAACATTACTCAGCAAGCCCAAAATTCCGCAAGATTAAATACTGAACAGCTGCGCAATGAAATCATTTACGCTAAAACAATTAACGGAGCGCATTTTTTTCATCTTCAAAAAATCGAAGAAGCGTATCAAATGGCAAACGACGTTCTCACTATCACCGATCCAAACGGCCCGCCATTACATCGTTTAAGCCGGGTCATCATGAAAGCGATCAAGAGCGGTAGCTACCCCCACAACACATACTCAAAAAATGTCATCGACCTTTATGCAGGAAATCCTTATGCTGATCAATCCAAACCTGTATCAATGATGCGAGCCTTCGATATTCTTACCAACTCCACGCCATTTGTACAATTTGCCTACAACGCAATTAATTTGGCGATCCTCTCCCAATCGGCGCACATGAAGAGGTTACACATCATCGACATTGGGATAGGTTCAGGTTATCAATGGTCAGCCTTATTCGCGATACTCAAGGGCACAAGCTTTCTGCCAAATAGAATCCGTATTACTGCAATCGATATTCCGTCAACGGAAAGCAAATTGATCGAGGTTGGTGAGAGACTCTCAAAAGAAGCAAATGAAATTGGCTTTGAGTTTTCGTTTACATCATTAATTGGCAAGGCAGAAGAAGTTAATTTTGAGGAAATCAAATTGATCAGCGGCGAATATCTGGTAATCAATGCTGCACTTTCTTTACACCATACACCAACAGACGACGCCATTACAAAAGCATCACATTCTCGCGAGTCTTTGCTTTCCCGACTACGCCAGCTGAACCCACAATTATTTACCTTAGTCGAGACTGACGCCAATAACAACAGTCGACAATTCAAGGATCGTTGCCTTGAAGCTTTTCAGCACTACATGCATGTTTTTAATGCGCTCGAAGACTATTTCCCTCGCACCGCAAAAGAAAGAGCAATTTTGGAAAACGAGTTCTTCGGCAGAGAAATCGCTAACATTCTGACGAGCGAAGGTATCAACAGAGTAGAAAGACATGAACGCAAAGAGGTCTGGGCAGATCAATTGCAAAATGCTGGCTTCTGCTATCTCGACAACGTTTTTGCAAGAACCAACCGCACATTAAAAAATGTCATTCCATTACCAGTGCCATTTGAAGTTTTTCACACCCCATATGGTTTATGCTTATATGTCAACAACAGATCCCTGTTCGCAGCGTCATGCTGGCGCCCTGCACCATAGAAAAGATTGCTAATCTTTTTCTGAGCATATCTCGTTCCAAACAAGCGACACGAGCACCACAGCGCCACCAACTATCGTTGCTTGCGCTGGCACTTCCCCAGCGCCCAACCAAGCCCAAATAGGTGCCAGCAGAACTTCGAGTAACGACAGCAAAGCAATTTCGGGGGCACTCAAACTCGCCGATGCGCGTACCATCAACATGCACGGAAACCCCAACTGAAAAAAACCCAGGATCGCCAAAATAAAAATATCATGTAAAGACGCCTGAAATGGATATGTCATCGGCAACATCACCAAAGCGGAAATCGTACCGCCCAACAATACAGCGGGAACCAGATCAACCGCGTGACCGCTTTTTTTCAACACGATCATATTAACCGATGATGCGACAGGGATGCCGAGAGCAATAAACATCCCCAACAAGCCTCTGTTATCAATCTCTGACAAGCTGCCGACAAACATCCAGGACATACCCAACACAGCTGCAACAATCGCCCACCAGGTACGCAGCGGAATTTTTTCGCGCAACACCAACCACGCGAGAAATGCCGTGAACAATGGGGCAAGACTCTCCATGATCGAAGTATTTGCAACCGTTGTCATCGTGATGGAAATCATAAAACAACAATACATCGTTGCCCACATACAGCCGGAAATAAACCCCAACTTACCGAGCAAACGCAAACGAGGAATAAAGCCGCGACCATATTGGCGCAGCATAGCCCCAGCAACAAAAATCGCCGCAAATAAACTCCGCCAAAACGTCACTTCAAAACCACGCGCCACTTCCAGATGACGGGTAAAAACGCCAGCAATACTCCATAAACTGGCGGCACATATCATCAGGATCACAGCATGACGATGACTGAGTTTTTTTTGCATAGCGATTCCAGGTAAACATTTTCTGACTTCTATGATTTGCATCGTGACGATCTACCACCCACTACAAAAAACCGATGGTCGAAAAAAGGCAGAAAATAAAAAACCCGTTAAGCCCTACCAATGGTAAGAGCGAAACGGGTTGATCGACATGCGCCTTAGCGCACGTTCAAGCGAGCTATTATGCTTCGCGCGATGCTTTCTTACGCTCGTGTTCTTTCAAATAACGTTTGCGCAGACGAATGCTCTTCGGTGTAATTTCTACCAATTCATCATCCTCAATGAATTCAACTGCGTATTCCAAAGACATCTGAATCGGTGGCACCAAACGTACCGCTTCATCTGTACCAGAAGAACGCACGTTAGTTAATTGCTTACCTTTGATTGGGTTAACAACTAAGTCGTTATCACGGGAATGGATGCCGATGATCATGCCTTCGTACACTGGGTCATTATGAACCACGAACATACGGCCGCGATCTTGCAGTTTCCAAATAGCGTATGCAACCGCTGCGCCATCATCCTGTGAAATCAAGACACCATTACGACGACCTGCCATTTCACCACGTGTATTGTCCACTGGTGCGTATTCATCAAACACGTGACTCATCAAACCAGTACCGCGCGTCAATGTCATGAATTCACCTTGGAAGCCGATCAGGCCACGTGCTGGAATACGGTATTCCAAACGAACACGACCTTTGCCGTCCGGTTCCATGTTTTGCAGATCACCACGACGACGACCCAACTCTTCCATGACGCCGCCTTGGTTTGCTTCTTCGACGTCAACAGTCAGGTTTTCGTATGGCTCATGACGAACACCGTCAACCATTTTGAACACAACGCGTGGACGGGAAACAGCCAACTCAAAACCTTCACGACGCATGTTTTCGATCAGGATGGTCAGATGCAACTCACCACGACCAGAAACTTCGTATGTGGAGTCATCACCTTCAGCCTGAACCACGCGCAATGCCATGTTGGATTTCAATTCGCGTTCCAAACGATCACGGATTTGACGTGTGGTGACGAATTTACCTTCGCGACCAGCCAATGGTGAGCTGTTAACCATGAAGTTCATGGTCAATGTTGGCTCATCGACTTTCAACATTGGCAAAGCTTCTGGCGCATCAGGTGCGCAGATAGTCGTACCGATACTGATTTCCTCAATACCGTTAATCAAGACGATATCGCCAGCCAAAGCTTCATCCACTTGTACGCGATCCAAACCTTTGAACGTCAATACTTGATTGATACGTGCTTTTGTTGGTTTGTCTTCTGGACCATTCATCCAAACAACGTCTTGCAATCCTTTTACGCGACCGCGCAGGATACGACCAACGCCGATCTTACCAACGTAAGAAGAGTATTCCAGGGATGTGATTTGCAATTGCAAAGGACCATCTGGATCATCTTCACGCGCAGGTACGTGTTTCAGAATCGCGTCAAACAGCGGTTCCATTGTACCGTCACGGACTGTATCTTCCAGACCTGCGTAGCCTTTGAAGCCAGATGCGTAAATGATAGGGAAATCTAATTGTTCATCGGTTGCACCGAGTTTGTCGAACAATTCAAAAGTCGCGTTAACTGCTTTTTGTGGATCAGCATTTTCGCGGTCAATTTTATTGACAACAACAATAGGTTTCAAACCGAGTGCCAATGCTTTACGTGTCACAAAACGCGTTTGTGGCATTGGACCTTCTTGCGCATCCACCAACAGCAAAACGCTGTCAACCATGGACAATACACGTTCTACCTCACCGCCGAAGTCAGCATGGCCTGGGGTATCAACGATATTGATGTGTGTGCCTTTGTATTCAACTGCACAGTTTTTGGAAAGAATCGTGATACCACGTTCTTTTTCAATATCATTGGAATCCATCACGCGGGAATCAACCTGTTGGTTGTCACGGAAAGTGCCGGATTGACGCAATAATTGATCAACCAGGGTGGTTTTGCCGTGATCGACGTGAGCGATAATGGCGATGTTGCGAATAGCGCGTTTTGTAGTGGACATGATAACGTTCGTTTGGGGTAAATCGGATAACCTAAGATTATAACATGCTGCAACGCAAAAGCAGAAAACTAGGGCGAATTAGAGCCGAGAAAGATGATTCCGCCATACGATGCTGGCAAAGCCATCCTTTCACAGTCAAATGAATACATCAAAATCTCATGTACTCACTCAGCGCAGAGCAGACAAAGCTGCACACACCACATCAATTCCATCAACTTCCGATGCAGATTTTTATACGCTATTATTTCAAGTAGTTGCTACAAAGCGATGACAGCCAATAAGCTCTAATAATTCAGATTGGCAATATTTACCGTTAATCATCGCCAACTCGCATCCAAAAACGATTTGGCATTCTGCTAACGGGTTATTTCATTCACCGGGCATTTGCCCAGCTTAGTACATTTTTTGGATCACACAGCTTTGAGAAAGTAAGTCAGGTATCTTTAGCTAACTCATTTGGCTGTTCTCAGGCTTTACTATTGCGTCTTAATTAATCTTTCTGGCGCCAGTATCTGAAACTCTTGCAACTGTGCCGAACCCAGTAATTGACCATCGGTATCCCGATACACACGCACCCGCCCTAAGTGCTCTGGCAGCACAATCGCTTCCCTACCTAATGCCAGGCGCTGCCCGTGCAAAAACCGTATCGCCAGTTCATCACTCAAGCGCAAGGATGGGAAACTAGACAACAAGGCATCCACCGGATCAAGCAAAGCAAGTCGCTCTTGCTCTGACATGGATTCCAACGATTCCAGCGTAATCGATTTTTCCAACACCAGATGTCCGACCTGCACCCGACGCAATTCCTTTAAATGCGCACCACAACCCAGTGCTGCACCGATATCTTCGCCGAGCACACGAACATATGTCCCCTTACTGCATTTTACTTTCAGCGTTAGCAAAGGGGTAGCGAAGGACAATAATTCCAATTCGTGAATTACAACATCACGCGCTTCGCGCTCCAGAGTCACACCTGCGCGCGCATACTCATACAAAGGCTTACCATCACGTTTGAGTGCGGAATACATAGGTGGCACTTGCCGGATCGGGCCGATGAACTGCTTTAAGACTTGCTCGATCGACGACAAAGTAACATCGACGGTCTTTTGCTCTAATATCTCGCCTTCGGTATCGCCGGTCGTGGTGGTAATCCCCAGATGCACCACCGTCGTGTAGGTTTTATCAGCCTCCAACAAATCCTGAGAAAACTTGGTGGCCTCACCAAAGCACAAAGGCAGCAAACCGGTCGCAAACGGATCCAGCGTTCCGGTATGCCCGCCTTTCATGGCACTTAAAAAGCGCTTCGCCTTAATCAACGCATCATTACTGGAAAAACCAACCGGCTTATCCAATAGCAATACGCCGTGTACTGGCACACGGGGACGTTTTTTTATCTGGGTAGTCATAGGCAAGACCGACAACAAAGCCGGTCAGTGATCATTCTTGTTCTTCGTCTTTTGCGCCATTATCGGCAACGTCATTAGCGCCGTCATTAGCATCATCCTTGGCACGTGTCGCATTCGCTTCATCGATCAGCTTCGACATAGCGAGGCCGCGTATGGTCGAGGTGTCGTGGATAAAGTGCAATTGCGGCAGCGTATGAATATGCAAACGCAAACCTAATTTTGCACGCAAAAAGCCAGCCGCTTTAGACAATGCGCCGTTTGTCGCCTTTACTGCAACCGGGTCATCCACCAAGGTCGTGAAATAAATTTTTGCGTGAGCGTAATCGGGCGTCAGCTGCACTTCAGTCAACGTGATCATACCTACACGAGGATCTTTTAATTCGGACCAGATTATTTCTGCCAAATCCTTCTGAATCTGATCTGCGAC
Source organism: Undibacterium sp. Ji67W (assembly GCA_049340365.1). Lineage (GTDB taxonomy): Bacteria > Pseudomonadota > Gammaproteobacteria > Burkholderiales > Burkholderiaceae_D > Undibacterium. The sequence goes on along the minus strand of JBMPOY010000002.1, from coordinate 327,377 downwards.
CCGCAAACCACGACCAGGAATATTTTTACTATGTTTTGCCATAAATTCTTTTCAACGCCGTCATCATTGCCATAAAGCAGAACCCCGGAACAAGTCCGGGGTTGAAGTGATTAGAGCGTACGTGCTATCTCTTGAACTTCAAATATTTCGAGCGAATCGCCCACTTGGATATCGTTGTAACCTTTCAGTGACAAGCCACATTCCATACCGGCTTTCACTTCCTTGGCATCATCTTTATAGCGCTTCAGTGAGTCCAGCTCACCAGTCCATGTCACCACGTTATTACGCAGCAAACGAACTGACGATGTACGCTTGACCGTACCATCGGTAACCAGGCAACCTGCAATCGCGCCAACTTTGCTGACCAGGAAAACCTGGCGAACTTCGACCATACCGATGATCTGTTCGCGTTTTTCTGGTGCCAACATACCGGACAAAGCTGCTTTAACTTCATCAACGGCATCGTAAATGATGTTGTAGTAGCGAATATCCACACCATTGGATTCAGCCAATTTACGGGCAGAAGCATCTGCACGTGTGTTGAAGCCAATGATAACTGCTTTAGATGCCACCGCCAGGTTGACGTCATTTTCAGAAATACCACCAACCGCTGCGTGAACCACTTGGACACGCACTTCGGAGTTGGACAACTTCTGCAAGGACTGAACCAGCGCTTCTTGTGACCCTTGAACGTCGGTTTTGACGATGATAGGCAGATTTTTAACTTCGCCTTCGCCCATGTTTTCAAACATGTTTTCAAGTTTAGCGGCTTGCTGTTTCGCCAACTTAACATCACGGAACTTACCTTGACGGAACAAAGCAATTTCACGTGCTTTGCGCTCATCAACCATGACCATGACTTCTTCACCAGCAGCTGGCACTTCAGTCAAACCTTGGATCTCAACCGGAATCGATGGGCCAGCTTGCGCAATGTTTTGACCGTTTTCATCCAACATCGCACGAACACGACCGTAGGAAGAACCTGCCAACACCACGTCACCGCGCTTCAATGTACCGGACTGAACCAGAATTGTTGCCACAGTACCGCGACCTTTATCCAGACGCGCTTCAACTACCAAGCCTTTAGCCGGTGCATCTTTCGGTGCACGCAATTCAAGAACTTCAGCTTGCAACAAGACGTTTTCGAGCAAGGAATCAATACCTTGGCCGGTTTTTGCAGAAACTTGTACAAATGGTGAATCGCCACCGTATTCTTCAGGAACGACGCTTTCAGCGATCAATTCTTGTGACACACGATCAGCATTGCCACCTGGCTTATCAATTTTATTGATTGCCACAACGAGCGGCACACCAGCTGCTTTTGCATGCGCAATCGCTTCTTTCGTTTGCGGCATCACGCCGTCATCTGCCGCTACGACCAGAATAACGATATCCGTTGCCTTCGCACCACGGGCACGCATTGCCGTAAAGGCTTCGTGACCTGGCGTATCAAGGAAGGTAATCATACCGCGCGGTGTTTCTACGTGGTATGCACCGATGTGCTGAGTAATACCACCAGCTTCACCAGAAGCAACCTTGGCGCGACGAATGTAATCGAGCAATGACGTTTTACCGTGATCGACGTGACCCATCACCGTGACCACAGGAGCACGTGGGAAGGTTTCGTATTCTGCGTGTTCAGCAACGTCGGTCAATGCAGCTTCAGGATCGTCCAATTTAGCTGCGAATGCTTTATGACCCATTTCTTCAACCAGAATCATCGCTGTTTCTTGATCGAGGACCTGATTAATCGTACACATTTGACCCAATTTCATCAAATGCTTAATCACTTCCGATGCCTTCACGGACATTTTGTGCGCCAATTCGGCGACAGTCAGTGTTTCAGGAATAAACACATCTTTAACGATGGCCTCAACCGGTACCTGGAAGTTAGATTCACGTTCTTCGTGGTGATTGTTACGACGACCTTTAGGACCGCCTTTCCAGCCTTCGCGACCGCCAGAGGTATCACCACGGGTTTTCAAACCACCACTGCGTTTTTTGGATTCTTCTGACCAGGTTGAAGAGACGTTAGCGGATTTAATCGCTTTCTTGTCAGCAGTTGCTGGTTTTTTCTCTTCTTTTTTCTCAGTCGTCGCCGCACCCGCAGCAGCAGGTTTCTTCTCGCCAGCTTTTTTATCAGCTGGCTTGTGCAAAGTACCTTCTGCTACTTTTGGCGCTACGGCAGGTGCAGGCGCCGGTGCTTTGGCTGGTCTGCGCGCTGCATTCATCATTTCTTTGATCTGTGCAACTTCATCCGCGACGGCTTTTCTTGCCTTCTCGGTTGCTGCTGCACGATCTGCTGCCTCTTTAGATTCTAAGGCAGCTTTTTTCTTTGCTTCTTCTGCGTCCAAACGTTTCTTCTCTTCATCTGACTGAGAAGGTTTTACTTCTACAGTTTTTGCTGCAGCAGCGGCTGCTGCAGCTTGTTCCGCTTTCAAGCGCTCGGCTGCCGCTTTCGCAGCTTCAGCCTCTGCCGCTTCACGCATTGCTTTTGCCTGGGCTTCTTTTTCAGCTTCCAGCTTAGCAAGGCGTTCTTGTTTTTCGCGTAATTCTGCTTCCTGACGAGCGATCAACTCGGCCTCGCGGCGAGCGTCCTCTTCATTCAACTCAACTTCTTCTACTTCGGCGACTGGTGTACGTGCTGCAGCGTCATCGGCGACAACTTCGTCACGTTTAACAAAAGTACGTTTCTTACGAACTTCGACCTGAATGGTGCGAGATTTGCCCGTAGCATCCGCCTGTTTGATCTCCGTTGTCTCTTTACGAGTCAGGGTGATTTTCTTTTTTTCATTGTCAACAGCAGATCCATGGGAACGACGCAGGTGTTCCAGCAGTCTATCCTTGTCTTCTTTTGTCAATGAATCTGACGTCGAATTTTTATCGACGCCTGCCGCACGCAATTGCGTGAGCAATACATCAGCTGACATTTTCAGCTCGGTGGCAAATTGGGCAACGTTGTTACTCGCCATTCAGTCCTCTTTTTCTATGTGCGCGTTATGAATATGAAACCCGTGAATTACTTAGCTTCTACGAGTTTCCAGGCGGTAGCTAACAAAGCTTTGGCCTGATCATCATATTTAGCGTCGATGAGTTTCATCTCATCATCGGTCACATCTTCAAATGCTTCTTTAATCAAATGGCGTGAACGGTCGGCAGACAATGCCAAAATCGCGCCAAATTCGTCGTAAGCCAGACCTGCGAAAGCGTCCAATGTTTTAATACCAGACAAACCCAGTTTGCCAGCAGTAACACGAGTCATACCTTCGAGGTTCAACAAATTATCATCCATGCCTTCCAAACCTTCTTCGGAAGCAATCGCCTCAGTCAAAAGCGCGTCGCGAGCACGGTTACGCAATTCTGTGACGGTATCTTCATCAAATGCTTCGATTTCCAGCATTTCACTGATAGGCACGTAAGCAATTTCTTCAAGGCTAGAGAAACCTTCATCAACCAAAATCTCAGCGACTTCCTGGTCAACGTCGAGTTTTTCCATGAACAATGCGCGGATACCAGCAGTTTCTTGCTCAGCCTTGTTGGCGGATTCTTCTGCCGTCATGATGTTGATTTGCCAACCAGTCAATTCCGCTGCCAGGCGAACGTTCTGTCCGCTACGGCCGATGGCAATTGCCAGATTTTCTTCATCAACTACAACATCCATACCGTGCTTTTCTTCATCAACCATGATCGAAGACACATTGGCAGGAGCCAAAGCGCCGATGACGAATTGTGCCGGATCTTCAGACCACAACACGATATCAACACGCTCGCCACCCAATTCGCCAGTCACAGCCTGAACGCGAGAACCACGCATACCAACGCAAGTACCGATAGGATCGATACGTTTGTCGCTTGTGTGAACTGCAATTTTTGCGCGAACGCCAGCGTCACGTGCAGCAGATTTAATGACCAGAGTGCCTTGTTCAATTTCAGGTACTTCCAGCTCAAACAATTTCATGATGAATTCTGGGGCTGTACGAGACAAGATTACTTGTGGGCCACGGGCATTGCGATCAATGCGCAAAATGTAGGCACGAACACGATCACCAACACGCAAGTTTTCTTTCGGGATCATTTGATCGCGTGGTAAACGCGCTTCGATTTTACCGGATTCAACAACCGCGTCGCCGCGCTCCATACGCTTGATGGTGCCTGTTACCAGAGAATCGCCACGCTCGAGGAAGTCAGCCAAAATTTGTTCGCGCTCAGCATCGCGAATACGCTGCAAAACGACTTGTTTTGTGTCTTGTGCAAAACGACGGCCAAAATCGACGGATTCAATTTCTTCTTCGATGTAATCATCGATTTGAATTTCCGGATCATCTTCCACCGCTTCAAAATGCAAGATCTCCTGATCTGGCAATTGCAAACCCGCCTCATCAGGCACGACGTGCCAACGACGGAAAGAACGGAACTCACCAGTATCACGATCAATTTCTACGCGGATATCCACTTCACCAGGGAAGCGTTTTTTTGTCGCTTGTCCCAAAGCATGTTCCAAGGCACCGAAAACAACTTCTTCATCAACGTTTTTTTCGCGTGCCAGCACATCCACCAATAACAACAAATCACGACTCATGCTTTGCGACTCCTAAAATCCACTTGTGGCACCAGACGTGCCTTATCCACATCGGCGAGCGTAAACTCCAGCATTGCCGACCCATCTTTTACTTCAAATTCCAGCTTTAGATTTTCGCCCTCAGGCTCGTGTAACACACCGGTAAAAGTTTTGCGGTTTGGTGTGCCTGGCATCGCCATGCGCAATTTGATGGTCACTTCACAACCAACAAAACGCACATAATCGGCTACTTTCTTCAAAGGACGATCTAAGCCCGGGGAAGAAACTTCCAGACGTTCGTAATTAACATTTTCTACCGTTAACACGTGTGACAATTGGTGACTAACTTTTTCGCAATCTTCGACTGCGATATTGCCTTTTTCAAGGTCAGCCGGCAAAAAGTCGATATATACCCTGAACAGACCGCGTTCGGCCTGCTCAAAGTCAACCAGATCATATCCGGTACCGTTGACGGTTTTCTCTATCAAATCCAACAAAACCAAACTATTCTCCGATAAACACACAAACCCAGAAAATTATAGTCAAGGTACGCAAATGGTAAAACCAAAAAAAAATGGGCTAAGCCCATCTTTTCTTTGCGCCCGGATTTTAATCTCATCAGGCATAAACTACTAACTACCAGATTATAAACGATTATTTACCCTGTCGCAATCAGAAACAGGGCAAAACAACCACAATTCATCCGTCAAATCAAGCGCCGCGAGAACGGCGACGAGCTGCAATGCCCTGCCCTATTGCCTGGCCACTACCTCGGGCTGTCGGACCGCGGCGTTGTTGCCCGGCATCAGGGAATCCTAATGCAGTCTGCAAAGGATCTGGCTGGCGTGGGCGCTTTTTACCAGCCGCACCGCCATTGCCGTTGCCGTTGCCAGCACTACTACCATACGCACCGGCTTTATTGCCATTTGCATTTCCACCACGGCCAGCGCCGAATTCGCCGCGAGACTCACCGCGCCCACTGGACATAGGGAAATTCGGATGCTTCTGCACGTAAGGACTGGAACCAGCAGCCTTATTACCAAACGGCTTACCACTTTTAGCAGCTGCCGGCTTGTCGCTGGCAGTTTTCTCAAGGCCACTTAATTTCAGCAGGCTGCGAACTGCATCTTCTTCCAACTCTTCCCAGCGACCACGCTTGAGGTTAGCAGGCAATGTCATTGCGCCATAACGCGTACGAATCAAACGGGACACGGTCAGACCAACCGCTTCAAACATACGACGAACCTCACGATTACGGCCTTCACCGATAATCACGCGATACCATTTATTAACGCCCTCACCACCACCATCGGAAATTTTGGAGAATTGCGCCAGACCATCTTCGAGCTCAACACCCGCCAACAGACGTTGACGCATACCTTCCTCCAACTCACCCAGAGTACGAACGGCATATTCACGCTCGATACCATAACGCGGATGCATTAAGCGATTTGCCAGATCACCGGATGTCGTAAACATCAGCAAACCTTCTGTGTTGTAATCGAGGCGACCAACTGCCAGCCATTTACCGAGCTTCATGGTTGGCAAACTATCAAATACCGAGGTGCGACCTTCAGGGTCATTGGTACTAACGATCTCGCCAGCTGGCTTATGGTATATCAACACGCGCGGCGGCTTTTTGCTGACTTTGCGCATGATAGGCTTGCCGTTAATGCGCACCTGATCAGTCGGCAAAATACGTTGGCCGATATGCGCTGGCTCACCATTCACAGAAACGCGACCAGCAACAATCAAATCTTCCATGTCGCGACGAGAACCCAAACCAGCCTCAGCCAATACTTTATGTAATTTTGGCGCATCATCGTCAGCAGTCAGATCGCGACGGACTGGCTTGGCGTTGCGACCACGGCCTTTTGGTTCATCAGCATCAGCAAATCCAGCATCAAAAGCTTCAGAGGTCACGAATGAAAATACGTCATCAGGATTATTTGCCTCACGGCGCGCCACGCTGGCTTGTGACGAACGCTTACCGTTACCACGATTGGGTCCGCGACCAGCTTGTCCTGCCTGACCAGCTTCACGGGCCGGACGCGCAGGACGCTCGGTACGCTCACCACGGTCCGGGCGCTCACCGCGCTCAACTCTCGGAGCACGTTCGCCGCGCGGAGCCGCTTGATCACCGTCAACACGTGGTTTACGGGAACGATTTGCATTGGCCGCGCGAGGGGCACGCTCATTGCGCTCACCCTCAACGACGGAAACAGCAGTCTGCGCACCTTCCGTTGAAGTTGAAGCTGACGCCTCTGCACCAGCCGCTTTTGGCCGCGGAGAGCGACGCATATTACGCGGACCCCGCACACCGCGCGGACCGCGACTGTTCGGTTTGGATTCTTCAGTACCTGCGGCCGAACCTTCGCCAACAGGATTTTTATCGGCTTTTACATCATCAGGATTCATGGGATTCATTCTTCAATTCATTTGATTCTATGTGAGGCTGCTGCTGCTCAGCATCCAGTTTATTATCTGGCACCGATATCCCGGCAGCCTGACTGCTTAAATTTTCTAATTCAGGGGTTCCCGCGACATCAACGTCCGCTTCGGCACCCGCTTCAAGCGCGGTCACATGACCTTGCTCATTCACATCAACATCTTCACTGACGACTACCGTGATAGCTTCACTTTCAACCGCACTACCGCCTTCAACAATACCCACAATGCTATTCACGTCACCAGTTAAATTTAATTCTTCATGATCAGGCTCAGTCGTGTCATTGACAGCCCCAATATCCTCCACCATCTCTCCTGCAACAGCCACCATGTCGATCAGATCAGGTATATCACTACCAAATCCTGCCAGTTGCGCCTCAAGATCTGGCTTCGCATCCATATCCTGGTCATCGCCCTTGCTTACTTGCTGCAACGGCGGCAATTGATCAAGAGATGCCAGACCCATATCACTTAAAAATTGCCTGGTCGTCGCAAATAATGCCGGACGACCTGGCACATCGCGATGCCCTATAGTTTCTATCCAGCCGCGATCTTCCAGCGTCTTCACCATCTGCGATGACACCGTCACGCCGCGAATTTCTTCAATGTCGCCACGAGTGACGGGTTGACGATAAGCAATAATCGCCAGCGTTTCCAGAGTTGCACGCGAATATTTGGGTGGCTTTTCAGGATTCAGGCGATCGATATAGGCGCGCATTTCAGGACGACTTTGAAAACGCCATCCTGTCGACAAGCCCACTAATTCAATTCCTTTATCCGACCAATCAAGACGCAGATCTTCCAGCATCATTTTGATGGTATCTGCGCCAACGACATCTCCATCATCGTCGGCATCCTGAAACAGTTTTTTCATGTTGTTGACTGTTAGCGGCTCGGGCGCGCATAACAAGGCTGTTTCGAGGACTCGCTTTGCCTCAGCAGTATTCATGTAAGTAATAGATTACACGGGTTTAATTGGTGCCATACACAGAGCCGCACCGAAGATATACCCGGCTGCAGCCCACGCTTTTATGTATTTAGTTTTGTTGTAAGCCATTTTGCTTACAACGCCCGTCAAGCGGGCAGATCAGGGAGTTTTAGAAGCGCAACAACTGATTTGCGTCCTACCCATCAATTTAGTAGACACTAGATTGTAGTCCAGAATCTGCGTAGCAATCAAAAATAAATTGCCTGCATATAAAAAAATCTACGTTTCCAGCGATTTTCCAGGATTTGCGGATCGTCGTTGATTTGCCACTTGTCAACAAAAATCGGGTAAGCGGATCCGGAACTCATCATAGAAGAGAAATCATTAATCATGATAAAGTCAATTAAATCAAACACTTCCATACTTTCGCCCAGCGCATTATACCCGCTTTATCCATTTTTCAGTCAAAGTTAAACACCCGAGCCAGATACAATCTCAGAATAACGCAATAATTGCATTTTTAGAAATCAAAGCTCATCAGTTTAAAATGCAAAGCAGACGGAAAATAAAATTACTCCATCTGCTCTCAGGGATTGCAGTAATCGCAATAACTCGCCGAGACTTCTGTGCGCAGTTGCTTTTCGGATTCAAATCCGCAGGCAACACACTTAAATACGACCGCTCTCGCTTGCTGGGTAGGCATATGACACTCCTGACACAGCGCACCCAAAACCGGCGCGTGGGCGCCAAATCCCGGCGCCTGACATTGCGGACAATGGGTAGCAAGCCGGGTCGCCAGGTCTTGTGCGCAACGGGCGATCATTTGCATACGCTTAGGATTACGATGCGCACGCATGTCGGTAGCCAAATCCACCGCCCCGTATTCCAGCGCCTTAGTCACGCAAATACTAAAGGACTGCATATCTGAACACGACTTATCATAGACGATACTATCGGGCTGCCCAACCACAACTCCATGCTGCGGAAAGCCGATGGCAGCAGCAAATGTCAGCGCCTCTTCCAGGTCACTCACACATTTATTTGCGTAATTTGTCTCTGGCCCCTGAACAAAGGCGCTGATTTCAAGTTGCTCTTTGGCGTCATACCAAACCAAAACTTCACGTCCCCAACCAGTAATACCAAACCATGGGTCACCACCAAAACTTCCTTCGCTACCGATGCCAAACCGGGCACCACTCAGACTACACGCGAGCTGCGCTTTACGTCTTGCTGCTTCCAGCATAGTTCCTTCACGTGCGATCTCGCCAGTAAAAGTACCAAGACTATCGGTATTAAAATCATTCACAGTGAATACAGCATAACCAGCTTGTGCAAGTGGCTCTTCAAGCGCCACTTGCTTTCCGTGACAAGTCAATAATGCCGCTGGATACAATTCACTCATACTTGCACAGACTCCAATACCCATTGATAGGCAACCTCACCATTCTCACCATTCTCACGATTCTCACGATTCTCACGATTCTTCACATAACGATAAACGTTTCCACTTTCAGGATCAATACTAAATAAATGCAACCAGCCACCGCCCACCAATTGCCACAGCTTTTCATGCTTATGTACGATGCCGGAAATAATGTCGCGGGGCGCTTCCATCCACACGGAGAGACGTAAAGGCGTATGCACCCACCCATCTCCATCGTGCAAGGATTGTAGCGGCAAGCCTATGCGCAGATCGCCACCGTTACCCTCAAATACGCCAATATGACCACCCACAACATTATGCAACACCTTATTACCGCTACCCCAACGACGGTTATCGACGGTCGAGGCAAAATATTGCATGTTAATCCAATGCGCCACCAACACTGGTGCAGTTAATATCTGCTCAAGCACGGCATTCCCAACATCTTCTGCATGCTTATAATCATGCAAAAAACTTCTGCCTTGCAAATTCATATGCTGCGTACGCTGACGTGGCGCCGCGATGAAAGCAGCGTTATTCGCCAGACCCCATTCAGGGCGAACTTGCGACCAGTCGGCTGCTCTTTCACGCAACGATTCCATCAAGGCTTCCGGTTTAGACGCTGTTATGCCCATCGTTGGCGCACGCTCTTCGCGTATGCGCTGCTCCGCCTGCTTAAGCCAGGAGCGCACCTGCTCTAATGCAGCAATTTTCTTCACATCATCTTGCACGTCAAACAAACGAATCTCGTCCGTGGTGGTATTATGCAATCCAGCGACGAACAAAGTATCTTCAGGTACATCAATACCTTTTGCACGTAGGCCATAACGAATATCAACCCGATTCAACAAATGGGCCAGAACCCGTGCATTCACCTCACCAGTCTGACCGCAACACGCTCCGCAATCCAGACCTGCGGCATGCGGATTATTTGCAGTCTGACTGCCATGCCCGACTAACAAAATCACTGGCGCAAAGTCAGACGTCATCGACATCGCACGCAATATTCCGATCACCAGATCTATGGATTCATCCACACCGACATTTTCAAGAACGGGAACCAGGCGATCGCGTTCTTCCGCACTCAATGCCGCGGCGTCAGTAGCTTTTTCTTTTGTGCTATGCAGGCTGGATTTGACGAGCTTCCAGGCATAACTCAGACCTGTCGTTTCAACAAAGCCAAAGCCACTGCTTGCGGTAGTACGGAAGCGTTCCCAAGCCTGTGCCACACCTAATCGCAAGCGACGTTGCGCGAATAAATTTTGTGTTCTTTCACGGTCGCTTGCGACCGATACGACCCGCATTTTGGGCGCTAATAAGCCCGGCAATTGTGGACGTGCCTCATGACCAGCAAACGGCAAGTATTCAATAGGCAAGCCAAAAAAACCCGCAAAACCGTGCGTGCGTATCGATGGGTCGCTTGCCTCTAACGCGCGACGCATGCGCTCTGAGCGTACATCGATGCAAAAAACTGCTTGCATTGATGGTCGCATACCAGCTCGTGATTCAGTTTCTGATGTTGATTTCGACTGTAATGCCAAGCCTTGATTAACCTGATCTTGCCAGGTAAATTCCAATGCATCTTGCCATACCCAATCGTAAGAACTGCCAGACACCATTGTCGGCGCACTACGACTCGCGTGCCACGATTCAACCACCGCTTCATACTGCCCGCTATCAGCAAGCACCCATTCCCATGCCAGGCGTATTGCCAATAATTGCTGCAAATGGTTATCTGTCTTCCCTTGAAGACCCGCTTGCCAATTCAAATAAGCGCACCACGCTGCCCAGCCATTAATGCTCAGCAATAAAGCGGTAAAGTAGGTTTCGTATTCGTCTGGTTTAATCCTTAACTTATCGCAGACGACTTCTATCAGTTTTTCATGCGAGTCAGGCAATGCCGCTATCCGTTCGGCAATCCCATCGATTCCAGTAAAAAGTGAAGGGCCATTGTCATACGAAGCAATCTCACGCCACGCCACATATAACGAGGTTGCGTGCGTCAATTTCCATCTGGCCTGCCCCTCATCAAACCAGGAGGCACAATGCTGCCCAATTGCGTGTGTCACCACATCGCGACATGCGGGCTGATGCACCAGATCACGTTGCGCATCCATTGCATCCGTCAACAACATAAAGCGGGCGGACTCATTCGGACTGACGGAACAGGCTTGAATAAAACTCGTCACATCCATTGTCAAGCCGTGCTGTTTTATTGCCTTTGCGAGCGCGACTTCAGAAATGCGTTTGCTCTTGAATTCAGCCAGATACCATTCTGCAGGCATGGTCAGACGTGTGCCGCACAAATGCGACATCATGTCTGAGACTTTTTGTACGGGCTGCTCGACAAAACCCCACCAAGGATTGACTGCAATCAATCTATCCAACGGCCAGGTCGGCGCAATCCGGCGGCATGCACCCTGAATCGCTTTTGCCAATGTGACCTGTTGATCCTCTAGTGAAACCTGGCGCCAGGGCGCGTTGGAAGCTATCGGCGTTACCGGCAGGGTCGAAGTGACCGGCAACGTTGAAGGAACGGCAGACATCATAATTTTTCCTTGTTATTAATACGAGAGCCAGCAGGATTAAATGGTTGAGCATTTTTACTGACAAGCAATCGTGCAGGCCAAATACGAAGTGTCAGATAAGTCACGATTTCATCAAGATGAAAACCAGCAAATGCTCTGGGATGCAACCAGCGCGACAGTGAGCCACGAGGATGACTAAGCACTATTTGCTGCACAATTAACAAACCAAGCAAACAAATCGCTGCGAAAATGATGCTGAAGATGGAGGGTGCGACTGCTGATGCAGGGAATAAGCGACCAAACACAAAGTGCCAGGTACCGTACAACAATGACAGACCAAATGCGTAAAACGACAACAAAATCACCTGATACCAGCCACGGTTTTCTGAGGGGGAGCTGACCAGTGGCAGGAGTCCGCTTGCCAGAACCCCGCCAAGCAACCAAATCACCGCATCATGACGCGGATCCAGACCTGTCAACCAACCGGAGAATAGTAAAGCCACTGCGAGGCCTACAAAAGACAGGCAACTTTGCGCAAAATTCAGTGGATGCGTCGCAGGAGCAATATGCAGCATGCGCTGTCGCGACACCGTCTCCCCTGCTGCCAAAAACGCATAAGCCTTGTAAAGAGAATGTGCCAGGAGATGCAACAAGGCCAGCGAGTAAGCGCCCAAGCCTATTTCCAGCAACATAAAGCCCATCTGCGCACAGGTTGACCACGCCAACATCACTTTAACGCTGATACGTGTCATCATCACCAACGCCGCCAAGGTAGCGGTAATGCTACCGACCATCACCAACAAAAGTTGCGCGGCAGGCACCAATTCAAGCAAACCAGAGACACGCAATAAAATAAACCCGCCGATATTTACAATCCCTGCATGCAGCAAAGCAGAAACTGGCGTCGGGGCTTCCATCACTTGCAACAACCAGCCGTGCAAGGGTAGCTGAGCGCATTTCAGAATCGCGCTGATCACAAACAGGAAGGCGGCAATTTCTATACTGGTATCGGCCTCATGAACGTTGAACAAGGCATTGACTAAGCGATCTAACTCAAGCGTATCAAAACGAACATAGAGCAACAAGCTTGCGACCAATGTCAGCACATCAGCGGTCCGACTGATAAAGAATTTCTTATGTGCCGCCATCAACGCGGCAGGACGATCTTTATAAAAAATCAATAACTGATGCAGAGCCAGACTACTGGTGCTCCAGGCCAGACACACCAACAACAGATTATTGAAGATCACCAATAGCCAGACAGTGGCAAGCGTCAGACATAACCAGATCAGATAATGTGCAATACCCTTATCACCCGCAAGGTAATTACGTGAGTAACGTAATATGACCCAACCAAGGAAGGCTGTCAGCAAGAGCATCATGACACTTAGGGCATCGAGCTTGATGGAAGGACACCAGTCTGCAAAACTAGCAATCCCAGAGCCATAGATTAAGACGTTAACCCCTGAAAGCAACGCGACCATCATTGCCAACACAGCCCCACCCTCAGCGAGCGTCCAGGCGCGTGCCAGATATTGAGAACCACGAGAAGTCATCCAGGCTGCAAGTAAAAGGCTAAGCGGCAGCAGAAGTATCAACAACGCTAATCCCGACTGCAATACGGAACCAGAAGCAGGAAAGGCTGCGAAAATATCCAACATAAAAAGGACTCCGGGTGGTGAACGTGATAGCTATTGTCCCGACATTTCGGTATATTGACCAATAAATTATGTCAACGAATTGTATTGATAATCATCTATGAACATCCGCCATTTGAGCTTCAGGCTACTCCAAGTGTATGTACAAGTTGCACGATGTGGCAACATTTCTGCTGCCGCCAGAACGCTCCATCTGACCCAACCCACAGTGTCATTGCAGCTAAAAAAATTACGTGAAGCCGTTGGTGAGCCACTACTGACAAATCGCGATGGAAAAATGGAGCTGACGCACGTCGGAGAGGAGCTATATAGGGCCGCCTGCGATGTGTTAGTGCGCTTTGACGACTTTAACGGTTTTCTGGAACAGGCTCGCGGTGGCAGCTCAGGACATATCAACATTGGCATCGTCACCACCGCCAAATATGTGTTACCAAGAATACTTGGTGCTTTTTACAAGGTATTTCCGAGTGTCGGCGTCACTTTAAACATCGGCAACCGCGCACACATTCTGGAACGTTTTTCTAAGCAAGAGGATGATTTATACGTCTTTAGCCACCCACCAAGTGGCAATTCGGTACAAGCAAACCGTATACTTAAAAATCCTTTACAAATTATCGCTCCGTACGACCACTGGGCAGTGAGCCGCAAAAGTCTGGAATTTGCCGAACTCAGAAACGAACGCTTCCTGATTCGCGAACCCGGATCAGCGACCAGGATGATGTTTGAATCCTGGCTCAGTAGTCAGGGTATAGAACTAGGCGATACCATGCAGATAGAAAGTAACGAAGCCATACGCCTTAGCACTGCGTCTGGCCTCGGCCTATCGGTTATCTCAGCACATACTTTGTATGAAGGACAAGAAAAACTGGCAGTACTTCCTGTCCATCACTTTCCACTAGAAAGTCACTGGTATCTGGTCAGCAGAAAAGACCGTCGCCTGCCACATGCTGCGATGCAATTGATACAGTTTATGGCAGAACATTTACAGGAGTGTGTGGAACCTCAATGGGTTGCGCCAGATATCGCCAATCTGGCAAAAAATTTTGAATGAGTACAATCTTAGCCCAAGCGGGCACAACAAACACTTAACGCCCGTCGTCAACTCGCTCATTCCTCTTTTTCAACATCACCACTTCGGGTAAAGCGCAAATGTGTAATGTCGACTGAAAAAAACATTCCCCAGGTCCACTCAACAAAAATTCGCACCTTGCGACCCAAGGTGGGCATTTGCGACAAATAGTAAGCGCGCCATAACAACCAGGCCGGCAAACCAGAAAATTGTATACCGAACACTTCTGCAACGCCGCGCATATGACCTATAGCAGCCATCATTCCGCGTGATTGATGTTTGAAAGAACGGGTCGGCTTATTGGCAATGTGCGCCAAAATATTTTCAGCAACAAGCTTTCCTTCTACGACTGCAAATTGCGCAGTCGGAGGTGCAAAATCATTGTCATGCGCATTTGGAATCAGCGCGCAATCTCCGGCCGCCCAGAGACCCGGAGCATCAATCACTTGCATATCTGCCTGTACCGCTATTCTGCCGCGCGATAACGCCAACCCGAGGGTTTCTAAAAGCGGATTAGTGCAGGTTCCCACAGTTGAAATCACCGTTGCACCGGCAATAGTAAGGCCATCCGCAAAGTGAACGCCAACATCTGAAATACTGGTTGCACGTCGCGCCAGATGAATAGCCACACCGCGTTTTGTCAGAGAGGATTGCGCAGCCATACCAAGTGACGCAGGAAGTTCAGGTAACAAACGATCGCCATCGTGAATTACAGTTACCTTCAGATATTGTTTTTTGATACGAGGATAAAAATGCTGAATACTCGCCAGACAATCAACCAGTTCACCAGCGACCTCAACCCCAGAAAACCCGCCACCAATCACCACAAAATGTCCAAGTGCGCGGATTTTTTCTTCATCGGTTTCAAGTTCACTTGCTGCGAGTCTGCGCAAAACGGTATTTCTGATATGCATCGCATCACCCACGTTTTTAAAGGTATAGCGTGCTCCTTCATCCCCGGCAACATATCAATTCTTGCCCGATTACCGCAGGTAATAATTAAGTGTTGGTAAGCAATGCTACGGTTACCGGCAAGAGACGTAAAGTCGAGCGTGCGCGCCTTCATGTCAATACCTTTAACTTTTCCCATGATGAACTGGCTGCCGCTTCGCTGCCCGAGGATTTCACGCAGTGGTGCGACCACCTGCTCAGGAAATATGGAAGCACCGACTGCCTCAGGCAACATAGGATGAAAGGTCGTATAACTCTCTTCGCTAATGACCACTAATTTGTAATCATTGGGCAAACGACAATTTAGATTCCGGATCGCTGCAGTCCCCGCAAAACCACCACCTACAACAATAACATTTTTCTGCTCAGTCATTTTAACTCCATGAAGAGATGAAGCCTTTTTTAAAGCCGATGATGCTGTTGGAAAATTCAGACATTCACCACACACAAAAATCTCTTGTGTAATGTCGTAGTCATAAATCGGGCGCTTGATATTAATCGTGTAAAAAAAATCTTCGTTGTCAGAAGTAAGCATAAATCAGAATGTCATGAATACGGAATCGGTTCAACTTTTCAATGTGTTACCAAAAGTAATTAACTCGCGCTTTGCTCATCCCACTGCTACCCTTAATTTAAATCTTCAGGATAGGCGAAATCTATGGCTACTAAAAAAATCACCAACAATTTACCCGGTCGTGTGGTACTGGTTTTGCAAGGCGGTGGAGCCCTCGGTGCCTATCATGTAGGAGTCTATGAAGCGCTGCACAAGGCTGGCATTGAGCCGGAGTGGATTATAGGCACATCGATAGGCGCGATAAATGGGGCATTAATCGCTGGCAACAAACCAGAGAATCGGATGCAACAGTTGCTTGCATTTTGGGATCAAATGGTACAGCGCACTTTCCATTTTCCTTACGATCCTGCATGCGTAAGCAATATGCTGGCAAACATGTCAATCATCATGAATGGACTCCCCGCTTTCTTCAGACCAAACAATGCAGCAATCTGGGGGAATTATGCAAAACTTGGTATTGAGGAAGCGGCTTACTATTGCACCGAACCGCTTGCAAACACGTTAAATGAATTGATTGATTTTGATGAAATTAATACCGCAGGCAATACCCGTTTAACTGTAGGTGCAGTGAATGTCACCAAAGGCAGCATGCGCTATTTTGATAGCTCAACAACAGCGATTGATATCAAGCACGTTATGGCTTCTGGCGCACTACCACCTGCCTTCGGTGCCATCAGGATAGACGGCGAACCATATTGGGATGGTGGAATTTATTCGAACACACCTATCGAGGCCGTACTGGATGACAACCCACGTCGGGACGCAATGATTTTTGCCGTCAATGTCTGGCATCAGACTGGACCTGAACCCGAAACCATAGCTGAAGTGTTAGCCCGACAAAAAGATATACAGTTCGCGAGTCGTGCCGATCATCACATTCACAAGCAAAAGCAAATTCATAAGCTACGACACATTATTCGTGAATTGGGCAAACAATTGTCTGCCACCAAACAAGCGAGTCCGGAGATTAAAGAGCTCACTGCGTGGGGATGCGGCACTACGATGCACGTAGCACACCTGATTGCACCACGTCTCGAAAGAGAAGATCAGAACAAAGATATTGATTTCTCTTTTGCGGGAGTAAATGCCAGACGCGCAGCCGGCTATGCAGACACCATGAACATGATAGAACGCGCACCATGGTCCATGGAGGCTGATCCCATCGAAGGCATTATCGAATATTATTGAAAATAGAAGCGTGGGTAGGAGAATGAATTCGCTATTTTTCATCTTAGCCGTCATCGCTGTTGGCATTATGGGTTTTGCGGTTCAACGTGGTGCCACCTGCTCCGTAGCTGCGGTGGACGAAATTGTCCAGGCACGCAAAATCAAACGTTTAACAGCCATGTTTGAAGCTGCAATCTGGGTCGCAGTGGGCCTTGGTGTCGCAGAACATTTTCATGTGTTAAATCATTTACCTGGCGGTTACGAAATCACACCATGGACATTGATTGGTGCTGTAATGCTCGGTCTGGGGGCGTTTATCAACGGCGGCTGCGTTTTTGGAGGCATCGCCAAACTTGGATCCGGAAAATGGGCTTATGCGTTTATGCCCTTAGGCTACTATCTGGGCTGTCTCAGTATGCCAGCACTTTTTGACATACCTGTAGCCATCCCCAAACCAAGTTCGACCAGCATGTCATTTGCAGCAAGTCTTGCACTTTGGCCGCTGACAATTTTATTAGTTTGGCGCATCACCGGTTTGCTTCTTGACATTCGCAGCATAGACCCGTCGTCAGCTATTCAATGGTCACCACACGTTGCTACCATTATGATTGGGTTTACTTTTTTAGTCAGTATGTTACTTGCCGGGAAATGGGCATACACCGAAGTACTTGCTGATCTGGCACAAGGGATGATGGAGAGATCCTATCAACGCATCATACTAGCACTGGCCTTATTTTTGGGATGCTTTGTCGGTGGACTGACAGCGGGACGCTTTAGCTCGACGAAGCCAAGCCTCACATCCGTGTTACGCTGCCTTGCAGGTGGCATGATGATGGCTTGGGGGAGCTTATTGATACCTGGCAGCAACGATGGTTTGCTATTGATTGGTATGCCACTACTTTGGCCGTATGCCTGGGTTGCTTTTTTGGTGATGTGCGGAAGTATTGCTATGGCACAAATTTTAAAAAGGCGCTTTTCAGGGTAAATAGAATTTTCCCGGCCTTTCTTATTACATTTTTCAAATATACATACTTATTTTTATTCGTTTTCCAACTTAAGAGAATTCCGTATTCTCCTCTTTAAGAATAAATACTTTGAAACGCCAATGCGCTCAAAGGAGACTCACAAGGAGACAAACATGGGAACTTCTTTCCAACATCCCAACGCAGCATATCCACAAGATGCTGTACTTCAAAATTTACTATCAACTGATAGCAACCAGAATGGTGTGTCGCCACGAACGGCATGGACATTATTTTCTACAGGACAAGCCGTACTCGTTGACGTAAGGACTGCAGAAGAACGCGCGTTTGTGGGCTATGTACCCGAGAGCATACACGTCCCGTGGGCGACGGGTACCAGCCTGACAAGAAATCCACGTTTCATTCGTGAACTGGAATCCAAAGCAGGAAAAGATAAAAAAATATTGCTGTTATGTCGCAGTGGCAAACGTTCAGCATTAGCCGCCGAAGCAGCTAAAAAAGCGGGTTTTACTGACGTCCATAACGTTCTCGAAGGCTTTGAAGGCGAAATCAACGCAGAACAACACCGCGGCACCGCCGACGGCTGGCGTTTCCACGGATTGCCTTGGGTACAAAGCTAATTACGCTACATCAGCACTGGAATCAACAAAAATGCGCATTAAATCAGCGGTAACTTACGACATAAGAACACCAGTTTTTGATATTGATCGGGTAGTCAGTGAATTAGCGGCCGTCAGGCACCAATGGCGAGAAGGAAGACAGCGCTCAACAGAGCCTGGCGGGCGTGAGTTACCGTCGCGCGAAGCTGTGGCAGAAATCATGGCGGGTTTGTGTGGCGCATTATTTCCTATGCGTCTGGGCCCGGTAGAACTGCGTCAGGAGAGCGAAGATTTTTATGTTGGACATACCCTGGATCTTGCGCTCCATTCTCTTTACACGCAAGTTCGTCTGGAGCTCATGTATGTCGCTCGATACGAGGGTAAAGAACGAGAAAATATTGACCAGCAAGCATTGCAGATTGTGCGTAGTTTTTCGCGCACCCTGCCCGACATCCGGTCTTTACTCGATAGTGATGTCATTGCCGCATATCAAGGCGATCCTGCGGCACGTAGCGTCGATGAGGTTTTACTTTGCTACCCCGGGATTTTGGCCTTAATTCACCATCGGATAGCCCATTGTTTGTATCAGCTAGGCGTACCACTTCTGGCACGTATCGCGGCTGAATTGGCACATGCACAAACCGGAATAGACATCCATCCGGGTGCCAGCATCGGCACTGGTTTTTTCATTGATCACGGTACTGGGGTCGTCATTGGCGAAACCGCCATCATCGGTGCCAATGTCCGTATTTACCAAGCTGTCACCTTAGGTGCGAAACGCTTCCCCGCTGACGCCGACGGCACACTACAAAAAGGTCTGCCACGCCACCCAGTCGTTGAAGATGAAGTCGTAATTTATGCCGGCGCTACCGTATTGGGACGCGTCACCATTGGCCGCGGCGCAGTCATCGGTGGCAATGTATGGATTACGCAAGACGTGCCCGCTGGCAGCCATGTAACGCAAGCGGGTTCTTTACAACAAGGACGCACCGTCCAACCGTAACATTTATAAATGCATTCATCACACTAATAATGACAATATTAATCGTTGTGAGTTGTTGTAGATGCATCAGATAAGCACTGTTAGAACTAGCTTTACCGTTACCAGCGTCAATTTGGCGTTGTGACGCCGTTAGTAATTTCTTTTAATTGACTTATTTCAAGGAGCAACCATGGCAGAAGCAGCAAATCAGCAATTAGCATTGGGCGATGACGCAGCAAGACAACTAGCAAATGCAACAAAAACAGTTCCCAAACTCTCCACGGTTAGTCCACGTTGGTTGACACATTTATTGGAATGGTTGCCGGTGGAAGCTGGTATTTACCGTTTAAATAAAGTCAAAAATCCACGCGATGTGCGCGTCGCATGCTCGCAACGCGATGAATCCGATCTGCCGCAAACTTTTGTCGATTACGACGAAAATCCACGCGAATACTTCCTGAACGCCGTTTCTACCGTCCTCGATGTACATACCCGTATTTCTGATCTGTACAGCAGCCCACATGATCAGATCAAAGAACAATTACGTCTGACCGTTGAAACCATCAAAGAACGTCAAGAAAGCGAACTGATCAACAATCCGGACTACGGCTTATTAGCTAACGTAGCAGACGATCAGCGCATTTTCCCTCTGACAGGTGCACCTACCCCTGATGATCTGGATGAGTTGCTGACCAAAGTCTGGAAAGAACCAGCGTTCTTCCTGACCCATCCATTAGCGATTGCTGCTTTCGGACGTGAATGCACACGTCGTGGCGTACCACCACCAACCGTCAGTTTGTTCGGTTCGCAATTCCTGACCTGGCGCGGCATCCCATTGGTGCCATCAGACAAAGTACCTGTGGCAGATGGTAAAACCAAGATTCTGTTACTGCGTGTTGGAGATAAACGTCAAGGCGTAGTCGGCTTGTTCCAACCTGGTCTGGCGGGTGAACAAAGCCCCGGTCTGTCCGTGCGTTTCATGGGTATCAGCCGCAATGCAATCTCTTCTTACCTCATCTCTCTGTATTGCTCATTGGCGATTCAATCCGATGATGCATTGGCGGTGCTTGACGATGTTGAAATCGGCAAGTTTCATGAATATCCAGACACCTACAAGTAATTAAATGAGTAACGATCCCTTCAATCTGAGCGATGGATTGCCCGACCCGGCAGAACTGGCGCAGTTAGCGAGCGAATTTTTCGCCGCCCTGCCCAATGGGGAACGCAATCCACTCCGCGGGGTACCAGCACCGGACTTGCCCGCCGGTTTGCCTGGACATTTTTCACGTAACGAGGTGGGACAATTCGCTGGAGTGCTTCCGGCTCCGGCAGGCATTCCAACCGCACCAACAGCAACACCAAGAGCCATCGTTGCTGAGCTGGCGCCAGCGGGGTATACGGCGGCGCTACCTGCAATTGAACCATTAAAACAACATTCACCTGCACCAACAACGCCTTTTTATTTCCTGGGCGATGTCAGCAGCTATCCGGCAGGCAATCCGGGCGGCGCAAACCTGCCTGGGCTACAAACCTTTGGCACACCAACGGATACGGATCTGCGTGGCTTGCTCAACGCAGAAGAACCTGCATTGCGCTCCGGTGGAATTCCTTCTGCCAGGGCGGCCGATGCCAGCAATCCGGCTGGGTCATTTTATTTTATTGACCCGTTGCGTTATCCAGGACCTCAGGGGAGTCATGCCGGTGCAGTGCCGAATCTGGCAGCAAGTGCACGTCCGCCCTTCGACGTTCACGCGATTCGCAAAGACTTTCCGATTCTGCAAGAACGTGTGAATGGTCGACAATTAGTCTGGTTTGACAATGCAGCGACCACGCAAAAACCGCAATCGGTCATTGATCGAATTTCGTATTTTTATGAACATGAAAATTCGAATATCCATCGTGCCGCCCATGAATTAGCCGCACGAGCTACCGATGCGTATGAAAGCGCACGTAAAAAAGTCGCGAAGTTCCTCGGGGCCAGTTCAGCAGAAGAAATTATCTTTGTTCGCGGTACGACAGAGGCAATTAATCTGGTGGCCAAAACCTGGGGTGTACAACACATTGGCGAAGGTGACGAAATCATCGTCTCGCATCTGGAGCATCACGCCAACATCGTACCGTGGCAACAATTGGCGACCCAAACTGGCGCCAAAATACGCGTGATTCCGGTGGATGACAGTGGTCAGGTGATCTTGAGCGAGTACACACGTTTGCTCAATAGTCGCACTAAGCTGGTATCGGTCACGCAAGTATCAAATGCATTGGGTACCGTCGTTCCGGTAAAAGAAATCATCGATCTGGCTCACCGCGCCGGTGCCAAAGTATTGATTGATGGTGCCCAGTCAGTGTCGCATATGCGTGTGAACGTACAAGCATTGGATGCAGACTTCTTTGTCTTTTCCGGTCATAAACTGTTCGGCCCAACCGGTATCGGCGTCGTGTATGGCAAACGCGATATTCTGGAAAATATGCAGCCATGGCAAGGTGGCGGCAATATGATCGCAGACGTCACGTTTGAGCGCACCATTTATCAACCGCCGCCGAATCGTTTTGAAGCCGGCACAGGAAATATCGCTGACGCTGTTGGTTTAGGTGCTGCAATTGACTATATCGAGCGCATCGGCATCGAAAACATCGCTCGCTACGAACACGATCTGCTCGCCTACGCAACTTATGGCATGCAATCTATTCGCGGCGTACGATTGATCGGTACAGCGCAAGATAAAGCCAGCGTTCTTTCGTTTGTACTGGATGGTTATCAAACCGAAGAAGTGGGTAAAGCGCTCAATGAAGAAGGAATCGCCGTACGTTCCGGCCATCATTGCGCACAACCTATTTTACGTCGTTTCGGTCTTGAAGCGACGGTACGGCCTTCACTGGCTTTCTACAATACCTGCGAAGAAGTCGATCGGTTGGTATCAGTAGTCGCACGCCTGGCAGCTCAAAGAAAGACCCCGTATAAATAAAAATTTTTACTCTTCAACGCTATACCAATGCCCAAATTTGATTATGCAATTTGGGCATTTTTTATTGACGAACTTAAAAATCCTCCTCTCAATTTCGTGTTCCGCCATCTTCTACGATTCAACATGTTAGCTTCCAAAAAGTTACACCAATTCGAATAGCAAGCACTACTCGATTTCGGTATAAGCGCCAGAAAAAAATCGATAAATTTCGTATATCGATGATCGAAATGATTCGTTTCCGATAGTGATAAAGCTACCTAAAATCAAATTCAAGCGCTCAAAAAAAATTTAATAGAGCCTGCTTATCCACACTACTTTTCTCAACAACCTTTGGAGGATTTTATGCGTTTGTCATTCAAAAAAATATTCCCGGCACTTGCCATTTTCTCTGCGTTATCAAGCGCTACGTATGCCGCCGATAAAGAAGTCAGCATCGCCTATCAAACCGTCGTTGAACCTTCCAAAATCGCGCAAGCAGATGGCGAGTATGAAAAGCAAACTGGCTGGAAAATCAATTGGCGTAAATTTGAAAGCGGCGGCGAAGTCATTACCGCAGTAGCGTCCGGCGACATCCAGATCGGCTATGTCGGCAGCAGCCCACTGGCGGCCGCAGCCAGTCGCGAATCGCCGATTGAAACCATCTTCATTGCCGCAGAAATTGGCGAAGCCGAAGCACTGGTGGTACGCAATGGCAGCAATATCAAAACACCCCAAGATCTGATTGGAAAAAAAGTGGCAGTTCCATTTGCATCAACCACCCATTACAGCTTGTTAGCGGCTTTAAAACACTGGGGTGTCGATCCGAAAAAAGTAGAAATTCTTAACCTTCGCCCGACAGAAATTTCCGCTGCCTGGCTGCGTGGTGATATTGATGCAGCTTACGTATGGGATCCAGCTTTGGGCAAAGTCAAAGAAACAGGTACGGTACTGACCAATTCAGCCGAAGTCGCCAAATGGGGCGCACCAACGTTTGATGCCTGGATAGTGCGTAAAGACTTTGCGAAAAGCCATCCAGACTTTGTGACTGCCTTCGTTAAAATTACTGGCAAAGCCTATGCGGACTATCGCCAACATGGTCGTAGCTGGAACGCCGACTCTACGCAAGCAATCAAAATCGCCCGGTTGACTGGTGCAAATAAAGCAGATATTCCAACCTTATTGCAAAGCTCGATTTTCCCAACACTCGACGAACAAATTTCACCACGCTTGTTAGCTGGTGGCACGGCCAAAGCGATCAGTGACACGTCGCTATTTTTGAAAGATCAGAAAAAAGCGGAGCAAGTCTTAAATGACTATCGTCCGTATGTGAATGCACAGTACGCAAAAAAAGCGGCGCAATTGTAATTCATCACGGTCGCACGAAGTCGCTGAGCATTCAGGCGCGTCAAATAGTCGTTGCAGAACGGCTGTTTGAACGCCTGTCGCTTTCAAAAATTCCTAGTTATAAAATAGTATGATAAAACTTGATCATGTAGGCATCCGATTTACGGGCAAAGAACAAACGCTAGACGTATTAAGTGGCATCAACCTGGAATTGCAAGACGGCAGTTTTACGGTTGTAATCGGCGAATCTGGTTGCGGCAAAACTACGCTACTGAATCTGATCGCTGGTTTTGAATCTCCAACCAGCGGCCATCTCAGCATCGATGGAACGCCTATCAAAGGACCAGGCGCTGATCGCGGCGTTGTATTTCAGGACGACGCACTCTTACCATGGCAAACCGTCAAAGAAAATGTCGCATTCGGTCTGCAATTAGCAGGCAACAGCAAAGCTGAGCGCGAGCAACAAGCCCACAAATATCTGAAACTAACTGGCTTAGAAGCGTTTGCTGATTATCCGATCTGGAAAATTTCTGGCGGCATGCGACAACGCGTTGGCTTAGCGCGGGCACTAGCGGTTGACCCGCGATTTTTGCTACTCGATGAACCTCTAGGTGCACTCGATGCCCTGACCCGCGCACGCATGCAAGAACATTTATTACACGTCTGGAAGCACTCCGGCAAAGGTATGCTGATGATTACCCACAGCGTCGAAGAAGCCTTATTTCTTGCCACTGACTTGGTGTTACTACGCGCCAGACCTGGACGTATCGATAGCATACGTCAGCTTGATTTTGGTCGACGCTTTGCAGAAGGCGAAAGCGCCCGCAGCATCAAATCCAGTCGCGAATTTGTCGAATTACGCGAACAAGTTTTACAAGAATTATTGACTCAAGAGGAGGTGCCTGTATGAGCGAACAAGCCAGAGAATTTGCGCTGAATGAATTTTTTAAAGCACCTCAACATCTTCAGCAATCAGATCAAACTTCAGCTACGCCAGCGTCAGTCATGCCAGCATTACACAATTTCCATCATTGGCGAGATCACTTTCCCGACCGCGCCTATAGCCTGCTCACGTTCGCACTATTGCTAGTAATCTGGTACGCGATCAGTGCCTTCAAAGTCGTGCCAGAGCTATTTTTACCATCTCCAGCCGCAGTGTTACGGAAATTTATTTCTGTCGCCGACGAGGGTTTTGTTGATGCAAGCTTGTTGGCACATACTGCAACCAGCATTGCCAGGGTGTTAGTAGCATTAATTTTGGCGACAGTGACTGCCGTGCCGATCGGTATTTTTATCGGGCTCAATCGCTATGCACGTGCAACAATTGATCCTCTCATTGATTTTTATCGACCTATACCACCTCTCGCCTACTTGCCACTCATCGTCATTTGGTTTGGTATCGGTGAGACCTCAAAGGTGATTTTAATTTATCTGGCTGTCTTCGCACCCATCTCTATCTCTACCGTGCAAGGTGTACGACGCGTGGATCAAAGTCGCATTCGCGCCAGCTTATCTTTGGGTGCTAACCGGTGGCAACTCATACGGTATGTCATTCTTCCCTCTGCCTTGCCAGATGTACTTACCGGCATCCGGATCGGTCTTGGTGTCGGCTGGTCCACCCTGGTCGCAGCCGAGTTAATCGCGGCAACCCGGGGCTTAGGGTTTATGATTCAATCCGCTGCCCAGTTCTTAGTCACGGACGTGGTCGTGATGGGCATTATCGTCATTGCGCTGATCGCATTTATCTTTGAGTGGGGATTGCGACGATTACAAAAGATACTCGTACCCTGGGATGGAAAACCGTAAGAAAGAAGATAAAAAACAGAAAGCGCATCAAATGACGCAACGTAATCCAGATTGACGATATCAAACAGCTGAAATCGATTCAATCAGGCGCCCCGTCAAATCGACGTGGCGCATGCGCTCTATCCACCACTCTAAAGCGGCGCCGACTTCCCCTGCCCGCCACGTCAGATAAAAAGTCTCATCAGGTTTAGGTTCTTCCACTTCTTTTTTAATTAATGCACCGGACGCGATTGCCTTTCGGGCATAAGGCTCAGGTAAAAAACCAAAACCAATTCCACTTAACTGCAGACCCAGCTTACTTTGCATATCCGGAACAGCAACAACATTTTGTCCATACATCAATCCAATCGTGCGCGGCGCCAGGCGCCTTGCGGTATCAGAAACGCTAATTGCTTTATGCAACAGCAATTCTTCTTTTTTTATTTTGCCTTTTACTTTGGCTAATGGATGGGTAGGTGCAACGGCAAATACAAAAGAAATCTGACCAATTTCTTCCGCCACGTATCCACCGCCAGAGGGTCCTTGACCCGGCGCACCTATCATCAGATCGACCCGGCGATCAAGTAATGCTTCCCATGAACCTGTCAGGGACTCGCGTGAAAAGCGCAAACGCGTGCCTCCTGCGACGCCGCAAAACGCAGCAATATCAGTTTCCAGAGAAATGGGTGCAAATAAGGACTCCAGACCAATATTGAGCTCAGTCTCCCATCCTGACGCAACACGCATGACCCGCTTTTCCAGATCATCTGCGATGCGAAGCAAATATCGCCCCTCGTTGAGGAGCTCTTCACCAGCACGTGTCAAACGAACTTTCGGCCCTTGTCGGTCGTAAATTTGGACACCCAAATCTTCTTCAAGTCTGGCAACACTGTATGAAATGGTGGATGGAACTCGATGCAATTCAGTGGCGGCTGCTGACAAAGAACCGCGCCGGTCGATTGCGTCTAAGATCATCAAAGCGTCGAGGCTAATTCTGAACATAGCTTATTCCATTTCTGAACAATGTATGGATGTGTAAAAAATCGACATCATACACAAGCTTGCTTTGTTGAGTTTAATTGCTCAACCGGTGTCTCTGCTCACTTCAATAAAATACAAGTAGATAAGCAGAAGGGCTGGAAGTAGCAAAGCGAGAAAATGTACATGACTATAAGCGAACGCGCCACCAACGGCACCAATACCAAAGAAAATCACTGGCCAAAAAAATTTAACGCATCGGCTACGTGTTTCCTCATCGGCCGTATGACGAACAATATCAACCAGGTCAATAACAAGCTGGGTCACATTTCCCGTCATCACGGTGGTAGGCGTCATGTGTTTCAGGGTCAATCGACTAGCGGCATTTTGAACTCCCATACTCGCAGCGCCTAGAATACCGGCCAGCAGCGCCATCGTTGTGGTGGTGTCAGTAATCGGTTCAGCGCAATATCCAGCAAACAAGAAACCAAGCAGCAACACAAGCTGCAATAAAAGCAGAGAAGGCGTTGCGGGCTTGCCTTGTTTTTCGCGCCAAATGACGACTAATCTCGTGAATGCCACTGCTAAAACAAATGCAGGAAACGCGAGAAATTTGATCAAGACACCATGCGACGGGCGCACCAGCTCAGCACCTATCAATACAAAGTTTCCGGTCACGTGGGCCGTAAACAAGCCAAACAAGGCAACGAAACCGATAGTATCAATATAGCCGGCCAAAAAACTTAAGCTGATATTTTGCACCAGATGGTGTCGATCTGTGTCAGCGATTTTTAAAGGTATCATAGGCGATGATTGTTTTGAATTTAGCTTTATAGTTTTTTTACATGAGCAGAAAAACGACCTGCTCCTGCAATCAGAACGGTACCGAAAATGATCATGAATAGCCAACCAAATTGCCCCTCTGCAACCGACCAATCTGGATGAACCAGAAACATCGCCACCACCAAAAGACACAAGACTGACATTGCTGCAACTCGCACGAATACACCAGCAATAATCAGTAAAGGACAAATGACCTCAGCAAAAATGGAAAAACAGAGTGAAAAACCTTTGCCTAAATGCATAGGATCCTCAATGCGCTGTAGCTCATCACTGAAATGAAGAATTTTAGGAAGGCCATGAACATACAGTAAAAGCAATGCGCCGCAAACCCGCAAATACAGCAGACCCAAGTCATTCAAATATTCTGCATCTTTGCTATGAAGGCGACGCAAAAATGAGGTAAGCGATACCATTGTAATTTTTCCTTCGTTTGATACTACAAATTGATGTTGATTAAGGTTGGCTAACGTTAACCAACCTTCATCAATGCCGATCATTCAATGAATAAAATCAGGTAGAACATAGCCCAAAGTCATGGCCACAACGAGTAAGGCTCCCACGGGCGTGGGTGGTGTCGGCGATGGCAAATCAAACCAACGGCAGGCCGCCCCCACCGACAAACCCAATATCGATCCTGCAACCAGCGCCATCATTTGATCTCCTCAGAAACTTCCTGCTTGAAACGCTTTTCCAAATAACGATCGACCAACCAAAAACCACTGCTCATCATAAACACCAACAAAGCTCCACTCAATACCGGGGGTGATGGAACGGGAATGTTTGCCATTCGGCACGCGAGCCCAACACAAAATGATAGTGATAAGCCGAGTAAAATTTTCTTTAAACGCATGTTCGTATTCCCCTTTCAAAAAGCAAAGCAGCTACATCCAAGCGCACCCCAAAAACCCGTATTGCTTGATACAGGTACAGATGATCTTCGTGCGACATCATGCGCATGCGCGTGCACACCACATGCGCCAGCACATTGGTGTGGCAAGCTAGTTTGCTTCTGCAATACGGGTTTCCAATGACCGGGAACAGTGTTAACCGGAGACCAATCCGGCAGCACAGGCAATGAAGGCGGCCCAAATGATGCAAACGTCGAAGCACCATAAACGATCTTGCCGCCGACGACCGTGAGCACTGACTCGATTGATTTGATGCCATCTTCGTCAACACTAAAAAAATCACTGGATAGTGCGGCGAGATCTGCCAATTGTCCCACCTTAATCCGACCTTTTTTTCCTTGTTCGTTAGAAAACCAGGCACTGCCGGCTGTCCACAATTCAAGCGCCGTTTCACGCGGCAAAACGCCAGCCTGATCATACAAAGCCATTCCCCCCACCGTTCGACCAGAGACCAGCCAATATAAGGCTGTCCACGGGTTATAGCTGGCAACGCGGGTGGCGTCAGTACCTGCACCGACTGGTACGCCACTTGCGAGCATACGATTAATCGGTGGCGTATTCTTTGCAGCTTCACGTCCATAACGTTCGGCAAAATACTCACCTTGAAACGCCATTCTGTGTTGAATCGCAATACCACCACCTAAAGCACTTACGCGATCAATATTGCGCTGACTAATGGTTTCAGCATGGTCAAACATCCAATGCAAACCAGCGAATGGAATTTCTCGATTGACTTTTTCGAACACATCGAGCATACGACTAATCGATTCATTGTAAGTGGCATGCAAACGGAAAGGCCATCTATTCGCAACAAGGTGACGGACAACCTTTTCAAGTTCATCTTCCATACCTGCTGCCAGCTCAGGACGAGGCTCGAGAAAATCTTCAAAATCGGCAGCCGAAAAAACCAACATTTCACCGGCACCATTATGTCGATAGTAATCATCACCCTGCCCTGGCGTAACCATGTCTGTCCATTTTTCGAAATCGTCTAACTCCTGCCCCTTGCGCTGGGTAAAAAGGTTATAAGCAATACGTACGGTTAATTGGTTTTCTTTCGCCAATTGATCAACGATTTGATAATCTTCGGGATAATTTTGAAATCCACCACCAGCGTCAATCACACTCGTGACACCAAGCCGGTTCAACTCGCGCATGAACTGCCGGGTCGAATTGATCTGCTGCTCAAGCGGTAAGGTCGGACCTTTTGCCAGCGTAGAATAGAGAATCATGGCATTTGGTTTTGCCACTAACATGCCGGTTGGGTTGCCGTGCTTATCGCGTTGAATTTCTCCGCCTGGCGGATTGGGTGTGTCTTTAGTGTACCCAACTGCACGTAGGGCGGCTCGATTGAGCAGTGCGCGATCATACAAATGTAAAATAAAAACAGGTGTATCTGGTGCTGCTGCATTAATTTCTTCCAGCGTCGGCATTCTCTTTTCAGCAAATTGAAATTCCGTCCATCCGCCCACTACCCGCACCCATTGCGGGGGTGGCGTACGCAATGCCTGCTCCTTCAACATCATTAAAGCATCCGCCAATGATGGCACCCCCTCCCATCGGAGCTCAAGGTTATAGTTCAAGCCACCACGTATCAAATGCATGTGGGAATCGTTCAACCCCGGAATAACTGTGTGGCCAGCCAAATCGACTAATTTGGTCGCTGAATCACGCAAGCGCATTACTTCTTCAGTTTCACCGACAGCGACAAATTTTCCATCCTCAATCGCGACTGCACTTGCAACGGGATTTTGCTTATCCAAGGTATGAAAATGGCCGTTATATAAAATTAGCTCAGCGCTCATTATTGTCCTTTTTTGTGAAACTGATTTGAATTGATACGATCGCCACGTATTCAATATTCATAAAAAACGAGGCGATCTTTGCCCAACTACCTTATTGGCTTAATGCGCTTCGCTGGCGTTAAACATGGTCTTTGCATAAATCAATCCCAGACCATAACCACCACCATGCGCAATCGACGTTGCGACAGTCTCATTATAGGTTTCACTACGCGCCCAGTCGCGCTGCAACTCAAGAAGATACTGCAAAGAAGTCATTGGGCGAGCACCCTGCAAAATCATGCGCTCTATTGCTCGTTCATGTGCCTCATCAGAAACGTCTCCGCTTGCATCAGTGATGACATAAGCCTCAAAACCTTGATCCAATGCAGAGAGAACCGGACCAACGATGCACACGGATGTCCACAGCCCGGCAAAAACAATTTTATCTTTACCAAATGAATTAACGCGATCAGCAATACGCGCGTCTTCCCAGGTATTCATCGTAGTGCGATCAATCACGTCATGTTCCGGGAAAACAGATTTAATTTCATCAAACATCGGGCCCGAAAATGATTTTTCTGCGACCGTAGTCAGGATTGTGGCTACCTTAAATTCTTTCGCTGCCTTCGCCACCAAAGCAGTATTGTTACGAAGTTGAACAGGATCGATGGATTTGGTGGCAAATGCCATTTGAGATTGATGATCAATCATGATCAAGGCATGATTGCTTGGATTAAGTAAAGTGCTTCCTGGTTGAGCTTTGGCGATTGGCATGAATTTCTCCTTGGTTTTACTAAAAATATGCAAGTAATTCGAATATGAATGGGATCAAATTCCTCTGGTACCGGCTGACATTCCAGTCTCGACGGCTTCAGGACTTGCATTATGAAATAGTAAAAAGAAAATGAAAAACGGAAAATTTCATGAAGTATCATCGAAATTTTCGAATATCAATTAATGAAAAAATTATCTGCACTCTAAGGAATTGCACTTTGATGAACGACACGAAAAGCCATCGAAATATCGCGTTTTTTTAATCCCAAACATCGATGCGCTATTGAGACCAAAAATTGCAGTACCAATTAAATGAAACGTTAATGAATGTGCGAGGTGGTAAGAAAGAGATACTCAACGTGACTCACAATCAAGGTGATCTGTAGCAAACAGAAGCAGACTTAATTTCTAAAAACCCTATGTGCCGGGTAAATACACCGAGAAGTCCGAATAACTTCGAATCTTCGATGCGGCAAATGTTGAGAAAATATATCGCGAAATGCAAAAAGGCTTACAGAAAATCTGTAAGCCTTTTTGCTGAATCTGGTTGCGGGGGCAGGATTTGAACCTACGACCTTCGGGTTATGAGCCCGACGAGCTGCCAGACTGCTCCACCCCGCGTCTGAAGAATGAAACTATACACGATTTTACTGCAATGCGCAATTGCCGGCCCACTTTATTCTGATTATCTCTGTCACCGCGGCAGATGATACACTGCTGACATCACTCAAATTTATTCTATTCTGCTATGAAATTTTGTTCTGAATGCGCCGCGCCAGTTGAGCTGAAAATCCCTGCTGATGACACCCGGGAACGTTTTGTCTGCACGGCTTGCGGCACTATTCACTATCAAAACCCCAAATTGGTGGTCGGCTCCATTCCTGTCTGGGAGCACAATGGCGAATTGAAAATCCTTTTATGCAAGCGTGCGATAGAGCCGCGTCTCGGTTTTTGGACCTTGCCTGCTGGCTTTATGGAAAATAACGAGACCTCGGCACAAGCAGCGCAACGTGAAACGATAGAAGAGTCTGGCGCTAACATTCAGCTCCATGACTTATTTTCTATCATCAACGTACCCCATGTGCATCAAGTACATTTATTCTATCGCGCCACATTGCTGGATTTGAACTACGCTGCAGGCACAGAAAGCCTGGATGTGCAAATGTTTGCAGAAAATGATATCCCCTGGGACGACATTGCGTTCCCCACTATCAGCCATACTTTGCGCTTTTTCTTCAGCGATCTCAAAAAAGTGCGTGAGGGTGGGCAATTTTCACTGCATGAAGAAAATATTTTCAAACCCATGCGGAGCAGCACTTGATACCGTGGCTGGACAACGACACACCGTTTCCCGATGTCAATACGGCATTAACAGAAAAACAAGGCGCCCCAGGCCTCCTGGCTGCGGGAGCTGACTTATCCCCAGAGCGCCTGCTAGACGCTTATCGACATGGGATTTTTCCGTGGTTTTCGGAAGGACAACCTATTTTATGGTGGTCAACCGATCCGCGCATGGTGTTGCAACTGAATGATTTTAAAGTATCAGACAGTTTACAGAGGGTATTAAAGAAGATTCAAAAAGACCCGCGCTGGGAAATTCGCTTTGATAGTGCGTTTGAACAAGTCATGCGGGCCTGCGCAGCCCCGCGCCGAGATGGCGCTGGCACCTGGATATCGGAAGATATTGTGGCAGGCTATTGTGACTTGCACAGTGCAGGCTTTGCGCATTCATCCGAGGTCTGGTTGGATGGCGAATTGGTGGGAGGTGCCTATGGCGTTTGCATAGGGCGTATGTTTTACGGAGAATCTATGTTTACACGGGTCTCCAATGCCTCAAAAGTTGCATTAAGTCACTTGGTTTTTTTCTTACGTGAACATGGCGTGAAAATGATAGACTGCCAGCAAGAGACGTCTCATCTGGCGTCGCTTGGCGCCCGACCGATCCCGCGCTCAGATTTTCTGAGCTGGATACAAGTGGCAACTGCGATGCCTGCCATCTCGACGTGGCAACCACTCTCCGAACCACATATCAACTAACTCAATGATGCAACTGATGTGCAAAGCCAGGGGGACGATAACGTGACTCAACTCAATGACTTGCCCTTTGTGAGCATACAATTCTATGCCACAGCCCCCTATCCATGCAGTTATCTGGATGGACTGCAAGCGCGTTCGCAAGTGGCAACACCAGCCCATCTGATCAATGCAGACATTTATTCAGAGCTAGTCAAGAGTGGTTTCCGCCGCAGCGGTATTTTTATTTATCGCCCCCATTGCGACAGTTGTCGCGCCTGCACCCCTGTGCGGGTGCGGGTCGACGAATTTATACCAAACCGCAGCCAACGCCGCGCCGAAAAAAAGCATGTTGAACTTCATGCTAAGGTAACCGCACTCGCCTACTCGAATGAGCATTACGACTTGTACCAACGATATCAGCATCACCGACATGCAGGCGGCGGCATGGATCAGGATAGCCGCGATCAGTATGCACAATTCCTATTACAAAGCCGGGTGAATACGCGATTGGTCGAATTTCGCGATCAGCACGGCGTTTTAAAGATGGTCAGTCTGATTGACATTCTTACTGATGGACTGTCATCGGTTTATACTTTTTTCGATCCGGACGATACGAATGCATCTTTCGGGACTTACAATGTCCTGTGGCAAATCCGTCAGGCCAAAGAACTCGCTCTGCCATATGTTTATCTTGGTTACTGGATTGCCGCCAGTCCTAAAATGGCCTATAAGATCAATTTCAAACCTTTGGACGCGTTAATGCATGGGCGATGGGAGCCATTATAAGAATGCAATAGCGAAGCGACACCAGTAGCAGTCAGAATCAACCAGCAAAAACCCTGCAACAGAGAATAACAAATCACCTTTTTAATACGCATCTCCTATTTTCACCAAGACTATGCCTGAAAAACTTTTATATGCCCTTGCGCGTTCCGTCCTGTTTTCTATGGAACCGGAAAAAGCCCATCATCTGACCTTACCGGCGCTGCAACGTATGAGCAAATCGGGACTAGGTGGTTTATTTAGCAAACCAGCAGATGACCCACGTACCGTGATGGGGATTCACTTCCCTAATCCTGTCGGCTTGGCCGCAGGTCTTGATAAAGATGGTGCATATATTGATGGTCTTGCAGCATTGGGATTTGGATCGATAGAAATTGGCACGGTCACACCTCGCGCACAACCAGGCAATCCGCAACCACGTATGTTCCGCCTGCCTAAGGCCGAGGCAATCATCAATCGTATGGGATTTAACAATGGCGGCGTAGATGCATTTGTTCGTAACGTTCAGTCTTCCCGTTTTTATCAGAATAAACAAGGCGTACTGGGACTTAACATTGGTAAAAATGCTGACACACCCATTGAACGTGCCGCTGATGATTACCTGCATTGTCTGGAAAAAGTTTATCCTTACGCAAGCTATGTGACAGTCAATATTTCTTCACCAAATACCAAAAATCTACGCCAATTACAGGGCGCAGATGAACTCGATAGTTTGTTGGCACAGCTCAAATCGGCTCAACAAGCCCTGGCCGACAAGCATAAACGTTATGTGCCAATCGCCCTGAAAATCGCACCAGATATCGACGCGGAGCAAATCAAAACAATTGCAGATGCTTTGCTACGCCATAAAATTGATGGCGTTATCGCGACCAATACCACGATTACGCGCGATGCAGTCAAAGGCCTGCCATTTGCTGAAGAAGCTGGCGGCTTGTCGGGCAAACCGGTATTTGACTTATCCAACCGCGTTATTCGTGCATTAAAGGCCGAACTTGGCAATGAATTGCCCATCATCGGTGTCGGCGGAATTTTTTCCGGAGAAGATGCCGCAACGAAAATTCGTGAAGGTGCGTCTCTGGTACAGCTTTATTCCGGATTGATCTATCAAGGGCCTGCACTTGTCAAAGAATGTGCAGCGGCATTGCGTAACGTCAGAACTTAAAAGAGAGAACGTTGATGCAAACCATCGCACTCGGAAATAGCCAACTGCAAGTCAGCAAAATTTGCTTGGGCACCATGACCTTTGGTGAGCAAAATAGCGAAAATGACGCGCACTCGCAACTCGATTACGCGTTGGAGCGTGACATCAATTTTATCGATACCGCTGAGATGTATCCCGTGATGCCTCGTGCTGAAACGCAAGGCAAAACAGAGCAATACATCGGCAGTTGGTTAAAAAAATCTGGCACACGCGATAAAGTCATTCTTGCCACCAAAGTGGCGGGGCCTTCACGTGGTATGCATTGGATACGTGGTGGTGAGAATGATTTAAATGCCGTCAATATTCGCGCTGCAATCGAAACTAGTCTACAGCGCTTACAAACCGATTACATCGATCTGTATCAGTTACACTGGCCGAGTCGCAATGCACCCATCTTTGGACAAAAGCAATTCAACCCAGAGTTAGAGCGCCCACATATTGCAATTGCAGAAACAGTCGCCGTGTTAGGGGACTTAATCAAAGAAGGCAAAATCCGCGCCTATGGTGTGTCAAATGAAAGCGCCTGGGGCGTGGGTGAATTTGCGCGTCAGGCAGAGATACAACAACTACCGCGCATGGTGTCAATCCAAAACGCCTGCAATCTGGTCAACCGCTCGTTTGAACAAGGTCTGGACGAGAGCTGTTTCCGTGAAAACGTCAGCCTGCTAGCGTATAGCCCGCTGGCGTTTGGTCAGCTCACAGGAAAATACGCCGACGATGCCAAAGCCCATGGCCGGCTGACGATTTTCCCGCCAACCTGGAGCCCGCGCTATACAAGAGCCAGCGTGTTAGAGGCCAGTAAACGCTATGCGGCATTGGCACGTGCTCATGGTCTGACGCCGACGCAATTGGCTCTTGCCTGGTGTTATTCGCGTTGGTATGTTGCCAGCACTATCATCGGCGCGACCAACCTGACCCAGCTCAAAGAAAATATTGATGCATTTGCCGTTAAGCTCAGTCCGGACATCATGAGCGCAATCGAAACGATACATACTGACATCAACAATCCAGGCCAGTAATTCCCGAAAAAATCTGTACCGAAAATAAAAATAGAACAGCTTTGCCTCATAGCAAACTGTTCTATTTTTTTGCCCTGCGCCTGTCTCTATGAGTTATAAAGTAGCACTCGCGAGCTTCACACCAAAGCCAATAAACATCGCTCCTACGCCACCTGACAGCCCGGCCGATAATCGCTGACGACGACGAAATGCATCCGCGAGTTTCGCCCCAACCAGAATGATCACCGTTAAATAAGAAAAACTACAAATCTGGCATATCAGCGCCAAAAAGCCATACGACAATAATGGCGAATGAAAGTCAGGATCAACAAACTGAATGAAAAACGAAATGAAGAATAAGATCGCCTTAGGATTCATCAAGCTGATGATCAAAGCTTTAGTAAATGGCTGACTCATCGAAGCTTGCGCCTCTGTTGCGGTTGTAACTTTATCCGTTCCAGCAACGATATCTTGATCTGAGGTTGCTCTTAACCATCCGCTGCGACTATGCAACAGCATCTGCAAGCCTATCCATCCCAGATATGCCGCGCCGATGTACTTCACCGCATAAAACAGCGTAGGGCTGCCTTTCAACAATGTTGCCATACCACCTGCTGAGAGCACCATTAAAATGAAATCACCGACAAAAATTCCGCATGCACCTTGATATGCGGGGCGGATACCGCGCTGGGCAGCTACACTCAACGCATACATGGAATTAGGACCTGGCAACAAAACAATGAAAATGGTGCCGAAAAAATAAGTCCAGAAATCAGTGACGCCAAAGCTGGCGTGAATTAAAGCGTTCATTTGAAATACCATGATAGAAAGCTGCGCGGGAGCAGATCATAACAGCCCCGCGCAAGTTTTGTCATGGTCAGGAACAACTTGCCAGAACAGTAAGTCACCACAGAACGCCCTCATCCGGATCATCCGGCAAAACGCTTACAAGGATGAAACGGCAGCAACGGAGAGAATTGTTCGGTCAGATGCTTCAATAACGATAAGTAACCAGTCGCTGAGAAAGGGACAATTAATCTTTCTTTTCGCGCACAGGCACTTGCACATTGCACAAATCGACGTACCCCGCTGGCACTTTATACCATTCACCTCCACGATTACGTTGCGCTTCAACGATGGCTTTGAAGGTTGGGGTATCAGTGCGAATCACTTCCAATTTCGTGCGCTCTGTTTCTGGTACATCGGCAGCGATGCGTATAGATTTAATCGGCGTGTTTTGCTCAGGCTTTTCATAAAAACCTAAAGGACCGGTGCCGCGCGGCAATGAAGTCAGCAGAGACATGCCCTGCATCACGCGCCCTACCACTGTGATATTACGATCAAGCTGGCGCGGTGCGTGTCCAGTAACCACATACAAAGATGTTCCATCACCGCTATTGACTTCGTTCCCCCGTGCTACACCCACCGCACCGTAGCAATGCGTCAGCCAGGTAGTTCCTGTTTTCGGATCGCGGCCAGCAGCAAAACCGTTGGAGTGTCCAACTTGCGGCGCATAACCATCAACATCAAATAAGCGATTAAACGTTAGCGTGGGCGTATATTTAACAGTGAATTCCGGATCAAGATTTTTCTTTGCAGTTTTGACTTCACGCTTCTCATCCGGATCGGCCCATTGAACGACATAATTATCCTGTGACCGGACAATAGCAAGACCGTCAAAATACCCTTCCCTTACCAACTTACGAATATTGTCTGCATGATTCGGCGCAAAATCGGGCGCCATTTCAATCACGACCCGTCCACTTGCCAATTCCAGATACAAAGTATTTTCCGGATCTAACGACCGCCAATCATTTGCACTGGAGGCCTTAACGATATCGCTCACACCTGGCTTCGCTTTGAGCGGATTTTCTTTTACGGCGACCACAGACAGTGGCGCAGCTTTTTTGTTATTGACAACCGCTTTCGCGTTAAGGCTCACCGCAAACAAAGCCACTGCGGCCAATGCAGTCCATTGAAAAGGGATATTGGACATACCGGAAATACTTGAAAACATTGGCATCTTGATGTGTGCAGACATAATCGAACTCCGTGAATAAGCTAAATGAAAACCCAGACAAAACTATGTCAAAACAAATTAAACCACCTGTAGCGGCAAGCAAGGTTTTGCACGTGAGCAATATGCGCAACAACTTACGTTACGAATAGTTATTTGTCTACATCATTCAATCCAGACCTGCTTTTTGACAGCATTCAAGTTCAAAAGTTTTAAACCATATCGTTTAAATAAAAAAAGCACCGTTCCCGGTGCCTTTGCACGCAAACATCCCAAATAACCTAAGTCTTAGCTATGCACTAACGATAGGTGCGCAGCTCTGGATGCTGCCGTCGATTTCAAACTCACTTTCAGTGAATTTTGGAGCGAGGCGAATGATCCGCCAGCACGATAATTGAAGCTCACTTCCAGAATATCACCGGGCTTCACATCAATGGGTTCTGGTACTGGCAAAGACATGTAATGATTC
Source organism: Undibacterium sp. Ji67W (assembly GCA_049340365.1). Taxonomy (GTDB): domain Bacteria; phylum Pseudomonadota; class Gammaproteobacteria; order Burkholderiales; family Burkholderiaceae_D; genus Undibacterium. The sequence goes on along the minus strand of JBMPOY010000002.1, from coordinate 288,664 downwards.
AACCAATCGATGGTCGATGACGTTTCCATTACCACCGCCAGAATATTTTTTGTAATGAAACGCAGGGCACTTAAGGTTCCCGCCTGTTCTACCGTAAAACAACCTTCCCATTTAATTTGCAAGCCATTTGGCTGGGTGAAATCAATCACACTATACAAAGCGGGTTGTGCGAGTTCACGGGTATCAGCAGAAAAAACACCAGGCTGTAAAAACTGAATAATCGGTGCCTGATATCCCCAGAAATCATACGTGTGATGTAAAGGTTGCACCGCCATTACGACAGCTTCAGGGATGAATATCGGTAGTGGGCCACCAAATTTTTCGGTGTAACGTTGCTTAAAATTCTCGATCACTTCGACCTGCTTTTCGCGCAACATAGCAACGTGAATCATTTCGCAAATCACCACATCGACAGGTTCTGGTGGCAGGTATTCAAATGCGTCGGCGTGTATTACTTCAACTTTCTCGCCATGAGCATTTTTTGCCAGCAATCGACGCGCTTCAGCCACCATATCGGGGTTAAATTCTACGCAGTAGACTTTGGCTGCTTTTTGCGCGGCAAACCAGGATAACACGCCAGTTCCACCGCCCAACTCAAGCACTTTAGCACCTTCAAAAACCTGACGTTCAATTGCTGCCTTGAAGTTATCCATACGGTTCGCATCCATCAACATATTGTGATGGTACTGCAATGGGATAAATTGTCCCAGGTAGCAACTCTCTGCTTCACGCTCATTCAACATAGCGGTTCCTTTAATCAGTTTTTTCAAATGGCTGGCTTGATGTGCAATCAGAAAATACTGGCACTAAGACAGTTGTTCAAACAGATACGAAGAAAAACCGCTATGCAGCCTTTTCCAGATCTGAGGTCTTGATTATCCTGTGATTGAAAGGAAATGAACGGAAGAGCTAGCAGGGAATTAATGCTCAATTCAAGCTTTTAGACCTCAACATGTTGATAAACGAAAGCCAGACCAAAATCAGAAACGATTTATTGATGAATTTTAGCGGGTGGAATAACCAGAATTAAAGGCAACTGCGGCGTTGCGTCAGAGGATTTTGGTTTTTCACAATGAGGATCTTTGAAGGCGACATTTCCTTTTTCCCAAAACTCGCCCGGAGAAGTTTGAGCACAGAGCTGGGCATCGGAGGTTTTGCTTTTCCAGATGAAGTACGCCGCCGGTTCTGCATTGCTGGTGATCGGAGCACATGTCAGTGCGATGAAGATAGGCAAAACGCCATAGGCAGACATCAAACAAACTCGCATCTTTGCCTCCTGTAAAAAATGCTCAATTCAGTTACAGTAAATGCAACTTCACTCATTCCAGCAAACCAAAAAGTTCTCACTGAGAAACTTAACGTCATTAAGCACACAGACGCAATGAAGTAGCTGACGCAAACAGCAATACCCGGCTTAAGTAATAATAACCAAACAATGCCATTCTCTGCATCTCTGTATTTAGAGGGTTTGTCTCAATGTTACTTACTAGCTTTAAAACAAACCCTGTTCTACTTACTGCATTATGGATGTTGGCTACGATATTGCGCAAGTTCATCTATCGTCAAAATAACCAGATCATGGGTTAATGCATAGGTTTGCACTTGCACCCCTTGCGCCATACTGCCATCCGGATTCATCAATTCGCACAGCACGGCTGCCGGCGCTAATCCAGCCATTGTTGCCAGATCAACCGAGCCTTCCGTATGCCCGCGACGTTGCAACACACCACCCGCGACTGCGCGCAATGGGAACACATGACCAGGACGCGCCAGTTGTTCCGGTTTGGCATCAGCCGCAATCGCCGTGAGGACGGTCGTGACGCGATCCGCGGCCGACACGCCGGTTGTTACGCCCTGCTTCGCTTCAATTGACACCGTAAATGCAGTGCCATAACGGCTTTCGTTATGGTTTACCATCGGTGGCAATTCAAGTTGCTGCAATTTTTCATCGGTCAGACACAAGCAAACGATACCGCTGCCGTCTCGTATCATCCGCGCCATGGATTCAACAGAGATTTTTTCAGCGGCGACAATCAGATCCGCCTCGTTTTCACGATCAAAGTCATCCATCAACAAAACCGGACGACCATCACGCAAGTCAGCCAAGGCACGCTGTAAGCGTTGTTCAAAGGGAGCTAAAGAAAAAATTTCAGGACAAACAGAAATCGAGGACGATGCAGACTGAGTATTTTCAGAAAGACTATTAGGATTGATATTTGTATTGGTATTTAACATATTGAAACGCTCCGCAAAATAAAAATGTGCAAAAGACGTTTCAGGGATATTTCAAAAACGCATAGCCAAACTCCAGCATGCATGCGCAAAGCATGAGTGCTGAACATTAGGCGCATCTTCTCTCATCCGGACTATCACCGTCGGCCCTGGAATTACACCAGATCTGCTGACCTTGCCAAAACACGCAAAGTGCTAAGCCAAGCGCTCGCGGGCTTGTCTGAAAAAAATCAGATTTACCGCCGGTGGGGAATTACACCCCGCCCTGAAGACGTACAACCTACCGAATTAACGGCAACTAAATTATACGGAAATTTGAATAATCCTGTGTTGCCCCTGTCAATTCCACAAATACTTATTTTTTAACCTATACTAAAAATCAATAATTAAAAATTTTGTGACATTTAACATTGCCTAAGGGTAAGTTTATTCATATAACGAGAATATCGGCCACACCGATTATGCTTATATCAAAACTGCATATAAGCAAATGAATACTAAGTAGTTTGGAATATATCCGAGTTTCATTACGATTCACGTTACTTTACGCGGGGCGATATGACTTTTACTTATATATTTTCAGGATTTGCTGTTGGCACACTGGTCGGTTTGACCGGTGTTGGCGGCGGCTCACTGATGACGCCACTGCTAACCTTACTATTTGGCGTGTCCCCCTCCGTTGCAGTTGGTACCGATCTGGCTTTTGCCTCCATTACCAAAGCAACTGGTACATTTACCCACCGCTTGCGTGGTACAGTTGATTGGCAAATCGTACGCTTGCTGTGCTACGGCGCTTTGCCTGCGGCATTCGTCGCTACGCTGGGTCTCAAATATTTTGGTAGTCTGAATAAAGAAATCGGGCAAGTCATACGCTACTCGATCGCAGCTTCGGTATTTCTTACCGTGATTGCCTTGCTATTTAAAAGCAAGATGCTGAACTGGCTGAACAATCATCCGGAAAAGCAATTGCAAGGCCGCCAATTACAGGCAGCAACCATTGCCGCAGGCGTATTACTGGGCACACTAGTCACGATTTCGTCGATTGGAGCCGGAGCGATCGGGGCGACCTTGCTGGTCATGCTCTACCCACGCATGTCCGCAGCCCATATTGCTGGCACCGACATCGCGTACGCAGTGCCACTGACAGCGATTGCCGCGTTTGGTCACTGGTGGCTGGGCTCAATCGACTGGGCTTTGCTCGGCGCGTTACTTATAGGCTCATTGCCAGGTATCACCCTAGGATCTATGGCGGCACGTGCAGTACCAGAGAAACTGTTACGTGGCATACTTGCGACGACCTTAACGCTGGTCGCCACCAAACTGATTTTCTAAATTTTTCTATACTTCTTTTACCCATTCAGTACAACAAGCGCATAGTGAGGACTAAATAAGATGTACCGTTATGACCAACACGATCACCAGATCATCAAAGAACGTATCGCGCAATTTCGTGATCAGGTACGTCGCCGCCTTGCTAATGAGTTAACTGAAGAAGAATTTCTGCCATTGCGTTTGCAAAATGGTTTGTACTTCCAGCGCCATGCCTACATGTTGCGCGTCGCAGTTCCTTACGGCATGCTCTCTTCTGAGCAGTTACGCACATTTGCATTCATCGCACGCAAGTATGACCGTGGCTACGGCCATTTCACTACGCGTCAGAACATTCAATATAACTGGATCAATCTGGAAGACGCACCAGACATTTTGGAGCATCTCGCCAAAGTCGAAATGCACGCAATTCAGACTTCCGGCAATTGCATGCGCAATATTACGTCCGATGAGTTTGCTGGCGTTGCTGCGGATGAAGTGATCGACCCACGTGCTTATGCAGAGATTCTGCGTCAATGGACGACGTTCCACCCTGAATTTGCGTACTTACCACGCAAATTTAAAATCGCAATCAATGGCTCTAAAGAAGACCGTGCAGCGATCGCTGTGCACGATATTGGACTGACAGTCGTACACAATGAAGCTGGCGAAGTCGGCTTTAAGGTGATGGTTGGCGGCGGAATGGGTCGCACGCCTATCCTTGGCAGCGTCATTCGTGAATTCCTGCCGTGGCAGCACGTTATGACTTACCTCGAAGCGATCTTGCGCATCTACAACCAATACGGTCGCCGCGACAACAAGTACAAAGCACGCATTAAGATTTTGGTCAAAGCGATTGGCGCTGACGTGTTTGCACAGCAAGTGGAAGAAGAATGGGCAGAGATCAAAGATGGCCCAGCGACACTGACTGAAGCAGAATTAAAGCGCGTCGCCAGCTTCTTCAGCTCGCCTGATTATGCACAATTACCCTCACATGATGCTGAATTTGAACAGCACAAAGAAGAAAACAAAGCGTTTGCCAATTGGGTAAAGCGTAATGTTAAACCACATAAAATAGCTGGCTACACCGCCGTCGTTTTGTCACTCAAAAAGCCAGGCGTGCCGCCAGGTGATGCCACTGCCGAACAAATGGATTTCGTTGCAGATCTGGCAGATAAATATAGCTTTGGCGAATTGCGCGTGACGCATGAACAAAATCTGGTGCTCGCTGATGTGAAGCAAAGTGAATTATTCGCGGTATGGCAAGAAGCAAAAGCACACGGTTTGGCGACACCAAATATCGGTTTGCTGACGGATATGATTTGCTGCCCTGGGGGTGACTTCTGCGCATTAGCAAATGCGAAGTCAATTCCGATTGCGCTCGATATTACTGACCGCTTTAACGACCTCGATTATCTGCACGATATTGGCGACATAGAATTAAATATGTCCGGTTGCATTAACGCGTGCGGCCATCACCACGTTGGGAATATCGGTATCCTCGGCGTCGATAAAGATGGCAGCGAGTGGTACCAGGTATCAATTGGAGGCGCACAAGGCAATCAGGCTGCCATCGGTAAGATCATTGGCCCATCGTTCTCTGCTGGTCAGATGCCAGAAGTGATTGATCGCATTATTCAGGTGTACATCCGTGAGCGCCTTGAAAATGAGCGTTTCATCGATACCACGCAACGTCTCGGTATTACGCCATTTAAAGATTTTGTTTATGGAACGCCGATCAAAACCACAGAACACCACGGCGAAGACGCTGGCTCTGTCGTTTCATACTAATACCGGATACGCTAGCAAAGAAAACATCATGACCGACATTATTAAAGATAAAGCCATCGTTAGCGATGATTGGACCATCTTGCGACTGACCGAGGAACAAACGCCAGATGCCGTAGAAGTACCTGCGGGTAAAGTTTTAGTGCCCCTCAAGGTCTGGCTATTGCAAAGAGATACGCTGATCAAACGTAGTGATCTTGGCGTCTGGTTTAGCAGTGATGAACAAGCCAAAGATCTGAAAGACGACATCGCTCATTTCAGCTTGCTGGCGGTCGATTTTCCTAAGTTCTCAGATGGTCGCGGCTATTCTATCGCTTACAACTTACGTTCACGCTTTGGTTTTACTGGCGAATTACGTGCAATCGGTGACGTCTTACGCGATCAGTTGTTTTACATGCAGCGCGTCGGCTTTAATGCATTTGCAGTTCGTGCTGATAAAAATATCCACGATGCCATCAAAGGTTTGACAGATTTTTCAGAAAAATACCAAACTTCATGGGATGAGAAAAATCCACTGTTCCGTCGTGCAGAACGTACCGGGGCAGATGTATGAACGTTGTCATTACAGAATTCGAAGCAAAATTAGAAAATACCCGCACTATTTTGAAGAACATTGCACAGGATTTTAGCCCTGCGGTGTTTGCTTCTAGTCTGGCTGCAGAAGACATGGTATTGACTGACCTGATCTTGCGCGAGCAACTGAACATCAGTATTTTTTCTCTGGAAACCGGACGCTTGCATGCAGAAACCTTAGGCATGTTAGACAAAGTCAAAGCGACCTATGGTACCGAGATTGTGCTCTATAAACCTGAAGCAAGCGCAGTTGAAGCCTACGTTGCTCAGCACGGTTTGAATGCGTTTTACGATAGCGTAGACATGCGCAAAGAATGCTGCCGCATCCGTAAAGTTGAGCCATTGAATCGCGCACTGGCAGGTAATAAAGCCTGGATCACAGGCCAGCGTCGGGCACAGGCCGCCACGCGAACAGAATTAGCCGTACAAGAAGATGATGTTGCTCACGGCATGCAAAAATTTAACCCTCTTGCTGATTGGTCTGAAGAGGATGTGTGGCACTACATTCGTAGCAATAATGTGCCGTACAACCCACTACACGACAAAGGCTACCCGTCGATAGGTTGCGAACCTTGCACCCGTGCCATACAACCTGGCGAAGATGTGCGTGCAGGACGCTGGTGGTGGGAAAATCCAGAATCAAAAGAATGTGGTTTGCATGTCGTCGATGGCAAATTAGTTCGTATCAATAAGCAAGCTGAAAAGATCGGAAATCAATGATGAATACAGTCACAGAAAAACATTTTATTGATGCCGCGAGCAATCGCCATCTGGATTGGCTGGAATCCGAAGCGATCCACATCATGCGTGAAGTGGCCGCAGAATGTAGCAATCCGGCCTTATTATTTTCCGGTGGTAAAGACTCTATCGTTTTGCTGCGTTTGGCAGAAAAAGCCTTCCGCCCGGGTAAATTTCCTTTCCCACTAGTGCATATTGATACCGGACACAATTTCCCGGAAGTGATTGCTTTCCGCGATAAACGTGTGGCCGAACTGGGTGAACGTCTGATCGTTGGCTCAGTAGAAGAATCGATCCGTCGTGGCACTGTGCGTTTGCGCAATCCGGCAACTGACTCGCGCAATGCTGCGCAAGCTGTCACTTTGCTGGAGACCATCGCTGAGCACAAGTTTGATGCTTGCATAGGCGGTGCCCGTCGCGATGAAGAAAAAGCCCGCGCCAAAGAGCGTATTTTTTCTTTCCGTGATGAATTCGGACAATGGAATCCAAAGGCACAGCGTCCGGAATTATGGGACTTGTATAACACCCGTGTTCATGCCGGTGAAAACATGCGCGTATTCCCAATTTCCAATTGGACAGAACTCGATGTCTGGCAATACATTGCCCGTGAAAAGCTGGAATTGCCGCAAATATATTTTGCTCACGAACGTCAGGTGATTCCACGTAATGGTTTGTTGGTACCACTGACCGATTTAACGCCACCACGCGAAGGCGAAACGGTAGAAACACAAATTGTCCGTTTCCGTACCGTCGGTGATATTTCCTGCACCTGCCCAGTCTCATCCGATGCCGCAACCGTAGAAGCAATTATTGCAGAAACCGCGATTACCCAAATTACCGAACGTGGCGCAACACGCATGGATGATCAGACTTCTGAGGCATCGATGGAAAAACGTAAAAAAGAAGGATATTTCTAATGAATGCTATCGCCATTGAAAAAAACGTTAACGTTAATCTTAGCCAGGAGCGTGGCCTGCTCAGATTCATCACCGCTGGCTCGGTGGATGACGGTAAAAGCACATTAATCGGTCGCTTACTGTTTGACAGCAAAGGCATTTTTGCTGATCAACTGGATGCTATTTCACGGGCAAAACACAAGCGCACCGTCGGTGATACGATCGATTTATCCTTGCTGACCGACGGTTTGGAAGCCGAACGTGAACAAGGCATTACGATTGACGTTGCTTATCGCTATTTTGCGACACCTAAACGCAAATTCATCATCGCCGATACGCCTGGCCATGAGCAATACACGCGCAATATGGTGACCGGTGCATCAACAGCAGATGCGGTTGTCATTCTGGTCGACGTGTCGAAAGTTAAATTAAATGACGACGGCAGTGTTGATTTACTGGTGCAAACCAAACGCCACTCAACCATCGCTCATTTGCTCAAGATCCAGCACGTCATCGTTGCGGTCAACAAAATGGATTTGGTCAATTACGATCAAAACGTGTATGACCGTATCGTTGCCGAATACAAAAAATTTGCTGACCAACTTGGCTTGAGCGCCGTTCATGCAGTGCCATTATCGGCACTCGCTGGTGATAACGTGGTCACGGCCACTGACAAGATGCCATGGTATCAAGGGCCTACCCTGATCGATTTGCTCGAGTCACTCAGTGTCTACGATGCGTCCCACGATGAACCGTTTCGTTTTCCGGTGCAATTGGTTGCGCGCCACAACGGACATGAGGCAAATGACTTCCGTGGCTACATGGGACGGATTGAAGCGGGCAAAGTCAGCAAAGGTGATCAACTGATTGTGCAGCCAAGTGGTCAGTCGGCCACGGTGAAAGATATTCTGACACTCGATGGTTCATTAGAATCGGCCGTCGTTGGTCAATCTGTGACGATTTTACTCAATGAATATCTGGATATCTCTCGCGGCGATATGTTGGCGGGTGCCGATAGGCCAGCAAACCAATTAAAAACAGTGAAAGCTGATTTGTGCTGGTTATCTGAAGATGCATTGGATGTGCGCCGTAAATACTGGTTAAAACATACGACCAAACAAGTTGCAGCACGCGTGACCGCAGTTGATACCCTGCTTGATATCAATACCCAGCAGCGTAGCCCTGCGACGAGCTTAAAACTCAATGACATTGCAACCGTTACGCTCAACGTCCAACAAGCCTTAGCGGCCGATGCGTATGATAAAATCCGCTCCACAGGTGCATTCATTCTTATTGATGAGGTAACCCATCAGACAGTGGCTGCAGGTATGATACGTATTGAGGAGTAACACGCATGACAGCGCCTTTAGGCAAAGTTTATCTGATAGGCGCTGGCCCTGGTGCTGCGGACTTAATCACAGTCCGTGGTGCTCGCATCCTGGCACAAGCAAGTGTCGTTCTATATGACGCACTAGTGACGCCAGAAATGTTGGAGTTGTGCCCACAAGCCGTCAAAATATCGGTCGGCAAACGTAGCGGACAACGCTCTGCTGCACAAGAACACATCAATGAGCAACTCGTCGCATGCGCACGCCAATACCCGCTGGTTGTACGCCTTAAAGGCGGCGATCCCATGCTATTTGGTCGCGCCGATGAAGAATTAACCGCCTTGGAATCGCACGGCATCAGCTATGAAATCGTGCCCGGCATTACCACTGCATTAGCTGCAGCCGCCAGCGTTAAACAGCCATTGACCAAACGTGGCATAGCCAGAAGCGTCGCTTTATTTACATCTAGCACAGCGCCTGGAGAAATCGCGGATACGCGCATCCCTGAATGCGATACGCTGGTTCAATATATGGGCGGTCGGGAAGCGATGTTAACTGCGCAACGTATGCTGGCAGCGAACTTCCCTCCAGACTTACCTGTCGTCGTCATTGAGAACTGTAGTCGTCACGATGAACGCAGCATCGCTCTGAGCCTCAACGAATTGTCCCAAGGCTTACCTATCAGTCATGGCCCGGTACTGGTCATGATGGGCGAGGCAATGCGAGCGCGAAATACAACCACGGCATCTTGAATTTGCAAGGTTTTGCGAAAACGATGATCAAGGCAAACGCACATCGAACCTTTGTGCCATTTCATGCAAAGCATTTGATGCTCGCAGTTGGTCAAACAATTCGTCATATCTGATTCGTAGCTGATCACAACTGGTCTTGCAGTAGGCAAGATATCCGTCTTGCCTATCAATGTATGGCTGCAAAATCGTCACTTTATTTCCTAGCCCCATTTTTGCGACTAAGGCTTCTGAGTTACGCAAATTGGTGGCGAGATAGTCAATCCGTTTAGCCACTAGCATATTCAATCCATTTTCTAAGGAATTGGCTAAGCTTGGCTTCATGCTACTACGCATCGGTTCAAATTTAGGTCCATATACCCAGCCATTAATTACGGCCACCTTACCTTCGATTAATGAAGCGAAATTACCATCCCAAGAAGCGGGCTTTGATTCTTGACGCACATAAAAAGCCATCACATCTTGATAAAACGGCTTTTGCGCGAAACTAAATTTTGTCTCACGCTCTGCTGTTTTGTATGGTCCAATCAAGATCTGTGCCTGACTGTTCTCAACCATGGATTGTGCCCGACTCCATGGATAGGTCTGAAAACTAATTGTATCGCCGTTTTGCCGTGCCAGAGTGCGCAATATATCAACTGCAAGGCCATTACAACTACCATCGCTATTGCACTCAAAGACATGTGCAAATTCCGTCCCGACAGCGAGCACTTGTCCTGCATTTGCCAAAGGACAAATAAGTAAAGAGAGGAAAACAGCAAAACGAGAGATCGACATAAACTTTTCCAAAAAATGCTTCCAGAAAAATTACGCTGAGAGGATTAACTCAGCGTCAAATCTGATCATCCAATCAATATTCGAATAAAGTTCGTATTACGCCAAGCTAACACAATAGTCACGAATTGCCAATAAAACACTCTCCTGCTCACCAACTGCTGTTGCCAATTGCAGGTCAAGCTCTGGATGTGAGGCATTAAGTTGCTCAATTAAGATGGGTAAATCTCGTAACACATGCCCCCCCTGCCCTAAAAATATAGGAGAGACAGTAATTTTCTGGATGTTTTTTGCAGTTAACGCTGACACTAGATCGGGTAAAGATGGCGTCATAAATTCCAGAAATGCTAATTCCACGGCACATTCTGGCAAGCTTTCTTGCGTCATTTTCTGAAGGCGTTGAAACGGTGCAGCCCAACGCGGATCGCGTGCGCCGTGCGCAAACAAGATCAATGCTGTATTTTTTTCCATCAATTTCTTTCCACGTAACGCAAACCAAGGATGGCCAGTCCCAAGAACAATAAACTTGGCACCAATGCGGTGATGACTGGCGGCCAGGTGTTGAGCATTCCAAGATGTGAAAATAAGGAATTGATCAGGTAAAATACCATCCCTATCATGATCCCGCTGAAAATTTTGAGACTAATTCCACCGCTACGTACGTGCAAATAAGCAAATGGTAGCGCCAAGGCCATCATCACAAAGGTCGCAAACGGGTAAATGATTTTTTTCCAGAAGGCAATCTGATAACGTTCATTATCTTGCTTATTTTCTGCCAAATGCCTTGTAAAGGCCGCCAGGTCAATCGCTGACATGCGATCAGGATCGGCAAACAACACTGCCAAAATATCTGGTGTTACTTCAGAAATCACATCAAGACTTGTTAATTTCTGGCTCTTGACGTTCGCTATATCTTCGGTCGATAAAGTCATAGGAAACGAAGTCTGATTGACGTCAAAAAGGCGCCACACGTTCTTTCCCTGGTATGCCGCATTCGTCGCAGTGACTTCACGCGCAAGATGAAAGTTTTTATCAAATTCGTAGAGCTTGACCTGATTGAGTTGATGATTGGGAAGTATTTCCTGCACATTTAAAAACCGTGATCCAATGATCTCGCCCTTTAAGCCATCCTGACGGATCAGATCTTTAGTCCACAGACCAGTTCTGAATTGTTGCGTTTCAGCGGCTCCCATGGCAGTCAATTTCATTGCCTCTGCCATCTTGCTTGAGCGAGGCGCAATGATTTCTCCAAACAAAAAAGTCAACAGAACGAACACAATACCAATTTTAAATAAAATACCTGCTGCCATCATGTTAGACATACTGGCAGCACGCATGATGGTAAATTCAGAATTCGAAGCAAACTGTGCCAACACATAAATGGTGCCGATCAGCACTGCGATAGGCATAAACTCATAGACGTAGCCTGGTAATCCTAAAAACACATACAAAAGTGCATGCTGCAAAAGATAACCGCCTTTATTGACGTTGGGCAACTCCCCCATCAAATCAAAAAAGGAAAACAGCGCCAGCAGCGCTAACATCACAAACAATACAGCACGAATAATTTCAGTGCCAAAATATTTTTGCAGAATTTTCATGCGACTTTTTCTTTTCCACGTACGCCAGACTTACATCTGGACCAAATCACCAATGGATGCCACTGGCTATTTACCTTCAGGCGCCAAGCAAACAAAACAATCACGGACAAGAGTACAAATAAATGAACAGGCCACCATGCCATATTAAATTCGCTCCGGCCTTGGGATACCGTCGCCTGGGAAATGTTGACCATATTTAGGTAAATGATCACGGAAAGAAGCGCGACAATCAAGTTTGCAGAACGCCCAACGCGCGGATTCACAAATCCCAGTGGGATCGCTGCCAACAACAACAGTGCGCACATAATTGGCAACGATATGCGCCATAATAGTTCCGCTTTTTTTGTCGCATCCATGTCTTTCAGCAATTCAGTCAATGGCATCGATTTGGCGGAGTTATCGCCAACCAGAACGCCATTCTGACTAGAGACCAAAACACCATATTTCTCAAATTGCATCATCTGAAAATCGGGTGCGGTCGGTAAGCCGTCGTAACGACGTCCTTTACTCATGACCAGAAATTTATCGCCAAATTTATCGATATCAATAACGCCTTCTTTAGCGACGACAATACTGGTACGACCATCATGAATCGTATTAATAAAGATGTTTTGTACCTTACTCATATCACCAGCCACTTCTTCCACAAAGAAAATGCGGTTAGAAGACGACGACTCCTGAAATTTCCCAGGTGATACTTTGGCAATATCTGAGCGTTTATCGTAACGCTCTTTGAACTCTGAACTTTGCTGACTAGCCCATGGAGTCACCACAAAGCTGAGCAAAGCAGTTAAAAAGATCCACGGAGCACCAAATCGCAATACTGGTGCGATCCACTCAGTCAAACTCAGCCCGGAGGCAAACCAGACCACCATTTCTGAGTCCTGATACGACCGGGTCACGACCAATAAGACAGAGATAAAACCGGTCAATATCAACAAGACCGGCATATTCATTAGCTCTGTAAAGCCAATTAAAGCGACGACATCGCTGGATGCAACTTTGCCTCCAGCCGCCTGTCCGAGGATCTTAATCAGCATCACGGTAATCGTGATGGTAAACAATGTTGTGAAGACTGCGCCTGCTGCGCTGAGCAATTCACGTCGAAGCGCGCGTTGAAAAATCATGAGAAGGATTATAATGTCTGTTTTACGAGACTTACCAAGAGGAGTAATACGTGGACTTTAGCATAAAAACAATCGACGCAAAAAGTGCCTTAACTGCCCACAAGGCCATCAAGACAGGCTGTATCGTAGTTGGCGTATTCGAAAATAAAAAACTTTCCGCAGCGGCGGCCGGTTTAGATAAACATGGCGCCATCGCAGCGGCACTGAAATCAGGTGACATTACTGGCAAAATTGGTTCTTCCTTGTTGTTACGTAATATTGCTGACATCGCAGCAGAACGCGTGTTACTGGTTGGTTTAGGCGAAGAAGGCAGCACAGTAACAGAAAAAGCCTATCAACAAGCAGTACAAGCTGCCGCACGTACGCTGCTGAGTCTGGGTTCCAACGATGTTGTTTTAGCATTACCAAACATCAAAGACCGCGACATTTCCGCGTCAGTACGCGCCACAGTCATCGCCTTCCGTGAAAGCATTTTCCGTGCTGACGGCTTGAAGAGCAAAAAAGACACGACGCCTGCAGGCGTCAAAAAAGTTGCTATCGCCGTTGCCACCACTGAAGCTGCTTTGGCAAAAACTTCCTTGCTGCAAAGCATCGCTTTAGCCAACGGCATGGATTTAACCAAAGAATTGGGCAATTTACCACCAAACGTTTGCACTCCGACGTATTTAGCCAACACTGCTAAGCAAATTGCGACCGATTACAAGATGGGCGTAGAGATTCTGGACCGCAAACAGCTCCAGGCACTCAAAATGGGCAGCTTCTTGTCCGTCACTAACGGCACAGTAGAACCACCAAAATTCATCGTTCTCAAGCACATGGGCGGCAAAGTCAAAGAAGCACCGGTTGTTTTGGTTGGTAAAGGTATCACTTTTGACTCCGGTGGTATTTCCCTCAAACCAGGCGCAGGCATGGATGAGATGAAATACGACATGGGCGGTGCAGCCTCTGTCATCGGCACCATGCGCGCCATCGGCGAAATGAAACTCAAACTGAATGTGATCGCCGTTGTTCCTAGCTGCGAAAACATGCCATCTGGCTCAGCGACACGCCCAGGCGACATCGTCACCTCTATGTCTGGTCAAACTATTGAAGTATTGAATACGGATGCAGAAGGCCGTTTGATTCTGTGTGACGCCCTGACCTACGCAGAACGTTTCAACCCGGCAGCAGTCGTTGACGTTGCCACGCTGACTGGCGCTTGCGTGACCTCCTTAGGTCACCACAACAGCGGCTTATTCACTCGCCATGATGCAAAACATGATGCATTAGCCGATGAATTGCTGGCAGCGGGTAAAGAAACAGGTGATACAGCATGGCGTATGCCGATTGAAGAAGCGTATAACGAACAGCTCAAATCCAATTTTGCTGACATGGCAAACATTGGTGGCCCAGCTGGCGGCAGCATCACTGCAGCTTGCTTCCTCGAGCGCTTCACCAAGAAATACACCTGGGCACATCTGGACATCGCTGGCACCGCATGGAAATCCGGCGCAGCCAAAGGCTCTACTGGCCGCCCAGTACCGCTGTTGACGACGTTCTTGATGAATCGTGCTGGATAAGTAACAACGCACTGATGCAATAAACTAAAAAGCCGCATCCTTTTGAAAGGGGGCGGCTTTTTTATCAGCAGCTTTGCATTACAAACATTCTGAGACGCCTACTTATGCTACCTGGCTTATTTGCTGAAGTGGCAAAACTGGATTCATCCGCAACTCACTCACACAGCCATCAAGCAAGGTCACCACGCGCTCTGCAGCGTTAATTGTCTCTGGTCTGTGCGCCACCATGATGCGGGTGAGTCGCAAACCCTTCAACGCCTCATTGACCTTGTGCTCGTTGTCCACATCAAGATGGCTGGTTGCCTCGTCCAGTGCCAGAATTTTAGGTTGTTTGTATAAAGCACGTGCTAACAACACACGTTGTTTCTGACCACCAGATAAGCTACTGCCCATATCACCGACCAAGGTTTGATAGCCCATCGGCATTTTGACGATATCTTGGTGAATAGCCGCTTGCTGAGCACATTGCTCCACCCGTGTTTGATCAGTATGTGCATCAAAGAAACTAATGTTGTCCCTGATAGAACCAGCCAATAAAACATCGTCTTGCATTACCGTACCAACTAGCTGGCGATAAGCTTTGAGCCCTAATTGTTGAATCGGAATATCATCAATCAAAATCTCACCTTCAGTGGGTTTCAATAAGCCAAGGATTACTTTGCACAAGGTGGTTTTTCCGCAGCCACTCGGCCCTACTAAGGCAATGCTCTGTCCGGCAGGGATATTGAGATTAATTCCGTTTAATATCCAAGGCTCACCTTCACCATAACGAAACTTAATATTTTTAAGAGTGATCGTCGGATTAATACGAGACAAGTCAGTTTCTATGACCATATCAACCTCAGCCTCTTCCAGAACAATGTCTGCCAGGCGTTCACTATGTAAGCCTAGCATTTTGAGGTTAACGACCAGGTCAATCAAACTAAAAAAGCGTCCCGAGAACGTACCAGCATAACTAGAAAACGCCATCAACATGCCAACTGATAGGGTGTTGGACATCACTTGTCCTGCGCCGATGTAAAACAAAGCAAGTCCTTGTATACCGAATAAGCTTGTGTTCGCAATCTTGAACATGATCGACATCTTCTGCGTTTTAGTGTCACGGTTTTGCACATCCATTTTGAGATTTAACCATCTGGCTCGTCGCTCTTCTTCTCGTCCGAATAACTTCAGTGGCGATACTGCCCGGATCGTTTCTAAAAAATGGCTGCTTTCTTTGGAGGACAAAATAAGACGCTCTTGCGATGCTTCTCTGAATGGGTGATAAAAAATCCAGCGTAGTAAGGCATAAACAAAAACCGTACCTAGCACTAAAGCCGAAAGCTTTAAGCTATAGACCAACATCATGCCGAGCGCAAGTAAAGCCATCAAACCGTCTAACGCGCTCTCGACGAACAAACTCGTCAAGGTGCTTTGGATTGCAGCGATGCTACCGAAGCGCGATACCACGTCACCTAAATGACGTTTCTCAAAAAACGACACAGGCAAATAGGTCAAATGAGCAAAGACGCGCGCGCTCCATTGAAAACTGATGTCCATACTCCAACGCATGAGAAACCAGCTTCGAGCGAGGCTGATTGCTGTCTGCGTGATCATCAACAAACCAAAGCCAAATACTAAAACAGTCAGTAGTTCTTTATCACCACTGACAATGACTTCATCGACGACGAATTGATTAAATAAGGGAGAACATATGGCAAAGATTTCTAAGGCCAGCGCTAACAACATAACCTGCGCAATTGCTGGTCGCAGACCAACGATATGTCCGGTCAGATCACGGATCGCTACCTTCTTACGTTCGTCCTTTTTCTGAAAGGCCGCACTTGGAAATAACTCTAAAGCTACACCAGTAAAATGTGCCGATGCTTCTTGTAGGGAGACTCGACGCTCACCGACAGCTGGATCAAGTAAAACTAATGTGACTTTGCCGCGCCAGCTTTTAGTGACTCTTTTTAAGACAACGAAGTGATTCAAATTCCAGTGCAATATACATGGTGTTTGCAACTGCGGAATTTCTTCTAGTTCCAACTGAAGCGGACGAGTCGATAAATGCAGTGCCGCAGCATGACGCATCAATTGCGCCATTGTCGCGCCCTTAAGGCTAATGGAAAACTTTCTACGCAAGTCCGCGAGGTCGCTATGATGGCCATAATAAGATGCAGCCATCGCAAGACACGCAAGGCCGCATTCGCTCGATTCGGTTTGGAGGATAGTTTTCAAATTTTTTATAATCTCTTAGTATGAAAGAATCTGGATGACTTCAAATAATGACGTTATTTTTTTCTTTAAACATATCAATTAAATGCGAAGTTACCAGCCCCAGTAGGAAACCATAAATGAAATTTGGAAAAAAATTATTTACTTGAAAATCAAATTCGCCTGGAAAAATAGGTCTCCCAACCATGACTATGAGTCCGCACAGAACAGCATCTTTCAAATTTCTATCAATCTTCATAAATACTCACCTTGCACCCAGCTTTTATAAGAATGTCCAACAACATGATGACCGTAATGCGAGGCGATCATCGCCAGACATGCGAGGCCACATTCGCTGGATTCCGTTTGGCGGATGATTGTCAATTTCATTACTCTCAAAGATGCTTTTGTAAATCTCAATGTTTTCGAGAAAATATATTTATATTGCAAATGATCAACGAAATTAAAATTGAGAACAACATACTGAATTGTGTGTATTCAATAACCGAATTTTTGTCCTTAAAAAAGAAAATTCCGTCATGCGCGAATAGCCCTGTCATTTTTAACATTGAAAATCCGAGCCAATAATTAGTCGTTGCATGGAAAAATATTGCAGGAAATAACGAGTTGGATCTGATTGAAATCAATGATAATAAAATTGCAAATAATACATGGTAAATATATTCAGTTGAATCCAGTCCGTAAGTAAAGTGCGAAGCTGAAAACAATAAGCTTGTTACTAAAATAGAGTTGTTCCTTGTCAGAAGTTTCCTGAAAAAACCAAGTAAATAACCCCTAAATAGAGCCTCTTCCATTGCCGCCGAAACTAAAACAAATACAATTGAGCATATCGATATTTTTTTAAAATCAAAAAGAATGCCTATTTGCAAATCAAACAAATTGACATAAATACTAAATGTTATTAAGAAAAGTAATGATATAAGCAGTCCGATTTGAACCGGAAATTCCCAATTCTTTAATTCAAAAATTGGAATAAAATTTTCAAAAGATGATTTTTTTTGAGTAAATAAAAAATATCTGCAAACAAATATTGAACTAAAAATCAACACGAAAAAACCGAAAATATCACTCTCATCGATAAGTTTAAATAAACACAACGACACAACAAGAATTAAGGATATGAGAAACGGCACAAGTAGATTGGAAGCCAAATTGCAAATTATATTCTTCAAAATATTCTCTTTTTATCTTTAGCATGACAAAGAATAACTAACCCTCATCATGCAAATTTAATAAATCAACGTTATTGTTATTTTGATAGAGCGCCAATAACCTCCTTGACGATCATGACAACAAACCCTTTTGGCGTGGCAAAGTTTAACGGGGTAACCTCACCTGTAGCAGGAGGGGGCGGGAGGCGTTCTGGAACTGGAGCGTAATATCTGTCATTGGCATAACATGCTCTTGGCTCAGGAAAAACATCAGGAGTATTTCGCGGAGACGCGAATGAACGGTCCATTGAAGCAGTATTGCCGTAGGCAGCAAGTGGGCTATTAAATGGCGTAGTTGTGAAAGTAGATCCTTCACCATCCATGTCCCGCCCACCACTGATTGTTAATGCTTCATTATTTGAAATCAAACGCATTTTGTGTTACTCCTATACATGGTTATGTTGAGCTAACCAATCCTATACTGGTTAGCGTTACTACCACCGTTCTTGGTCTTGACCACCTTGAACGGTTTTTCGACCTGAGCAGAATGGCACTTGCTGTTCTGCTCAGTGTTCGAATTCTTTACGTTCCATTGTTATTTTCTTCAATCTTCCGTCAACTCATTCTGTTGGCTACCGCCAGGATCGGCTCGAATACCCACTCCCATAGTTTTCTACAGTCTTACAACACGTCCGCTTCTAAGGAAATACCATTGAAATGCGCAGATGCTTCCAAAAAGGTCACGCGACGCTCACCCACAGCAGGATCAAGCAAGGTCAGCGTGATTTTGCCTTGCCAGTACTTTGTCACTTTTTTTAAAACAACGAAGTGATTTAAATTCCAATGCAAAATGCAAGGCAACTGCAATTCCAACAGCTCCTCCAGTTCTAATCGCAAAGGCCTGGTTGATAACTGTAATGTCGATGCGTGGCGCATCAATTGCGCCAGCGTTGCGCCAGCGTTGCGTCTTTCAGACTGATAGAAAACTGCCGCCGCAAATCCGCAAGGTCAACATGATGACCTTAATGCGAGACGATCATCGCCAGACATGCGAGGCCACACTCGCTGGCTTCGGTTTGGAGAAAGAGAGTCATTTTTTTGCTTCCAATCCGGCGTCCAGATCTAAAGCTTTAACCAATGGAACTCTATCCTTTATACTTTGGGGTACATCATCCAAACTATTAATTAGCTTAACTGAAAATCCCTCTTTTCGAAGTAAATCAAATAAACCAGGATCTGCATTATTTGAAAGAAAATGCCATATACCCAATGCATAAAATGGGATGCCTTTATCTTTAGCCACGTCATTCATTTTCTTAACCCATAATATATTTCGACTAGCCAAAATAAATTTATTAAATGCAAATTGATTCGTCTTTTTCGTGGCAACTGTTTTATATTTTTCTATGCTATCGACGGTGTAATTTTGAGTAACGTCTATTATTGACAATATATCTCCAATTGATTTTATATATTGATTACTAGCATTTGGCTCAGATAACGGATCGGGACCTTCGTTTAATGAAACAATGTCTTTTATGAGCAATGTTTTCTCATGACTATTCAAACTACAGTAAGATTGGTGAAAGTCATTTATTCCCTCAATACTCAATCTTTCAATATGAAATTTTTTAGATAGTTGTGTGGACACTTGGCCATCAGTAGGCACGATGCCAGGCGGAAGATTTTGCATATTTGCGCTTATCGGACCAAGTAAGAGCATCATAAGTTTTGCAAAATTATTTACTTTCAATTCAAAAAGATCTGGGAATCGGTAAACATCATATTTTGAAATTACATTAAATTTTTCGTCTAATTTCTTTTGTATTTCGGTTTCTTCAGGAAACTCATCCTCATCGCAAGGCATATAAGCGAAGCCAATGATGTGAGTAGTTTGCGCCGATTCATCAACAAGTACTGTAGATCTCGAAAAAACCTCTTCGATTACCTTTGCCAAATAATCATCTTTCTCGACCAACGAGGGAACATGCCTGACTGGAAGTACGAACGCAACATGTTCACCCTTAGTAAGCATAAACAACCTGGGAACTTCGCTAGCAAGCGCCGGAAATATCAAACAAAAATAAAGAATAAATACTCTTTTAAATACAGCATTCATATCGTGATTCTTTTTCGAAATTGAGGCTATGGCAATAAAATTTGACCATAGCCTCAAGAAAGGTCTACGCTCGTCATGTTACCAATTAAATAATTATTTTTTGCGTTGCAATATTAATATTAGTATTAGTATGGGTTACTAAACTCTTCTTCGTTTGCGAGAAAATTTATGACCGATGTCTTGGTAGTTGTACCACCACCAGCGCTACCAGTAACACCACCAATTCCACCACTTGCACCTGCGGATCCCGATCCATTAGTCACGACCGTAGTGGTGGTGATTTGACCATGTCCATCTGGTCGAGTTACGATAGTTGTCGTATCACCATTAGGAAACGAATTTGTAGTGACTGTCGTGCCATTCTTTTCAGTCGTTACACTAACGCCACCACCTGGAAGTGGCGTTGTGGTTGTTGTTCCACCGGAAACAGCCAACAACTCTTCATTTATCATCAAACGCATTTTGTGTTGCTCCTATACATGGTTATGTTGAGCTAACCAATCCTATACTGGTTAGCATTACTACCACCGTTCTTGGTCTTGACCACCTTGAACGGTTTTTTCGATCTGAGGAGAACGGCTTTTCCCGTTCTCCTCAGAACTCGAATCCTTTACTTTCATTGCTTTGATGCTTCTTGCTTTTAAATTTGGTCAGGTCGTTCTGTTAGCCACAGCTAGTACTGGCTCTAACACCCATTCCCAGATTTTTCTGCTGTCTTGCAAGACATCAGCCTCTAAGGTCATGCCCGGTTTCAATGCCTGCGTTTGTCCATAGCCTTGAATATTTTGTTTTTCTAATTTCACTTTGATGCGATATAAAGCCTCATTGCTGTTAAATCCCTGAATGTTCTGTTGGGCATTACTAAGGATCGTACTTGCCAGATTGGGAGGTAATTCACTCGGCGCAAAAGGCGTTTTACTGACATCAATGACCGTGCCTTTTTGCAGGCCGAACTTTTGGTATGGAAATGCCTGATAACGAATCAAAACCGTTTGTCCAGGACTTACAAACCCAGCAGAATGACTTGGTGCGTACAGTTGTACTTCAAGTTGTGCCTGATGAGGAATCAGAGTAGCAAGGCTTTGACCGGCAGCAATAGCCTGCCCAGGCTGGAAATTAATCGTCGTGACGATGCCGGCTTCAGGTGCGGTAATAAAGTTCGCCTTGCGGTTACTGTTTTCCACCATTTCTTGCTGAAGACTAGCAAGGCTACGGTCAAGTTGCGCCTGATCATTGGCCAGACTGTTGGTCAAATCCGCGTATTCAGCTTTAAGTGCTAATTGGTTAGCTGTCAGTTGTAGTTTATTGCGTTGAAGCGAAGACAAACGCGTATCGATATCGATGAGGTCTTCTTGCTTCTGTTGTGTCTGCGCTTCCGACACATACCCACTCGTTTGCAGGCGTTGGAATTTACTGAGACTTTCTTGCGCTAAATTGTGGCGACGCTCTGCAAGAGTAATTTCTTGATCAAGTTGTGTTACCTCAGTTTCCAGATTACGTAGGTGTAATTGGATCGCCTGCTTCTTTTCATTCGCTTGCTGAAGGCGTTGACGTTGTTCAGTTTCGAGACTTTGTTGACGGGCTTGCAGCTGTTGAGCAACCAGTTCAGATAATTCACCTTGACCGTTATTATGTTCTGTCGCCAGCTCAAATAAAGCCTGGCCCGCACGTACCGCGTCACCTTCTTTGATTAACTGACGTTTAATAACGCCAGTATTGGTCGCCATCAGACTGATGCTCCCACCCTCGGGGGAAGTAATACCTGTGATACGTGCCTTCTTCGTCATACTACCGAAGTAGATGAAGGTAATGAGTGCCATCGTAATAAAGGTCGCAACAATCGCGATGAACCAGGCAGAAATCGGCTGTGCCAAACGTATTGCGCCCATCCATTGCTGACTGTTGGCTGCGGTGACTTCAGGACGGAATAAAGGCGACTCATCGGACATGATTGAATTTAATCCAGGTAATAATCATCAAAAACCAATGCATTATTTATATCATTTTTAACAACACATGCATATCACATAATAATTTTCTTTGTTACTTAATGTTGTTTATATGATTCATTACGAAACAATTGCTTTTTCTCATTTTGAACGATGAGATTTGCGCGAAGCGCCTTTCCAGACTAACAGTCGGGCAACGCCTCGCACAACGTATAATGCCAACACACGAGAATTGATGAAGTCGCATGCCTATAATTACTTGCAGTAAGATTTGTAGCCAGAATAAATAAAGTTACAAATTCCAAATAAATACACAACAAAATCAAACACTTAAAACATCTATGAAAATTACTACCTGGAATGTCAACTCTTTAAAAGTCCGATTACCGCAAGTGTTGAAATGGCTGGAGTCCAATCCTGTGGATGTGCTGTGCATACAAGAGACCAAGCTGACGGATGATAAATTTCCGCAAGCGGAGATTGAAGCGGCCGGTTATCACGTTGCCTTTACGGGGCAAAAGACGTATAACGGCGTGGCGATTTTGTCTAAACACCCGCTATCTGAAGTGCAGAAAAACAATCCGCAATTTGAAGATGAACAGCAAAGAATTATTGCTGCGACGATCAACGGCATGCGCATTATTTGCGCGTATGTACCAAATGGTCAGGCGCCTGACTCTGATAAATTTCAGTACAAATTGAAATGGTTGGCGTCGTTGAAAAATTGGGTGCAAGAAGAAATGCAACGTTACCCGCAACTGGCAATATTGGGAGATTACAATATTGCGCCAGAAGACCGCGATGTCCATGACCCGGCGGCGTGGGTTGGTATGAATCTGGTGTCACCAGAAGAACGTGCGGCCTTGCAAGCCCTGCTGGATTTGGGTTTGACAGATAGCTTCCGCCAGTTTGAACAAGCAGAGAAATCGTTTAGCTGGTGGGATTATCGCGCGCTGGGATTCAGGCTCAATAAAGGTGTGCGTATCGATCACATTTTGTTATCAGCGCCTTTAGCGCAACGTTGTAGCGCGTGTGAAATCGATAAAGTGCCACGTAAATGGGAGCAGCCATCGGATCATGCACCGGTGACTGCTACCTTAGCCTAATTAACTCTATAAATAAATGGCTGGTTTATTCTTCATAAGCTAAGCCAGGCGGCGCGGATTTCGGTTTGTTCGATTTGTTTGCAGGTGCAATGCGTGGAGCTGATTGGGTTTGCTCCATACGGAATGCAGACATGGCTGTTTTAAGTAAATTTGCCTGCTCTTCTAATGAGCCTGCTGCGGCCGCCGCTTGCTCCACCAATGCCGCATTCTGTTGCGTTGCCTCGTCCATGTGGGCCAGGGCGACATTCACTTGTTGGATGCCATCACTTTGCTCGGCAGAAGCTGACGTGATTTCATTGATGATCGATGCAACCTGATCCACCGCAGCGACAATTCGCGTCATCGCGGCCCCCGCTTTATCTACCAGTTCAGAACCTTCGTTGACCTTGCTGACGGAATCTTCAATGAGGCTCTTAATTTCTTGTGCCGCTGCGGCACTGCGTTGCGCCAGGGTACGCACCTCACTCGCCACAACAGCAAAGCCACGCCCTTGCTCACCGGCCCTTGCAGCTTCTACTGCCGCGTTCAAGGCCAGGATATTGGTTTGGAATGCGATGCCTTCAATGACGCTGATAATGTCAACAATTTTGCGTGAGCTTTCTGAAATGCCTTGCATGGTGGTGACCACTTTATTCACCACTTCACCACCTTGTGTCGCCACATCCGATG
This sequence comes from Undibacterium sp. Ji67W, assembly GCA_049340365.1. Lineage (GTDB taxonomy): Bacteria > Pseudomonadota > Gammaproteobacteria > Burkholderiales > Burkholderiaceae_D > Undibacterium. The sequence continues at coordinate 264,780 of JBMPOY010000002.1, read as the reverse complement.
CATTGACTGCCATTTTGTTTGCTTCACGGGCATTTTCTGCATTGTTTTTGACGGCATCCGTGAGCTCTTCCATGCTCGCTGCGGTTTGTTCCAGGGACGATGCTTGTTGTTCGGTGCGACCAGACAAATCCATGTTGCCGGTAGCAATTTCGGTCGCGCCTACGGTGATGGAATCAGTGGCTTTTCGTACGTCGACCACCATGACCCGTAGCTGCTCAAGAAAATTATTAAATGCCTGTGCAGTTTGTGCAACCTCATCCTCACCTTCAACATTGATTTGACGACTGAGATCACCACCACCCGCAGCAATATCTGCCATCGCATCACGGACACGTTGCAAACCTGAGAGCATGTGGCCCACTAACCAGGTTGAAGCAGGAACAATAATCGCCAACAGCACAATCAGCACAATGGCAGAGATCATCAATAATTGATCCAAAGAAGCGAGCGCTTTCTTTTTATCAACGACTAAAGCGAGGTACATGTCTGAACCAGTGACAGGCTGCAAAAACAAAAAGCTAGCTTTGTCAGCGATGACCGTTTCTATCGGGTCGGTATTTTTGGCGAGCTTACCTAAGTTATCTAAAGCCAGCTCTGGTGCTATGTCTTTGGCTGGCTTTAACACTTTAGTCTGATCCGAATGCGCTAATACCTGACCAGATTTATCCAACAAAAACGCGTAGCCATCGCCAGTCAGTTTGACGTTCAGAATCTGATCAACAATTTTGGTCAGAAATACGTCCGCGGCGGCAACGCCGCCCTCGCCGCCTTTGACTGGCGCAGCGAAGGAGATCATCAATCCCGGAGGGGTAACACCCATGTAAGCAGAAGTCACAATCGGTTTTTTGGCCTCAATTGCACCTTTATACCAAGGTCTGACCGTGGGATCGTAACCAGCTGGAGGAGCGTCTGGCGGGTTGTTTGTGAATGTTTTGTCCGGCTGTCCAAGGTAGACGCTAAGAAAATTACCACCACCACGTATCATTGCTAAACTGGATTGCAGATCATTGCCGTCACCCAGAGACTTTGCCAGGCTCTCAACAAGTGAAGTGTTGATTTGTATCCAATTGCTTAGTACCGCGTTGTAACTCGTTGCTACTCCGCGAATTTCGTTATTTAAGTCATTTTCAATTTGCGACCGCATACGAAGGTAACTGCCAACAGTCAAAAACACGGTACAAACTGTGACCAGCAACGCGATGACAAAAATTAAACGCCCTTTTAATGACTTCATAACATCTCCTTTGTTCTGTTTAAACTAAAACCAGTGCATACACGTGAAAATTAGTAAGGGGCAAAGATTTCTGAAGCGCATGTAAAATTGCATTCTTAGTTTAATATTACTCGGGAAAAATAGGATCACAAGAAAATATTTGAGCATTTTCTTTGATTAATGGTATCTGCTTTGATGGAGATTTGAACCATACCACCATAGCTCGCGTGTACACCAAAAATTAATATTCGTACCTTTATGCAAGTAATTCAGACGGAGAGACTGGCGTTGCGTTTATTCAACATTGACGACGAAAAATTCGTCTTTGAACTACTGAATGACCCAAGCTGGATTAAAAATATAGGTGATCGCGGCATTACCAACCTTAACAAGGCGCGTGCCTGGATCACTGAAGGGCCATTAGCCTGTCAGGCAACATACGGTTTTAGCTTTTATGTTGTGACTCTGCGCGAAAGTGGCACAGCCATCGGCTGTTGCGGACTGATTAAGCGTGATGTGCTTGATTTTGCAGATATTGGCTATGCTTTTCTCCCTTCTTATTGGGGCCGCGGCTACGCACTGGAATCTGCACTTGCGACCGTCAAATATGCCCAAGAAGAGCTGGGGCTAAGTAAGCTATTAGCAATTACCTCGCCAGAGAACCACAGCTCCAATAAGCTCATTCAAAAGATGGGGTTTGCTTTAGAAGACGTTGTCTTGCTCAACTTATCCGGCAAGGAAAAGCTCACCAACAGATACGGTTATACATTTCCCACCAGATCGGCATAGATTCGTTGTACAAACCTGCCACAACCTCCCCCCGTCAGGCGCAACGAAGCAGACAGTACTTTAGT
>JBMPOY010000002.1:0-262616 GCA_049340365.1 Undibacterium sp. Ji67W | reverse complement strand
AGTACGGCAAGGAGCCGCAACGCAGTTCGGACGATTGTGACCTTCCAAGCAGGACTTCCGCAACATCGTCCCGGCAAGGCGTGGCGACGCAGACAGTACTTTAGTACGGCAAGGAGCCGCAACGCAGTTCGGACGATTGTGACCTTCCAAGCAGGACTTCCGCAACATCGTCCCGGCAAGGCGTGGCGACGCAGACAGTACTTTAGTACGGCAAGGAGCCGCAACGCAGTTGGGGCGATGTTTCGGAAGTCCTACAAGAAGCGATCGAGAATTTTGCGGCTATGCCTATCAATCTCAAACATATCCCGTATCAAAAACTGTATCCCATGATTATCGGTAATCAGTAACGACGTGGCACCTATGCGGCGTATATCTTCATCACCCTTGAGAACAAATTCAGTTTCGCCACGATCTGTACTAACGCTCCACGTGCACGGCACAGCAAAGCTGCTGACGCCTTTAATGTGAGAGATCTCCGGCATGAATTCACGCCCTTCCAGCTCTTCCATCACCAGAATTCTGACATTATCTGTCAGGTCTGATAATTCATTGATCCATGCAACCTCACGACCATCTGTCAGCACCATAGAAATACCGATTAATGGTGATTGAATCGGAAATGCGCGCACTGGCACCACTCCCTCAAATACTTCACCAGCCTCATTCGTCAAGATCAATTTGCCGAATGAATTACGTTGCAGTTCAAACTTGGTTGTACTCATTCTTGTTCCTCAACTAAGGCAGCATTTCTCGCTTGCGCTTGATACAGGTTGTAGTAAGCGCCCTGTTTTGCCATTAATTCGTCATGTCCACCAACTTCAACGATTTGTCCACGATCCAACACCACCAGACGATCGGCTTTATGTAAAGTCGACAAACGATGGGCAATCGCAATCGTGGTGCGGCCTTTGACGAGATTATCGAGGGCTTTTTGAATTTCTTTTTCTGTTTGGGAGTCGACGGAAGATGTCGCTTCGTCCATGATCAGAATACGCGGATCGATCAGCAGTGCACGGGCAATTGAAATACGCTGACGTTCACCACCTGACAAGCCCTGACCGCGCTCACCGACCATAGAATCATAGCCTTGTGGCAGTCGTAAAATGAATTCATGCGCATGCGCTGCACGTGCAGCGGCGATGATGTCTTCGCGGCTTGCATCGGGTCTGCCGTAGGCAATGTTTTCTGCAATGGTGCCGAAGAATAAGAAAGGCTCTTGCAAGACCAGACCAATATTACGGCGGTAATCTGACACGGCAAATGAACGGATATCAACCCCATCAAGCAAAATCGCGCCTTCTGACACGTCGTAGAAACGACAAATGAGGTTGACCAAGGTACTCTTACCGGAGCCACTATGTCCGACTAAGCCGATCATTTCACCAGGTTTGATATTGAGTGAAATACCGCGATTGACGGCACGATTACCATAGCGAAAACCAACTTCACGCAATTCAATCTGTCCTTTGACTTCATTGACCTTCACTGGGTTTTGCGGATCAGGAACACTGGATACATGGTCTAAAATATCGAAAATACGTTTCGCCGCTGACGCAGATTTTTGCGTGACTGACACGATGCGGCTCATTGAATCGATACGTCCATAGAAGCTGCCGATAAAAGACACGGCTGCAACCAAGGCACCAACGGTAATCTCACTTTTTGAAACTTGCCAGATACCAAACGCCCACACCACCAAAATACCGATGTCAGTCAAAAATGACACGGTAGGAGAAAACAGCGACCAGACTTTATTCAGTTTGTCGTTGACTGCCAGATTGTGTTTATTCGCGTCTCGGAAGCGCCCTGCTTCTCGCACCTCTTGCGCAAAGGCTTTCACCACGCGAATACCGGGAATGGTATCGGATAACACATTCGTCACTTCACCCCAGACGCGGTCAATTTTTTCAAATCCGGTACGCAGCTTATCGCGCACCAGATGAATCGTCCACGCAATAAATGGCAATGGCAATAAGGTCACGAGCGCCAACTTGGTATTAATTTCCAGTAAAAAGGCGGCCGTCATAATAAACATTAAAACGTCTGTGGCGAAATCGAGCAAATGCAGCGACAAATAGACGCAAATGCGGTCACTCTCGCTACCAATACGTGACATCAGATCGCCGGTACGCTTGCCGCCAAAATACTCTAAGGACAACTTCAATAAATGCTCATAGGTGGCAGTACGAAGATCCGCTCCGATACGCTCTGAGACTAAAGCAAGGATGTAGGTTTTACCCCAACTTAATAACCACGCAATCAACGCAGAACCGAGCAAACCACCGATATACATCACCACCAGCTTTGGGTCTACAAATTGATGACTTTGGTAAGGGATCAATACTTCATCCGTCAATGGCTTGGTCAGATAACGCGGAATCATATGCGCGGCAGTACCCAATAGCATCAGTGTGAAACCGATCAACAACTGAAATCTGTAGGGACGTGCGAAGCGCCATAAACGAAATAAGGTCCATGTGGACGGCGGCGTGTAAATAACTTTAGTACAAACCGGGCACTCTTCTTGATCTGGCTCTAAGACAGCTTTACAACTAGGACAAATATTCTGTTCAACTTCAACGACAGGCAAGCCACTGATACGGCTTTTTAACTGTTTATTGAATTGATCCAGCAAACGGATTGCCAATAAGTTTTGACCCAATGTAAAACGCCAGGTGGCCAGCAACCCTTGCTTATCTGTTAACTGAAGATATCCGACCCCTGCATGATCATAGTGTGTGAGTTGCAAATCTTTGCGATATGCCCAACTTTTCCACTCTGATTCACCTGCTGTACGAGATAAAATAGCCTGATCCGTCACCACGACGAGGCTTTTAACGAAGCGAAGTTGATGATCCAGGTCAACCTCAAACGCACTTAAAACGTTTTCGCCCACTGCGACTTGCCTGGATAATTCGTCTTGCCACCTTGCAGGAAGCGACAATATGGGCGAATCTGAACTAATTTGTGGTGTGGTCATCGTGCTGCAAACTCCGGCGGTAGCGCTTGTCCCGCATCAAATCGAGACATATTTTTGAAAAAAAGGGATAACTTGACATCCGTTATAGGCTTAAGGCGTATCACGGAGACAGCAATTTACGGTATTCTATCGAATAGAAAATAATCAGGCGAAACTGATCATGAGGTTTAGCTGCTGTTGCGCTAACGCGCAAGTATATCAGCAAGCGGGCTTTCTTAGACTGATTTGTATTGATTACGTCAATTGCTTTAGATGGAAATAAATTAAAAAGATTATTTTTATTTCCAAAATGATAAAAAATATTCTAAATAAGAGAAGAAAAACTCTAAAAATGATAAGACCTGGTCAAAACAACCTGGCCTAAAAGAAATTACTTACATGACGACAAAGAAGAAAGACATCAGCATTCTCCGTGTAAATCATTTGCGCGGACCGAATATCTGGACCTACCGCCCTGTGATCGAAACATGGCTGGACATTGGTGCGCTGGAAGACACGCCCTCTGACCAGTTACCGGGTCTATATGAAAGGCTGACAGCCTGGTTGCCAGGCCTGATCGAACATCGCTGCGGTGTTGGTGAGCGGGGCGGTTTTTTAGAACGACTCAAAGAAGGCACATGGGCGGGCCATATTCTTGAGCACGTCGTGCTCGAACTGCAAAATCTGGCTGGGATGCGTACCGGATTTGGACAAACGCGCTCTACAAGTTTGGTTGGCGTCTACAAAATGGCGTTCCGCACCCGCGAAGAACAAGTCGGTCGCGCAGCATTGAATGCTGGCCGTGAGTTATTGATGGCAGCAATTGAGGATCAGGCGTTTGATGTCGCTTCCAAAGTTAGCGAATTGCGTGAGTTGGTCGACGACCGCTGCCTTGGCCCAAGTACTGCAAATATTGTTGATGCGGCGACTGCACGCAAAATCCCTTCGATTCGCCTGACAGATGGCAACCTTGTGCAACTTGGTTACGGTGCAGCACAACGTCGCATCTGGACTGCAGAAACTGATCGCACCAGTGCGATTGCAGAAGGCATTGCTTCCGATAAAGATTTAACCAAAACTTTGCTGAAGAGCTGCGGTGTACCTGTGCCTGAAGGCTGCATCGTCCGTAGCGCCGAAGAAGCATGGGAAGAAGCGCAAGACATTGGATTGCCAGTTGTTGTTAAGCCTTACGACGGTAACCATGGCCGTGGTGTATCCCTCAATCTGATGACGCAAGCTGATGTTGAAGCGGCGTATCATCTGGCAGCCCGCAAAGGCGATAGCAAGAGCGTTATTGTCGAACGCTTTATCACTGGCGATGAACACAGAATTTTAGTTGTTGGCAAAAAAGTCGTTGCCGCTGCCAAGGGCGAATCCTTATGGGTCGTTGGTAATGGCAAATCTAATGTCAAACAACTGGTTGATGACCAGATTAACATTGATCCACGTCGCGGTACTGGTGAAGATTCGCCATTGAACGCACTGGATCCAGAATACGGTGCAGAGATCCTGCTAGAACTCAAACGTCAGGGTATGGATGCCTTCTCGATTCCAGCTGACGGACAGCGGGTTCTGATCCAGCCAAATGGCAACGTAGCAATAGATGTCACTGATACTATTCATCCAGAAGTCGCTGCCGCCGCAACCTTAGCTGCACGCATTGTTGGTTTGGATATTGCTGGCATTGATCTGGTGGCTGAAGATATCTCCAAACCACTTTCTCAACAGCGTGGCGCGATTATTGAAGTCAATGCAAGCCCGGGTCTGCTAGCTCACATCAAGCCAGCCAATGGTGAAGGTCGTGAAGTAGGCAAAGCGATTGTTGAACATTTGTTTGCACCTGAAGAATCAGGACGCATCCAAATCGTTGGCGTTGCAGGTACGCGCAATGCGAGCCTGATTTCTCGTCTGATCGGCGCCTTACTGCATATGGACAATAAGCAAACTGGCGTTGCGAGCAGTCAGGGCTTGTACTTAAATAAACGTCTGGTCACCGAAGGCAATTGCGCTGCGTGGGAAAGCGGTCAACGTTTACTGATCAATCGCAATGTTCAGGCTGCGGTGTTTGAAACCAATGCACGTGCCATCTTGACTGATGGACTGGCCTACGACAAGTGCAGCGTTGGTGTGGTAACCGATCTGGATGGACATACTGAATTAGCAGATTTTTATATTCAGGATGCTGATCAGATGTATAAAGTCATGCGTACTCAGGTCGATGTTATTTTGCCTGATGGTGTCGCGGTCTTGAATGCTTCTGAACCCGCCGTGGTTGAATTAGCTGAATTGTGCGACGGAAAAGTTATTTTCTATGCGCTGGATGCGACACTGCCGGTGATCGTCAAACATCGCGAAGAAGGTGAGCGTGTTGTATTTGTCCGTGATCAGCATATTGTCCTTGCTAACGGTGCCGAAGAAACAGCCTTGTTACCGTTATCTTCATTGAAGCCAGCAAAAGCAGCACAACCAGAAAGCATCCTGGCCGCTGTCGCGGCAGCATGGGCACTCAATATTGACCCGGAACTGATTGAGGCAGGACTCAGAACCTTTGATTCCAGCCAAAAACGAAATATAGACGAGTGATTGCATAGGGCGCTGGATCGATTAAATGCTTGCAGTTGTTGGTGATTCAAGCTTCAACAACGAACTGGAATAAAGAGCTGGATCAGCAAAATCTTCTCAACGCCTATTTAATTTACATTTTACAGTTGGTGATGCACGGCACACGGCAAGTCACCAACTGATTTATGACCTTTCAACAGGACTAAGTTTTATGGAAGTATCACGCATACGTGCCCTGCGCGGCCCCAACCTGTGGAGCCACCATACGGCAGTAGAAGCCATCGTCGCCTGCAGCGAGGCTGAATACTCAATTGCGAGTCTGATTGGTTTTGAAGACCGCTTGCGTGCCTTATTCCCCGAATTAAGCGTATTGCAACCTACCGGACATAATGATGCCATTCCGATGGCACACGTCTTTGAATTAACTGCGCTTGGTCTTCAGGCACAGGCGGGGTGCCCGGTAACGTTCAGCCGCACCACACAGACCTTAGAACCTGGAATTTTTCAGGTGGTAGTGGAATACACAGAAGAATCAGTGGGACGCCTGGCGCTCGAACTTGCAGAAAAGCTGATCGCAGCCGCATTAAATAATGAAAATTTTGATCTGAATGCCGCGCTCGACCAATTGCGCGAGATGGATGAAGATATCCGTCTTGGGCCTTCAACGGGTGCGATCGTCAATGCCGCATTGGCACGCAATATTCCCTATCGCCGCCTGACGGACGGCAGCCTGGTTGTCTTTGGCTGGGGCTCGCGTCAACGTAAAATTCAAGCCGCCGAAATGGATGGTACCAGTGCGATTGCTGAAGCGATTGCGCAAGATAAAGAATTAACAAAAAAATTACTGCATGCAGCTGGTGTTCCGGTTCCTATGGGTCGCTCTGTCACCAGCCCCGACGATGCATGGGAAGCAGCTTTAGAAGTCGGCCTGCCAGTAGTTATCAAACCAAAAGATGGCAATCAAGGTAAAGGCGTGACCGTCAATGTGACGACCCGCGAACAACTGGAAGCAGGCTACCATGCCGCGTCTGAATTCCGCGACGACATTTTGGTTGAACGCTTCTTGCCTGGGAATGATTTCCGTTTGTTGGTAATTGGAAATAAATTAGTAGCAGCAGCACGTCGTGACCCACCGCAAGTAGTTGGCGATGGTAAGCAATCGGTGCGACAACTCGTTGAACAGGTTAACAAAGACCCACGTCGCGGTAGTGGTCACTCAACCTCGCTGACAAAAATTCGCTTTGACGATATCGCGCTTGCCAGCCTTGCTAAACAAGGTTTTGAAGCTGATTCGATTCCGCCAAAAGGTCAACGCGTTGTATTGCGCAACAACGCCAATCTGTCAACAGGCGGTGCGGCGACGGATGTTACTGATGATGTTCATCCAGAAGTCGCAGCGCGTGCGGTCGCGGCCGCCCAAATGGTGGGGCTCGATATTTGTGGCGTCGACCTGGTTTGCGACAGCGTATTAAGGCCTATCGAAGCACAAAATGGCGGCATCGTCGAAGTCAATGCTGCACCAGGCTTACGCATGCACTTGTCACCATCATTCGGCAAAGGGCGCGCGGTTGGCGAGGCGATCATTGACGCCATGTTTGAAGATGGCGACGATGGGCGTATTCCTATCGTTGCGGTCACAGGCACTAATGGCAAAACTACGACCGTACGCTTGATCGCCCATCTGATGACGGCGAGCGGTTTGCGTACCGGCATGACCAATACGGACGGCGTCTATATTGAAGGACGTCAGATCGATAGTGGTGATTGCAGCGGCCCACGCAGTGCACGCAATGTCTTGTCCCATCCGGACGTTGATGCCGCAGTATTTGAAACAGCACGCGGCGGTGTTTTGCGTGAAGGTCTGGCTTACGATCGTTGCCAGGTTGCCGTCATTACCAACATCGGCTCTGGCGATCATTTAGGCTTGAATTACATCACCACGGTCGAAGATTTAGCAGTATTGAAACGTGTGATTGTGCAAAACGTTGCTGATAACGGTTATGCAGTATTGAATGCCGCAGATCCTATCGTCGCAAACATGGCGGCAAACTGCCCTTCTCCGGTGATTTTCTTCGCCGCGGATAAGCAAAACGCCGTTATCGCAGCGCATCGTGCCCAGGGCAAGCGTGCAGTCTATGTTGACAATGGAAACTTAGTTGCCGCTGAAGGCAAGTCACGTGAATATATCCCGATGACTGAAATTCCGATCACGCGTAACGGTAGTATCGGATTCCAGGTTGAAAATGTCATGGCGTCTGTCGCGGCAGCCTGGGCGGCTGGCATTAGCTGGGAACATATCCGCGAGGGTTTAAAGACCTTTGCCAATGAAGCAGATAACGCACCAGGGCGCTTCAATGTGTTTAACTATCGCGGCGCAACGTTGATTGCTGATTATGGCCATAACCCGGATGCGATTTTAGCCTTAGTCAAAGCCGTAGAAACCATGCCAGCAAACCGTCGTTCCGTCGTCATCAGTGGTGCCGGAGATCGCCGTGATCAGGATATTCGCCAACAAACTGAAATCCTAGGCAATTCATTTGATGATGTGATTTTGTACCAGGATCAATGCCAACGTGGTCGTGCAGATGGTGAAGTCGTTGCACTATTGCGTGAAGGCTTGAAGAGCGCCACCAAAACTACCCGTATTGATGAAATCAATGGCGAATTTGTCGCGATCGATCTGGCAATGGATAGATTAAATGAAGGTGATTTATGCCTGATTTTGATTGATCAGGTCGAAGAAGCTTTAGCGCATATTGCTCAACGCGTAGCAAAAGACTAAATCAGATTCACGACACATAAGAAATGCCGGTGCAAATATTGCCCGGCATTTTTATTTTTAGTTTATAAAATTTACGCTTCCGCTTCCTTTACGACGCCAACAGCACGAAACACGTTCGCCCCACTGCACAGCATATACAGCCCACCACACAAGAACATCGCCGCAAAAAGCTTAGGAATTAAACTGAAAGAATCACCGGGAAAAGTTCGCCAGACGATCACGCTGACAATAGGAAAAAACAATCCAAACAACATGCGACCAAACCAGCCGGCATTACCTTCTGCACCAGTCACGCAATTCTTATATGCCACCGCATTGAATACGCCGCTTTTATCGGTACCAGCAAGAACGACTTCATTGCCCTCATTAATCAACACCGGTTCTTTTGACTTCAATGTCACTTGTTTATCGCCAATTTGAAACATGGCGATATGTGTTGTACTGACTTCACTTTCATTACCGCCACTGATGCTGACGGTATTGCGCACACTTGCAGCCTGTCCTTTAAGTCTGTCCATCCTTGTCTCCATCTGATTTTTTTGAATTTACTTCATTTTATTAACCTCTTATTACTACTGTTCACCTTACAACTCACTTCTCACTGCGCACTACTTACCACCTAAAAACCAATACTCACAAACGAATTTCTACCCAAACCTACAACGACAAACCAAACACGATCTGCTCACTCGCAATCGCCTTAATTGCAGGTCCAAAACTCCGGATATCAGGTAAAGTGGCATTGTGATGTGTACGTATCACTACCGCATCAGCATGCGCTTTATCATGCGTCGTATGCGCATCAGCGACCAGAATAACCGGAAAACCCAAAGCAGCAGCTCGTCGTGTGGTGGTATCCACGCGAAACTCGGTCGCATAGCCACAAATCAACACTTGCTCGGTACCCCATTGCGCTAATAAATCAGTCAAATTGGTATTCAAAAATGAATCTGGGGTCGTTTTTCGGAGAATCACATCCCCCTCTTCAACCAGCAAGCCAGACTCCAATTGCCAACCTTCGAAACCAAACTCTAATGCGGTTCCAGCCGCTTCATGCTGCACAAACACAACTGGTGCGCCAGCCAAACGCGCCCGTTCAGCCAGCGTATTGATACGCGAGATGATCAGATCGGCTTCAAATGGACGAGGCTCCGCATCAAACAAGCCACGTTGTACATCAATAATGAGTAAAGCTGATTTCATAGGTATCAGAGAATTGGTTTGACTAAAAATTTAAAATCCGGTAACGACGCAGCCTGTGTCAGATGATTTGAGAATGGGACAAAGTCTCAACATTTGGATCAATTGCATCTATCCTCTATCAACTCATCGAAGGAATACCGAACTGCCTGGCCAACCGGGCACTGGTCAGCGAAATATGTTTGTCGCTAGAAATATCTCCATCTACCATCAGCGAGGTATAGCGCAAACAGCAAACACGTAGAAAAGACGAGAAATTATCGATATGACCGCGATATTGGGTCAACTCATCGTAGAGTTTGGTAATCAATTGATTGGTAGTAAGGCCGTCGCGTTTGGCGATTTCTTGCAAGGTGTGCCAGAACAGCTTTTCCAGCCGGATCGAGGTCACAACGCCATGCAGGCGTATTGAGCGCGCTTTTGATTCATACAAGCCAGGATCGGCCTTTACAAAAATCTCACACATAGATTCTCCCGCACATCGACAAGAAATCACGCAACACTGACGCAAACATGTTGCTAACACTTGCAGCAAAGCACAAGGAGCAAATTTGCGTCAGTTGTCGATTATACGGGCAGTGTTAGTTTTACAAATGTATTTTTGTACCTAATAGAGACAAAAATTGAGCAATCCATGCAGGGTGCGCTGGCCACGCCGGGGCAGTGACAAAATTCTTATCGGTAATCGCTTCGGTAACTGCGATTTGTGCGTAATAACCACCTGCAGCCTCCACTTCTGGTTGACATGCGGGGTAAGCGGAGCAGCGCACACCATCTAATACTCTCGCAGCGGCTAAAATTTGTGCACCATGACAGACCGCTGCAATTGGCTTATTACTTTGTGCAAAATGTTGCACGATCGCAATAATGCGAGGATTCAAACGTAAATATTCTGGCACCCTCCCACCAGGAATCAGCAAACCGTCGTATTCGCTTTCGATTACTTTGGCAAAGTCATGTGTCAATGTAAACCGGTGGCCAGGTTTCTCAGTGTATGTTTGCTGTCCTTCGAAATCATGAATAGCAGTCATCACAAAGTCACCCGCTTGCTTATCCGGGCAGACCGCGTGAACCTGATGCCCAATTGCAAGTAAAGCCTGAAATGGCACCATTACCTCATAGTCTTCGACAAAGTCGCCGACCAGCATAAGAACTTTTTTACCCTTCATAATGTCTCCGGAAAATATAATTTAATATATAAGCATCGCATTGACTTAATGCCGCAACGTTTTTAGCTCGACAAAGAGTCTTGCCCTGTTTATTCGATGTGAAGCACTGCTGTGCAAAATTTCAGAGTGCATAGAATTGTCATGTGGATTGATATCAATGTGGTAATTGCTGGTTACTACATGTAAATTTAGAGATTTTCGTCAAAAACACTCACACGTGGTGAGAGCAAGTCTGCAAGCGACTTTCGCTGATCTCAAAATGCCAAATATTCAACTTTGTCCAAATTTTGATCACAAATTAAAACGAATCCAGATGAATTTCGTATAATATTCTCTCCCGCAACATAGGCTATGGTGCCTAAGTTGAAAAGGCAAAAAGTGCACGGAGTCAAAATGCCAGAAGTTGTCTCAATATTTAAAAATAAAGTACTGCTGCTTACCCAGACTTTTTTCATTAAAGATAATAAAAAAGAACTCTTACTTTGCGCACACAAGTACGATTTTGATATTCTATTTTTTGACCAAATGAGTGACTTCGTCACCGCGGTACAAGAATCCGACGGCAATGACTTGTTCGTGATCGATCTTGACGTGCTTTACAACATGCAAAATGACATGTCGCAACAGCGTCGTCAAACCATGTTCCTCAGCGATCTGCTGCAACGTCTGCCAGCAAATAAGAATTACGTTTATCTCCAGACTGTACGCCAGGGTGAGCGTTTTCTACTGCAACAAAAACTGGTGGAAAGCAATTGCCTGGCATATGCAGAAAAACCAATCACAAATGATGTTTTGGTCGATAAATTATTTAACCTGTTCGAACGCCACAAACGTGGCGAATTAAACACTATCGTTTATCTGGGCGACACAAGCCCACTCGATACGACAATGCTGGCAGAAAATGGCGTCGAATTAATTCAGTGTCTCGACGCACGTGCTTTGCATTTGCGCGTCAAAGAAACCCAACCAGATATAGTGCTGATTAACGAAGCCCAATATCTGAACACAGAAGCCCTGGTACGAGTCCTGAAAAAGAATATTGAATTTGACCCAGGTCGGGAAATCATCATGCTCCAGGATCAGTCTGCCCCGGTCCTGGCTCGGAAAGCACTTGATAGCGGCTTTGACGAAATTCTGAACGTGACAGATATTGATGTTCTTACCCGCCAGGTTCTCAATCGCATCAATAAAATTCGTGCAAGTAAGGACTTAATTAGTCGTGACCGCGCAACTGGCCTGCTTAATAAAGTTGGTTTACAAAACAAAGCGCTTGACATGATAAGACGTGCCGCTCGGACTGAAAAATCACTCGCTTATGGCATCATCGATATCGACAAATTCAAAACCATCAATGACACCTGGGGTCATTATTTTGGTGACATTGTCATTAAAAGACTGTCGTTGATCTTATCTGCGCATTTGGGTGAACATGATTTACTGAGCCGCTTTGGAGGTGAAGAGTTTGTCGCCGTATTCTGGGACACGAATCTTGAACAAGGGAAACGCAAGCTCGATGAAATGCGGCTCGCGTTTGGCAAGGTTGCCTTTGAAGTGACGCCGGGCGAAATTAAAAACTTTAGCTTTAGTGGTGGCGTAGCGGATTTCCCTAGCTTCAAAACAGAAAATGCGCTGTTCTTACAAGCTGACGCGATGCTCTATCAAGCTAAACAAGGCGGCAGAAATCAGATATGCATTGCCGCACCTGATCTGAAAAATTGCGCATAACAACTAAATACTGAATGGTGATGATTGATACTGTGAGCGCCATTGACAGCATTCAAAAATCAAAAGCCTCAGCGCACTTGTTGAATAAAAAGCGATAGCCACTATCGCTTTTTATCTTTTTATTTACCTGCAATTACTCCCAATACATCGTGTCCGCCAGCACCAAACAGTAATTCTTTGAGGTGAGCCAACTGATCGCGCACTTGTGCCGCTTTTTCAAATTCAAGATTTTTGGCGTGATCAAGCATGAGTTTTTCTAAGCGTTTTATTTCACGACTGATCTGCTTCTCGCTCATCATTTCGTATTTAGCCGCCTCTTGCGCAACAGCCAGATCTTCTTTCGCTTCATGTGGGTTGTAGACGCCGTCAATAATGTCTTTAATCTGCTTACGAATGCCGGTTGGCGTAATATTGTTTTCGATATTGAACGCCAATTGCTTGTTGCGACGGCGCTCTGTTTCGCCCATTGCACGTCGCATTGAGTCGGTAATTTTATCGGCGTATAAGATCGCCTTGCCATGCAGGTTACGCGCAGCGCGACCAATGGTTTGAATCAGGCTACGTTCAGAACGTAAGAAACCTTCTTTGTCAGCGTCCAGAATCGCCACCAACGACACTTCCGGAATGTCTAAACCTTCGCGCAATAAGTTAATCCCAACCAATACATCAAAAGTACCAAGACGCAAATCGCGAATAATCTCTACCCGCTCAACGGTATCAATATCGCTATGCAAATAGCGTACCTTGATGCCATTTTCACCTAAAAATTCGGTCAGTTGTTCAGACATGCGTTTGGTCAAAGTCGTCACTAATACACGCTCATTTTTCTTTACGCGGTCTGTGATTTCACCCATCAAGTCATCGACTTGTGTTAATGCCGGACGCACTTCAATTTCCGGATCAACCAAACCTGTTGGACGTACCACTTGCTCTACCACCTGATCAGCATGTTGATGTTCATAGTCACCCGGGGTTGCGGAGACGAACACTGTCTGGCGCAATTTACTCTCGAACTCTGCAAATTTTAGCGGGCGATTATCTAATGCCGAAGGCAAACGGAAGCCATAATCGACCAGATTGGTTTTACGCGCGCGGTCACCGTTGTACATGCCGTTGAGCTGCCCGGTCAGTACATGTGATTCATCGAGGAACATTAAGGCATCAGCGGGTAAATAGTCCACCAGGGTTGGTGGCGGCTCACCAGCCTTGGCACCGCTCAAATGACGCGAGTAATTTTCGATACCTTTTGTAAAGCCGATCTCCGCCATCATTTCCAAATCAAAACGCGTGCGTTGTTCTATGCGCTGTTCTTCGATCAGTTTGTTTTCACGGCGGAAGAAGTCGAGACGTTCTCGCAATTCTTCTTTGATCGTTTCAATCGCACGCAACACAGTTTCACGTGGGGTTACGTAATGCGAACCAGGATAGACGGTAAAGCGCGCAATTTTCTGTTTAATCCGGCCGGTCAAAGGATCGAACAATTGCAGATTTTCGATTTCGTCATCGAACATCTCTACCCGCAGTGCCAACTCAGCATGTTCCGCGGGAAAGATATCGATTGTGTCGCCACGCACCCTGAACGTACCCCGCCCGAAATCTACTTCATTACGTGAATATTGCATCTGGATCAGACGTGCAATCACATCACGTTGACTGACTTTGTCTTTGGCGCGCAAAGTCAGAATCATTTTGTGGTATTCGTTAGGATTGCCGATACCGTAAATCGCAGAAACAGTAGCGACGATGATGACATCGCGTCTTTCCATTAAGGATTTGGTACAAGACAAACGCATTTGCTCAATATGTTCATTGATCGCTGAATCTTTTTCAATGAACAAGTCACGCTGAGGGACGTACGCTTCCGGCTGATAGTAATCGTAATAAGAAACGAAGTACTCCACCGCATTGCGTGGAAAAAATTCGCGGAATTCACTATATAACTGCGCGGCCAATGTCTTATTTGGTGCAAAAATGATCGCAGGTCGCCCAGTACGAGCGATCACGTTAGCCATCGTATAGGTTTTACCTGACCCCGTCACGCCCAAAAGAGTCTGAAAAAATAATCCATCCTCAATCCCCTCGACCAACTTTGAAATCGCCGCGGGTTGATCTCCCGCAGGCTCAAACATCTGATAAAGCTGAAAAGCTGAATTGGGAAAAGAAACAAATTTTGCTTCATCCAAAGTATCAGATAAAGCGACTGAATTCACTGGTGCTACCGCCATGGTGCTCTTACCTTTGCTAAAATATGAGGCTGTTACAGAACTGACTCAAACAGCTTGGTCTGCGTATTACCCTCACGCAATACCAATCACTATCGCTACACACCGGTAGCTTCGCCTTTGGCTTATCTCGCCTGAAAGTTTTTGCGTTAGTTCTATTTTGTTTACATTAAAACATCATACCAACCTTCTCTGTCGACAACGACAGACAATTATCCATATTATCACGATGACTGCTCTTGCCTCTTCCCCTCTGTTTTCCGCCATAGAAATGGCTCCTCGCGACCCTATCCTGGGGATCACAGAAGCTTTTAATGCTGATCAAAACCCTACCAAAGTCAATCTGGGGGTTGGCGTCTATTATGACGACAACGGCAAAGTTCCTTTATTGGAATGCGTCAAAAAAGCCGAAGCCATCCTGATTGAGAAGTATTCACCGCGCACCTATTTGCCTATCGAAGGTCTGGCTGCCTACGACAAAGCAGTACAAGAGCTGGTATTTGGTTCGGATAGTGCTGTTGTGAAAGAAAAACGCGCAATTACAGCGCAGGCGATTGGCGGCACCGGGGCATTGAAATTGGGCGCCGACTTCCTGCAACGTTTCTCTCCAGACTCCGAAGTCTGGATCAGTGATCCAAGCTGGGAAAATCATCGCGCCTTATTTGAATCGGCCGGGTTCAAAGTCAATGCATACCCATACTACGATGCCACGACACGCGGCGTGAACTTTGATGGCATGTTCGCTGCACTTCGTGCCATGCCAACGGGTTCTATTGTGCTGCTACACGCTTGCTGTCACAACCCAACCGGAGCGGATCTGAGCGATGATCAGTGGACCGAGGTCATCAACGTCGTCACTGAACGTGGATTGATTCCTTTCCTGGACATGGCTTACCAGGGTTTTGGTGATGGGATCGAAGCTGATGGCCAGGTAGTTCGTCGTTTTGCCGAGGCAGGTGGCGCTTTGTTTGTTTCTAATTCATTTTCTAAATCATTTTCCCTATATGGCGAACGCGTTGGCGCATTAAGCATCGCTGCGAGTAGTGCCGATGAAGCGACACGCGTTATGTCGCAACTGAAGCGCGTCATTCGCACCAATTACTCCAACCCACCATCCCATGGAGGGCAAGTCGTAGCCACCGTACTCTCAACCCCGGAGTTGCGTCAACTGTGGGAGGAAGAATTGGCAGGCATGCGCGTGCGTATCCGTGAGATGCGCCAAGCTTTTGTGGAAAAATTAAAAGCAAAAGCACCAGCACATCAGTTTGATTTCGTGATGCAACAACGTGGCATGTTCTCATATTCTGGACTCACAAAAGAGCAAGTACAACAAATGCGCGAGAACAACTCTATCTACGCCGTGGACACTGGTCGTATTTGTGTTGCTGCACTCAACAACAAAAATATCGATCAAGTCATCGCATCAATTGCCAACGTTTTGTAATTGAAAACCGCCGAGGCGTTGACAAGCGATGCTTCGGCGCATATAATCTTTGTCTCTGTTCCCTGATAGCTCAGTCGGTAGAGCGACGGACTGTTAATCCGCAGGTCCCTGGTTCGAGTCCAGGTCGGGGAGCCACAGAATTCGAAGTACGTAGTGAACTTAATAAAAAATCACTGCAAAAAAGTTTAACGAAGATTTTATCTTCTATTCCCTGATAGCTCAGTCGGTAGAGCGACGGACTGTTAATCCGCAGGTCCCTGGTTCGAGTCCAGGTCGGGGAGCCAAATTTTTAAGGGCTTAACTTCATCGTTAAGCCCTTTTTCTTCGCCAGAAATTCTTGAAGCTTAGTGGTTATATGATTCAAAAATTTTCAGGTTTGTGTTTTTCAACAGTTTTTTTGAAAAACATTTCCAGACACCGCTGCCAGTCTGTTTCAGTGTGGTCAGCACTCCAGGTAGTACTCAAGGCTTTATACTGATTGGCTATTGCTGAATCTCGCCGCATCAACGCATAAGATAATTTATACATAGTACCGTAGGGCCCACGGCACTATCCCATGCATGGTTATGACGTTCGATGCTCGTGAGATCTCAGCACCCTTCTTCCCCTCCGCACTACAAAGATTCCCAACGAAATATCATTTGTATCACGTTTTTTACAGTGCTTACAAAAAGTCACAATAGTCATAGCAGCGTAACATTTGGGGATTAATCTTGCCTTCAATCAATTCCCCTAACCGCATTTTAGTTTCAAATATATCGTGCTTAATCTTATCTCTCCCGCAATCCGACTGATGCAAGGTTTTCGTATCGGCCATAAAGTCGCCTTCGTCGCTACAGCGTTTGCCATTCCACTTTTCGTGGTAGTGGCATTGCTGTTTAGCGAAATGCAAACTGAAGTAGCTGCTACCAGAGAAAAACAGGTAGCGATACAGCAGATTCAACAATATCAATCGTTGCAAATAGAACTCAGAAAATATCGCGCTCTGATGCATATGCAATTGACTGGTAACAAACAAGTGGCCGATCTGATTAATACGAGCAAGGCGACGATCGAGAAGTCATTCGACAAAATAAGCAATAAAGTCGTTGCCGAGGAAATCAAAAAACAATGGCAAGCGATTTCAGCCAAACAGGCAGGCATGAAGGCCGCTGAAAGTTTTGTTCAATACAGTCAATTGCTTGATCTGTTAAATCAAAAAATTAATACCACTGCTTATTCCAGCAAATTGGCACTTGATAGCGATTTTACGACGCACGAATTAGCTGGCATCTATCTGAACAATATTCCATCGATTGTAGAAAAATTGTCCATCATGTCGGCGCGCGGCGCAGCTTACATTGACAGTGGCTTGTTCGAAGCGGGCGAAGACGTCACATTGAATTCTTTACAGATGTTGGCGCAACAGGAAATCAAACAACTGACAGAACAAACCGTCTCTCTCGAGAAAGAGAATCCAGAATACAAAGGTACGCTGGAAAATTTACGCAATAACATGACAGTGGGGATGAAGTTTCTTGAACGCGCTAAAGACGAAGTCTTATCTTCCGTCAATCAGAGCTCGGGTACGGCATTTTTAGCCGCTGGTCAGGAAAGCCTGGACAAATTGGCCGCATCAGACCTGGCGGCAACCGCCTTGGTTAATGAGCGCCTGGATACGCACATTCATCAATTGAATTTAAAAATTATCAGAATGTTTGCTGCGATCGTCGCGCTCGTTTTACTTGCGTGTTATTTCTTGCTCGGCATCTATTTCTCTTTGGCACGCGATATTGGTGTACTGACTTCTGCTATTGCAAAAACCGCTGACGGCGATCTTCAGCACACGGAGACGAGCAACGGCAAAGACGAACTGGCACAATTGATTAATGCCGTAGGAAAAATGAATCTTGGATTAAGCAATCTGGTTGATAATATTCGCACTGGCGCCGAAAACGTCAATACAATTGCCAGAGAAATCCATGATGAAAATATTGATCTTGCAAGTCGCACAGAAAATCAGGCTGGTGCATTACAACAAACAGCCAGTTCAGTAGAAGAATTGACCAGCACAATTAAAGAAAATGCTGGCAACTTGTCACAAGCCAGCACACTTATTCACGCCTCAGCTGATTCGGTTCAACAAGGTTTGCAGGTCATGGACAAAGCCATTGATACGATGCAAACCGTTACCACTACTTCAAAGAAAATTTCTGAAATCATCGGTGTCATGGACGGTATTGCGTTTCAAACCAATATTTTGGCTTTGAACGCTGCCGTTGAAGCTGCCCGTGCAGGACAAGAAGGCCGTGGATTTGCAGTAGTTGCGAGTGAAGTCAGAAACCTCGCGCAACGCAGTGCCAATGCCGCAAAAGAAATTAAAGCCTTGATTGTCTCGTCTGGAGAAGCGATAAAAAACGGTAGCACAATGATCAACACCGCCGGCAAAACTATGCGTGAGATCGCTGAAAACGTTGAGCAAGTCACTGACCTGATCAAGCATGTAAGTAATGCCAGCCAGGAACAAAGCGCAGGCATTTCAAGTGTCAATGAGGCGATCAACAGCATCGATGAAATTACACAGCACAATGCCGCTCTTGTGGGACAGGCAACCGAATCTACCGATAAGCTAGAGAGCCAGGCTAGTGAATTAAGCGCCGCTGTGAGCGTATTTAAAACCAGCAAAACGAGCTACAACGATTCACACCCTGCGCCAAAGTTGATACGCAGCGCAACGCGGGAAGCAAAAATCCGGCAAACAAAAAGCTCAATGAAGGCAATTGCTTGAATTTAAACCAGTAGATATAAAAAATCCCCGGTATTTCAAACATACCGGGGATTTTTATTTAATTCTCAATAGAGACACGAAAGTTCCTGATTATTTGAATACCAAATGCATCTAAGGTACCAATAGCGCCAGAACGGAACGTAATTCGTCTCTGATCTGATGCAAATTGACTGGCACCTCATCAGGCTCATCAAGCTGATTTTGCAATCTTGCCGAACCACTTCCCAGCTTGTTACGAGCACCGTTAATTGTAAACCCTTGCTCGTACAACAGTTCGCGAATACGTCGTATCAGCAACACTTCGTGATGCTGATAATAACGCCGGTTGCCACGACGCTTTACCGGTTTTAATTGCGAAAACTCTTGTTCCCAGTAGCGCAATACATGTGGCTTTACGCCGCATAATTCACTGACTTCGCCAATCGTAAAATACCGTTTAGCTGGGATCGGAGGCAGTGTGACAGATTCAATCTTAATTTCAGTCATCTATTTTTACGCAGCATGAGCGAGGGGTTGACCGCTGGCATCATCCACCATACCTTTCAATTTTTGACTCGCATGGAAAGTAACGACGCGACGAGCAGTGATAGGAATTTCTTCACCAGTTTTGGGATTACGCCCTGGACGCTGCGGTTTATCACGTAACTGAAAATTGCCAAAACCAGACAATTTTACTGACTCACCTCGTTCCAAAGCGTCACGAATTTCATCAAAAAAAGTTTCTACCATATCTTTCGCTTCGCGCTTATTCAGGCCAACTTGCTCGAAAAGCAATTCAGCCAACTCAGCTTTGGTTAAGGTAGGCAACTCTTTTTCCGCTTGAGAACGAGCCCTTGCTTCTAGCATCGCACGATTCAGATCGGCATCTAATACCGATTGAAATTCAGCGGAATTTACGTCATTCATTATCAAACTCATCTAATCTTTATCAGGCAATGCCAGTTATGCAATTAACGTAACTTAGCCGAAAACTTCTGGCCAGCCGCGGAGGTCAGAGCAGCCATTGCCGTTTCAACTCTGTCATCTTGTAAGGTAGTTTGAGTATCTTGCAAGCTAAA
This sequence comes from Undibacterium sp. Ji67W, assembly GCA_049340365.1. Classification (GTDB taxonomy): domain Bacteria; phylum Pseudomonadota; class Gammaproteobacteria; order Burkholderiales; family Burkholderiaceae_D; genus Undibacterium. The sequence continues at coordinate 242,728 of JBMPOY010000002.1, read as the reverse complement.
GCGGAAAGCAAGACTTTTTTCATCTGCTTCCAAACCTTTACCGCGATATTCATCAAACAAAACAACGGCTTGCATAATTTTGCAGGCCTCATTATTGTGCGCTTCTGCCTTAAATACATCCAGCAAATCTTGCACAGCAACGCCATGTTTTACGACCAATGCAAGATCACGTGTCACTGCCTGGAACTTAGAAATCTCATGGTAAACCGGGACACTCACTGCCTGCAATGCTGAAGTTTCCACTTCAAATACCACTGGTGCCAGTGGCAGGTCATATTTTTGTTGCAGACGTGGATGCAATTCACCGATGAAGCCGATTTGCTGACCATCACATTCGATACTTGCGCTGCGTCCAGGATGCAAAGCAATGTGTTCAGTCTTAACAAAACGCAAAGTCTTGGGTGCAAACAATGCCTCTAAATCAGCTTTTACATCAAAGAAGTCAACATTGCGCTGCGCAACACCCCACTGCTCCTCTACAACCGGTCCATAGGCCAGCGCAGACAGATGTTTAGGCTGATGATAGCCAGCGACCGACAACGCGCCATCAGCGACCGCCTGATCACGCAAATAGACTGCACCGATTTCAAAAATACGGACGCGATTCACTTTACGATTCAAGTTGTAACGCGCATTCGCAATCAAGCTTCCGATCAGATTCGTGCGCATCACCCCCATCTGACTTGCAATCGGGTTTAGCAATTTTATCGGCGCATCATTACCGGCAAAGTCTTTTTCCCATGCTTCTTCGACGAAACTATAGTTGACTACCTCCTGGTAATCCTGATCTGCTATTAAACGGCGGATCGCGAACAATGAACGTTCGTTTTCAGGTGCGATCAACATCGCACTGGCGGCCACTGGCGGCAAAGCAGGAATATTTTCGAAACCGTACACGCGCGCGACTTCTTCGATCAGATCTTCTTCAATTTCGATATCGAAGCGATATGAGGGTGGCGTCACCAGGAACTCACCATCCTGATGCGTGAATTGCAAATTCAAACGCGTAAAAATATCCGCAATCGCAGCATCAGTCAGAGGTACGCCGATCACTTTTTGCGCACGAGCAGTACGCAATTTGACTGGCAAACGCTGCGGCAGATTGACGATCTGATCATCCACTGGCCCTACCTTAACCTGCTCAGCACCACCACAAATTTCCACGATCAACGCAGTAATACGTTCAATATGCTCAACGATGTTTTCGAAGTCAACGCCACGCTCAAAACGATGTGCAGCATCGGTCGAAAAGTTAAAACGACGAGCACGACCTTGAATTGCGTTTGGCCACCAGAAAGCAGCTTCCAAATAAATATTTTGCGTATCCAGCGTCACGGAAGTGGAATCACCACCCATGATACCAGCCAGAGATTCAATCTCTTTATCGTCAGCAATCACACCGATCCATTCATCAACCTCAACGGTATTGCCGTTCAGGAGCTTGACTGACTCGCCAGCCTTACCCCAACGCACGTCCATGCCGCCGTGAATCTTATCGAGATCAAACACATGTGAAGGACGGCCAAGTTCTAACATTACGTAGTTAGAGATATCGACCAATGCCGAGATAGGACGCTGTCCACTGCGCTCCAGACGTTGCTTCATCCATTCTGGCGTTGATGCTTTCGCGTTCACACCGCGTATCACGCGACCACAGAAGCGACCGCATAAATCTGGTGCAGAAACTTTGACCGGCAAAATTTCATCCAAAGTGACCGGAATTTCTTTGGTCGTTGGCAAATGCATAGGCGTGCCCGTCAATGCAGACACTTCGCGCGCCACACCTAAAACTGACAAACAATCGGCTTTATTTGGTGTCAGCTTGATGGTGAATTTCAAATCATTGAGCTGATAGTAATCACGGAAATTCTGTCCAACTGGCGCATCCGCCGGAAGATCCATCAAACCACCAGCATCATCCGATAATTTCAATTCTCGGGCGGAGCACAACATACCTTGCGATTCAACGCCGCGCAGCTTACCAACTTTGATTTCGAATGGCTTACCGTCCGCGCCTGGTGGCAAAATCGCGCCAGCCATCGCACATGGCACACGCATGCCGACGCGCACGTTAGGCGCACCGCAAACGATGTTTAGCAAGGTGCCGGTGCCAACATCAACCTGACAGATATTCAAGCGATCTGCATCAGGGTGTTTGGCGATTTCGCGAATTTCCGCGACCACCACATTGTTAAAAGGAGGAGCCACAGGCTCAACTTCTTCGACCTCTAAACCCGACATGGTCAACAGATGAGAGAGTTCATCCGAAGACATTTTCGGATCAACCATGGTGCGAAGCCAGTTTTCAGAAAATTGCATAATTCAGCCGTCTAATGTGAGATGCCTGAGCGCGTTGCGCTCAAAAAATTTAGTTGAATTGCTTCAGGAAACGCAAGTCGCCTTCGTAGAACAAACGCAGATCGTTGACGCCATAACGCAGCATCGTCAAACGTTCGAGGCCTGAACCAAAAGCAAAGCCGATATAAGTTTCCGGATCAAGACCCATGTTGCGAATCACGCTAGGATGTACCTGACCAGAGCCGGAAACTTCAAGCCAACGACCTTTCAATGGGCCGCTACCAAATGCAATATCGATTTCTGCTGATGGTTCAGTGAAGGGGAAATACGATGGGCGGAAACGTACCTGCAAATCATCAGTTTCAAAAAACGCTTTGACGAAGTTCAGATACACACCTTTGAGATCGGCGAAGCTGATATCTTCAGCGATCCACAAACCCTCAACTTGATGGAACATCGGTGAGTGCGTTGCATCGCTATCGACGCGATAAGTGCGGCCTGGTGCGATGACTTTGATTGGCGGTTTGTTCATGCGAGCATAGCGTACTTGCATTGGACTCGTATGAGTGCGCAGCAGCAATTGCTTATCCTGGCTGTCTTTGCCATCAATATAGAACGTGTCTTGCATTGAACGCGCCGGGTGATTTTCTGGACTATTGAGCGCAGTGAAGTTGGTCCAGTCGGTTTCGATTTCCGGACCATCGGCCACGTCAAAACCAATCGAACGAAAAATTTCTTCTACCCGTTGCCAAGTACGCATCACAGGATGGATACCACCCACGCCACGGCCACGACCAGGTAAAGTCACGTCGATCGCTTCAGCGTTCAGACGTGCTTGCAACTGGGCATTGGCGAGCGCATCACGGCGCTCAGTCAATGCTGTTTCAATTTGCACTTTGGCGGCGTTAATGACCGCGCCTTGTGTCTTACGTTCATCTGGGGAGAGTTTGCCCAGACTTTTCATTTGTTCGGTAATCTGGCCACTTTTGCCCAGATATAAAGCTTTCGCATTTTCCAGCGCAGCGGCATCTGCTGCCGCAAGAAAATCAGCACAGGCCTGGCTGACGATTTGGTCTAAAGGGTTCATGCGTTGTTCCCGCTTACAAACTGATAATGATAAAACTGATACAAAATTTATCCAAGCGATCAAGCAAAGTCGTCAGAAAAAGCGCTCTGAAGGCATAGCGTGCTGGTGTCGTCTTGCATCAAGTTTTCAATGCGCTGAAAACAAAACGGGGCATAGGAATCAACCTCTGCCCCGCTTGATAGATGCGATATGCATAACATATCGCAAGCGACTACAAATTACTAATTACGCAGCCAGGTTGGCTTTAACTTGATTAACAATCGCAGCAAATGCTGGTTTGTCCATCACAGCCATGTCTGCCAGTACTTTACGGTCGAGTTCAATAGAAGCTTTTTTCAAGCCGTTCATGAACACGCTGTAAGTCATACCGTGTTGACGTGTAGCTGCGTTGATACGAGTAATCCACAGTGCGCGGAATACGCGTTTCTTGTTGCGGCGATCGCGGTATGCGTATTGGCCAGCGCGCATAACTGCTTGCTTAGCAATACGATAAACCTTACTACGACGACCACGGTAACCTTTTGCAAGGTTTAAAACTTTCTTATGACGGGCACGAGCTGTAACCCCACGTTTTACTCTAGGCATAATAACTCCTTAATAATGAGTATGAGGTTAAGCTGTAGGCATCATGCGCATTACGGATACCATGTTGGTGTCATGAACACCGACGGAACCGCGCAATTGACGTTTGTTTTTGGTAGTTTTCTTAGTCAAGATATGACGTTTGAAAGCTTGACCGCGTTTAACGGTACCACCTGGACGTACGCGGAAGCGCTTTTTTGCGCTGCTTTTCGTCTTCATTTTTGGCATAGCACTATCTGTCTATTACGACAGCCTCATTTTATATGATGGTAGGTGGCAGCAACGATCGCTACTCTTGGATGCCTACTTCTCACTTATGTGACCTGCTACTTTCGTAGCAGGTCTTTCGCAATACGCATTCAACGCACATCGCAAAATTCTTTTTTTACAACTTTAAAACCAATTACTTCTTTTTCTTCGGTGCCAGAATCATGACCATCTGACGACCTTCCATCTTTGGAAACTGCTCTACCTGACCATACGGTTCCAGATCCAGCTTCAGACGTTCGAGAACGCGCATACCGATCTCTTGGTGCGCCATTTCACGACCACGGAAACGCAGAGTGATCTTGGTTTTATCGCCATCATCAAGGAACTTGATCAAATTACGCAGTTTGATGTTGTAATCACCATCATCAGTACCCGGGCGGAATTTCACTTCTTTCACCAAAATGACTTTTTGCTTCAATTTGGCTTCGTGAGCTTTCTTCTGCTCTTGGTATTTAAACTTGCCGTAATCCATCAAACGACAAACTGGAGGTTGCGCGGTTGGTGCAATCTCCACCAAATCCACATTAGCCTCTTCGGCCAAGCGGAAGGCTTCACCCAGTTTAACGATCCCCAGAGGTTCGTTATCAACGCCAGACAAGCGCACTTCAGGCGCGGTAACTTCACCGTTGATACGATGTGTTCTTTCGGTAGCTATTGCAGTTTCCTTTAAAAAATAAAATCTTCACCGTGCCATCTTCCTAAAAAAGGAAGATTGCTGACTGATCTGTTAAACCTTGTTTGCTATCTCGTCTTGCAGACGAGAGATGAAGGCATCCAGAGGCATTGCCCCTAGATCCAGATTGCCACGCGTACGCACAGCCACTGTGTTGGCATCCCGTTCTTTATCGCCAATTACTAAGATGTAAGGTAATTTTTGAATAGAATGCTCGCGTATTTTATATGTAATTTTCTCATTACGCAAATCAGTATTTACTCTAAACCCTTGTTTTTTCAGGTTTTCTGCAACAGCCTTGGTATATTCTGCTTGCGATTCGGAAATATTCAATACAGAAACTTGCACAGGTGCCAACCATAAAGGCAAGGCACCAGCGTGATTTTCTATCAAAATACCAATAAAACGCTCCATAGATCCAACAATTGCCCGGTGCAGCATCACCGGCACTTTACGGCTATTATCATCAGCCACATACTCTGCACCCAGACGTCCTGGCATGAAGAAATCGACCTGCATCGTACCAACTTGCCATGGACGGCCGAGACTATCTTTGAGGTGATACTCAATCTTAGGACCGTAGAATGCCCCCTCACCTGGCAACTCCTCCCACTCAGTTACGCCGCAGCTACGCAGGCCGGCACGCAGGGTCTCTTCTGCTTTATCCCAGATTTCATCAGTACCAATGCGATTATCTGGACGCAGAGCAAGCTTGATAGCGATATTTTTGAAACCAAAATCCTGATACACCTTCATTGCCTGCGGGTGGAACGCAATCACTTCGTCCTGAATTTGCTCTTCAGTACAGAAGATGTGACCATCATCCTGCGTAAAGCCACGCACACGCATGATGCCGTGCAAAGCACCGGACGGCTCATTGCGATGACACTGACCGAATTCACCGAAACGCAATGGCAAATCACGGTAACTCTTCATGCCAGAATTGAAAATTTGCACATGACCAGGACAATTCATCGGCTTCAATGCGTAAGCACGATTTTCCGATTCAGTGACAAACATGTTGTCTTTGTAGTTATCCCAGTGACCGGTTTTATTCCACAGACTACTATCAAGAATCTGCGGCCCCTTCACTTCCTGATAACCACAGTCTTGGTAGACCTTCCGCATGTACTGCTCAATTTGTTGCCAGATAGTCCAGCCTTTTGCATGCCAGAATACCAGACCAGGCGCTTCATCCTGGAAATGGAACAAATCCAATGCCTTACCGAGCTTACGGTGATCGCGTTTCTCCGCCTCTTCTAGCATGTGCAGGTATTGCTCCTGATCTTCCTTTTTAGCGAATGCAGTGCCGTAAATACGTTGCAGCATTTCGTTTTTGGAGTCGCCGCGCCAGTACGCGCCAGCCAACTTCATCAGCTTGAACACTTTCAATTTACCAGTCGAAGGCACATGAGGGCCGCGACACAAATCAGTGAAGTTGCCTTCTGTGTACAAAGAAACATCCTGATCCGCTGGAATCGATTCAATGATTTCCGCCTTATAGGCCTCACCAATCGACTTAAAGTAAGCAACCGCTTCATCGCGTGGCAATACCTTGCGAGTAACCTGCTCATCCTTCTTAGCCAACTCAGCCATTTTCTTTTCGATCAGCACCAGATCATCGGGTGTGAATGGGCGCTTGTACGAGAAGTCATAGTAAAAGCCATTTTCAATCACCGGGCCGATGGTAACTTGCGCCTCAGGAAACAACTCCTTCACCGCGTAGGCCAACAAATGCGCAGTCGAGTGACGAATCACTTCAAGACCATCTGCATCTTTATCAGTGACAATCGCCAGCTCGACATCATTCTCAATTAAATAAGACGTATCAACCAACTTACCATCAACACGGCCAGCCAGCGCAGCCTTAGCCAGACCCGCACCAATGCTGGATGCAACTTGCGCAACCGTTACCGGCGCATCGAATTGTCGTTGCGAACCATCAGGAAGTTTTACTGAGACCATATCACTCTCCAAAGAGAAAGAAGTTTGCTAAAAAGGGAATTAAAAAAAATGCAGACGAAAAAAAAGCACGGCTAGCCGTGCTTTTTCACATTTGATGCAGACGAAAAAGATCCTCGACTAGAGTCGCTCCCAAACCATTTGCGTGGTAGTTCGCGGTGTCATAACCAGGATGCCTTTCTCGCTCTTATCTAAAGGTACTACTAAATTCTATGGTAGACACGATTGGACTCGAACCAACGACCCCTACCATGTCAAGGTAGTGCTCTAACCAGCTGAGCTACGCGTCTAAAGAAACAAGAGTATAGCAGAACCAGTGAAATAATTGCTAGCCCCCAAGGGCACTTTTTTCTATAACGTTTGATTTTCAGGTTAAACTGACCACTTCTGAAAAGCAAATCAATCTTACTGACGTCTTACTTCTTGCACCCCATTGACTTCACGGATTACCGTTAATGCCTTTTGCAGTTGCGTTGTCCCACCAATTTCCGCCGTGAAGGACATCCGTGCTTGTCCTTTAGCACTTTGTGTATTCACACCGATAACATTAATTTTTTCACGCGAGAAGACTTCAGAAATGTCCCTGAGCAACCCCTGCCTGTCTTGAGCAAGAACGAATATATCAACCGGATATACCGTATCCTTTACCTGCTCACCCCAGGTTGTTTGTATTACGCGCTCGGGAGCCTTGTTGCGCATTTCTGCAAAATTCTTACAGGTTAGTCGATGAATAGACACCCCCTTACCGCGCGTCACAAAACCGACAATACTATCCGGAGGCGCTGGTTTACAGCAACGCGCCAACTGCGTCATCAAGCCATCTGTACCAACCACCAAAACACCCGACTTAGCACCCTGCGTGACACTCGATGCGCGGCTCTTGTTCGCAACAAACTCATCAACCTCTTCGACTGGCGCGTTGTCGCGCAAGACGGTTTCTATCTGACGCAGACTAAATTCCTCTTTGCCGACTGATAGAAAAAATTCATCCAAGGCGGCGAAGCCCAGTTTACGCGCCAGATCTTCAAGATTAACGGCGGTCTTGCCCTCGCGCTGCAAGGTCTTTTCAACCATTGACCGACCAGAAGCCAAGGTTTCCTGCTGATCAATTGCATTAAACCAGGCGCGAATCTTGGTCCGGGTGCGGGTACTAACAGAATATTCGGGGCTCAACCAGTCACGCGATGGGCCAGACTGTGTTGACCCTGATTTTAAAGTAATGATCTCCACTGTCTGCCCATTTTGCAAACGGGTATTGAGCGGCACCATGACGTTATCCACGCGAGCACCGCGGCAACGATGTCCGACATCCGTATGCAACTGGTAAGCGAAATCAACAGCGGTTGCACCACATGGCAATTCAATCACACGCGCTTGTGGTGTCAACACATATATTCTGTCATCCAGACTGGCGGCCTTAAGCTTTTCAACCCATTCACGCTGCACGTCTTCATGCTCAACAACTGCATCAGCAATTTCCGTTTTCCAGGCCAACAATTGCCGTAGCCAGGCGATTTTCTCGTCGTACTCCTGAGCCGTAAAATTAGAGCCGCCGCTTTCTTTATAGCGCCAGTGCGCCGCAACACCATATTCAGCAAACTGATGCATTTCACGCGTACGGATCTGCACCTCAAGTGGCCGGCCATCTTCCACCGTCACCACCGTGTGCAATGATTTATAGCCATTTGATTTTGGACGTGAAATATAGTCGTCAAATTCTTTCGGAATCGGCGCCCAGGCATTGTGCACGATACCTAGCACCGTATAGCAGTCCTTAATGTCGTCAACGATGACGCGAAACGCACGCACATCGTAGAGCTCATCGAAATTCATCGACTTGCCCTTCATTTTTTTCCAGATACTGAATATGTGTTTAGGGCGACCACTCACTTCGGCTTTGACACCCGCAGCCTTCAATTCAGCGTTTAATCGAGCAATGGCATTGACAACAAAGCTTTCTCGCTCAACCCGTTTCTCTTCAAGCATTTTGGCAATACGTTTGTATTGCTCCGGCTCCAGAAAACGGAAAGACAAATCTTCCAACTCCCATTTCAATTGCCACACACCGAGCCGGTTGGCCAATGGTGCGTATAAATCCATGGTCTCAGATGCGTACTGGCGCGTCGCGCCATCATCGCGCTTGCATTCAGCAAAATAGCGCAAAGTCGTCACACGGGAAGCTAAGCGCACTAACACCACGCGCATGTCAGTCGCCATTGCCAGCACCATTTTGCGCAGGGTTTCCATTTGCGCTGCTGCTTTTCCGGCGGCATCTTTACCTTTACCCAAATCTTGCTGCGACCACGTCGCCTCACGCAACTTCATGAGGCGCCGGATACCATTCACGAGGTCGTCAATCTCTTTACCAAAGCGCGCTTCGATTTGTTGTGCAGCCACCGGATTCAAGTCCGGTAATTCAAATAAGATTGCCGCCAACATCGAATCCACATCCGTTCGCAACATCGCCAGCGTAGATAAAACACCCTCAACAAATTGCAAAGCATTCTGCCCGGTGACAACACTGAGCTCGGCATAATATGGCGTAACAAATTCCAGCGCACAGGCCAGGCGCTCTCTTTCTGCGTCCGCCAGGCCATCAGAGAATCGTGAAGCCGAAACGGAAATGGAGGTCGATACCATATTAATCTTTACTTTTGCGCCGCTGTAACAACAACTTCGATTAACCAATCAGGATTCGCCAATTTTGCTTCGACAGTCGCACGCGGCGGTGAATTTCCAGGTGCCACCCAGTCGTCCCACACTTTATTCATCTCTGAAATCAAGCTAATGTCTGACAAGAATATCTGGCATGACAAAATACGTGTCTTATCGCTGCCGGCTTCTTGCAACAGGCGATCAACGTGACCTAATACTTCGGCGGTCTGGCCTGCAATATCGTTACTGGTATTTTCTGGGATCTGCCCTGCCAGATACACTACGCCGTTATAAATCGCGACCTCAGACAAGCGGGCGCCTACATGTAATCTTTTCATTTCCATTCTTTACCTTACTTCTCAAACTCTTTAATAAACTCGTTAAAATTCTCAATCATTCAGAAAAAAATCACGTGCAATCGCAATTTGTTCCGCACTGACAAAGGTCGGTGCATGCCCCACATGTGGTATCTGCACCAGACTCGCACGTGGCCCGCGTCGGGTCATCTCTGTTGCCGTTTCCGATGACAATAAATCAGAATCTGCGCCGCGCACCACCAAGGTCTTACTCTTAATCGCATCATATGCCGCCCACAACATGGCTTCACCAGCAACAACCTGCTCTGGCGTCGTCGCCTTAAACGGCTGACACAAACCCAGATCGTAGTGTTTAATCCATTGGCCGGCATCATTTTTTCGCAGAACGTCACGCGCCAATTTCTCCCACTGCGCATCAGTATGCGCACCAAAAGGTTGCGAAATCGACTTAATGTAGGTCAGCGCCTCATCAAAACGCTCAAACGCCACTGCCTGCCCTACATACTCGCCAATACGGCTCAACGCTACAGGATTCAGTGCAGGACCTACGTCGTTGAGTAGTAATTTGCGAATTGGGTTCCCCTCAAGCGAAGCAATACCCATACCAATTAAACCGCCCATAGATGTACCAAACCAATCAACGGTGTCCACTTCCAGTCTGGCGAGCAAAGTCACCATGTCACTCACATATTGCGGAATCTGGTAATGCATGGGGTTGCGTAAGTGCCCGGAGGAACCACGCCCCACCACGTCAGGGCATACGACCCGGTATTCCTCACACAGACTAGCCGCCAAAACATCAAAATCGTCAGAAACCCGCGCAAGACCATGAACGCATACCAACACATCAGGGTTATTGACATCACCCCATTCTTTGTATGACATGGTATGCAAACCAGTCGGCGACAAGCATTGCACAGATTTTCGTGTCGATTGCATAAAAACTCCCGGATAACGTGGATACGACTTCTGTCGTTGTCACTAACGTTGGTTGATATGTTGTTTGATATTTCTGATAGACAGCAAATACATCAGATTTTACATTTATACCATTAATTCGCCTGTATTCCGACGGCTTTTCATGGATAAAAAGTATTAAAGAGTCTAGTCCGAGATCCGAATGGTAATCAATTGACTTGCCAAAACATGACTCAGATCAAATAAAGTTCAAAGTAAAAAAGCCAACGAGCAGATCGTTGGCTTTTTGTCGTTTTTTGATTTGAACTTTAAATCAGCTTGAGCTCTACCTCAGGCAAACGCTGTCACGTCAAGTTTGGCTTCTGTTTTTGACACAATCTCATCTACCGTCACGCCTGTAGCAAGCTCGACCAGCTTCAAACCTTGTGGCGTCACGTCGATCACACCGAGGTCGGTAATGATGCGATTGACCACACCAACACCTGTCAGTGGCAAATTACATTGATTCAAAATCTTATGTGCGTCGCCCTTGGCAACATGTTCCATCAAGACGACAACACGGCCCACTCCCGCGACCAGATCCATCGCACCGCCCATGCCCTTGACCATTTTTCCCGGAATCATCCAATTGGCTAAGTCACCTTTTTGACTCACCTGCATCGCACCCAGGATAGCGAGATTAATCTTACCACCACGTATCATTGCGAAGGAATCTGCAGAACTAAAAATAGAAGAACCCGGCAGAGTCGTTACGGTTTGCTTGCCTGCGTTAATCAAATCAGCATCAACTTCATCTTCTGTCGGAAACGGGCCTATGCCCAGCAGACCATTTTCTGATTGCAACCAGACTTCCATTCCTTGTGGAACGTGGTTCGCCACTAAAGTTGGCAATCCAATGCCCAGATTGACGTAAAAACCATCTTGCAATTCCAATGCTGCGCGCGCAGCCATTTCATCACGATTCCAAGCCATTTTTCTCTCCTGATCTTAGTTTGATGGACGCACGGTGCGTTGTTCAATGCGCTTTTCCGGTTGTGCATTGACAACGATACGTTGCACAAAAATACCCGGCGTGTGCACTTCATCCGGATCGATCTCACCAATTTCTACCAGGACTTCCACTTCTGCAACGGTGATTTTTCCAGCCATCGCAACGTTGGGATTAAAGTTACGTGCGGTTTTACGATAAACAAGATTGCCTGCTTTGTCTGCCTTCCAGGCTTTTACCAGAGACACATCAGACACCAAAGAACGTTCCATCACATATTGATGTCCATCGAATTCGCGGATTTCTTTACCGTCAGCAACGATAGTACCGACGCCAGTTTTCGTGAAAAAAGCGGGGATACCAGCACCACCAGCACGTAATTTTTCTGCCAATGTGCCTTGCGGCGTAAATTCCAGCTCCAGTTCGCCTGCCAGATATTGACGTTCAAACTCTTTGTTTTCACCAACATAGGATGAAATCATTTTTTTGATTTGACGGGTCGTCAATAACTGCCCCAGACCAAATCCATCAACGCCTGCATTGTTTGAAATGGCCGTTAATTCTTTTGCACCTGTATCGCGCAACGCAGCAATGAGTGCCTCAGGAATACCACACAAACCGAATCCGCCAACGGCGATCGTCTGCCCATCTTTTACTATGTCCGCCAAAGCGGTTTGTGCATCAGGATAAACTTTATTCATCACTGTCCCCTTCTGATTTCAGGATTGATTGGATAAGTATTTTATTGCATTCAAGTACCAACAATGAATTTTAAGAAATTAGCTCAGAAAAGCAGTTTCCCCAAAACACAAACATGCATGCTTATTCTTTAATAGTTCTTAAGCATAAGATGCTACGCTATACTGCGCAATACCGTAAAACTACGCAAATTTGTTCTCGTTCAATATGAATTTACCGCAAGCCATCGATTTTGCCAGCATTTTTCAACTAGCACCGATAGGTATGTGCGTATCCCAGAATCGCATCATTCATGCCTGCAATGATGCGTTAACAGAGATGTTTGGCCACCAGAAAGACACCCTGATTGGTGCATCATTTCAGGTACTGTATCCAACACCGGACGAATTTGAAAGAACTGGCGCCAGAATTGCGCCAATTATGAACGCCAAAGGTTCTTATTCCGATGAACGTATTATGAAGCGTGCCAACCAGGAATTATTTTGGTGTCATGTATCAGGTCGCGGACTTGATAAAAAAGATCCACATGCAGCGGGCATATGGACATTCGAAGATTTAAGCGCCAAGCGCCCCGTCAGCGCGGAACTAACCCCAAGAGAACGCGAAATCGCCGCTCTGTTAGTCGAAGGCAAAACCAGTAAACTCATCGCCCGACAAATCGCATTAAGCCCACGTACAGTCGAAATGCATCGCGCCAAACTGATGAAAAAATTCTCCGCGTCAACCTCGAGCGAACTGGTGCACAAACTGTTGGGAATTATGCGGTAGTTGCGAAAATCCAACGCACTTCAAAGAAGCCTGCTCATATTCAAGCTTTAAACGTTTTTTCATTAGCAAAATGAAAAAATTCGCCTATTGCGACAAATAAAAAAGTGCCAATTGGTAATAAAACGACTCAAACAAATACATACCAGTAAAAATATTTTTTAAAAAAATTTTGGAAAAACATCCTTAAAATTTGTAATTTATGAGGTTTTTAACATGACAGGTATCTAATTGGTTTATTTTTAATAATTATTGGTTTTGTTTTTTTATTGTATTGGTTTGTTTTTGTACCTAAAATTGGTTTGAAAAAAAACACACCATCAAACTAATACAAACCACTATGAACGATACTAATCTGCCGTTTTTAAATTCGCTCACTACCTCTTTCGATGGCGACGGCCCACGTTATCAGCAATTGGCACGCCACATCAAACAGTCCATCAAAGAAGGTTTAATCAGCACAGGAAGCAATATTCCATCGGAACGTGAACTTGCTGAACGACTTGACGTGTCGCGAGTTACTGTTCGCAAGGCAATCGAGAGCCTTGTACACGAAGGTTTATTGGAGGTACGCCACGGATCTGGGACGTTTGTCTCTGCTCGCGTCGAACAGCCACTCTCAGTCTTGGCTAGTTTCTCTCAGGATATGGCACAACGTAATTGTACGCCAGGCTCGATCTGGATATCTCGCGTGATCGGACATCCCAATCATGCTGAATCAATTGCATTGGGTCTCATGTCAACAGAGCAAGTTGCACGTCTTTCAAGGGTTCGGACTGCCAACAATGTGCCTATGGCAATCGAACGGGCAACCATCAATGCCGCATTTATAGGCGGAAACGCCAAATTTGGTGATTCTTTGTACGAAGCGCTCAAGGAACACGATTGCCTCCCCGTGCGTGCATTACAAACGATGCGCGCTGACATTGCCACTGATGAGGAAGCACGCTTATTACATATCCCGTCCGGGTCGGCGGTTTTGCGTACAGAGCGACGTTCTTATTCATCGGAAGGCAAACCGATAGAGCTGACCAATTCAGTGTATCGGGGTGACAGGTACGATTATCTTGTCGAATTACGCACCTTGCCAACTCCACCAACAAACATGTAGCGATGATGAATACTATGCACCAGGAAACCCTGAAATATTTTGACGTGGCAAAACCCCACAAAGAATTAATCAATCGATTGACATCTGGTGCATGCATGTCGTTGTCACGTTGCGCGACATACCGGGTAGAAATATTTAATCTGGAATCACTTCACCATTTTGATACTTGCGCCAGGGAGATGCATTGATGTTCTCAGACTCACATGTAATTCATTGCCCTCGTCTACGACGCAACCACCGTTGACGGCATCAAACAAATTGCGCACGCGCACGCGATCAACGGCACCACAGCACTTCTACCAACTTTAATTAGCGATACACGGGAAAAAATGTCGCCGCTATGGATGCGGTTTCATCTGCCATTGCGCAGAAGCAAGCCGGTATTTTAGGTATCCATTTAGAAGGACCGTTCGCCAACCCTGACCGCAAAGGTATTCATGCAACAGAACCTATTACTTCTTTCAATTGTGCAGAAATCTCACTACTAACCACCCTGCCAAAATCAGGAACCACCCTACTGACTGTCGCACCTGAGCAACTATCAGACGCAAGCATTCGCTTATTAACGCAAGCGGGTGTGCTAGTGTTTTGTGATCACAGTAACGCAACCTATGAGCGAATAGTCGACGCCATAGAACATGGCAGATTGTGCGGTGTTACACATCTATTTACGCAGTTCATTTTTATGGTTGGTCAATCGACGATGCACTCTTCTGCGCAACCACAGCTCCTGCTTCGTTACTTAAACAACACGGACAACGTGGTTGCTTGATACCCGGAGCGCACGCAGATCTCACTGTCTTCAACGCACAAATGCATGTTATTGGCTTAATGCAAGGTGGGTAATGGATACGTAAAGATCAAGCTTTGCAGTTTATTGATGAGGAAAGTTATGTCAATTACTGATTCAACTGCCGTCGCTTCTTTCGAAACTGACGCAATCCAAAGTCTTACAAATGGCGCCATCAATGAAAGTCTGATACTGCCTTCAGCACAACTAGTTTGTGTGCTTGCTGGCAGGACTGGATTGTTGTTAACGCTATGTCGCCACACGAACAAAGTAGTAACGCCATGACGCAACTTAGATTAGGTATCGATGTTGGCGGAACCGCAACCAGATGGGCACTGACAGAAGTGCACGGGAGATCACTCGCTTCAGGTACGGCAGAGGCTTTTCCGGGATTCTGGTTGTTACCAGAACATCGCGCACAGTGCGAAAGCGTTTTGCAGGCAATTGGACGATCGGTGCCAGAACTTGGCACACCAAGTTGTGTACTAGCAGGAATCAGCGGATTAGACGAGCAAACAGAAAGACATACAGCCACTCGCCAAATACTTTCACATGCGCTTGGTGGTCTCTCCCCTGACGCCATTTTTTGCACAACGATGCATTCTCTGCTTTGCTGGCGGCAGATGCTTTCATTTAAATCCAACGCCGAAATCATGAACACACCATTCGCACTTCCAGAATCATGGACATTAAGCAATTTTGAAGAGGTTTGGAAAAGTGGGAATTTTGGCGTTTATTTCCGTAATTCATTCATCGTGGTTGTGGGTGCTGAGACCTTAATTCTTGCCCTCAGTGCAATGGCGGGGTTCGCTCTTGGACGTTATAGATTTCGTCTAAATGGAGTGATTTATACAATCTTTTTTATGGGCTTAATGATACCGGCCAAACTACTTTTGGTGCCATTATTTATTCAACTCAAAGCCATGGGATTGCTCGATAGCCTGACAAGTCTGACTCTGGTTTACGCAGCTGGCGGCATACCGGCCGGTGTATTTATTCTGACTGGTTTCTTCAGATTACTACCAACAGCACTCGATTCGGCTGCACGCATTGATGGCGCTAACGACTGGACGATTTTTTCACAGATTCTGCTACCGCTCTTGCGTCCGCAACTAGTAATCGTCGCAAACTTTACCGCGATTCCAATCTGGAACGATTTCCTTCTGCCTATCGTGTTTATTTCTGATCCAGATAAAAAAACCGTACCGCAAGGACTGTCAGTATTTTTTGGAGAACACGCAGTCAATATGGGAGCGCTGATTGCAGGTTTTTCGCTGGCAGCACTGCCGTTGATCATCTTGTACATCATCTTATCCGAAGAATTTATTAAAGGCTTAACTGCTGGCGCGGTCAAAGGTTGATCTTGCTGCCCCTGGCGTTGTTTTCATTCAATAGTGATTAACTCATTTTATTTTCGAAAACCTATGTTAACTACCGAACAAATGCGTCAAGAGCATGCCAATCTGGATCTGTACTCAAACGCAGATCTGGTTAATGCTTTCATCAAGGATCAACTCAACGCGGTAAACGCCGTACAGGATGCGAGATCAAGTCTTTGTGAAGTAATTGATGCAGCTGTGCCCCGCATCGCAGCAGGAGGACGCCTCATTTATGTTGGGGCTGGGACGTCAGGTCGCCTCGGCTTGCTCGATTCCGTCGAACTATATCCGACGTTCTCATGGGATAGGTCTCGCTCAATAGCACTGATGGCTGGCGGTGATACCGCCCTCTATGAGGCTGTCGAGGGTGCTGAAGACGACGTCGCTGCTGGCAGCAGTGATTTAAGTCTTCATTTACCGACTGCCAACGATGTCGTCTTCTTGATCGCGGCATCTGGACGTACACCGTATGTCATAGGCGCCTGCCAACGTGCGCGAGAATCTGGTTCACTGACCGTAGCAATCGTAAACAACGGCGAAGCACCCATTTCTGTGATTGCAGAACATGCCATCGTCCTGTCTACAGGTCCGGAAGTTATCTCCGGAAGCACACGACTTAAGGCGGGAACTGCTCAAAAAATAGCCCTTAACACATTGTCCAGCGCCATCATGGTGAGACTACACAAAGTGTACGGCAACCTGATGGTCGATCTCAAAGCCACCAATGAAAAACTTATTCAGCGTGCCATTAACTTGACCGCCTTTTCAGCGGGGGTCGAAATTGAAGAGGCACGCACAATGTTAGAGCGCTGCCAATTCCAGATCAAGGTTGCCATCGTCGCCCTCAAATGCGAGGTCGAACCAATAGTGGCACAAGCCCTGTTGAACGAGGCACAAGGCAGCATCCGTGCAGCGATCGAAAAACAAAACAACTAAGAGACCAAACCATGCAAGCTATTTCATTTAAGAACGTCCAAAAAAGCTATGGCGGAACCAAGATACTCAACGGCGTTAATATTGATCGAGAGGCTGGTCAATTTTTGATACTGGTCTGACCTTCAGAGTGCGGCAAATCAACGTTATTAAATTGCCTGGCGGACTTTGAGGATGTGACTGAGGGCGATATCTATATTGGCTGCCACAAAGTCAACAACATTGCCCCAAAGGACCGCAACATCGCTATGGTATTCCAAAGTTACGCACTGTACCCGAGCATGAGCGTGCGAAATAACATTTCATTTGCTCTGAAAATGCGCAACTTTCTGGCGGTCAACGGCAACGTCTCGCAATGGGACGCGCACTTGCACGGAACCCTGGTTTGTTTTTTTTTCGACGAACCTCTTTCCAATCTCGACGCGAAACTTCGTGTTGAGATGCGTGCGGAAATCAAACTGCTCCACCAACGAACCTGGATTACGACTGTCTACGTAACCCATGATCAGATTAAAGCAATGACTCTTGGTGACCGTATCGCAGTGATGAAAGATGGCATCGTACAGTAATTCGGTAGCCCGCTAGAAATCTATGATCGACCAGCCAACTTGTTCGTCGCTGGGCTCATTGGAAGTCCGTCGATGAATTTCATCCCTGCAACATTAAACGGCAGTGGCATTCTTTTACAGTCAGAAATCGTATTGCATCACATACGTAACATACCTATTCCTCAAGTGGCATCCGATATGCGATTCGGTCGCGCATTCACATTCGACATTCGCCCTGAGTCCATCCAATTGTGTTGGCAGGATCAAGATGACAGTATAGAAGTGCTGGTGCAACTCATTGAACATACAGGCTCAGACGCCTATTTCCGTTTTCAGATCAATAATGTATCTTGTATGGCACGCTGCGAACCTCACAAGACACCACAGCCTGGTGACATAGTAAGAATTCGCATTGATACAAGCAAAGCGATCCTGTTTGATCCGCTGAGCGGCGATGCAATTTGTCACTTCAGTTAAATAGCGGTAGCAATCAAAATTTTTGGAAGGTGGACGATACTTACCTTTACATCATTCTCATGTACGGCAGTTTTCTATCTTTATCATTCGTCGTATGAACAATCAGCGAAATTGGGTGGGATACTTTCCAACTATTTTCTATGATTCTTAATTCTATTTTTATCCTATTATGAATTATTTTTGATACGCTGGTTTTCGCACCTTTTTACATATTTCTTTTGTTGCTTCCTTATCCTCAGGTTCGACTACAGGCCATAGCTGATTAAGTTTTTCCGAAATAACTTTGTTGTTTCGATATTTTTTCTTCAGAAAAGAAAGTTTTGCGTCTGTTCCCGGACAAGTAGTACAGATAGCCCAATCAATGTCTGCTTGACGTTCGGCGTCATAACCTTCCTCACCACGCCAATGATCACACGCCTCTCGCTTGATCAGAAATGCAGCAACATCATCTGGAAGTTTCGATGGTATCGCGGACAATGTTTGAGTGGAAAAAATCAGCAATAAAGAAAGAAATGCTATTTTCTGCTTTGACCTCAAGATCACTTTCGAGCTCCCTTTTTAATCATATCGATGATAAAAATGTGCTTCAGCCATTTGGCAATATCGTTGAAACAATTTAATCAGGAGCTACTTCGCCACTCCAGTAATCCATCGCATGGTCAGCGTGTGTCATGTGACGCAGATCACCGCCGTAAGCACCAATTTTTTTTGAGTCGGGGTATTCACAGACCTCAGCTGGCATCATCGTGCTCACAGACAGATAAGCCAGATCGGTATCAGAATCGTTCACAATCTGATGTGCGGTTTCCGGCCCGCCAGTCGGACAGCAAATAACATCACCTTCACTAATTTTTCTGGTCTCATCGCCATAACGCAGCGTTCCGGAACCCTTCACGATAAAGAACATTTCTTCTTCGGCACGATGACTGTGAAAAGGGCAAGAGGACTTTCCAGGTGGCACGACATCATAAGAGTAGCCCAAATCTTTCGCTCCCAGCAGCTGTCCAATCCGTATAGAATGACTCTCAAACTTGTCAGCTTTTTTGAAATGTTCCAGCTTCAAATCACCGATGTTGACTACTTTTGAATTGATTACACTCATTGATTTAAGTCTCCAAGGCACAGGGTTGATGCGTCAATCGAAGAGTTTAAGTTTCGCAAGATGGGGGCGCCGTGCCAATCTTGGCACGGTTACAAGGCAGGTTGTACAGATCCTAAAAAATCGCTCATTCAGGTTCAATGTTGATATGTTCAGTGATGCATTATCGTGACAATATGAGCGGCAATTGCTGACCTTGCGTCCAAGTACCAACCCATGCATTAGTCTTATCGTCCCATTTTGCATCGAATGTTCCCTTGACTGCATTGACCGATAAAAATAGATGCTCGGTAGAGACGTCGAGTTTATCGACTGGAATCATCGCATGTCCTTGATCCACGCTTTCAAGAACAGCTGTGTATTCACCGGAAGCAGATTTTTTGACGTGCAAAACAAGGTGCAATGCACCAGCCAAAGTACCGCTCCAGTCGCCTTCGAATTTTTGGTTGATTGCAGTTTTTTCAGCCGTGGATTCGCTACTCAGACCTGTTCCACCCGCTTGGGACACGCAAGTCACGATCGTGAGTACCACACCCGCGAGGAATTTAATTGATGCTTTCATATGATTTTCCTATTTGTTAAAAACATCGTACTGTAAGAAAAATAGTGGGAAGAATAATCTATCCAACGTTAACAAATTAACGGGCGTGTAATTAGATTCGAGCCAATAAAATCATCACTTTGATTTTGCATGATCAGATACCCATTCGCCAATGACGTTCAAAACCCCAGGATTAATGGTTTCCTCAATCTGTGCGTATTCTGCCGGTGCCCCCGTGTTTGCGGATTGAAACAAGTGGTTGAGATGAGCCAGCTCCTTTATCATCACCTCTTTGTTTTCGCTCAAGGCTAATCGCATCGCAGCCAGATTAGATTTAGCGGGAACTTGCAGATCAAGCGATCCATTAAGAGCAAGCACTGGTACTTTCAACTGACGAAGTGCAGGCACCGGATCATAGCTTAGGAAGTAACGCATCCACGGCGTCGTAAGCCCTGACAGACCAGCTGCCTTAATTTGTTCTGCATTACCAAATATTTTGTGTTCCTCAATGGCTTTATCAAATATCATCGCGGCCTTCGATTTTGCCTCAGATTCACTCTTTGACTCTGCAATTGCTTTGAATAATTCCTCATTCACTTCGCGACCCATCACTGCTCGCTCAGCCGGAACACCCGATGCTTTTTCTATCAGGTATATCTGTTCTGCCAAGAGTTTATCTCCAGATATAGCGGGCCCTGCTAACAGAATGATAAAACTCACTTGTGGATCGTGCGCTGCAACCGCGGGGGCAATCAGACCCCCTTCAGAATGACCAAGCAAACCGATGTGCTTTTGATCGACATCTGCCCTGCTCATTAAATACCTGACAGATGCCGCAGCATCGGAAATAAATTCAGCTGAGGTAGCAGATTTGTAATCACCGCTCGATTGCCCGACCCCGCGTTTATCGTAGCGAAGTACAGCGATTCCACGTTTATTCAGATAGTCTGCCAACACATAAAAAATTCGATGTCCAGCAACCACTTCTTCTCGCGTATGCGGACCTGATCCTGCAATGAAAATGATAGTTGGGAAGGGACCCGCTCCCTTTGGCGTACTGAACGTCCCAGCTAATTTAACGCCCGCACTACCCCCATCGAACGTTACGGTTTGTTGTTCATACGCTGAAGGCGCAGCATCAATAGCATCTTCCTGAGGACGTCTTAATTTGGGGATAACGCCATTTGATCGCACTAATGTCAGTGGCATAGCCTGATCTTGTTTCCAGGTTCCCACCCAAGCTTTCGTTTCAGCATTCCATGTGGCATCGAATGATCCATGGACAGCATTTACCGTAAAGTTGAGGCGCGCAGCTGTAACATTCATGCTATCAACCGGAATCATGGCATTTCCTTGGTCAACGCTTTCTAAGACTGCTGCATATCCACCGGAGGAGGACTTTTTGACGTGCAAAATGAGGCGCAATGTACCGACTAGCGTTCCTCCCCAATCGCCGATCATATCCGGGCTAATCGATGCCGCTTCAACGTTAGTATCATGATTCAGATCAGCGGCACGTACTGATACCCCGCCAGCAAACAATGCGAACGCCAATAGTGGAAGAATTTTGAATGACGCTGTCATAGGATGCACTTTCTTTGTAAAAAGTCATCCTACAACAGCAAAATTGGCAAATCAATATTAATTTGAAATGATGAGGCTTTAAGGAGAGTATCGCCAGTTCAGATCAGCACATGTACCTTGGAAACAATCCAATCATGTTCCCAAGGGATATTAACATCATGTGTTTTATCGCCGAATTAAATATCGGATCGTCGGTCCATCTTGTTGAATTTCCAAAACCTCGTAGCCATGATTTGCTGCATCGGCAGGAATATTATTTATCGATTGTGGACAGTCGGATATCACTTCAAGAATTTGTCCACGCTTGAGTTGCGGCATCGCTTCTAACGTGGCAATGGCTGGATAAGGGCAAGGTTCACCTTTCATATCCAGACGGTAATCAGGTGTGAATGAACTCTCTTTCATACAATCCTCGCAGCTAATATTTCATCTTTTGACTTTGTAGAAAAGAAGCGTTTTTCCCACCAAAGGACGGCCGCTAGAGACAATGCCAGCATCAGATAGGTGACGATCAAACCACCTTGTGGGCCAAATACTACCAGCAGGTTGACCTTGTCGTAGTGCGCCCTCAGGACAGGCGCTAAACTATCCCACCAGACGGCAAGTAAAGTCGCACCGATAATATTGCCCAGTCCCACTAACCAAAAATGTATCTGGCCTTCCATTGCACGATACATCCAGCCGGTTTCACACCCCCCTGCCATCACGATACCGAAACCAAAAAGCAAACCACCCAGCACAGCATTGGGGCCTGCCCACAAAATTTTAGGAGCAACACCTAATTGCACATAGCTATAGATACCAATGGTACTGACGGCCATACCAAAAATGATGGCCTTCGCCATTTGGGTGCGCCCTGTCAACCACAGATCGCGAAATGCGGAGGTAAAACAGATTTGCGCTCTCTCAATCAACAAGCCGAACGCAAGACCAAATAGGGCAGCCATCCCAAGTTTAGGCGCATCAAATGTCTTGGCGATGGCCCATAGGGTAAAGCAAACAAAGAGCAACATACCTAGCTGGAATCGGCGACTCGCCTGCACAGCATGCTGTGTGAGCGGCTGAGCGGCAGACACTTTTTCTAATTTAACGGGAATACGGAAGACAGGCAGCATGCTAAAACGCGCGCCAAACCATGAACCCATCGCAGCAGCCAATGCAAAGAACCAGGCATGCAATGAGAACTGAGGAATGCCAGTAAAAAATGCCGCTAAATTACAACCCATGGCTAAACGCGCACCAAACCCGGCAATGATCCCGCCAACGATCGCCTGAAAAACCCTGATGCGATGTTGAGGCAAGCGCAACTTAACGTTGTTCGCCCACAGCGCCGCTGACAGGCAGCCGACAAACATGCCAATCACCATCAAACCATCAATACGATCAAGTGGCGTGCCATCCAGATGGATGACTTTGAAATAGCCCCAGTCTTCAGGGTGATAGCCAAACCATTGCAATACATGACCTCCCCAACGGGTGAACTCACCAGTGACAGCCCAAAAGGTTCCTGTAATGCCGAAGTAATACGCTGACAGAATACCAGCCGCGATCACAGATGGTACTGGCGACCAGAAACGCACCAGATAAGTTTCTTTAAATTCTTGCCATTTCATGTCTGGTTTTACTTTCGATTGAATATTTGACGACATTAAAAAACGAATCATGTCGATTCGTTTGATATCCCAGACCGTCCTTACCTGAGCGATCGAAAAAACTTGCTCCCTAAAAAGACGATCGGCGCCGAATCTGACAAAAGAAGATTAACGGCGACGTTTTTGTTCCGTTTTGAATTCCGCAAATTTCTGCTTAATTGCATCAGGAAGAGCGACTGATTTTTCAGTAATTGCATCAACCCATACGACCTTTGCACCACCCTCTGCGTAGAGAGAATATCCGTCGCCGACAGAGCGCATCTCTTGTGTGGTCTCAAAGCTCGTACGTCCCATGTTGGAGATATACGTACATACTTCGACCTGCCCTGGATATTTCAAAGGCTTTTTAAATGTGCAATGCGCATTGACGATGACGGCACCATTGCCGTTCTCATCTGGCAGACATCCCATCATCGCCAACCATTCGATTCTGGCCTGCTCCATGTATTGAAAATACACCGTATTATTGACATGTCCCATTGCGTCCATATCACCCCAGCGAATCGGAATGGTGACCGTATAAACCAGTTTTTTGTCACCTTCCTTCATCATTGAACGCTCATCCCGTCATCAGCAGTGACGATAGCGCCGTTGAGGAAACGCGATTCCTCCGCCGCCAGCAAGAGCAGTAATCCATCCAGATCCTCTGGCGAACCTACACGCTTACGTGGCAGCATTTCGATCAGTTTTTGGCCTTGCTCTGTTTCAAAATACTCCTCGTTAATTTCTGTCGCAATATAGCCAGGGCAAATCGCATTGACATTGATGCCGTATTTTCCCCATTCAACTGCCATCGCTTTCGTCATATGAACGACTGCCGCTTTGCTCATGCAGTAAATACCAATCTGCGGCAATACACGCAGGCCAGCAACCGAAGCAATATTGATGATGCGATGCTGCTTACGTGGATCACCTTTGTGTCTGGCGATCATGCGTTTAGCCGCTTCTTGAGCGACAAAAAATGCGCCGCGCTGATTGGTATCCATGACATACGCATAGTCATCCGGGGTGACATCAACTAATCGTTGCGTTGTTGACACACCCGAATTATTGATCAGGATATCGATAGGTCCGGCCTCAGTCTCCGCATGCGCAATCGCCGACTTGATGCTGGAGTAATCCGTTACATCGAGCGCAACCACGTGCGCTGCACCACCTTCTGCTTCAATCTCTGCCCGCAATTCTTTGAGCCTATCGATACGGCGCGATGCCAGCACCACTTGCGCACCTGCCTGAGCCAACACCTTCGCAAAACGGGCACCTAAGCCACTGGAAGCGCCGGTGATCAGCGCAATTTTTCCTTCAAAGTTGACTTCTATGCCCATCAGTATCTCCGCGAAAAATGATTAAAAGCCTGCATTCTGTGTCACTTGCTATGATGACATACAGATCATGATTGTGTTGTATGGATTTTAGCTCCATCTGCATTTTTAGGGCTATTTCGACAGTAAATATCGCTAAATTGATGCATAGCAAAGCACCGTCTGCGATAATTCGAATATTGAGAAGCTGCGAGTTGGTGAGCTTCTTCTAATCCTAAACTTGCAGATTAAGATGACGGCAGATAATATGCTGAAGATAATTTAGCACGTTCGTTCGAAAATATTTCCAGAAAGTGATTACCTCCCATGACCCAAAACATTCTTGAACAATACGGTCCACGCGACACCATGGAATACGATGTCGTTATTGTGGGTGGTGGACCTGCGGGTTTGTCTGCCGCGATTAAATTAAAACAGCTGGCAGCAGAAAAAGGTTCTGAGGTGTCCGTGTGCGTCCTTGAAAAAGGCGGTGAGCTTGGCGCGCATATCCTGTCTGGCGCGGTCATGGATCCGCAAGCACTGACAGAACTCATTCCAAACTGGAAAGAACTCGGCGCACCGCTCAATACGCCAGTAACAGAAGATCGTTTCTTATTTTTGACCGAAACTAAAGCACACAAAACTCCGAACTGGATGTTGCCACAGTGCTTCCAGAACCATGGCAATTTCGTTATTTCTCTGGCGAATGTCGTGCGTTGGCTAGGACAGCAAGCGGAATCATTGGGGGTGGAGATTTTCCCTGGTTTCCCAGCAGCAGAAATTTTGTTTAACGACGATGGTTCTGTCAAAGGCGTTGCGACTGGCAATATGGGCGTAAATCGTGAAGGCGAGCCAGGTCCGGCGTTCCAGTTGGGCATGGAGTTACATGCGAAATACACCCTATTTGCAGAAGGCGCACGTGGTCACCTTGGTAAGCAACTGATTGCTAAATATGATCTGAACAAAGGTAAAGATCCACAAACTTATGGCATAGGTATTAAAGAGTTGTGGGAAATCGATCCTGCCAAGCATCAACCTGGCCTGGTCATCCACTCCGCTGGATGGCCTTTAGATGCAGACACTTACGGTGGCTCGTTCTTGTATCACCTGGAAAACAATCAGGTCGCAGTGGGTTATGTCGTTGGCCTCGGTTACGAAAATCCTTACCTGTCACCATACGAAGAATTTCAGCGTTACAAGACACATCCAGAAATTCGCAAATTTTTTGAAGGCGGTAAGCGCATCGCTTACGGTGCTCGCGCGATAACCGCTGGTGGCTTACAATCCTTGCCTAAACTGACATTTCCGGGGGGCGCATTGATTGGCTGTGACGCTGGCTTCTTAAATGCCAGCCGCATCAAAGGTAGCCATGCAGCGATTAAAACCGGTATGCTCGCAGCAGATGCCGTATTTGCTGCCTTGGGTGAAAATCGTCAATACGATGAAGTTACTGCCTACAGCGCAGCGTTCGAAGCTTCATGGCTGCACGAGGAGTTGCACAAAGCGCGTAACTTTAAGCCATGGATGAGCAAAGGTTTGTACCTTGGTACTTTGATGGTAGGTATCGATCAAGTCGTCTTCGGTGGAAAAGCACCGTGGACTCTGCGCCATACCCATGCTGATCACGAATGTCTGCGCCCTGCTTCTGAGTTCCAGCCTATTGCTTACCCAAAGCCGGATGGCAAGCTGACGTTTGATCGTTTATCCTCTGTGTTCATTTCGAACACCAATCATGCTGAAGATCAGCCTATCCACCTGACATTAAAAAATGCCAATGTTCCAGTGGATATTAATCTGGCTAAATACGCTGGCCCGGAAGCAAGGTACTGCCCTGCAGGTGTGTATGAATTCATGAAAACCGATGATGGCAAAGACCGCTTGCAGATCAATTCGCAAAACTGTGTTCATTGCAAAACTTGCGATATTAAAGACCCAACCCAGAATATCGTTTGGGTAACACCCGAAGGTGGTGGCGGTCCTAATTATCCAAATATGTAATTTCCGCTTCCCTAAAACAAAAGCCGCTGAAAAATTTCAGCGGCTTTTGTTCATTGATTCATGCTTATTTCAATGGTAATCAGTGTAAATAAGATTCAAACTTACCATTGCTGTTTCAAGATTTTTTCCAACCAGAACGTACCGATGACCGTTTTCACATCAGTGATCTTGCCCTCACGTACCCACTCTAGCAGCTCAGATTGGGTAGCTACGAATGTTTCCAGGAACTCTTCCTCGTCCAATCTCGCCTCACCCGCCGTCAAACCTTGTGCCAGATAGATTTCAAGATGCTCATCGGCATAAGCAATGGCATTATGAATGGTGCAAACATGCCGCCAACTTTGTGCCGTATAGCCTGTTTCTTCTTTCAACTCGCGTTGTGCGCAGACCAGTGTATCTTCGCCTGGGTCAATTTTACCGGCAGGAAATTCAATAAATACTCTATCCAAAGGGTAGCGAAATTGTCTTTCCATCAGCACGGTGCCATCATCAAATAAAGGAATGATAACAACCGCACCAGGATGTCTTATGTATTCACGCGTTGCCTGCTTACCATCTGGGAGCGTGATTCGGTCCTTCTGAACCTGAAGAAAATCTCCGTCGTAGGCCAGAACACCATCTATTTTTTGTTCGCGCAAATGGCTGTCTGTTAAATCTATTTCAGACATGATCGCGCCTCAAATAACGATATACAAAACCGGGGAAGCCCAAGACAACGAACAGGCAAAAACTGATTGCATAGAATTCCCATCCTTGCGGGAACGCGTTGCCAGCATTACGTTCAAGTGCAAAACCAAGTTCACCGACAAACACATAAAGCACGATGATCTCGACGATGCGTAGCCAAAATGGCTTGGCCAAAGAAAAACGCTGTATCGCAAACAAGGCGAAACAGCGTTCATTGATGAATGGCAGGTTGGCAGCCAACACTGCCAACACTACCACCAACCACACAGATGCGGAGCTACTCAAAAGATTCAACCTTTTCCATCCTAGGATGCAAGCGTCTTAACAATCGCGTTCAGACAGGCAGACATCAGACCACCAGGCATCACACCCAACACCAAAACAGCTAGGCCGTTCAAACTCAAGATCATGCGTACATCAACACTAGGATTGATGGTTGCATTATCAGACGGCTCATCGAAGTACATCAATTTCACTACACGCAGGTAGTAGAAAGTGCCGATCAGTGAGAACAAGACTGCAACCAATGCGAGCCATATTTGACCACTTGCAACTACTGATTGCAATACCGACAGTTTTGCATAGAAGCCCATCATCGGAGGAATACCAGCCAATGAGAACATCAATAACAACATGACCAATGCAAACCATGGGGAGCGCTTGTTGAGACCTTTCAAATCTTCGAGATTTTCAGCTTCGAAGCCAGAACGTGACAACAGCATGATCACACCGAAAGTACCTAGTGTCGTCAAAACGTAGGTAATACTGTAAAACATCGACGCACTATAGGCATCTGCAGCCATGCTGGTGTTGCCGTTCACAACGCCAGACAGCAAACCGAGCAACATGAAACCCATTTGAGAAATAGTGGAGTACGCAAGCATGCGCTTCAAATTTGTCTGTGCGATCGCCGTCAGGTTACCGATTGCCATGGACAATACCGCCAGCACAACCAACATTTGTTGCCAGTCAACAGCCTGAGAGAATAGACCTTCGACCAACAAACGGAAGGTAATTGCAAACGCTGCCAATTTTGGCGCGCCACCCAACAACAAGGTAACCGCAGTTGGCGAGCCTTGATAAACGTCAGGTACCCACATATGGAAAGGTACAACGCCAAGCTTAAATGCCAGACCAGCCACGAGGAATACGATACCAAAAACAAGGATAGTTTTATTCGCAACGGGGGAAGCTGCAGCTTTTGCGACTTCAGACAGATCCAAGGAACCGGTCGCGCCATACAACATTGAAATACCGTACAGCATGAATCCGGAAGCCAAAGCGCCCAGAATAAAGTACTTCATCGCAGCTTCAGTCGATACAGTGTGATCACGACGCAGAGCAACCAAAGCGTACAGAGACAGTGACATCAGTTCAAGACCCAGATAAATGATTAGGAAATTGTTTCCGGAAATCATAATCATCTGTCCGAGCAGAGCGAACAAAGCGAGAACATAAAATTCACCGCCTAATTTACCGTTGCTCATACCTCTGTCCGTCACGTATTGACGAGAATAAATCAGCGTCATACCCACTGCGACGTAGGAAAACATCTTCAGCAACATCGACATAGGATCAGACACAAACATGTTATTGCTAACATAGGTCGACCCTTCGTTATTTGCGGTCGCTAAGGTCAAAGCTCCGCACACAAACAACGCGACAATACTCATGACGTAAGTCACGTTGCGTTTGCTGTCTGCCAAAAACATATCGACCAGCAAAATTGCACAAGTCGCCAGCAGCAAAAATATTTCAGGATAAAGTGGTGTGAAGTTCATATTATTCAGTTCTACTAGCATTGATCTGCTATCACACGATTTGCGAATCGAAAACCGTGTGACGGGCTTGCTTGTCTATATCCTTAATTAGAGTGGCAACTTAGAAACCGCCACATGCTTCAAAAGATCACTTACTGAGACCTGCATCGCATCAGTAAATGGTGCTGGATACAGCCCCATTGCAATGACTGCAATCGCTAAAACACCCAGCATAAAAAACTCACGCTTATTGATATCACTCAGGTGAGCAACATGGTCGTTTGTGATTTTACCGAATACCACGCGTTTAACCATCCACAATGAGTAAGCTGCACCAAAAATCAAAGCAGTAGCAGCCAGCATGCCAATCCAGAAATTAAATTGAACTGCGCCTAAAATTACCATGAACTCACCAACGAAACCGGACGTTGCAGGCAAACCGCAGTTAGCCATCGAGAACAATACAAACAATGCAGCAAACTTCGGCATTTTATTCACGACGCCACCATAGTCGACGATTTGACGCGAGTGGACGCGGTCATACAGTACACCAATACACAAAAACATTGCGCCAGAAATAAATCCGTGGGAAATCATCTGCACAATCGCACCTTGCATAGACATCGCGTTAAACATAAAGAAGCCCAGAGTAACGAAACCCATATGCGCAATCGAAGAATACGCAACCAGCTTTTTCATGTCAGCCTGTACCAAAGCTACTAAGCCGATATAGATTACCGCGATCAAAGACAACGTGATCATGAAACCGGCCATGTAATGGCTTGCATCAGGAGCGATTGGCAAGGAGAAGCGCAAGAAACCATAAGCGCCCAATTTCAACATGATCGCTGCCAACACAACAGAACCACCGGTAGGCGCTTCCACGTGAGCATCTGGCAACCAGGTATGTACTGGCCACATTGGTACTTTCACTGCAAACGCCATCAAGAAAGCACAGAAGATCATGATTTGTTCTGACATGCTCAAAGGCAGTTTGTGCCAATCAAGAATATCGAAAGAATGACCTGCTTTGTTGTACAAATAAATAATCGCAACCAGTGTCAGCAAAGAACCGAGCAATGTGTACAAGAAGAACTTGAATGCTGCATACACGCGATTCGGGCCGCCCCAGATACCTACAATGATGTACATAGGAATCAACGTAGCTTCGAAGAATACGTAAAACAGCATGCCGTCTAACGCTGAAAACACACCGATCATTAGTCCGGATAAGATCAGGAACGCCCCCATGTACTGAGCAACTTGCTTCTCAATTACCTGCCATGCAGCGATCACCACGATCACGGTAATGAACGCTGTCAAAGGAATTAGCCACAGAGAGATGCCATCAATTCCCAATGAGTAAAAAACGTTAAATTTTTCTATCCACGCGAATTTTTCAACAAATTGCATGCCATGCGCATTGTTATCAAAATGGGCAATCAAAGGCAAAGTTACCAAAAAGCTTGCCAGTGAACCGATCAGGGAAACACCGCGCACTAGCCCAGGATTGTTATCCCGGCCGAAAGCTAATACAAAGAGGCCAAATGCGATCGGACACCAAATCGCCAGGCTGAGTAAGGAGGAAGTTGACTGCATCATGATTATATTTTTATAGCCGAGGTCACTTATTTAGCAAAAGGGAATGGCATGAAGTACACAAGGAACCCCAGAACACCCAAAATCATTACAAAAGCATAGTGATAGATATAACCACTTTGGAACAAACGAATGCCACGCGAGAACCAACCTACCAACTTCGCGCTACCATTTACCACCAAACCATCAATCAAACCTTTGTCACCGATGTTCCACAATCCGCCACCCAACACGCGAGCACCGCCTGCGAATACGATTTCATTGAATTTATCCATGTAGTACTTGTTATCAAGCAGATTGTAGATGACGCTTGAATGCTTTTTGATAGCCGTTGGAATCGATGGCTTCACCATGTAGAAGAAATACGAAGTAACTACGCCAGCCAAAGCCAACCAGAAAGGCAAAGAGGTAAATGCATGGACTGCCATCGCGACAGGACCGTGAAATTCATCTTTCAGTTCTTCCATTGCTTTGTGAGCTTCATTGACAGTAATCACTTTTTCAAAGAATGCGCCAAACAACATAGGTTCAATCGCGATAAAACCAATAATCACAGATGGAATTGCCAGCATCACCAATGGGAACCAGACCACGAAAGGAGACTCGTGCGGTTTTTGTCCTGGAGCCAGACCGTGATGTTCATCATGATCCGTGTGATCGTCGTGGGCATGGCTGTCGTGTGCTTTGTGATCATGTGTATGATGATCGTGGCCATGAGCATGTCCAAAATTTTCTTTGCCGTGGAACACCAGGAAGTACATACGGAAAGAGTAGAACGCCGTCACAAAAACACCAGCCAAGGTCGCAAACTGAGCAAAACCAGCACCGGTCAGATGGGAAGCTTGCACAGCATCAATAATGCTATCTTTGGAGTAGAAACCTGAGAAGAAAGGTGTGCCGATCAACGCCAGAGAACCGATCAGCGACGTGATCCAGGTGATAGGCATGTATTTACGCAAGCCACCCATGTTGCGGATGTCCTGATCGTGGTGCATACCGATGATCACAGAACCTGCCGCTAAGAACAACAACGCTTTGAAAAACGCATGTGTCATTAAGTGGAATACAGCAACCGAGTAGGCGGAAGCGCCGAGCGCGACCGTCATGTAACCCAATTGCGACAAAGTCGAGTACGCAACCACACGTTTGATATCGTTTTGAATAATCCCAAGGAAACCCATAAACAACGCCGTGATAGAACCGATCACCAGAATGAATGACAAGGCAGTATCGGATAACTCAAACAACGGGGACATACGGGAAACCATGAAAATACCGGCAGTCACCATCGTCGCCGCGTGAATCAGCGCGGAAATCGGGGTCGGGCCCTCCATCGAATCAGGCAACCAAACGTGCAGTGGGAACTGCGCGGATTTACCCATCGCACCGATAAACAAGCAGATACAGGCAACGGTGATCAACATCCAGTTTGTACCTGGCAACAGCAATTTTGCTAATTCCTCTTTCTTCGCAAACACTTCTGCATAGTTCATAGAGCCTGCGTAGGCCAGAATCAAGCCAATACCAAGGATAAAACCAAAGTCACCAACTCGATTGACTAAGAAAGCTTTCATATTCGCGTATATCGCTGTTGGCTTGGTGTACCAGAAACCAATCAAGAGATAAGACACCAGACCCACTGCCTCCCAACCGAAGAACAGCTGCAAGAAGTTGTTGCTCATCACCAGCATCAACATCGAAAACGTGAACAGGGAAATGTAGGAGAAGAAGCGATTGTAGCCTTCGTCTTCAGCCATGTAGCCGATCGTGTAGATATGAACCATCAGTGAGACGAAGGTCACAACACACATCATCATAGCTGTCAGGTTATCAACAAGAAAGCCTACTTCCAGCTTCAAACCTGCCACCTGCATCCATTGATACAAAGTAGCGTTGTAAATTGGCGCGCCATCAATCAACGCATTTAACGTCATGCACGAAATGATGAAAGCTACCAATACGCCAAGTATTGTTGCCGTATGTGAGACTTTACGTCCCACGACGTTACCGAAGAACTTGGTGCCCAGCAAACCCGCAATGGCAGATCCTGCCAATGGTGCCAGAGGTACAGCCAATAATAGTTGTGGGTTAAGTTGCCCCGCCATGATGACCCTTTTGTTAGCTTGTTACTTTTTTAAATCGCCAGCGAATGAGGGGTTGTCGCTAATACCAACAACCCATCCACATTATCCCTTGAGTGCGTCCAGATCTTCAACGTTAATCGTATCCAGGCTGCGGAACATGACCACGAGAATCGCTAAACCGATTGCCGATTCAGCAGCCGCAACCGTCAGAATGAAGAACACGAAAATTTGTCCCGCTGCGTCTCCTAAATAATGAGAAAACGCGATGAAATTAATGTTCACTGCGAGCAACATCAATTCGATGGCCATGAGCAGCACAATAATATTTTTGCGATTCAAAAAGATTCCAACGATCGATATCGCAAATAAAATGGCACCCAGAACGAGGTAATGCGTCAATGTCAAAACCATATTAGTTCCCTTGCTTTTCTGTTGCTGCGAGAGTCGCACGATCAGACTCTGCTTTCATCTTCACAATACGTACCCGATCTTTACTTTGTACTTTAACTGCTTGTGCAGGATCAACATACTTACTGTCTTTACGACGACGTAACGTCAGCGCCACTGCTGCAACAATCGCTAACAATAAAATTGCTGCCGCGACTTCGAATGCTAATTGATAGTGGGTGAAAATAATCAGACCCAGGTTTTTGGTATCACCAATGTTGCCGGTGTCGCCGTGAATATGTGTGCCAACAGTCAGGAAGCCGCGCCACAACACCGCTGACATTTCCAACACAATCACAACACCTACTGTCAACGCCAATGGAAAGTGACTCCAGAATCCCGCACGCAACTTGTCGAGATCGATGTCAAGCATCATCACCACGAACAAGAATAAGACCATAACCGCGCCGACATAAACCAGTACTAAAACGATGGCAAGAAACTCTGCTTTGAGCAACATCCAGATACCAGATGCAGTAAAAAATGCGAGCACCAAAAACAGTGCCGAATGCACAGGATTACGCGCTGTAATTACCTGCGTCGCAGCGAGTATCAATATCGCTGCAAATACATAAAATAATGCGGTTGTAAATTCCATATCGAAACCGTTCCAATTATCGGTAAGCTGCGTCAGCTTCACGCGCTGCCGCAATTTGTGTTTCGTAGCGATC
Source organism: Undibacterium sp. Ji67W (assembly GCA_049340365.1). Taxonomy (GTDB): domain Bacteria; phylum Pseudomonadota; class Gammaproteobacteria; order Burkholderiales; family Burkholderiaceae_D; genus Undibacterium. Next base: position 208,853 of record JBMPOY010000002.1, on the reverse strand, counting down.
GCCTACGGCTAACAACATCTCTTTTGTAAAATACAGATCACCGCGCTTCTCGCCGTGGTATTCCAGAACATGCGTCTCAACGATGGAGTCAACCGGGCATGATTCTTCACAGAAGCCACAGAAAATACATTTCGTTAAGTCAATATCGTAGCGCGTCGTACGGCGGGAACCGTCAGCACGCTGATCCGATTCGATCGTGATAGCCATCGCAGGACAAACCGCTTCACACAATTTACATGCAATACAACGCTCTTCACCATTCGGATACCGACGTAAAGCATGTAAGCCACGAAAACGTGGAGATTGCGGAGTTTTTTCTTCCGGGAATTGGACAGTAATTTTGCGAGCGAACATATAGCGACCGGTCAAAGCCAATCCCTTAATGAGTTCTCGCAGCATCAGGCTGCCAAAAAAATCTTTAATTGCTTCCATTTTCTTCAGCCTCTTACTTCCAAATATTCCACGGCGTTTGCATCCACGCTGCGACAAACACCAAATACACTAAAGTCAGGGGGATAAATACTTTCCAACCCAAACGCATGATCTGGTCATAGCGATAGCGTGGGAAAGATGCACGTGCCCAGATGAACATGGAAACCACAACAAAAGTCTTGATACCTAGCCAGATCCAACCTGGGATAAAGTCCAGGAAACCAACGGGAGAAGCCCAGCCGCCAAGGAACATCAATGATGCCAACGCAGAAATCAAAATCATGTTCGCGTATTCCGCCAGGAAGAACATGGCAAACGACATACCAGAGTACTCAACCATGTGACCTGCAACAATCTCGGATTCACCTTCAACTACGTCAAACGGATGACGATTCGTTTCAGCAATACCAGAAATGACATACACAACAAAAATAGGCAACAACGGCAACCAGTTCCAAGACAAGAAGTTCAGTCCCATGTGAGCGAAATAACCTTTTGACTGGCCGTTCACGATATCGGTCAGATTCAAACTGCCGGACACCATCAATACGATGACCAGCGCAAAACCCATCGCGATTTCGTACGAAACCATCTGTGCGGAAGCACGCATCGCGCCGAGGAACGCATATTTAGAGTTGGAGGCCCAACCCGCGATGATAATACCGTACACTTCCATGGAGGTAATTGCCATCACCAACAGCAAACCAGCATTGACGTTCGCAAGCACTGTTTCAGGGCCGAAAGGAATCACTGACCACGCCGCCAAAGCGGGCATAATCGTCATAATTGGCGCTAATATAAACAATACTTTGTTAGCTTTGGCCGGAACGATAATTTCTTTTAACAGGAGTTTTACCGCGTCAGCGATAGGTTGCAACAAGCCAGCAGGACCAACACGATTAGGGCCAAGACGGATGTGCATCCAGCCGATCATCTTACGTTCCCATAGTGTCAGGTACGCAACACAGCCCATCACTGGCAGGGTGATAGCAACGATCTTTACCAGGGTCCAGATTAAGGGCCATAAATAGCCAAACGTACCCTGCCCCAAGCTTTCAATAGTGAGCAGCAAACTCATTATGCACGCTCCACAGTAATTGCACCAAACATGCCATCAAGATTGCTGGTCGTTTCATGACCCGCCGCTACCCGGACTACATTTTCAGGAAGAGATTGATCAACACCAACATTCAACAAGATCGAGCCACCTTTCGTAAGCTTGACCATATCGCCATTGCTGACACCCAATTTTTGCGCTAAACCATTACTAATCCAAGCCAGAGTCGCTTGCGCATCCGCCGTTTTTTGCAGAGATTCAGCACGACGAACAATGCCATCTGTACTGTAAATCGACACATCTGTCAGACGTTCCAGAGCAGTTCCGGGAGCGCTAAGTGATGGTGCAACAGTTGACAGATTGCTCAGGCGGGATAGGATATCAGCCTGACCTAAGACTTCATCACGAATGCTTTCTGCAGTTTCGTAGTCGAATTTTTCCAGGCCTAGTAAATTACCTAAGACGCGCAATACTTTCCATGCCGGGCGAGTATCACCTAAAGGTTTTACGACACCGTGGAAACTTTGTGCACGACCTTCGCAGCTCACAAACGTACCAGACGTTTCTGTGAAAGGTGATACTGGCAACAATACGTCAGCGTATTCTGCACCGTGTTTAAACGGTGACATAACAACGACCATATCAGCTTGCGCTAAGGCAGCTTTGGCTTGTACTGGATGTGCTGCATCCAAGCCAGGTTCAGCATGCAATACGATGTACGCTTTTTTCGCTTCAGCAAAAACCGGTTTTGCAGAGGTAGACGGAATCGCATTCGCCAGGTAGCCACCAACAGTGTTAGCGGCTTCGGTCAGATAACCGAAAGTGGCTTCTGTATTTTTTGCAATCCACTGTACCAGTGCATGCAATTTCGCTGCTTCTGGATGGTAGGACGCGGTGTTACCCAAAAACACACCTGCATCCCCTGCGATCAGGCTATCAGCGATTTTTGATGCAACTTCAGTTGCATTAACACCTTCAAAACCAGCAGGAGCCGCCACTTGTTTTTTAACAGCAACCGCAACCGCCACTTCAGCCAGGAAAGAAACCCATGCTGATGGTGCCAGAATTGCTTTGTTCGTCAGCTTCATCAACTGATCATCGTCGCTTGCATTCAAAACGCTTAATTTGGTGCCCATCTTTACAGATTGACGCAAACGCGCCGCCAGCACAGGGTGATCTTTGCGCAGGAACGATCCAATGATGAAGACATTTTTCAATTTGCCGAACTGGCTGATCGATGTACCGAGCCAAGGTTTGATTTGACCGTTCAAGCTGAAGTCAGATTCGCGCAAACGGAAGTCTACGTTATCAGAGCCCAAACCGCGTACGACGCGCTGAAGCAAAGATAATTCTTCCAGCGTGGAATGTGGCGCCGCAACCGCTGCGATCGCATCAGCACCGTGCTCATGTTTTACATTGCGCAGACCGTGTGCAACGTATTCAAGTGCTGTTTGCCAATCAGTTTCTTGCCATTGACCGCCTTGTTTGATCATAGGCTTGGTCAAACGCTCAGCGCTATTCAAAGCTTCGTAAGAAAAACGATCTTTATCAGAAATCCAGCATTCGTTCACATCTTCATTTTCCATCGGCACAACGCGCATAACCTTGCCGTTTTTCACCTGAACAATCAGGTTAGAACCAAGGGCATCATGTGCACTAACGGATTTACGACGAGATAATTCCCATGTACGGGCTGAATAGCGGAATGGTTTAGAGGTCAATGCGCCTACTGGGCACAAATCGATCATGTTGCCAGACAATTCGGAATCAACGGTTTTGCCAACGAAAGAAGTGATTTCGGAATGTTCGCCACGGTTGAGCATACCAAGTTCCATTACGCCAGCGATTTCCTGCCCAAAACGTACACAACGTGTGCAATGAATGCAACGACTCATTTCTTCCATTGAAACTAGCGGGCCAACGTCCTTATGGAATACCACACGCTTTTCTTCTTCGTAGCGGGAAGCTGTGCCACCGTAGCCAACGGCCAGATCTTGCAATTGGCACTCACCGCCCTGATCGCAAATCGGGCAATCCAACGGGTGGTTAATCAGCAAGAATTCCATTACCGCTTTTTGCGCTTTCACCGCTTTATCGCTGGATGAACGTACGATCATCCCTGGCGTTACAGGCGTCGCGCAAGCAGGCAATGGCTTAGGTGCTTTTTCAACCTCAACCAGACACATGCGGCAATTTGCCGCAATAGATAATTTTTTGTGATAGCAAAAATGGGGGATGTATGTGCCAAGTTTATTGGCCGCATCCATCACCATACTGCCCTCTAGGACTTCGACTTTTTTGCCGTCTATTTCGATTTCAACCATGGTCTACTCTAAGTGTGCTAACCGAATCTGGCTTACAGGTAAGTGGGAACCAAGCAATGCTTATGCTCGATGTGATATTCAAATTCTTCGCGGAAATTCTTGATAAATGCACGAACTGGCATTGCAGCAGCATCACCCAAAGCGCAAATTGTTTTGCCTTGAATATTGTCTGCAATCGAGTTCAGCATATCCAGATCTTCAGGACGCCCCTGACCGTGCTCAATACGATGAACCATACGATACAACCAGCCAGTGCCTTCACGGCAAGGTGTACATTGACCGCAAGATTCTTCAAAATAGAAGTAGGACAAGCGCAACAATGATTTAACCATGCAACGTGTTTCATCCATCACGATAACAGCGCCGGAACCCAACATAGAACCGGCTTTGGCGATGGAATCGTAATCCATATCGGTGGCCATCATGACGTCACCAGTCAATACCGGCATCGACGATCCACCCGGGATAACCGCCTTAATTTTCTTACCATCGCGCATACCGCCAGCTAATTCGAGCAGCGTAGCAAACGGTGTTCCCATTGGAACCTCGTAGTTACCTGGCTTAGCAACGTCACCGGACATGGAGAAAATTTTCGTACCACCATTGTTTGGCTTACCCAAGGCAGCATATTTCTCACCACCCATTGCCAAAACAAATGGCACGGCAGCAAAAGTCTCTGTGTTATTGATCGTTGTCGGTTTGCCGTACAGACCAAAACTCGCTGGGAAAGGTGGTTTGAAGCGTGGTTGACCTTTTTTACCTTCGAGTGATTCGAGTAAGGCTGTTTCTTCACCACAGATGTACGCACCATAACCATGGAATGCATGCAATTGGAAAGAAAAATCAGAGCCTGCAATCTTGTCACCTAACATGCCAGCAGCGCGCGCCTCTTCAATCGCTTCTTCAAAGCGATCATAGTCAGCAAAAATTTCGCCGTGAATGTAGTTATAGCCAACCGTGATGCCCATCGCGTACGCACCAATGGCCATGCCTTCGATCAAAGCATGCGGGTTATAGCGAATGATGTCGCGATCTTTAAATGTACCTGGTTCGCCTTCGTCGGTATTACATACCAGGTATTTTTGACCTGGAAACTGACGTGGCATGAAGCTCCACTTCAAGCCCGTAGGGAAACCAGCGCCACCACGACCACGCAGTGAGGATGCTTTCAACTCAGCGATTACCTGCTCTGGCGGAATTTTTTCCGATAAAATACGTTTCAGAGATTCGTAACCACCACGGGCTACGTAATCTTGCAGGTGCCAGTTTTTGCCATCCAGACCAGCCAGAATCAAAGGCTTAATATGGCGATTATGCAGACTCGTCATTATTTACCCGCCTCTTTCAGTTCACTTACCAGACCGTCGATCTTATCGTTCGACATCAGGCTACACATACGTTTGTTATTGACCAGCATGACCGGCGCATCACCGCACGCGCCCATACATTCGCCCTCAACCAAAGTAAATTGGCCATCCGCGGTCGTTTCTTTGTAATCGATACCCAGCTTTTGCTTTAAGTGCAGCGCAGCGCGCTCACCGCCAGACAAAGCGCATGGCAGATTAGTACAAACGGAAATCTTGAACTTACCCACAGGTTTCGTGTTGTACATGTTGTAGAAGGTTGCTACCTCTTGAACCGCGACCGCAGGCATACCGATGTAATCTGCCAGAGTCTGCATGACCTCTGGAGATACCCAACCGGTTTCGTCCTGAGCAATAGCCAACGCTGCCATGACGGCAGATTGCCGCTGGTCAGTCGGGAACTTTGCAAGTTCGCGATCAATTTTTTTAAATGCCTGCTCTGATAACACCATAGCCAATGCCTCGAATCAACGCCAGTCAGCGTCTTTTATCTATCAATCTCACCAAACACAATATCCTGAGTACCGATGATGGTTACAGCATCAGCAATCATGTGACCCTTTGCCATCTCATCCAGACCCTGCAGATGCGCATAACCTGGCGCACGGATCTTCAGACGATATGGCTTATTCGCGCCATCGGACATCAAATAAATACCAAATTCACCTTTCGGATGCTCAACCGCAGCATAGGCTTCGCCAGCAGGAACATGAAAACCTTCGGTGAACAATTTGAAGTGATGGATCAACGCTTCCATATTCGACTTCATATCCACGCGATGTGGTGGCGTCACTTTGTGATTTTCAGAAATCACAGGACCAGGATTGTTTCTCAGCCACTCTACGCATTGCTTGATGATACGATTTGATTGGCGCATTTCTTCAACACGCACCAAATAACGGTCATAGCAATCGCCATTCACGCCAACCGGAATATCAAAATCAAGCAAATCGTACACTTCGTAAGGCTGCTTTTTACGCAAATCCCATTCAATGCCTGAACCACGCAACATAGGGCCAGTAAAACCTTTTGCCAAAGCACGCTCAGGACTGACCACACCAATACCAACCAAACGCTGCTTCCAGATACGGTTATCAGTCAACAGGGTTTCGTATTCATCAACGTAACCTGGGAAGCGGTTTGTGAAATCTTCGATAAAATCGAGCAGGGAACCCTGGCGATTTTCATTCATTTCACGCATCACTTTGGCGTTTTTTAACGCCGAAGTTGTGAACTGCGGCATTTTTTCCGGCAGATCACGGTACACACCACCTGGGCGATAGTAAGCCGCATGCAAACGCGCGCCTGAAACAGCTTCATAGCAATCCATCAAATCTTCACGTTCACGGAATGCATACAAAAATACCGCCATCGCACCAACGTCGAGAGCATGCGCCCCAATCCACATCAAGTGATTCAGAACACGCGTGATTTCATCAAACATGACGCGAATGTATTGAGCACGCATAGGAACTTCAAGTCCAAGCATTTTCTCAATCGCCATCACGTACGCGTGCTCATTGGACATCATCGACACATAGTCGAGCCTATCCATATAAGGAACGGATTGCAGGAAAGTTTTTTGCTCAGCCAGCTTTTCAGTTGCACGATGCAACAAGCCAATATGCGGATCCGCACGCTGAATCACTTCGCCATCCAACTCCAACACCAAACGCAATACACCGTGCGCTGCAGGATGTTGAGGACCAAAGTTGAGGGTATAGTTCTTAATTTCGGCCATTATTTGATCCCGTAATTTTCTTCACGAATGATACGCGGTGTATTTTCACGCGGCTCTATCGTCACAGGCTGATACACAACACGCTTTTGCTCCGCGTCGTAGCGCATTTCCACGTACCCAGACACTGGAAAATCTTTACGGAACGGGTGACCAATAAAACCATAATCAGTCAGAATTCGACGCAAATCATTGTGTCCGTCAAACAGAATACCAAACAGATCAAATGCTTCGCGCTCATACCAATTGGCAGCATTCCAGACATTTACCAGAGAAGGAATCACTGGCATTTCGTCATCTGCAGCAAACACGCGCACGCGCAGGCGGCAATTATTCTTCACGGACAGCAAATGGGAAACTGCCGCAAAACGCGCACCCTCCCAAGCACCGTCACCGTAAGCGGAATAATCCACACCGCAAAGATCGATCAGCTCTTCGAAATGGGTATCAGGATGATCACGCAAATCGCGCATCGCCTGCAAATACACTACCGGGGAAACGACCACAGTCAATTCACCCAAAGCATTTTTTAATTCAATAATACGATCACCTAAGACGGCTTTGACTGCGATCTCAAGATTTTCTAATTTAGTTGTCATAAGTAACGGCTGCCTTAGCATTCACGCGATTAGCGAGCGATGGTATTAGTACGTTTAATCTTGTTCTGCAACTGAATCACACCATAAATCAATGCCTCCGCAGTCGGAGGACATCCTGGCACGTAAATATCAACAGGAACAATACGATCACAACCACGAACAACAGAATACGAGTAATGGTAATAACCACCACCGTTGGCGCATGACCCCATCGAAATAACCCAACGTGGCTCAGCCATCTGGTCATAGACCTTGCGCAAAGCTGGCGCCATTTTATTGCAGAGCGTTCCCGCAACAATCATCACATCAGACTGACGCGGCGACGGACGGAATACAACACCAAAACGATCCAGGTCATAGCGCGACGCGCCGGCATGCATCATCTCAACCGCACAGCAAGCCAAACCGAAAGTCATTGGCCACATCGAACCAGTGCGAGTCCAGTTGATCAACTTATCGGCTGTTGTCGTAACAAAGCCTTCGTCTAATACACCTTCAATAGCCATAATCCATCACTCCCAATCCAGAGCGCCTTTTTTCCAGATGTACCAAAAACCTACGCCAAATTCCAGCACAAAACCCAACATGATCAAAAAGCCAGCCCAACCCAGGTCGTGCGAAGCAACAGCCCACGGAAAGAAAAATGCCGTTTCAAGATCAAAGAGAATAAACAGAATTGCGATCAGATAATAACGCACATCAAATTTCATGCGAGCATCTTCAAACGCCTCGAAGCCACACTCGTACGCAGATGTTTTTTGAGAGTCTGGCTTATAAGGAGCGAGAATACGCCCCAACACTTGCGGCACCACACCAACACCAATGCCAACCAGAATAAAGAGAAGTACCGGGAAATAATTTTCGAGGTTCACGTTAGGCTACCTGTAATTGAACGCCACATTGAAGCAAATCACCATTTGACACAAAATTCAAAAAAATGACCACTTCCTCGACAAAATCAGAAAAGAAATCTGACCTATTGCTTTGGTGCCGACGACGAGACTCGAACTCGTACAGCTTTCGCCACTACCCCCTCAAGATAGCGTGTCTACCAATTTCACCACGTCGGCCTAAGCCCAGCATTCTACTATGATTACCTTCATTGTTCAACGCACAATTGCGGAAATTCAAGTTTTTTTTGCTGGGTTTGAGGAATTTATTTTGGAATCTGATTAGACTGTGCAGCGGAAGCCGAAACAGCAGGCGCAGAAGCGCTCGCCGCCGGAACATTCTTCATTACAGAAACATCATCCATCACACCTGTTGATGCCTTACGACTCCCAGCCATTGCACCAAGAGCCAACGTGGCAGCAAAGAACAGCGCAGCGGCAATACCAGTAGAGCGAGACAAGAAATTTGATGATCCCGTCGCTCCAAACAAACTACCAGAAGCTCCCGAACCAAAGGACGCACCCATGTCCGCGCCCTTACCATGCTGCAAGAGCACCAAACCAATAATCGCCAATGCGGACAACACCTGAACCACAACTACTAAAGTAAAAAAAGTTTGCATTCAAAACACCTAAAAAAGATTAATCCACATCACCACATTAATTTATCAGCAAGCAGAAATGATCGCCAAAAAATCCGTTGCTTTCAAGGCAGCCCCACCAATCAAGCCACCATCAATATCAGCCATTGCCAACAATTCTTTTGCATTCTCTGGCTTCATACTTCCACCGTACAAAATCTGTACCGCGCTCGCTGCTTCCGCACTCTTCACCGCCAACTGAGAACGTAAGAACGCATGAACATCTTGCGCCATTTGTGGCGTTGCCGTTTTCCCAGTGCCAATTGCCCAAACTGGCTCGTATGCCAACACAATTTTCGCCAATTGATCAACACTTAACACATCGATCACTGCTCGCAACTGCTCAGCAACCACTGCATTGGTCGCACCACTTTCGCGCTGCTCCAATGTTTCGCCAACACAAACGATAGGCGTCAGGTTTTGCGACAGAGCCCGCAAAACTTTCTGCGCTACAACTTCACTACTCTCAGCATGATAGGCGCGTCGTTCAGAATGTCCCACAATCACGTACTTGCACATGCAATCAGCCAACATTGTCGCCGATACTTCGCCAGTAAACGCACCGTGAGTATGCGCAGAAACATCCTGCCCACCCCACACAACGCGTGAATCGCCCAAAATTTCAGCACACTGCCTCAGGTAAGGCGCAGGGGCACAAACCAACACATCAACAGCGTCATTTGCTGGCAAACCAGCAATGATTGCCGTTAACAAGGTGTGATTAGCAGAAAAACTGCCATTCATCTTCCAATTGCCAGCTATAAGAGTTCGCCGCATAGTCATAGTAAGTCACAAATTAAATAACCGTCTATTGTATCTTGCAGACCTGTGTACGGTCAAACCAGCGGCGCTTTCAAACACAGGGAATACCACAATATATTTTCAACAATGCAAAACATCTTAGAAATTATAAAATTTGCAATACAATCTTACCAATATGATCTCCTTGCTCCATCGTCGCATGTGCGACCGATACCTGCGCCAAAGGGAACACTTGATAAATCACCGGAGCAAGTTTTTTCATTTCAAATAAAGGCCAGACCTTCGAGCGCAATTGGCGAGCAATCGCTGCCTTAAATTGTACCGATCGGGGGCGCAAGGTTGACCCGGTAATCGTCAAACGTCGACGCAGTACCTGAGCGAGATCTACCTCCGACTTACTACCACCAAGCAAGGCAATAATTGCAATTCTGCCATCATCAGCAAGGCAATCAATCTCTCGTGGGATGTAGCTACCAGCAACCATATCCAAAATCACATCCACACCCTTACCATCTGTCAAAGATTTCACAACTTCTGGAAATTGCTCAGTCTTATAGTTAATTCCTCGCTCCGCCCCCAATTTCTCAGTGGCGCGGCATTTTTCTTCAGAGCCAGCCGTTGCGAATACACGATGCCCCAAGGCATGAGCAATCTGAATCGCCGTCACTCCAATACCAGACGTACCCCCCTGAACCAACAATGACTCGCCCTCGACCAGACCGGCACGATCAAATACATTGCTCCATACTGTGAAATACGTTTCTGGCAACGACGCGGCCTCAAGCAAAGAAAGCCCCGGCGGCACAGGCAAACATTGCGCAACAGGCGCCACACAGTATTCCGCATAACCACCACCTTGAACCAATGCACAAACGTGATCACCAAGCATGAAATCACTACCAGAGAGATCGCCTCCAACGATTTCGCCAGCAACTTCCAGACCGGGCAAATCGGACGCACCTGGTGGCACAGGATAAAATCCCATGCGCTGCAAGACGTCAGGGCGATTGATACCAGCAGCATGTACGCGTATCAATACCTCACCGACACCCGCTTGTGGTTCGACTCTCTCCGTCAATTGCAACACTTCAGGCCCCCCATAGCGACTGATTTCGATTGCACGCATAGCTACTCCAGCAGAAATGAAACACCCATTGTATGCCATAAAAAAAACGTCCGTGTTTTGCACGGACGTTTTTTAATTTAACCCATCAAGCACTCAAAATCTCATCCTGAGTTTTTGAGGCTTGCTTAATTATTGCTGCTGTTGTTGCTGAGGCTGAGCTTCGCCTTCAGCGACCGCGGCTTTCATAGACAATTTAAAGCGACCACGGTCATCAGTTTCCAGCACTTTTACACGTACTTGCTGACCTTCTTTGAGGTAGTCAGCAACCGCATTCACGCGCTCGTTGGCGATTTGACTGATGTGCAGTAAACCGTCTTTACCTGGCATGATTTGAACAATTGCACCGAAGTCCAACAATTTCAATACTGTACCTTCGTAGACTTTGCCAACTTCAACTTCTGCAGTCAACTCTTCAATGCGACGTTTTGCTTCCTGGCCAGCTGCAGCATCAACAGAAGCGATAGTGACCACACCTTCATCGCTAATATCGATTTGCGTGCCAGTTTCTTCCGTCAGGGCACGAATCACTGCACCACCCTTACCGATGACATCACGGATTTTTTCAGGATTGATCTTGATTGTGATCAGACGTGGTGCAAAGTCAGACAATTCAGTTTTACCCACTGGCACGGCTTCTTGCATTTTACCCAGAATATGTACGCGACCTTCTTTAGCCTGCGCCAAAGCAACTTGCATAATTTCTTTGGTAATACCTTGGATTTTGATGTCCATTTGCAATGCAGTAATACCTTCTGCAGTGCCAGCAACTTTAAAGTCCATATCACCAAGGTGATCTTCATCACCCAGAATATCGGTCAACACAGCAAATTTATTGCCGTCTTTAATCAAGCCCATCGCGATACCTGCAACGTGCGCTTTCATTGGCACACCAGCATCCATCAATGCCAGGCAACCACCGCAAACAGACGCCATGGAAGAAGAACCATTGGATTCAGTAATTTCAGATACCAGACGTACTGAGTAGCTGAAATCTTCCGGATCTGGCAATGCAGCTTGCAACGCACGTTTAGCCAAACGACCGTGACCAATTTCACGACGCTTAGGCGTACCAACGCGACCTGTTTCGCCGGTAGCGAACGGAGGCATGTTGTAATGCAACATGAAGCGATCAGAGTACTCACCCATCAACGCATCAATTTTTTGTTCATCACGGGCAGTACCCAGAGTAGCGATCACCAACGCTTGTGTTTCGCCACGTGTGAACAATGCGGTACCGTGCGTGCGTGGCAATACGCCAGTGCGGATAGTGATTGGACGCACTGTACGTGTGTCACGACCATCGATACGTGGCTCACCTTCGAGGATTTGGGAGCGAACAATTTTCGCTTCCAGATCAAACAGGATGTTACCAACTTCAGCAGAATCTGGCGCAGCAACACCTGCTGCCGCTGCTTGCTCAGCCAATGCAGCGGAAACGCTGGAAGTAGCCGCTTTTAATTGCTCTGTACGAGCTTGCTTTTCTTTAATCTGGTAAGCAGCACGCAACAATGGCTCTGCAACTGCAGTGACGGCAGCAATCAGTGGCTCATTCTTTGGAGCTGGCGCCCATTCAACTTCAGGCTTACCACCATCACGGACTAATTCATGAATTGCATCGATCACAGCCTTCATTTGCTCATGACCGTACACAACTGCGCCCAACATCACTTCTTCGGATAATTGTTGCGCTTCGGATTCCACCATCAACACAGCAGTTTCAGTACCAGCAACAACCAAATCCAATTTAGAGGATTTTAATTGTGTCGCTGTTGGGTTCAATACATATTGACCGTCGATATAACCAACCCGCGCTGCGCCAACTGGCCCGCTAAATGGGATGCCAGCAACAGAGATAGCAGCAGAAGCGCCGATCATTGCTGCGATATCAGGATCGATTTCCGGATTCACAGATAAAACGTGAACGATAACTTGCACTTCGTTCAGGTAACCTTCTGGGAACAATGGACGAATTGGGCGATCGATCAAACGGGAAGTCAGTGTTTCTTTTTCAGATGGACGACCTTCACGCTTAAAGAAACCGCCAGGAATACGGCCGGCAGCGTAAGTTTTTTCCATGTAATCCACGGTCAAAGGAAAGAAATCCTGACCTGGTTTTGCATCTTTTTTAGCAACAACAGTTGCCAACACAACGGTATCTTCAATAGATACGATAACAGCGCCAGAAGCCTGACGCGCGATTTCACCTGTTTCCAGGGTGACTTGATGCTGACCGTATTGGAAAGTTTTAGTTACTTTATTAAACACAATGTGTCCTTTCTATTATGCCGACAGATTTTCAGGGGCTGTCGTTCACCTCACCGCGAGCAATCCCTAAAGATTGCTTTTTTTGCTCATTTTCAAGACATACTCTGAAAATTTGCCAAAACTTTTTGCTTATTTGATGCTTAAATAAGTCGTAAATAAGTCTTATTATGCGCGCCAAATAAGCAAAAAGCCTGCGACAGTCAACTGACGCAGGCTTTTTACTATAAATTGTTTGCCAGATACAGCAAGAATTACTTACGCAAGCCGAGTTTTTCAATCAGTGAGCGATAGCGATTCAGGTCTTTACCTTTCAGGTAAGACAACAGGCTTTTACGACGGTTAACCATCATGATCAAACCGCGACGGGAATGGTGATCTTTACCGTGGGCTTTGAAGTGACCGTTCAAGTCATTGATACGCGCTGTCAACAAAGCAACTTGCACTTCTGGAGATCCGGTGTCGTTCTGACCACGGGCGTTATCCGCTACGATAGCGGCTTTTGCACTTTTTTCGATAGACATAATTTTCCTTTACATGCGATAACAAGAGTCGTAGCAACAAAAAAAAACGCACTACAAAACCGTCGTTATCGTGAAATAAACACCCGTCAACATAACGGGACCCGCGACTATAACACGAAATCGCAACGGAAATCAAATTTGCGGATTAAGTTTCTCAGATTTTGACTCCAACTTATTCAGCGCGGAGAGATAAGCCTTCGCAGATGCCACCACAATATCCGGATCAGCACCAACGCCATTGACGATACGGCCCGACTTAGACAAACGCATCGTCACCTCACCCTGTGACTGGGTACCAGTAGTGATGGCGTTGACTGAAAACAGCAATAATTCAGCGCCGCTGGCAACCTTAGACTCAATCGCATTGACAATCGCATCGACCGGACCATTCCCTACACCATCACAACTGATTTCTTTTCCCTGATTAGAAAACACCACTTTTGCCGCTGGCATTTCACCGGTTTCTGAATGCTGCGCTAAAGAAACGAAATGATAAGCCTCATTGTCATTGGCCTGCTCTTCGTCGGAGACCAAGGCCAGAATATCCTCATCAAAAATCTCTGATTTGCGATCAGCCAATTCTTTAAAGCGAGCAAACGCTGCATTCACATCAGCTTCGGACTCCAAACTGATGCCCAATTCATCAAGACGCTGTTTAAACGCATTTCGTCCGGAAAGCTTACCGAGGACGATTTTGTTGGCGCTCCAACCTACGTCTTCGGCACGCATAATTTCATAGGTATCACGCGCTTTCAAAATGCCGTCCTGATGAATTCCGGATGCATGGGCAAACGCATTCGCACCGACCACGGCTTTATTTGGTTGCACAGCAAAACCAGTGATTTGCGAAACCAATTTGGATGCCGGCACGATCTGCGTCGTATCAATACCCAATTCCAGATTGAAGTAATCTTTACGGGTGCGCACCGCCATGACGATTTCTTCCAGGGCTGTATTACCAGCTCGCTCACCGAGGCCATTGATCGTACATTCGATCTGACGTGCGCCACCAATCATCACACCTGCGAGGGAATTCGCGACTGCCATACCAAGGTCATTATGGCAATGCACTGACCAGACAGCTTTATCGGAATTTGGAATCCGTTCACGCAAGTTTTTCAACATCGTGCCATACAACTCTGGCACGCCGTAGCCGACGGTATCAGCAAAGTTAATCGTTGTGGCACCTTCTTTAATCACCGCCTCAATCACACGGCATAAGAAATCCATTTCTGAGCGACTACCATCCTCCGGACTAAATTCGACGTCGTCAGTGAAATTTCTCGCGTATCTGACCGCCTGAATCGCTTGTTCCAAAACCTGATCTGGGGACATCCGCAACTTTTTTTCCATATGCAATGGTGAAGTCGCAATAAATGTGTGGATACGCTTACGTTGTGCTGCTTGCAATGCCTCTGCAGCACGCGCGATATCGCGGTCGTTGGCACGCGACAAAGAGCAAATAATGGAATCTTTAATCGTGGCGGAAATTGCCTTGATCGATTCAAAATCTCCCGGAGACGCTGCCGCAAAACCTGCTTCAATAACGTCTACTTTCAGGCGCTCCAACTGTTTTGCAATACGGATTTTTTCATCCTTGGTCATTGATGCACCAGGGGATTGTTCGCCGTCGCGCAATGTTGTATCGAATATGATGAGTTTGTCAGCCATGATCTTCTCCTAAAAATTTTACCAATATAGAAATGAAACTTAGATTTTGAATATTCTCCGACCCACCCTTGCAACGCACACATGGGTAAAGAGGGACTACTCGAATTGGGGGAATGGGGGATTTAGCGCGTTACCGCACTAGTAGACTTGCAGATAGCAATAGCAAACCAACGAGACCGTTAGTTGTGATTGCCGAGAGTGATTTAACTTGAAAGTTCATGCCTTAGACTATAAGCGCGATCTAAAAAAAGTGCAAGAATTTATAGCACATCAATCCCAATTAAATTAGGTCTGAAATTAAAAAAGCCACAGCGTGTTTTGAATGCTGTGGCTTAACATCAAAAAAACAAAATTTTATTTCTAAAAATCACTATCCATCATTTTCTTCATGGCTTTCGTGACTGGTCTGAATAATACTTATCGGTCGGCCATTTCTCCAGCGCCACAGCAATACCGCATAGCCAGACAAACCATACAGAACAAACAATCCAAATAAAACCTTAGGTGGATCACTGACCACAACCACATAGACCAACAAAATGATCAGCGGCGCGATAAACGGAAAGCTACGCTTCAAATTCAAATCTTTGAAACTATAGAAAGGTACATTGGTCACCATGGTCAAACCCGCAAACAAAGTGATACCCCAGGCGTACCAATGCAGATTGACCGGCAAAATTTCTAAATCATCCATCAACAGCACAAAACTGGCAATCAATGCTGCAGCCGCAGGACTAGGTAATCCCTGAAAATAACGCTTATCAACCACTGCAATATTGGTGTTAAAACGCGCCAAACGCAAGGCGGCACCAGCGCAATACACAAATGCACCGATCCAGCCCAATTTACCCATGCCACGCAATGTCCATTCATAAGCCACTAATGCTGGAGCTGCGCCAAATGAAATCATGTCGGATAAGCTATCGTATTGCGCACCGAATTCACTTTGCGTGTTGGTCATCCTCGCTACACGGCCATCTAAACTATCAAGCACCATGGCGGCAAAAATCGCAATGGCTGCTTTGAGAAAATTTTGATCCATCGCCATCACGATGGCGTAAAAGCCGCAAAACAAGGCGGCGGTCGTAAAAGCATTTGGCAACAAATAAACGCCACGAGCACGCTGCTTTGTGGCCACCGGCACATTATTACCATCCGCATCCACTCTTTGCTGTGATTTGCGAGCGCCTTTTGGAAAAAGTTTAAAACTACCTTTGGGTCTACGTGATTTGAAAGATGGCATGCGATTCTAATTCGATTCTGATTCGATAAAAATAGCCCGAACAGGTCGGGCAGAAACTTGCAATTTATCTTTCAAGTATAACCCTCTTTAGCAGTCTGGAAAACCGCCTTGATTGTCAGGCAACTTGTCAGGCAATTTATTTCAACTTAAGTTTGCCAGTGATATGAATCGATAAGGACGTATAACCAGGCTCAAAACTTGGCGCATCAACAGGTGCTGCGGCACGTGCCGATCTCAACATCATAGGCTCAGCCATCGCCATTGGACGCATAGTGCTTCCGGCATTATCAAAATCCAGGGATTCAATCACGACATCTTCTGGTTTTTTGCCCATAGTGTGGGTGATCATGGTCAATTTTTGAGAAAAATCTTTGTAACCAGCAGCAATGCGTTCGGATTCCAATTTAGCAATCGTCGCGTCTGATAGCCCAAAATTAATCCCGTTGAGAGCAAGAATTGACTGCGCCGCCGCAGCAGTTGATGGCAATTGCTTTAAATTTTGCGTTTTGACTTCCAGGTACTGCCCGGTACGCCAACCCACTAGCTGCTGCTTAGGCGCTTGCCCAGCAACGGTTTTAGTGGCGTCGTTATAGATTGGGTAGCTGTAATAGCCACGTGTATGCAATTCAGCCTGAGGATCTTCCTTTTTGATTAAATCGGTTCCCGCTTTCATCTTTTGATTTACGCGTGACGCGGCCGCTGCTTTATCTTTGTCCTGCTCTTCAATAAAAAAAGTAACTACTGCCTGGTCATTCTCAGCTTTGATTTCAGCATTTCCTGCCAGAGTGATTACAGCACCTGAGATACTTTGTGCAAATACTGGCAACGAAAACAGCATGGCAGATGTTAATCCAATAATTTTTTTCATGTTAGTTCCTTATCACTTAGTTATCAATGCATTAATATTGAATTATCAGTAAATTCTGATCAATAAGACCTCATATGATTGATCATAAAAATATGACCGCACTCAACTCCCGAAGTTGCACAAAGTAGGACTGAATTTTGTTTTGAATCAAATTCACCCTTATATTTTGACATCTTTAACAAATAAAAAAGTCGCCCTGAACAACCGGACGACTTTGAATTATTTCAATCCGCAGAACGAACTACATTAGTTTTTCGATTGATCAACTAATTTATTTTTAGCGATCCAAGGCATCATCGCACGCAATTTTGCGCCGACTTCTTCGATCTGATGCTCTGAAGTCAAGCGACGACGAGATATCAAAGTAGGTGCGCCAGCTTTGTTTTCGAAGATGAAGCTCTTCGCATATTCACCAGTCTGAATATCTTTCAGGCATTGACGCATCGCATCCTTCGTCGCTGAGGTCACCACTTTAGGACCCGTTACGTATTCGCCGTATTCAGCATTATTCGAGATTGAATAATTCATGTTCGCGATACCGCCTTCATAGATCAGATCAACGATCAATTTCAATTCGTGCAGACATTCGAAATAGGCCATCTCTGGCGCGTATCCTGCTTCCACCAGGGTTTCAAAACCAGCTTTGATCAACTCGACTGCACCACCGCACAATACCGCTTGTTCGCCGAACAAATCTGTTTCAGTCTCTTCACGGAAGTTCGTTTCGATGATACCGGCACGGCCGCCACCATTCGCCATTGCATAAGACAATGCAACATCACGTGCTGAACCAGATTTATCCTGATACACAGCGATCAGATGTGGCACACCGCCACCCTGAGTGTAAGTACCGCGAACAGTATGACCAGGTGCTTTTGGTGCAACCATGATGACATCCAGATCAGCACGAGGCACAACTTGACCATAATGAACGTTAAAGCCGTGCGCAAATGCCAACACTGCGCCTTGTTTTGCGTATGGTGCTACGTTTTCAGCATATACCTGAGCAATGTTTTCGTCTGGCAGCAAAATCATGATTACGTCAGCCGCTTTGACTGCATCGTTCACTTCGGCCACTTTCAAACCCGCACCTTCAGCTTTACTCCAGGAAGCGCCACCTTTACGCAAGGCAACGGTCACGTTACAACCAGAGTCATTCAAATTTTGCGCATGGGCATGACCTTGAGAACCGTAACCGATGATCGCAACATTTTTACCTTTGATCAACGAGAGATCACAATCTTTATCGTAGAAAACTTTCATTTTGTATCCTATTTAATTTGAATAATTTGAATAATTTGAATAATTAATTTAAATAATTTCGTTACTTGTAGCGAATCGAAATTCGACTATTACACCTTAAGGATACGTTCACCGCGTCCGATTCCCGAACCACCCGTTCTGACTGTTTCCAGAATCGAGGCGCGATCAATGGAGTCGATAAAGGCATCCAGCTTTCCTTTATTTCCAGTCAGTTCTATCGTGTAGGTTTTTTCAGTCACATCAATAATGCGGCCGCGGAAAATATCCGCCGTGCGTTTCATCTCTTCGCGCTCTTTTCCAACAGCACGCACTTTAATGAGCATCAATTCACGTTCTATATGCGCACCTTCAGTCAGATCAACCACTTTCACTACTTCGATGAGGCGATTAAGATGTTTGGTGATTTGTTCAATCACGTCATCTGAACCCGTTGTGACAATGGTCATACGCGACAGCGTTGCGTCTTCGGTCGGCGCAACAGTCAGGGTTTCAATGTTGTAGCCACGTGCAGAAAACAAACCAACGACGCGCGACAAAGCACCCGCTTCGTTCTCAAGGAGAATAGAAATAATATGTCTCATTACAGATCCTCCGAACCAAGCAGCATCTCAGTCAAACCCTTACCTGCCTTCACCATCGGCCAGACATTTTCTGTTTGATCAGTAATGAAATTCATAAATACCAAACGGTCCTTCATGCCAAACGCTTCACGAATTGCGCCATCAACATCAGCTGGGTTTTCTATCTTCATACCAACGTGCCCATAGGCTTCAACCAGTTTGGTAAAGTCCGGCAGCGAATCCATATACGACTCAGAGTAGCGCGAACCATAATCAATCTGCTGCCACTGTCTGACCATGCCAAGGAAACGATTATTGAGCAAAATAATTTTTGGTGTCAGGTGATATTGCTTGCACGTCGCCAATTCCTGTATACACATCTGGATAGACGCTTCCCCAGTAATGCAGGCAACCGTTGCATCAGGGTTGGCCATTTGCACACCCATCGCATATGGCAAGCCTACGCCCATGGTTCCCAAGCCACCAGAATTAATCCAGCGACGCGGTTTATCAAAGCCATAGTATTGCGCAGCCCACATCTGATGCTGTCCGACATCGGAAGTAACAAACGCATCGCCTTTAGTGACTTCCCAAACTTTTTGCACGACCGATTGCGGCTTAATTACTTCGTTGGACGTCGGATAGTTAAGGCAATCACGACCACGCCATTCTTCTATCTGCTTCCACCATGCTGCCAGTGCTTTCGGGTCCGGACGTGTTTCCACTGCGCTCAATTGCGACAGCATTTCAATCAACACATCTTTGACATTGCCAACAATAGGAATATCAACCTTGACACGCTTAGAAATCGAAGATGGATCGATATCAATATGAATAATCTTGCGGGGATGCGAAGCAAAATGTTTGGGATTACCAATCACGCGATCATCGAATCGCGCACCAATTGCGATCAACACATCACAGTGTTGCATCGCCATGTTTGCTTCATAGGTGCCGTGCATACCCGGCATGCCGACAAATTTTTTGTCACTGGCGCGGTACGCCCCCAAGCCCATCAGCGTATTTGTGCATGGGAAGCCCAGCTCATCCACCAGCTTGTTCAGTTCTGGTGCGGCATGCGCAAGGATCACACCGCCGCCGGTGTAAATCATAGGGCGCTCAGCTTGTAATAACAGTTGCACAGCTTTGCGAATCTGACCTGCATGCCCTTTATCGACCGGCTTGTAAGAACGCATTTCCACTTCTTTGGGGTAGTGGTAAGTCGTTTTGTGCATACTGATATCTTTGGGGATATCCACCAGCACCGGACCAGGACGACCGGTCGTCGCAATAAAAAACGCCTTTTTGACCGTCTCTGCCAGATCGCGCACATCTTTCACCAGGAAATTATGCTTAACGCAAGGACGGGTAATACCCACGGTATCACATTCCTGAAAAGCATCCTGACCGATAACTGCGCTAGGAACCTGACCAGAAATCACCACCATAGGAATGGAATCCATATAAGCAGTTGCCAGACCGGTTACTGCATTGGTCACACCAGGACCGGACGTAACTAAGGCAACGCCGACTTTATTGGATGAGCGGGAGTAAGCGTCAGCCGCATGAATCGCTGCCTGTTCGTGGCGCACGAGAATATGCTGAAACTTGTTTTGATTGAAAATTGCATCGTAGATGTAGAGTACTGCGCCGCCCGGATATCCGAAAACGTGCTCAACACCCTCTTCGGCCAGACACTTAACCAGTATCTCTGCGCCTGTAAATTCTGAACTCATTATTGTGTCCTTTCAAGGTCCATAGGAAATTGATCGGATGCTCTTTCCTGGCGAAATCGACATACAAGTCCGGTAAGCTGACGTCCCTTTTTGTGCGGTCACATTCCCCTTTACAGCTCCGTTGGAGATGGTTCCAGGCAATGCTTAAGGCACTCGTTCAATCAGTGGTAAGGCTTTGTAACGACAGACTTCTCACGCTTGTGGCATGGGTCAGAACAAACAGCTTCATTTAAAGCGCACCTGCTGGCGATAACATTGTGGGTCATTCCAAACAGATATTTGGTGCTCCGAGATTTTGGAGCGGACTCATACGGTAATGCGTTGCAGCATTTTGGTCAAGACCATTTCGCTATTTAATTTGCTTTTTTAGATTGAAATATTTTCATGAATGCACAAAATTAAGACACAATGCGCTATTTTTGCTAGCATGTGCGCAATTTTAAAGACAAGTGCGTGATTCCAACAGAACTACGCATTTAAAAAAATGCTGAGTAACTATATGAATATTGCCAACAATGGCTACTGACAAAGAATTATCGAATTTCCTCGAAAGCGTAGAAAGACGTGCCTTCAAGCATGCCCTATACACGGTAAGGAACGAAGAATCTGCTCTGGACATTGTCCAGGAAGCAATGATCAAAATTTCTGAAAAATATGGAGACAAGCCCGCCAACGAGCTGCCCATGTTATTTCAGCGTATATTACAAAATACCATCCTGGATTTCTTTCGTCGTGAAAAAGTCCGCAACACCTGGGTAAGTTTATTTTCTAGCATCACTCCAACGAATAACGACGGCGATGATAATTTTGATTTACTGGAAAGTTACGCCGCCGAAGAAGGTACTGAGGCAGCAGAATCGACAGCGGACAAGCTCGAACGTGAGCAAGTTCTGAATATTATCGATGATGAAATAAAAAAGCTTCCGGCACGTCAACGAGAAGCGTTCCTCATGCGTTATTGGGAAGACATGGATGTGGCAGAAACTGCCGAGGCGATGGGCTGCTCAGAAGGCAGCGTGAAAACTCATTGCTCTCGCGCAACTCATGCATTGGCCGCATCCCTAAAGGCTAAAGGAATCCAGCTATGAACTACTCAAAAGAATCTCAAGATCTCGACTTTGCATATAAAGTCCGGCGCGCGCTTAACGAATCAGCCGAGAGCCTTCCTGCGCCTACGCTGGACAGGTTAGCGCAAGCACGTAAAGCAGCACTGGCACGCAAGAAGCCGGATAGCGGCGCGAAAGTGCATGTGTTCAGTGGTGTTCTTGCTGGCACGAATGGATTTTCCTTCCCAGGTCCGTCGACCTGGCTGGGCAAGCTCGGCATTATCATTCCTTTGCTGGCTTTGATAGCCGGCCTGGCAGGCATTTACGAAAATGAAAAGCAACAACGCATCAACGAACTTGCTGACATTGACACTGCGGTATTAGTTGATGAGTTACCACCAGCGGCTTATGTGGATACCGGATTTACTGCATATTTAAATAAAGCGGAGGAATAAGCGTGCCGTTTTGCAACTTACGTCAGTTGATCACCTTCACTATCAGTTTTATCGCGCTGCCGTTGGCCTTCGCTAACGGCGCGCTTCCGTCATTACCAACTACGCCTTCATCCGCTCCGGCAACGTCTGCTAAGCCTTTGATTTCACCATCCGCTGTAAATCAGGCTAAACCGCTGTGGTCGGCCCTAAATCCAGCGCAGCAACAAGCACTGGCACCTTTAGCAGCCGAATGGCCGCTAATGCCGGAAACCCGTAAGAAAAAATGGCTGGAAATTGCGAGTCGCTACGCTACGATGAAACCGGACGAGCAACAGCGTCTGCAAGAAAGGATGCGCGACTGGGTAAAATTGACACCAGAGCAACGTGCATCTGCTCGTGAAAATTATGCACATGCGACTAAATTAAATCCTGAACGCAAATCTGCTCAATGGGAGCAATACCAACAACTCAGTGCAGAAGAGAAAAAGCGTCTTGCTGAAGAACACGAGAAAAAAAAGCGTTTGACTAATTTATCGTCGGAAGCAATCAAAAACCCACAGATCATCGCACCAATAAAAGTGGGACCAAATCCATTGAAGATAAATAAATCTCCAACAGTCGTCAAACCGACTGCTCCGGAAGCGCCAATGACTACTTCGTCAGCAACTTTGACTCCTGCAAGCGCTGCACCTGCTGTAATAGAAGCGCCAGCAAGTGCCGCAGCAACCTCTCACGCCGTATCGAAATAATTCTGTGACTATCGATTTACAAGCACCGCCGCTACGACGCCGATTCATTTGCATGGTCTACGAGGCCATGTTGTTATTCGGCATCGTTTTTGTTTTTGATTTTATTTTTGATGTAGCGACACAAAGCAAAAGTGCTTTAATCCTACGAAATGGGCGACAGGCCTGGTTGTTTTTTGTTATCGGGGCATATTTCGTTTATTGCTGGAGCCGCAGCGGCCAAACCCTCGCAATGCAAACCTGGCGGGTTCGAGTTACTGACCTCGATGGCAGTAAGCTCCCTCTGGTAAAAGCGATCGTTCGCTATTGTTTAGCCTGGATGTGGTTCATACCAGCAATGGCATTAGGCTACCAATTCGGCCTCAAAGAATGGCCAATGATCATCGTTGTCTCCCTCGGTGCGCTAGGTTGGGCATTTACCTCAAAACTCGATAAAAATGGTCAGTTTCTGCATGATAAACTGGCAAAAACCCGCCTGATTCAAGTGGCTGAACAAACGCAAAGCACCGTAGAATGATAGACAAGTTTTGAGCTTGGCTTGATCAATGTTATTCTTATGAAATAATCTAGGACTAGCGAAAATAAACCAAGCAGGCACTTGAGCAGGCAAGCTAAATAGCGCCGCTGGAACACCTTTGCACACGTCCTATCATCTATCGAGATTGAATGACATGCAACACAAAGCTCCTCGCCGCACCCGGGAACGCATCCTTGAACTGTCCCTTCGTTTATTTAATGAATTCGGGGAACCCAATATCACGACCACCGTCATTGCAGAGGAAATGAATATTTCCCCAGGCAATCTTTATTATCATTTCCGCAACAAAGACGATATTGTCAATTCTATTTTCGCGCAATTTGAAGCGGAAATTAATAAGAAATTGGCGTTCCCACATGGTCGTAAAGCAAATATTCAAGATATCTGGACCTATCTGCACCTGACCTTTGAATTAGTCTGGCGCTATCGTTTCTTCTATCGCGATCTGAACGATCTTTTGTCCCGTAATCGCAAGCTAGAATTAAATTTCAAACAAATTCTCTCCCATAAAATCAAAGTGGCGAATGAACTGTGCAATGGTCTACGTGCCGATGGTGAGTTTGAAGGTACGGACATGGATATTGATGCGTTGTCGACCAATATGGTGGTCGTTGCAACGTATTGGTTATCATATGAATATGTGCGTAACCCACGTAAATACACAGAACTACAAACCATGTCTGAATCTCTGGCGCGTGGTTGCTATCAGGTTATCTCACTGATCAGTCCTTACTTGCGCGGAGAAACCAAACAAGTGTTTGAAAAACTGTCACAAGATTATTTGCGGAAAATGAATCCAGCATGAAATCGATATGCGTTTATTGCGGCGCCTCGCCTGGGATAACACCTGATTACACCTTAGCAGCACGTCAATTAGCCGCAACGCTGGTCAAGCATGAACTCCGCCTGGTCTATGGTGGTGGCAATGTTGGGCTCATG
Source organism: Undibacterium sp. Ji67W (assembly GCA_049340365.1). Lineage (GTDB taxonomy): Bacteria > Pseudomonadota > Gammaproteobacteria > Burkholderiales > Burkholderiaceae_D > Undibacterium. The sequence continues at coordinate 184,090 of JBMPOY010000002.1, read as the reverse complement.
GGCATCATTGCAGATGAAGTTTTAAAACTGGGAGGTCAAGTAAGCGGCGTCATTCCCAAAGCGCTGATGGACAAAGAAGTCGGACACACCGGTCTCACGCAATTGCATATCGTCAATAACATGCATGAACGCAAAGCATTGATGGCGCAATTGTCTGATGCGTTTATTGCAATGCCAGGTGGTATCGGCACACTCGAAGAACTATTTGAAGTTATGACCTGGGCACAATTAGGTTTTCATGAAAAACCAATCGGCCTGCTGAACGTCAATGGTTTTTATGATGGATTACTTCAGTTTTTACAACATACGGGCGAACAAGGCTTTTTACGGGCAAACCATCTTGAGATCCTGATCCACGACAATCAAACAGAATCACTTTTACAGAAATTGCAGGCTTATAAGGCAGTACCAACGACAAAATGGGTACAAAGCAACGATTTGTAAAATAGCGCACAGCTTGCTCCAAAAACACAATTTTATAGAAGTTTGATTCAACTACTTGCTTGCGATCAGTGCGCAAATGCGGTTTTTGCTGAAATTAAGAGTAAAATGCGGCTTCATCCGTTCTTTTATATGTTTATTTCAAAACTATGAAATTCTCCAAGCAATTCTCTTTGTACGAATCCGAAGCCACTCACTTCATCCAAAGTTTAAAAAACGCCAATCCTAAACTGGAACAAAGCCAACGTGATGGCCGCGCCCTGCTGTGGGACAAAGCACCGGTAGATCTGAGCGTACAAAAAGATACTCTGGATTCCATCGTACCGCAGCAGCCTTACGTTTATCAAAACAAAGGATAAGCCTGTTTTTACGGCGAGCCTGTGACTACAACCGCACTCCCCCCTATTGATCTACCACTGGTTGGTGCTACGGATAGTACGCCAGACGTGGTGGATGGCTTGGCTTTTGCCAAGCTCTATGGCGAGCCGCTCTTTAAGTTACCGAACGACTTATATATTCCACCAGATGCCCTGGAAGTTTTTCTGGAGGCATTTGAAGGCCCGTTGGATTTGTTGTTGTATTTGATACGCAAACAAAATTTCAATATCCTGGATATTCCGATGGCGCAAGTAACCTTGCAATATCTGAAATATGTCGATCAAATACGCAATCACAATCTGGAACTTGCTGCTGAATACTTATTAATGGCAGCCATGCTGATAGAAATCAAATCACGCATGCTATTGCCATCAACCAAAAGCGCCGAAGGTGAAGAAGCCGAAGATCCACGCGCAGAGTTGGTACGACGTTTGCTGGAATACGAACAAATGAAACTTGCTGCGTATGATTTAAATGCCGTGCCACAATTAGGCCGAGATTTTCTACACGCACAAGTATTTGTTGAACAGAACACCGTACTACACTGGCCGCAAGTGGAGCTGGCCGATATACAAGCTGCATGGGCAGATATTTTGAAACGTGCTACCTTAGTCGCGCATCACAAAATCAGCCGCGAAGAACTGTCAGTGCGTGAACATATGTCCGGTATTTTGCGTAAGTTGCAGTCTGCGAAATTTGTCGAGTTTTCCGATCTGTTTGATCCGTCTCGTGGAGCACCAGTCTTAGTGGTGAACTTTGTCGCACTGTTAGAGCTTGCAAAAGAGACGCTGATAGAAATTACGCAGGCTGAAGCATTTGCACCGATCTATGTACGGCTCGCCTACTCACCAGCCTGAACATTAGGTGTGTCCTGATAATGCGACCAAGCGAAACGGGCACACTGAATTACAACTGAAAACAACTGAATTCAATTAATTTCTCACCATGAAAATCATTTCATCCATTGAAGAATTGCGCGACCATCTGAGCGGTCAATTGCGTACTGCATTTGTGCCGACCATGGGCAATTTACATGAAGGTCATTTGTCGCTCATGCGTCTGGCAAAAAAACATGGCGACCCTATCGTTGCCTCGATTTTCGTAAATCGCCTGCAATTTGGCCCAAATGAAGACTTCGATAAATATCCGCGTACTTTTCAGGCCGACGTAGAAAAGTTGGAAAAAGAAGGCGTCTACATTTTATTTGCGCCAACTGAAAAAGATTTATATCCTGAACCACAAGAATTCCGTGTTCGCCCACCAGATGATCTCGGTAACATCCTGGAAGGTGAATTCCGCCCCGGATTTTTTACTGGCGTCACCACAGTGGTTTTGAAACTGTTCTCTTGCGTCCAACCACGCGTTGCCGTATTTGGTAAAAAAGATTACCAGCAATTGATGATCGTCCGGAACATGAGCAAACAATTTGCTTTGCCAACTGAAATTATTGCCGCCGATACTTATCGTGCCGATGATGGCCTCGCTTTGTCATCACGAAATATGTATTTGTCTGAAGCAGAACGTGCGGAAGCACCGGCTTTGTATGCAGCATTAAATGATGTCGCAAATGAAGTACGTAGCGGTCATCTGGACATGTTCGAACTCGAGCGTAACGCCATGGCAAAACTTGCCGGACGCGATTGGAAGCCAGATTACATTTCCATCCGCAAACGCGCTGATTTGCAACCACCGTCAGCAGGCGACCTTGCACAAGGTGCGCCGCTCGTCGTTTTAGCAGCAGCCAAACTGGGCAACACCCGCCTGATCGATAATCTGGAAATTTGAATCTCATGTTGCACCAACTCGGCAGCTTTTTCTTATTGTCATTGACCGTTGCAACATCATTTGCAGCAGTCAGTGTCAAAGACGATGCCATGCACACTGTCACTCTGACGCAACCTGCGCAACGCATCGTTAGCCTGGCACCCCACGCCACAGAATTACTGTTTGAAGCTGGCGCGGCAAAAAGCGTCGTTGCCGTCAGCGATTACAGCAACTTCCCCGACGCAGCAAAAAACTTGCCATCCGTCGGTAATGTCTTTGCCATGGATACCGAACGTCTGCTTGCCATTAAACCAGACTTAGTTGTCATCTGGGGCACAGGCAACGGTAAAGTTCTTGCCAGTAAATTACGCAATAATCACATTACCGTCTTTGAAAGTGAACCACGCAATTACGAGATGGTGGCAACGTCGATAGAAAGGTTATCGATATTGGCAGGCACCGAAACGGTTGGCAAAGCCGCCGCCGCCAAATTCAGACAACGTTTAGAAGATTTACGAAAAACCTACCGCCAGCCTGATTCGTCAACGCCGGTAACTGTATTTTATGAGGTGTGGAATAAGCCATTAATGACCCTCAATGACGAACACATGATATCGGCAGCGATTCGTTTATGTGGCGGCAGGAATGTTTTTGGCAGACTGAAAGAACTAAGCCCGACAATTACGACCGAGGCGCTGTTATCGACCAATCCGGATGCGATTATTACTGGTGGCGAAAACACAGACTCTCTCAACGAATGGCGCTCGTTTAAGACGCTGACAGCGGTCAAAAAGAATCATTTGTATGCAGTTAAAGGTGACTTGCTCAATCGCGCCGGCCCGCGCATTCTGGATGGTACAGAAGCACTGTGCAAACAAATCGCCCTTGCCAGAGAAAAATAATTTTTCAGAATTGCGGCTCAGAAAATTTTATCCCAAACATTTCAGCCATTTCGGGTTGCATTCAGCACACTTTCAGATTTAGGGCGATAATATGGCATCTGGCCGCATTTGCGGCCTCCTTTTTTTAGGATGCAGCACATGCGTAAAGGCATATTATTAGCCGGCTCTGCCTACACAATCTGGGGTCTATTCCCACTCTACTTCAAAGCCTTGCACACAGTTCCATCTTTGGAAATTTTATTAAACCGCATGCTTTGGTCATTGTTATTTTTAGCCTTTGTACTTACGTGGCGTAAGCAATGGGGTTGGCTGGCGATGGTGCGCCGTCAGCCTAAACTGATTGCCAGCTTCGCTCTCAGCGCCGTTTTATTATCAAGTAATTGGTTTATCTATATCTGGGCAGTAAATGATGGCAAGGTCATTGATTCCAGTCTTGGTTACTTTATGACACCGCTGGTTAATATTCTGATTGGCTCGGTACTACTCAAAGAAAGACTGCGCTCTGGCCAATGGTTGGCGATTTCTTTTGCGGCCTTGGGCGTGGCATGGATGACCTTCCAGACCGGGCATTTACCTTGGATAGGACTCGCTCTGGCGACTACTTTTGGTACTTATGGTCTGTTAAGAAAAACCGCAGCATTAGGCGCGCTGGAAGGTTTGTCTTTGGAAACGGCAATCTTCTTCCCGTTTGCGTTCGGTTACCTGACATGGCTCACCATGCATGGACAAAATGCACTGGTATCAGCTGGAACTGATGTCAAAATCTTGCTCGCATTAAGTGGCCCTATCACCGCCATTCCGTTATTGATGTTCGCCGCTGGTGCGCGCCGCATACCGATGACGACGCTGGGCTTGCTTCAGTACATTGCACCGTTTGTGCAGTTATTGCTTGGCGTATGGATGTTCAATGAAAATCTCGACACCCATCGACTGATTGGTTTCATTGCCATCTGGATTGCATTATTCATCTATTCAGCCGAAGGTCTGTGGATGAATTTCAAACCTGCCAGACAAGAAGCTTAGTGAACATTAATACCAGGGAGTATAGACGTTTTTATACGTTTACCTGCTTGATAACAAACGGCCTAAAAATATACTGCCCTGAGTATAAGTAAGCCCAAAAAAGCAACAAATCAGGCCATAGGGTGGTTAGCGGTCACCATCGTCAAAAGTCTTAGTGCTGATTTCATGTTAAAGTAGCGCCTTCGCTAGGGGTCCTGGAATACATTTCCGGGTGAGAGAGTCCCTTGAACCTGATCTGGATAATGCCAGCGAAGGGAAGCGCAAAGTCCACGTCGTTTTCTCCTTATGCTTTGTTTGCTCCTTCGCTGTGCTGCCACCCTGCGCACCACAAGTATATCGAGCACACAATGACACTAGTAAATTTACACCCTCCCCGCCGTCAGACACTGATCTCCATCGCCATTGCACAACTCGTTTGCATGCAAGGCGCGTACGCTGCGGCAGAGCCAGATAACACCACAACCACAAGCTCAGCAGCAGTGCAAGAAGTGGTGGTTTCTGGCAACAAGACCTCCGCTAAAGCAGACCACACCAAGGCAGCAGGCTTTATTGATGAAAAATTGCTTGATACGCCATTTTCCGTCAATACCTGGACGGCGCAACAACTACAAGACTTGCAAATCCGTTTAACCACGGACGTCATGAAATACGATGCCAGCGTCAACGATGCCTATAATGCGGTGGGTTATGCAGAGCAGTTCTCTATTCGTGGCTTTGCACTCGATAACGAATATAGTTATCGTAAAGATGGCTTCGCAATCCCTGCCGATGGAACGATTCCGCTAGAAAACAAAGAAACCATTGAAGTATTAACAGGTATTTCCGGCTTTCAATCTGGCTTTGCGACACCCGGCGGCGTCATCAATTATGTGACTAAACGCCCGACGAATATCGACCTGCGCAGCATCACGACCAGCATCTCTGAACGCGGCACCATATACGGCGCATTCGATCTGGGCGGGATGTCTTCAGATAAACAATTTGGCTACCGTATCAATGCCGCCGAAGAAAGAATGCGCTCTTACATCATCGGCGCAAACGGCAACCGCCAGTTTATTTCTGGTGCATTTGACTGGCATTTATCACCTCAGTCTTTACTGCAATTCGACTTTGATTACCAACACCGAGCACAAATCTCTGCACCAGGTTTTCAATTAACAAATGGCACTGATTTACCACGTGGTATCAGCGCCGACATGATGCTCAATCGTCAGCCATGGTCCAAACCCGTTGATACAACTGATAGCAATATCGGCGTACGTTACGAATACAAACTGGACAATGCATGGACTGCCAGCGTTGCCATCAACAAGCATGAGTTCAAACGTAATGATTACACGGCATTTCCACTCGGATGTGGTTCAGCGAACCTCGCCAGCGGCTATTGTGCGAACGGTGATTACGATGTTTACGATTACCAAAGTGTAGGCGAAGCAAAATCGTCCTGGGGTACTCAGGCATTACTGAATGGAACGTTTGCAACTGGTAATTTTCAACATCAATTTGCTACTGGTTTAAGCAGTTCACAGCGCAAAGATTTCTTTGGTGCGTATGTGTATGATTTCGTTGGCACCAGCAATATTTTCAATCCTGTCGTTGTTGGTCAATCCAGCAATTCCACCGGCCCAGTGCAACTGCAAAGAACGGACAAAGAATGGTCCGCCTTCTTACAAGACGCCATCAGCCTCAATGAAGCATGGACAGTACATGCGGGTATCCGTCACCTGAATATTGAGCGAACACAACTTGGTCTGAGTGGTTACCAACACAATTATTGGGTGTCAAATGCGGCACTGGTATACAAACCAGTTCAGAACACATCCTTGTACGCCTCATTTGCACAAGGTCTGGAACACGGAACAATTGCCCCATTCGGAACAAACAACCAAAACCAATTACTTGACCCTGCCAAATCGAAGCAAATTGAAATGGGCTTCAAATCCGATGTGACACGCGATTTGAGTGTAAGCGCTGCCGTTTTCCGGATTCAAAAACCACTGCAATATATTGATACCAATAATAACTATGTCCAAAACGGTACGGCACAACATACCGGCCTGGAGCTGTCGGCTTTAGGGAAAATCACATCACAACTGACACTCAGCGCCAGCTTAACTGAGCTTGACGCCGTTCAGCAAGACACTGGCAATGTCACGCTAGAAGGCAAACGTGTATTGGATGCACCAAAACTGAAGGCAACGATCTATGCAGATTATGCTGTCGCCGAAGTCAAAGGGTTGAATCTGAACGCGAGTTGGCAGTATTCAGGCAACAAAGCATATACGCCAGATAACACCGTGATTATTCCTGGTTACCAGGTCTATAACCTCGGTGCCCGTTACGTGACACGTATAGGCAATACAACGACGACCTTACGCTTTAACGTCGACAATGTGCTCAACAAGTTCTACTGGCGTGATGCAACACAATCACTGGGTGGTTATTTATTCCCGGGTTCACCACGCATTTATAAACTATCAGCGCAATTTGATTTTTGATGTAAGGTTGGAATCGGCGGATAGCACCCGCCGATGCAAGCGTAACAATTAGGCCCAAAAAAAAGGAATTCAAATTATTGAATTCCTTTTTCATTTTAAAACCTGCGTTTAAACATTTGTCCTGACTAAAAAATCTACACCAACCTCACGCCAGCATTCAATTTCCTTTTGCAACCAATAAGCCACCGTAGGATGCAAAGTCACCCAATCACGGCGCATCTCAAGCTCTACGCTACGTTTCATTTTGAGTCTGATGTCTTCATAATCAATCTCAGCGCGCGAATGCATCAACATCACCGACAAGCGCAAGGCCAACACGGCTTTGGCAAAATCAGGATCCACCAAGGCTTCGCTTATCTTGCGCAGATTCCCTTTCTGGCTCAGGATCAGCTTACTCATGATGCGTTGTTCGCTCGTGGTAAAGCCAGCCATATCAGCGTTTTCTATCATGTAGGAACCATGCTTATGGTAGCCGGTATGAGAAATCACCATCCCTACTTCATGTAAGCGAGCACTCCACAATAACAAACGCAAATAATTATCAGACGAAGGTTTGAGTTGTTGATACAAAGACTTGACCATATCAACGACCCGATTGGCACGCGACATGTCGGTATTGAATACAGCAGCGACTTTCTGCACTGACACTTCGCGTCGGTCACGCTTGGTTGCGCGCAGATACAAGTCCCACATCACCCCCATACGCAAACCAGCTTCAATCGGGATCAATACTTCAATATTGAATTCCATCATCAAACCGATCAATATTGCCAGACCACCGACGACCATGGCAACTCGCTCAGGCTTAATGCCACTCAATTCTAAATCACTGAGCTTGCCAGATTGAATGCAGTATTGTTTCAAGGCATTCAAGCTCAGCATCGTGATTTTGCCATCACCTAATCCACCCTTGATAATGGCATCGGCGATCGCGCGCATGGTACCAGACGAGCCATAGGCCTTGCGCCAATGCTGTGGCTGATAAGGTGGTGCAGCATCTTCAAACATCGAACGCGCCGATAAAATAGCCGCTTCAAATGCTGCTTCTGTTAAACGGCCATCAGGAAAAAAATTGGCACTGGTTTTTACGGTTCCGATACTAAAGGATTCAACCTGAACGATTTCATGCCCTCGCCCAAGTATCACCTCGGTGGAACCACCGCCGATATCCATCACAAGGCGACGCTCGCCAGGTATCGCCACCGCATTCGATACGCCCATGTATATCAGGCGCCCCTCTTCTTCACCTGAAATAACTTCGATCGGATGACCTATCGCTGCTTCTGCTTGTGGCAAGAGAATACCGGCATTTCTAGCGATACGTATTGTGTTAGTTGCAACTACACGTAAATTTTCTACCGGATAGGCGTTGAGGATCTCACGAAAACGACTCAGGCAGTCAATCGCACTTTGCATGGCCTCTGCTGTCAGATTGCCATTTTCGTCAAGGCCTGCTGCCAATCTGATAGGTTCACGCGCACTTTTGACGACGCGAATCGCGTCACCTTCATGACGTGCAATATGCATACGAAAACTATTTGAACCCAGGTCAACGGCGGCCAGCATGTTTGCTATCCTTTTTAATGTTCTTTAGTAATACCAGTCATTATTCCTACCTTACATAAAAAATGATACTAATCATTTTTTATGACATCGCAATGACGATCAAATCCATAGTTCAAATGCTTGATGTTTGACGTTGTCAGCACACATCATTGAGGTAAAAAGAAACGCTCACGCAAGTTATCGAGTCCGGTTGTATTGAGTATTTCAGCTAATCTGTCACCTGGGCGCTTTGCCGGCATCCCCTTATATTCGGCAACGATTAATTCGTTCTTCATAGAATGTTCCCAACCGACAAGTTCAGTCACTCTAACCTGATAACCATGCGCTTCTAATTGCAGGCAACGTAGTACATTCGTGATCTGACTACCAAATTCACGAGTATGAATAGGATGACGCCACATTTCTGACAGCGGGTTGCTACGTACAGCATCACCTTTACTCTTACGCAATTCAGCAGCCACTTCTGCCTGACAACATGGCACCAGCACCATAAACTTGGCCTTCTTTTTTAAAGCAAACTGAATTGCATCATCGGTCGCGGTATCGCACGCATGCAATGCCGTGACAATATCTATCTGCTCAGGCAATTTGTCTGAGTGAGTCGAATCTGCCACCGACAAATTTAAAAACGACATGCCAGGAAAGTTAAGACGTTGCGCAAGCTCAGTGGATTTTTGCACCAGCTCATCGCGTGTCTCTATGCCATAAATATGTGCCTGGCTTTGCGCTTGTCCTGATTTGAAAAACAAATCGTACAAAATAAACCCCAGATAAGATTTACCGGCGCCATGATCAACAAGGCTGATGTTCGTGTGCGATTCCTGCAACTTCAATAGCAAGGGTTCAATAAACTGATACAGATGATAAACCTGCTTGAGTTTACGTCGGCTGTCCTGATTCAATTTGCCATCGCGCGTCAGAATATGCAGTTCCTTGAGCAACTCCAAAGACTGTCCGGGACGTATCTCATGTTTTTCCTGTACAGGCTGCACCGCAGGGGTATGCTTTTTTGAGGAATTTTTTTTCATTATGCGATGCCTGGTAAATTAGTAGCGCTAAGTTGCAAAAGAAATAGTGATGAATAAAGCCGGAAACAAAAAAGGACACAGGTTAATACCTGCGTCCTTATATTCAAGAGGTCAAACTGGCATGCCCAGCCCTTGCAAAAAAATGTGGGATTTTCGTCTTCATCACATCTCTTTGCCACCCTGATTAATAACCGAATTTCATAGCCGGATTATCCGGATTTTAGCGCCCAACGTCAACCGCAAACCCGGACATCTATCTATGCTGGTCAAACTCAATTTGAAAGCCCTATCGTTTCATTCACTTTAACAAATTGCTTTTCAAGCTCTTGATTGTGCATCTTCAACGTAATCCAGAATGTCGTTCCAACTCCTGGCGTACTATCAAAGCCAATGTTGCCGCCCATTTTTTCGATCAGATTTTTACTGATGTACAGACCCAGACCACTTCCACCATTCATTCTGGTATTGGAATTATTTTCCTGTGCAAATTGTCCGAAAATTTTCTTTTTAAACTGCTCAGAAATTCCTGGCCCGGTATCGCTGACGCTAATTTTATATTCGAAACCTTGCTGTTCAAGTTTGACAGAAACGATAGGCGGATCACCAGAAAATTTGACCGCATTCGATATCAAATTGGTCAACACTTGCATCAATCGTCCGGCATCGACCTCAACGGCAGCGGCTCTTATCTCGCTCTGAAAATCGAGTTCGATAAAAAATTCGCGTGCGTAAGCAGCATTATTTTCTACCACCTGCAAAATCAGTGGGACAAGATCATGCTTTTGTATCTCCATATTCATCGCGCCGGAAGCCAGCTTATTGATATCCAGAATATCATTCACCAGGCCAATCAGGCGAACCGAGTTTCGATGAGCAACTACTACTAACTTCTTAGATTTTTCATCCAGGCTCCCTAACACTTCACTCGCTAACAAACCGAGTGAGCCACGAATGGAAGTTAAGGGTGTGCGCAACTCATGACTGACCATGGAGATAAATTCAGATTTAATCCTATCCATTAAACGTTGCTCAGTCACATCCTGCAAAGTAGCAATCATTCTTGCTTGCTGATCGGGACTGTATTCAATCTGTCCAAGCATCCTCACAAAAATTATTTTGTCTTGCGCCGTCCTCATTTCGAGCTCGACATCAAACGATTCGCCGGCATCAACCATGTGGCTAATTTTTGACTGAAATATCGTTTGAGCAGCCGGCTCAAAAAAACTCAGTAATTCCTGATAATCAGGCTGGTGTCCAGCAGGTTTACCAAAGATCGCACAACTCTGTTCAGACCATCTCACTTCATGCGTTGTGAAATTAAGCTCCAAAGCACCAACCCCGGCAATACGTGCTGACGACTTCAGCAACGCATCATTGCGACGTAATTCGCTTTCTATAATTTTTCGTCGATCTAGTTCTGCTTCCCACGAGCCTTTAAATGCCTGTAGATCTGCCGTCATTGCATTGATCGAGTTTGCCAGTTCACTAAGTTCATCATTTCCAGCGACTAAAAGTCGATATTCGAGACGACCAGCCGCGATAACATTTGTACCTTCATGCAAATGACGAAGTCGGTTCCTTAATGACACAGCAGTTACTCTGAGTGCAAAAATTGCTAACCCGACCAGAATAAAAATACCGATAGCGATACTCAACATCAACTGAAGATAAGCGGCATCGACCCTTTTCTCACTTTCTATTTGCAGTGCGTCAATCACATCGGTAGTAGCCACGTCTTTCAACAACATCTGGCTAATGAGACGAATATCAAATTGCCTGTCAGCGTCAAGCCAAGGGGAGGAAGCTGTTGACTTAGACTGATTCAGTACAAAAATTCGTTGAAAAATAATTTCGCTAGAATTCAAATTGTCGATTAATTCGCGAAACTTATCCTGATCGCCTCCAATCGGATTTTGAGACTGGATTTGATTCACCAAATCAATCACGTCTGCGTGTCTTTTTGACCAGATTTTTTTGGTGGCATTTTGTTTAAATAAAAAGTACTGATCACGTTGAAATGCCTTATCAGAGACAACGGAACGCAGATCCAAAAGCATGTGGTTATATGTTTTTACGGCGTTATATTTAGCTACTGACCACGCAAGCAAAGCCAAAGCACATGTGAGCCCGATGAACAAGCAGATCGAAACCAATCGCAAACGAACCAGTATTCTCATAGCCTATTGTCTGAATTTGATCGCCTCGGGTTTAACCGTGCGCAAAGCATCGAAATAAATGTGCGACAAAAAGTCCGGTTCCTGAGTCGCTTCCGCAAAATGATTCTGTAAAGCCCATCTCGCCTCGTCATCTAAGGTAATCAACAAGGTCGGTGCCAATGATATTTTAAATTTAAATTCGGGCCAGACTTTTTGCACCGTTTTGAGAGGCACCTGAGTTCTTCTGGCCATAATTTCTTGTGATTCAAGCAGGTGAGTAAGACTAAACTTTTCCGCTCTCAATAAACCCCGCAATAATGCCTCGAGTACTTCTGGATGACGTTTTGTGTACTCCGGTTGACAAATCAGATTAAAAGATTCGGTATACAGTTCTTTATCAAGGAATACGATGCCATTAAACCCCAGTGCATCTGCTATCAACGTCAATTTATAATTCCAGATTGAAATTGCATCCACCTGCCCTTCCGTGATCGCAGCTTGCATCTCATTGGGCTTTAAGTAGACTGGATGAATGTCAGTCATTGTTAGTTCATGGGCGCTCAGCATTGAACTTAAAAAAAATTCCGATGTTGAGCCCTTGGAAAATCCAACTCGCTTACCTTTCAAATCTTCGGGTCGCTGAATTCCTGCATCCTGACGGGCGACCAGACCATTATTCGTATTTGTTGTGACGACATTGGCAAAAATCGAGATTTCGCCTCCCTTGATGACGTGATACATAATCGGCGTCTCTGCGGCTGAAGCAATATCATCATCCCCTTTCAACATAGACGCCATGGCAGTTCTCCCAAGCTCGAATATTGCCCCATGAACATCCAAGCCTTCGTCACGAAAAAAGCCTTTTTCAATGGCAATGTGTATCAATGCTGCTTGAGGCTGACTGGTATAGGCCAAATTGACTTTCTGAAGAGTGGGCGTCTTAGAGCGCTGCTTATCGCAAGCGGATAAAAAAATGAGGCAGACAAAGAAAAAAGCGAGAGCACGCATACGCCCCCTTTCATCAAAATGCGAAACATTCAGCATTACACGCAACCAGAAATTAAATGGGTTTTCAAGCGAAAATTGCGCAACACGAAACATCCATGAAACTTAAATTAGATGATAAGGGTGATGCAAAACGAGAGCAACTTAGTTTTCACTGATCCGATAGCAATCAGTTTCTACTTATTATTACTATTATTGATATGAACCTGTTTTTTAAGGCGCCCGATGATAAATCTTGATGGGAAAATCACGGTTACTTCTAACAATACTAAATATACAAAGAAATACAAGCTAAAACTGCTCCATTAAACCTTGCACCTCAACGTATCTGGCGTTGATCAAAGAAGAAGCTGGGTATATCAAAGAAGGCAGGTGATTTGCGAGCACAAAAGCAAAAAGCCAACCTTGATAGGTTGGCTTTTTACATTTTGTTTTGGTAGGCCGTGCGGGATTCGAACCTGCGACCAACGGATTAAAAGTCCGCTGCTCTACCAGCTGAGCTAACGACCCAAAACCTGCTAAAATCTAAAAACTTAGGCGCAACTTAAGTTTATTTTGTATTCGTGGTAGGCCGTGCGGGATTCGAACCTGCGACCAACGGATTAAAAGTCCGCTGCTCTACCAGCTGAGCTAACGACCCGAAAGACCGAAATTATATGGCGTTTCAGCCCCTCTGTCAATCCCTGCTTCAGGATTAAATCCTTATGCCTGTTACTTCATCGAGGTGAGACGATTCTTCGCAGCTTGGGCAGCCTCAGTACCAGGATATTGGCTTATCAAAATTTCCAAGGTTTTTTTGCTGGCAGCCTTCTCTTTGAGCTCCGTATAGCAACCTGCAATATTGAGCATTGCATCTGGTGCTTTTGGGTGATCCGGGTAGGTTTTCACCAATTGTTGCATCGCTGTGATTGTGCTCTTACAGTCACGTTGCGCATAATACGAATTACCCAACCAGTATTGTGCAGAACCGATATACGCTGACTGCGGGTAAGCGCTCATAAAACTGCTAAATGCTGGCGCGGCATTTTTATAATCACCATCTTTGAACAATGCCATTGCATTTTCAAATGCACGTTGCTCACTGACTTCAACCACAGCATCTTTACCGTCGACGGTCATACGCTTAGGTTCAAGTTTGCGCATTCGGTTATCAAGATCGACATAGAAATCTTGCTGGCGACGTTGAGTATTGGCGATATCGTTCGCTAACACTTCGATCTGTCCGCGTAATTTAGCGATCTCAGAACGCAATTGTTCGTTCTCATTCGCCAGATCCAAAGCAGTACTCTTATCGACCTTAGCATCATTAGTTTTATCGATACGTACATTTACCGCATCCAATTTAGCGCGTAAGTCCAGAATTGCTTTGCGCGCCTCGTCGTCATCAAACAAACCAGCAGAAGCAATACCAGGCGCTAAAGCTGAGAGCATCGCAGCAACGAGAATCGAGGTACGGAAAGAAGTAAGTTTCATAGCAATCGATATAAAAAAGAACTAACACAAAATGACGTTGATTAACTTATTGTAATGGATAAAACAAGGCAAGCGGCAACATAACTACAAGCCAGGCATGAATACCGGCAATACGATTCTTCATTCACCCAAAATGGCAAGACGCCGGCTGCTGTGAAGTCGCCGGCGTTGATCTTTAAAACATTTCTGCAATAATGCTATGCAAAATATTATTGATAGACGATGTCAGCACGACGGTTTTCAGCCCAAGATGCCTCATCATGGCCGGTTGCCTTTGGTTTTTCCTTGCCCAAAGAAACCGCTTCCAATTGAGACTCTGGCACACCCAATAAGCTCATGGATTTACGTACAGCTTCTGCACGTTTTTGGCCCAAAGCCAGATTATATTCACTGCCACCGCGTTCATCGGTATTGCCTTGAATCAAAATCTTGCGTTGCTTGTTTGTTGTTAAATATTTGGAGTGATTTTCAACCACAGATTTATACTCATCCTTAACAACATAGCTGTCAAAATCAAAGTACACGCTGCGTTTAGCCAATACACCCTGTGGATCATTCAGAGGGTCAACAGAACCAGTCTGAACTGTCTTCACAGTGTTGGTTTCTGCAGGTGGCGTTGCTGTCGTAGTTACTGGCTTTTCTTCGACTTTAGCTTTGTCTTCGAGGGGTACTTTAGACGCACAAGCAGTCATCAGCACAACGCTGGAAATCATCAAAGCCAGAGTTTTTGTTTGGGAATTGAAGCGCATATTCTCTCCTGATAAAAGTGAATGAAAATTATTTCATGAAAGGACCCCAGGTGGGCTCCCGAATATCTCCGGCTTGCACCGTCAATCTTTGTTTTACTTTGCCATCAATCGATACCACCGCTAAAGCTGCCCGACGCCCAGATTCTGTTGCGTACATGATGTAGCGACCATTGGGAGAAAAGCTAGGCGACTCGTCTTTACTGGTATCTGACAAGCGTTGTTCCTGACCGCTGACCAGATCCAATGCATACAGTTGGAACTTTCCCTCACGTCGAGAAATATATGCCAGTGTATTTCCATCTGGAGAAATGCGCGGTGTGATATTGTAACTACCGTTAAATGTGACGCGCTTAGCCTCACCACCGTTAACACTTATGCGATAAATCTGCGGACCACCGCTACGATCACTTAAGAAATAAATTGATTGGCCATCGGCAGAAAACTGGGGTTCAGTATCGATACCACTACTGGTGGTCAATTTTTTCAAATCTGAGCCATCTGCCCCAACCGTGTAAATCTGGGTCAGCCCATCACGGGATAAGGCAATCGCCAGACGGCTACCATCAGGCGACCACGCCGGCGCAGAGTTACTGCCTTTATAGTTGGCCACAACCCTGCGTTCACCAGTCACCAGATTTTGCACCCAGACTACTGGTTTTTTGGCTTCAAAAGAGACATAAGCGACTTTGGTTCCATCTGCCGACCAGGCAGGTGAAATGATCGGCTCATTCGAACGCAATGCAACTTTAACGCCGTCGCCATCTGCATCAGCAACTTCCAGGCGATATTCTGATCCTGATTTAGTCACATAGGCGATGCGGGTTGAAAACGCACCGCGAACGCCAGTCAATTTTTCGTAAATATCGTCAGCAATTTTATGTGCTGTTAAGCGGGTGTTGGCTGGTGGTGTTGCAACCGCAAAACCAGATAAAGTCGATGACTTCATCGTATCGAGCAGTTTGTAACGCACATCAAAACGCCCGTCGGCGAGATTTTGCACACTTCCAACCACTAAAGCTTCTGCTCCACGTTGTTTCCATTCATCGAAATTGACTGGCGTAGTTTCAGTGATCACGGCGCCAGTATCAATAATCTTAAAATAGCCACTACGCGACAAATCGTCTTTAATGATGCCGCTGATTTGTTGAGGAGTCATGGACTCATTGCCAAATGCTGCAATGGCGACGGGTATTTGCATAGAACCGACGCCAGAAACTTCAACGCGCAATTGAGCGTAAGCTGGAACGGCACCCATTAAATTCGCGCCCGCCGCTAACACAGCAGTGATTGCGATTTTCTTCATCATAGACATCATTGCAAATTACTCTTCTTTCATTTTGTAGTGCAAAACTAAGCTCGTCGCAGCTGCTCCCGAGCTATCCCTGGGGAATGGTTGCGCTTTTTCTATACCTTTAGCTACCGCATCATCGAAACCTTGAATTCCAGAAGACTTCAATTTGCGTACCGGACCGCGCAAATAGCCATCTGGCAACAAGTCAATTTGATAATCAACTGCCGGGTTACCAGCAATAGCATCCGACACATTGTAATTCGTATTTGACCGAATTTTTGCAGCAATTTTTGCAACATAACTCGGATCGCCACGGTTATTACCCGTTGAGCGGGCTGCCGTACCGTTTCCACCGCTACCAGTTGCGCCAGCCTGAGCGGAGAGGCGTTGCATGTTTTCCTGAAACAACTTATCGCTGGCCGCTTTTTCTTTTGCCTGCTGGGCTTTTTGATCAGCAAGCTTTTGTTTATCGAGCATGTCTTGCTTTTGTTTTTCCAATTCTTTATCTTTTTTCGCCTGCAATTCCTTCTCTGCCAAACGCTGCTTCTCAGCCTCTTTTTCTTTCCTGGCTTGCAATTCTTGTTCTTTACGCTTTTGTTGCGCTATTTCTTGTTGCCGCTCTTCTTCTTTTTGTTTTTCCAGCAGCTTACGTTTTTTATCCTGCTCTATCGCAATTTCCGGATCTTCCTTAGGCGCTTCTTCTTTGGCGACTGGCGGTGGTGGTGCAATTGTTGGCTGCGGGACAGGCTCCGGCTCGACTGGCACCGCCAAAGGCGCCGCCTCACGCATGGTCATATCCCACACCTCAGCCTCAACGGCGGTTGGCGTAGTGTTCTGCCACTTAATACCTACCCATAAAAACCCTAGCAATAATAAATGCACAAAAAGAGCCAATGCGATGGCACGCCCCTCGCCTGACTGATATTGCGGAAAATGTGGTCTACCTGGAATAGAAGCTTGGTTCATAAGTAAGTTTGATTCGCCAAAGTTGACTTGGTTCCGAAAAATGTGAAATTTTAATTGGCGACGCCTCGAATTATAAGCTTGCTATCCAAAAAATTATAAATTTGAATACCGCAAACTGATAAAAACATATAAATTCCAATCAATCAGTATGACTACGAACTCTGATCGTAAAAATAATGATATTTTTGCTGTATTACAAGTTTTTGTCGTAAAACTTGCCGCTTTGAACAATCTGCTTGCCAATTACGGCTGCCGCACCAATGCGAAAACACTATCCGTGTAGAATTTACCTGTGCACGTTTTTTCTTTGTTTTAATTCGGAACCTAAAAGACATCTATGAACAGCGAGACTGGTACAACATCTACGTTAAACCAATTAAAAATTGACCGCGGCAATGGTAGTCCCGGAAAAAAGAAAAAAATCGGTCGTTGGCTCGTTCTTGCAGGCATCATTGTTGCCACAGCAGGGATTATGTTAAAGCCGGGTAAAACTGAAGTGCAAATAAGCTCGGTCATCACCACTTACCCTTCCCAGCAATATGCTCAACTAACCGCCTCAGGGTACGTCGTGGCACAGACGCGCGCCGCAGTGGCAAGCAAGGCAACTGGGCGTCTCGTGCAGTTAAATGTGCGCGAAGGCAGTCAAGTCAAAAAAGGCGACCTGTTAGCCCAACTGGATGCCAGTGACATCGTCGCCGCCAAAACGCAGGCGCAAGCCAGTATCAGACAGGCTGAGGCTGGCGTGGCACAGGCGAATGTTGAGTTAGTTAATGCTGAAGTAGAACTCAAACGCAGCTTGGGTTTGCAAAGCCAGGGCTTCATTTCTGCTCAAGCGATTGATACTGCTAAGAATCGCGTGGCGATGGCAAAAGCCGCTTATCAATCCGCCCAAATGGGTGTCGGCGTCGCTCAGTCTGTATTAAAAGTCCAACAAGTCAACCAGGATTACACAGAAATCAGGGCGCCATTTGATGGGGTCGTATTGGTAAAAAATGCTAACGTCGGCGACATCATTACACCATTTTCTAATGCCGCTGGCAGTCAGGGGGCCGTGGTGACGATGGCGGATATGAGCACACTGGAAGTCGAAGCCGACGTTTCTGAAAGCAATCTCGCCAAAGCTCAGATAGGTCAACCAGTTGAAATTACGCTGGACGCATTGCCAGATAATCGCTTTCGCGGCAGTATCGTCAGCATCGTCCCCACCGTTGACCGCGCTAAAGCAACCGTTATGACAAAGATCCGGTTTGAAAAACTTGACCCACGCATCCTGCCTGAGATGAGTGCAAAAGTAACCATCCTGTCCAAAGCTATCACCGATGTCGATCAAAAGCCAATCCTTGCATTGAATCCCAAAACCATCATTGAACGGGATGGCATTAAACAAGTATTCCGCATTAATGAAGACAAATTAGAACTTTTGCCGGTTTCAACTGGCCGCAAAATTGGCGACAACCTCGAAGTAACCGGTAGCATTAAATCCGGTGATAAGCTTGTCCTCTCTCCCTCAGAAAAATTAAAAGCAGGCGCACAAGTGGTGATTGGTAAATGAGCGCATCTGAACAAGCTATAGCGGACAATGTATTGATCCGCATCACCGACCTGAATAAATCTTATGAGCGTGGCGGTCAACATATTCCGGTGTTAGAAGGTGTCAATCTGGAAGTGCAAAGCGGTGAATTTATTGCACTCATGGGGCCAAGTGGCTCAGGTAAAAGTACGCTACTCAATCTGATTGCAGGAATCGACAAACCGACATCGGGCCGCATCGAAATCGCTGGCGTGAATATCGCGAATTTGAGCGAAGGTGAATTGGCTGACTGGCGAGCCGCGAACGTTGGTTTCATTTTTCAATTTTATAACCTGATGCCAGTACTCACGGCATTTGAGAATGTGGAATTGCCATTATTACTGACACACTTGTCGCGCAGCCAACGCAAAGAGCATGTGGAGGCTGCGTTAGCGATGGTCAGCTTAACTGACAGGATGGATCACTATCCCAACGAACTATCCGGTGGACAGCAGCAACGGGTAGCAATTGCCCGCGCCTTGGTGACAGACCCAACGCTGATCGTCGCTGATGAACCAACCGGCGATCTCGATCGCGTGACTGCTGGCGAGGTATTAGATTTGCTGGATGAACTACACAGTGAACTCGGAAAGACCATCGTCATGGTAACGCATGACCCCAAAGCGGCGTCGCGTGCCAAACGTCTGGTACATCTGGAAAAAGGTGTGCTGGTGCAGGATGATGCAATGAATACCGCAGCACTACCGGCATCGCACTGAGCTTATGTTCATTTTAAAACTGCTACTCAAAAACGCTTTTCGTCATCGCTTACGGACTATATTAACGATGGTCGGCCTGGTGGTGGCGATTTGCGCTTTTGGTTTATTGCGCACGATTGTAGACGCTTGGTATGCCGGTGTTGAAGGTACCTCCAGCGTACGTCTGGTCACACGCAACGCTACGTCCCTGACCTTCCCGCTCCCGTTAAATTATGCTGAGCGACTCAAAACTGTTGAGGGAGTGACGGGTGTTAGTTGGTCGAATTGGTTTGGTGGCGTGTATATCACGGAACGCAATTTCTTTCCGCAATTTGCGGTTGAGGCAGCCAGCTATCTGGCGCTGTATCCAGAATACGTTTTAAAAGATGATGAAAAAAAAGCGTTTTTGTTAGACCGTCAGGGAGCGATTGTTGGTCGCAAACTCGCCAATCAATATGGCTGGAAAATTGGTGATCAGATTCCTATCCGCGGCACGATTTTTCCGGGCACCTGGACCTTCACGCTCCGCGGCATCTGGGATGGGGTTGACGCAAAAACCGATGAATCGCAATTGCTTTTCCACTGGCAATATCTGGCTGAGACCGTACGCAAACGACAAGCCTCGTCGGCCGATTACGTTGGTGTCTATATTGAGCGCATCAATGAACCGAATAACGCTCCCATCATCTCTGAACGCATCGACACACTGTTTAAAAACTCACTGGCGGAAACACTGACCGAAACAGAAAAAGCATTCCAACTAGGTTTTGTCTCCATGAGTGAGGCGATTTTAGTCGCCATTAATGCGGTCAGCATCGTGATCGTCGTGATTATCATGGCAGTCATGGCAAATACCATGATGATGACGGCACGTGAACGAATTGCAGAATATGCGACGCTCAAAGCACTGGGTTTTTCCCCGGAATTTGTCATCAAATTACTCTTTGGAGAAAGTCTGGTCATCGCCTTGTTGGGTGGTGGATTAGGGATGCTGGCGACCATTCCGATTGCTAACGCATTTGCGAAATCCGTTGGCACTTTGTTTCCGGTATTCCGGGTATCCGATACCACCATGCTGTACCAGTTCTTGGCCAGCGTGATCGTTGGTACAGTGGCGGCAGCATGGCCCGCATGGAAAATGAGCCGTATCGATATCGTCAATGGTCTGAGGCACGTAGCATGAAAGCGATTCCTTTTTCCTACATCGCCAGAAACCTGTGGGTACGCCGTTTTACAACTCTGCTGACCGCAGGTGGTATGGCACTCGTGGTATTTGTATTTGCCGTCGTTTTAATGATGAGTGAAGGCATACGCGCTACTTTGGTGGCGACAGGGCAAGCCGATAATGCGCTGGTGTTGCGCAAGGGTGCCGGCGCAGAAATCAACAGCGCCATTTCCCGCGATCAGGCCGCCGTCATAGAAAGTTTGCCCGGCATTGCCACCAATGAAAAAGGGCAAGTACTGGTCACCAAAGAACCCGTCGTCCTTAACAACTTACCCAAACGCAGCAATGGAAAGCCAAGCAACGTCACCATGCGTGGCAGCTCTTTAACCGGGCTGGAACTCAGACCGGAAATGAAGATCGTCCAAGGCCGCATGTTTCGACCCGGCACTTCAGAAATTATTGTTGGCATCGCGATTGCAAAAGGTTTTCGTGGCACCCAGCTTGGTGAAACTCTGCACTTCGCACAACGCGACTGGGTGGTGGTCGGTATTTTTGATTCCGGTAAAACTGGTTTCGACAGCGAAATCTGGGGTGATGTCGATCAAATGATGGCAGCGTTCCGGCGCAATCTATATTCAACGATGGTGTTCCGCCTCGCTGATAAGAGCGCGTTTGAAAAAATCAAAACCCTGATAGGTAATGATCAACGTTTGCAATTAGACGTCAAGCCAGAGATACAGTTTTATGCAGAACAAAGCGAAGCACTCGCCACCTTTATCCGCATTCTGGGATTAAGTTTATCGGTGATCTTTTCTATCGGTGCGGTGGTTGGTGCAATGATCACGATGTTTGCTGCTGTCGCCCAACGGGTAGGTGAAATCGGCACCTTGCGTGCTTTAGGTTTCCGCCGTGGGGCAGTGCTGACTGCGTTTTTACTCGAATCGTTACTACTGTCATTCGTGGGAGGTTGTATAGGTTTATTTGCTGCGTCATGGATGCAGGCGGTCGATATCTCAACGACCAATTTCCAGACCTTTAGTGAGCTCGCTTTTCAATTCAAGCTCAATCCGGAAATTATCATGAAGACGCTGCTCTTTTCTTTATTCATGGGCTTTGTTGGCGGGTTTATTCCAGCATGGCGAGCAGCACGGATGAATATTGTGGATTGTTTGAGAGCGGCTTAAGTACCGATCAAATCTCCCGAAATCAACAGGGCAGTTGCTGCAATGCCTCTAACAATGGCTCACACGCATCAGCAATGCGGTCTATACTTTGTTCGCGTAAAGCAGCCAGATCTGGTTTTAAATCGCTTTGCAAACCCGCCCAATTGAGTAAGGCATGGCAAGCGTCTGGATGATCGAACAGGCCATGCAAATACGTACCCAGAATCAGATCGTCGGGTGAGCGTGCGCCTTCGTCTTCGCCGCTGATTTTAAACGCGGGCAAAGTATCGTTGCTGGCATAGGTGATGCCCATATGGATTTCATAACCTTCTACCGGGACAGTAAGGTCACCAAATGCACACGTGCCAGTCACTTGCTCCAGTCGTTTTTCAGATGTCAGTTCTGTGGTGATATCGAGCAAACCTAAGCCTATGCTATCTCCTGGTTTGCCTTCTACGCCATGGGGATCACTAACGACTTGTCCTAACATTTGATAACCACCGCAAATACCAATGACTTTGCCACCGTAACGCAGGTGCTTTTCTATTGCCACTCGCCAGCCCTGACTTTGCAAAAAGTCCAAATCATCGCGGGTATTTTTACTGCCTGGCAGGATAATCAAGTCAGCCGCCGGTATCGCCATCCCGAGACTGATAAATTGCAAATCCACATCCGGATGCGCACGTAAAGCATCAAAATCAGTATGATTGGAAATACGCGGAATCACCGGCACAATGATTTTAAATTTACCGCTATTGGACTGACTGGATTGAATCGCGTCTTCAGCGTCAAGTTGCAAGCCATGCAGATAAGGTAGCACCGCTAAGACTGGTTTGCCTGTCTTTTCTTCCAACCATTTCAGGCCAGGTTCGAGCAAACTGATATCGCCGCGAAAGCGATTGATTACAAAACCAACGATGCGCTTTTGTTCGGATTCAGATAAACAGGCCAAGGTCCCCAAAAAGTGCGCAAACACACCGCCGCGATCAATATCGGCAACCAAAATTACTGGACAATCGACCGCTTCAGCGAAGCCCATATTGGCGATATCTCGTTCACGCAAATTGACCTCTGCCGGACTGCCTGCCCCTTCGACGATGATCGCATTGTAATTGCGCTGGAGTCTCGCATACGATTCCAACACGGCGCCCATGGCGATGGTTTTGTACTGTTGGTAATCACGCGCATTCATATCAGCGCGCACTTTGCCATGAATGATGACTTGCGCACCTGTATCAGAAGACGGTTTGAGCAAAACTGGGTTCATATCTGTGTGTGCTGGCAAACGTGCTGCTTGCGCTTGCAAGGCCTGTGCGCGGCCGATCTCGCCACCGTCTATCGTTACCGCGCTATTGAGCGCCATATTTTGCGGCTTCATGGGAACAACACGCACACCTTGTCTTTGCAGTAAGCGGCACAGTGCCACCACGACAGTGCTTTTTCCTGCATCGGAAGTGGTGCCCTGCACCATCAGAGTAGAGATATTCATTTTGATTCCAGAATCGAATGGCGAATCTGCCAGAAATACAGGCGGCGAAGTTGAGAGCCCAAACATAATGCCCTCAGCTCCGCGCAGGTTACATCGTCGCTGAGTTATTTGCAGTATTGCCTGTAGAATTTTTTGTAGCGCTTGCTTCTGCAGAATTCCAGCCACCACCGCTGGCTTTAATCACATAAACGGCAGTCAAC
This sequence comes from Undibacterium sp. Ji67W, assembly GCA_049340365.1. Lineage (GTDB taxonomy): Bacteria > Pseudomonadota > Gammaproteobacteria > Burkholderiales > Burkholderiaceae_D > Undibacterium. The sequence goes on along the minus strand of JBMPOY010000002.1, from coordinate 160,565 downwards.
ATTTGCTGGCCTTGAATTTGTACCAATTGACGCTGATCGGCTAGCAGAGTTTGCTGCGAGGTGATCACTTCGAGATATGTTGCCAGACCGCCGGTATAGCGAGCATTTGCCAAATCCAATACGCGCTGAGCACTATTCACACTAGCCTGCGCCTGCTGACGTGCATGCGCCAGCAATACCGCACCTTGCATACCATCTTCCAATTCCTGCATGGCAACCAGCACACTTTGACGATAATTCGCAACCGTCGCAGTGTAGGCCGCTTTGGCGGAACTGACGTTTGCATCAGTTTTACCGCCATCAAACAAAGTCTGGGTTACTGACGCCCCGATTGACCATAAGATGCTAGGGGCACTGATCAGGTTACCAAATTCAGTACTATTCCAGCCACCATTTGCCTGCAGCATCAAGGATGGATAATAGGCTGCGCGTGCTACGCCGATATTGGCATTCGCCACCGCCACTGCACGTTCGGCGGATGCCACATCAGGACGCCGTTGCAATACTTCCGATGGCACTGCGACTGGAATCGTAGGCGGATTCAGGTTCATCACCTGGCTTGTCAGATTGAATTCGGGTGCTGGCTTGCCAGTCATCGTTGCAAGTGCATGTTCAAACTGCATGCGTTGCTTTTGCAGTAGTTCGAGTTGAGTTTTATTTGCTTCCAATAACGCTTGTTGTTGCGCCAGATCGAGCCCGGACGCAGCACCCAGATCATGTCGGTCAGTAATAAATTGCAATGCCTTCGCCTGCAAGCTGATGGCTTCGCGCACGACCTTAATTTCGGCATCTAATGCGCGCAAGCTAAAATAATCGGCGACGAGTTCAGCCATCAACACTAATCGCACGTTTTCCAGATCCGCGCTAGCGGCTTGTTCAGCGGCTTGTGCACTTTCTATGGTTTTCCGCACACGGCCAAACAAATCCGCTTCATAGTTCACGGCAAAACCTAATTGACTGCTATTTTGTACCGTCGATTGATTAACGGCGTTATACGCTGCTAAAGGACGATCAGCTGAAATTTTCAGGCGTGAGCTACCAGCTTGGGCAGCAATTTGTGGGAACAACCCAGCGTTAGCAACACTGGCCTGCGCTTTAGCTTGTTCATAATGCGCTGCTGCAGCTTGCAAACGCTGATTGTTCGCTAATAAGCTGGTAGCAAGTTGGTTTAAGTCAGTATCGTGAAATAACTCCCACCAGCTGCCTTTTGTTTCGCTATCGACAGGGGTAGCGGCAACAAAAGGCACCTCGGCTTTCCAATGCGATGGCAGCGCCATTTCTGGCTTTCTGTAGTCAGGTCCAGTCGTGCAGCCCCCCAACAACAATAGTGCACTCAGTGAAGTCAATGCAAAACTGTAACGTGCGGCTTTCATGCGGCCGCCTTTTTCTCTTCTTCAGGCTTGGCTGGTAAAACGATGACTGTATCTTTGTCCGCCAGCGAATCAGCAGGATTTAAGACCAGCTTATCGTTGACGCTAATGCCATCAAGAATTTCCAGCTTATTGCCCAAATCATGGCCGATTTTGACGGTACGCAATTGGATCAGTCCTTTGGCATCGACAATCGCCACGCGTGTGCCCTCAGGACGGAACAAGATCACATTCGACGGCACGGTCAGGATGTTGCTGGTTCCACCGACTGGTAAGGTAACTTCAACATACGCACCTGCTAACAGCGTGTTGTCTTTATTCGGCAAATTGATTTCTAACTGCATAGTACGGGTTGCCACGTCGATCGCACCCGCAGTGCGCGCCACTGTGCCATGAAAAATCTGTCCCGGTAATTCTTTTTGTGAAATGCTCACCGTATCACCTGCTTTGATACGTTGTGCATAGGCTTGCGGCAAGTAGACATAAACCCGCAAGGTATCCACCTGCGCCAGAATGAATAATGCCTTACTCGCGCCGCCATTACCGGCATCGATCAGGTCGCCGACTTCGACATTCCGGTGCGTAATCACACCTGCAAATGGCGCAATTACACGCTTGAACTGCTGTTGCTTTTGTAAACGCATGACATTCGCATCTGCCGCAGCCAAATTGGATTTGGCTTGCGTAAATGCACTGGTGCGCTCATTCAATTCTTGTTGCGTCACTGCGTCTTTTTTGCGCAAAGCTTCCCAGCGTTCAGCAGACGTTTTTGCCAGATCAAGACTGGATGCAGCCTGATCGCGTGCGGCAATCGCTTGCGCGAGTTGTTGATCGATTTCTGGCGTATCGATTTCTGCCAACACATCACCTTTGGCAACACGCGCACCGATATCTTTGTTCCAACGTAAAACGTAACCGCTACTGCGCGAGTAAATCGGGGCTTCTATTATCCCCTGCAAGGTTCCTGGCAAAGTCAATTCACCTTGGCCAGAAGCCGGTTTAGCATTGACCGTTGTCACGTACAATTTGCCATGTTCTGCTGTTGCTTGCTCCAAAGCATGGGCATGGTTAGCACGCAAAGCGAAAGTCGCAACACCACCTAAACCGAGGCAAATCAACACACCGAGGCTGATCAGACGGGCACGACGCAAAATAGGGCCGCGATGTGGATGCGCTGCGTGATGTTCCTGGCTTCCGTGAATGCCCATGTTGGCATGGCGTTTTTCAGATTGTTCAGACATCTTAAGACTTCCCTTCTTCTGCAACTGGTGCGCTAGCTGGTACAGCATGATCAGTATTTCCACTGCGCTGATTGATTTTCTCCTGGCGGTGACTCAGATAACGGTGAATGCCAGCAAAAACGATAGGAACAAAAAATAAAGTTGAAATGGTGGCGAATAACAAACCACCGATCACGGCGCGACCCAGCGGCGCATTTTGTTCAGCACCTTCGCCAAAGCCAATCGCCATCGGAATCATACCGATGATCATTGCCAATGCGGTCATCAACACCGGACGTATCCGCGTAGCACCAGCTTCCAACGCGGCTGACAATGGCGGTAGGCCTTCATTCATACATTGACGCGCAAACGACACCATCAAAATACTATTTGCCGTCGCCACACCCATGGTCATAATCGCTCCCGTCAGGGCGGGTACGCTCAACGTCGTACCAGTTAAGAACAACATCCAGACAATACCTGCCAACGCTGCAGGTAATGCCGTAATAATGATGAATGGATCAATCCACGACTGGAAGTTCACGACAATCAATAAGTACACCAACACGATCGCCATTGCCAGACCAATGCCCAAACCGACGAATGAGGATTTCATCGTTTCGACCTGACCACGAATATTAATGGTGGTACCACGTGGCAGTTCTGCACGTAATTGATTGACCAGCTTTTCTGTTTCACCAGCGACGCCTGCCAGATCGCGCCCTTCTACGCTGACATACAAATCGATGACTGGTTTGATGTTGTAATGGGAAACTACCGCAAACTGTTCTGCAGGCTTCACATCCACCAGATTGCGCAGCATTTGCGTCGGCATATTACCGTTGGCATTCGGTACAGCATTCGCTGCTTTTACTGGTGTACGCAATAGAGCGTCGAGATCATTGATTTGATATTGAGGCGTCTGCACCGCGATGTTATATACCACGCCATTGGCAGGATTGAGCCAAAACGCTGGTGCAGTCTGAAAACTGCCTGACAAAGAAACCAATAAGTTCTGCGCCACATCGACCGGATTTAAACCTAGTTGTTTGATCTGACTTCTATCCATATTCAATGCCAGGGTCGGCAAATTATTTTTTTGGTGAATATGCACATCCACCGCACCGGGTATTGTTTTAACTTGCTTCATCAATTTACTGGCGATTTGATAATTGGCATGCAAATCAGCACCAGCAATCTGGATATCAAGCGCCGCAGGTAAACCAAAGTTCAAAATCTGCGTGACGATATCAGCAGGTTGGAAGAAAAACTCTACACCCGGAAAATGCTTAGGTAACTCGCGACGTAATTGATCAACATACGTTGCTGTCGCTTGATGGTCTTCGGATAACGACATCAAAATTTCAGCATCCATAGTGCCGATGGTGCCGGCATTGCTGTACGACAGATTAATACCGCTATATGGCAAGCCGATATTATCCAGCACGGTATTCAACTCTTTGGTTGGAATAATTGTACGTATGAATTTTTCTACTTCATCTGCGATTCTGGCCGTCTCCTCAAGCCGTGTGCCAGTTGGCGCTCGCATGTGTAAGCGAATCTGACCAGAATCCACGCCAGGAAAAAAGTCTCGTCCCAAGGTAAATACCAGGCCACAAGACAACACACAGAATGCTAAAAATACGCCACCAAAGGTCTTACGATGTGTCAGCAATGTTGACAAAATGACGATGTAACCGCCGCGGAATTTTTCAAAGCCAGCATCAAAACGACGATACACGCGTTGTAACAGGCTGGGCTTGGCATTCGGATCAATGTGCGCATGATCCATCATCAGCATGACCATCGTAGGCACCAATGTCCGTGACAAGACATACGACGCCAACATCGCAAACACCACAGCTTCTGCCAGCGGCACAAACAAATATTTCGCCACACCTGCCAGAAAAAACATAGGCACGAACACAATACAAATACACAGCGTCGATACCAGTGCCGGAATGGCGATCTCACCTGCACCGTCCAAAATCGCCTTGTGCAGATCCACGCCCTGATGCAAGTGTCGCTCGATATTCTCAATCGTCACCGTGGCATCATCGACCAGAATACCCACCGCCAGTGCCAGACCGCCGAGGGTCATGATATTGATGGTTTCACCGATGGCGTACAAAGCCAGAATCGAAGACAGGATCGAAAGAGGAATTGACACTGCAATTATCAAGGTACTACGCCAGTTACCAAGGAATAGCAAAATCATTGCAGCAGTCAGGCAGGCAGCAATTAAGGCCTCATGAATCACACCGCTAATCGCCGCTTTGACGAAGACTGACTGATCAAACAAAGTAGAAATTTTCAAATCTTTAGGCACACCCTGAGCGACCGCAGGCAGCATGCCCTTCAGCGTATTAACAATATCGAGTGTTGACGAGCCGCCGTTTTTCAATACCGACAACAGCGCTCCACGCTGCCCGTCCTGGCGGACAATGTTAGTTTGCGGACTAAAGCCGTCACGCACTCTGGCAACTTCCGATAAATAGGTGGTGCTGCCATTTTTTGCCAGCACCGGGATATTATTCAAACCAGCGATCGTATCCGGAGAACCGTTCATAGCAACGTTAAATTCAGTACCGCCAATTTTTGCGGTTCCCGAAGGCAAGGCCAGATTCTGCGCATTGACTGCATTCACTACGTCGGTCGGCGTTAAACCCTTTGCCAGCAAGGCCTGATTATCCAGATCCACCGACACCACACGCATCTTACCGCCGTAAGGATAAGGAATTGCTGCCCCAGGCACGGTAATCAATTGCGGCCGCAAGAAATTAATTGCCGTATCACCGAGGGCTTGCTCGGTCATGGTCGGGCTCGACAAACCCAATTGAATGACCGGAATACTGGAAGCAGAATACTTAATAATCAATGGCGGTGTAATACCCGGTGGCAACTGACGCAATTGCGCCTGCTCAATAGAGACTACCTGTGCAATTGCGGTCTGAATATTAACGTTAGGCTGAAAGAATATCTTGATGATCGCGATGCCTGCCAGTGATTGCGACTCGACGTGCTCAATGTCGTTGACTGTTGTCGTCAGACTGCGCTCATTGGTGGCGGTAATGCGTTGCCCCATTTCTTGCGCTGACAAACCACCGTAGTTCCAGATAATACTTACGACCGGAATATTAATGTCCGGCAAAATATCAGTCGCCATTTTGGTTAGGACCAAAGGCGTCGACAATAAAATGAGCAGGGCCATTACAATAAAAGTGTAAGGGCGTCTAAGTGCAATCTGAACAATCCACATGTTTTAACCTGGAAACGGAGTTTGGACAGGGCGCAGACATTTAATCATTGGTTCAGCTCTTCAACAACAATGTCAAAACAATGAAAAACGGGCGCATCTGCATAACTTAGCGATTTAAAATACCTTTGGATCCGTAGTTTCTACAAAGGTACAAAAATCGGTGCAAGCGGATTGTAGCGGAAAATAAGAAAGTTGATTGTATCGCTAATATTTCAAGAAAAATGACGTGAATGGTTTCAAATTGCGACTAAACATGGCTTTTTTGCCAAGCACCAATAATCTCTCGCAATTGAAGCAAGCCATGCTCAATCGCCGCTGGACCTGGCGACAAAATGTCTGGCGATTTGATTTCAAACACATAACCTTCGTGCACCGCTGGTATTTGCGTCCAGCCTTCACGTTCCTTCAGACTTTCCGGACGAAATTTTTTACCGCACCAGGAAGCGATGATGATGTCCGGAGCGCGTTTCACAACTTCCATCGGATCGGCAATAATTCTTTGTTTGGCACTGAAATGTACCGCCAGATCAGAGAAAACATCATCGCCACCCGCAATCGAAATCAACTCTGAGACCCAGCCAATACCCGACATCAAAGGTTCGTTCCATTCTTCAAAATAGACCTTGGGACGAGGCTGGTCATTTCTAGTTTGTGCCTTGATGTGATCGATCTGGGCCTGCAAGCTGGCAATCAACGCGTTAGCCGCTGCCTGCTTGTCGACCAGATTGCCGACCGTTTTAATCATTCGTAAAATCCCCGCGATAGTGCGTTGATTAAATGCATGTACCTCTACTCCCGCGCTAATCAATTCTTTGCACAGCTCTGCCTGCATATTGGAATATGCCAGCACCAGATCGGGTTGCACGGCTAACACGCGTTCCGCTTTACCTGAAGAAAACGCGCTAATTTTCGGCTTTTCTTCACGTGCCCGCGCTGGTCTGACGGTGTAACCGGAGATACCGGCAACCAAATCCTCAGCCTCTAATGCATACATCACCTCGACGGCCTCAGTCGAAAGACAAGCTACACGTTGGTACATACTCATTTTTGGCCCTTTACCAGTCCTGCGTTGCGATGTTGCCGTGCCTGCTCCAATGCAGAACAGATCGCTTTTGCGCCCTCAATAATTCGTGGTCCCGGTCGATTCATTAAATCACCATCAATGGACAACAGATTATGATTTTTGTTTGCCAGCAAGGTATTAAAGCTTTTCCATTGAGCGATATCGTTCTTGCTTTCGCCTTTGGCATCGGTACCGATGATCAGTTCAGGATTTTCTTGCAATACGGCTTCCACTGTCACAACAGGTGCCGAGGCCGACAGTTGACCAAAAATATTGTCACCGCCACAAAGACGAATCGCATCGCTAACGATGTGCTTATCGTTCAGGGTATAGAGCGGACGACCCCAGACTTGATAAAAAGTCCTGACCTTAGGCTTATTCTGATACTGCGAACTGAGTTGTTGCAACTGCTGGCTAAAACTTGTCGCGGCGGCTTGCGCGGCAGTTTCCGTACCCATCATCTGACCGAATTTAGTCAGCGTGTCGGGAACTTGATTGAGCTTTTGTGGCTCGCTAAAGAAAAATGGAATGCCTGATTTACTTAGCGTTTCTAGTTGCTGATTAAAAGCGCCATGCATCCATACAACTAATAAATCTGGTTTTAAGGCGATGATGCGTTCCAGATCTACTTGGCGTAAATCACCGACACGTTGAATACTTTTTGCCGCGTCAGGGTAATCACTGTACTTGACGGTACCGACGATTTTACTTCCGGCACCCGCCGCAAAAATCAATTCGGTGACATGCGGGGCAAGGCTAATGACTCTTTGCGCAGGGCGTTCTAACGTAACGATATTTCCTAAGTCGTCCGTCACTGTGATAGCAGCAAAACTGCTTGCTGAGAGTGACATCAGACAAGTCGCCGCTGCGAGCCGAAGAGATTTATACATGCTGCTGTGTCCATTCATTCAAAGTATTGCTTAATAACTGCCAACCCGCTTCGCTTCCCGGCAAACCAAAACGCAAACCATGCGGTCCACCATGCAGACGATCCGAAGCTTCCGGGAACCAGCGCAACCAGACACCGCGTTCTGCCATGAAATGCCATAAAATTTCGGTTTGTCCGTCCAGATCGCGATGGCTTGCCCATTGAAACAAATCTGTCCCCGACGAGTTGATCCCATGTTGCTTCAACAGACTGCGCAAACGCTCACCTTGCGCTTGCAATTGCGTGCGGGTCGCCATTTGCCAGGCGCGATCATTTAACGCCGCAATCGCAATTTGCTGAGCAGGACCACTCACAGCCCATGGCCCCAGCATTGCTGCGAGTTGTTGCAATAGCTCAGTCTGCGCTGCGACAAAGCCTAAGCGTATTCCTGCTAAACCAAAAAATTTACCGACGGAACGCAAAACAATCAAGCCAGCTTGCTGGGTTTGCGCTGCAACGCTCAGCATCGGTAGGGTATCGCCAAATGCTTCGTCAACGACTAGCCAGCCACCGCGCTGTGCGAGGCGTTCAGCCCATTTCAACAATTGCTCGGGCGCGATGGTTTCGCCGGTAGGATTATTCGGATTACATAACACCAACACGTCAGCTTGATCGACCATGCTATCGAGCGAAACATAATTAGCTTCGGTCACCTGATGCCCAGCACGTCGCCACTGATGAACATGTTCAGCATACGATGGTGCGGATACCACGACTCTCGCGACGCCATGCAGGTGATGACGCAACAAAGGCAATGCCTGAATTGCCGCCTGCGTACCAGCAACTGCCAACATTGTGGGCGCGGCGTAATAAGTTTGTGCGGCGTTGATGAGTTCGTCTGAATACTCTGGCAAGCGGTGCCAGGCATGATCAGCCAATACCGGTGCCGGATAAAAATGCGGATTAATTCCGGTCGACAAATCCAACCATTGTTCTAAAGGACGCTTAAAATTTTTTACGGCATCACGTAAATTACCGCCATGCGCCAGCAAACTATGCATACGATACTCCGTTCACGATGAAGACGACAAGGACCAAAATACCGGTCCACAAAATACTGACATTGCGCACCAATCGCCACGCGCTTTGTATATCTTGCGCCGTTGCCGTCCTTCCCATGCCTAATGGAGGACGCACTTCATCGATCCCATCGTAACGGGCACTGCCACCCAAGGCTAAGCCCAGTGCACCTGCTCCAGCTGACAATACTGGCCCCGCATTCGGGCTAGGCCAACCCGGTGCCTGCTTACGCCAACACTTTAAAGCCAGTCGTGTTTGCCCCAGTAAAGCATAACTAAGTGCTGTCAGTCGCGCCGGTATCCAGTTCATGACATCGTCGATGCGTGCAGCAACACAACCAAAACGTAAGAAACGTTGATTGCGATAACCCCACATCGCATCCAATGTGTTTGATGCACGATACAAAACAGCACCTGCACCGCCGAGCAAGACAAACCAGAACAAGGTTCCAAACACGGCGTCGCAACCATTTTCCAACACCGACTCAACACTGGCTTTGGCGAGATATTCTTCATCCGCATGTGCGGTGTCTCGGCTGACGATGTACGATGTCAAACGGCGGGCAGTGTCCAGATCACCATGTTGCAAAGCGGACTGTATCGGCAAATTATGGTCATGCAAGCTGCGCAAGCCGACACAAAAATACAGCAGTAGCACATTCAATAAAGGTGCGAGCCACAAGCTAAAGCGGGCGGCAAGTATTAGCGCCACTTGCGCGCAACACACTAAAGGCAATACCGTCAGACACCACGCCAACGCACCTTTCCAACGACTTGCTTCTGGATGATTTAACCTACGCTCAATTACATTCGCCATGTTGCCAAAACCAATCAAAGGATGCCAGCGACGAACTTCGCCTATCGACATGTCCAGCGCCAATCCCAGCACGACACAGCAAGCGATAACAGTCGCACTCATCATCAGCATGTCTGGCCTTTCAAATACAAAGGCAAGCCAGCAGCGACCCACACCGCCTGCTCACAGATTGCTGCAACGGCTTGATTTAAGCGCCCTGCCTCATCAACGAACCATCTCGAAACCGCCCCCATAGGCACGATACCCATGCCAACTTCATTCGATACCAATATCACGTCGCCCTTGGCTTGCGCAAGGGCATCGAGCAGTGCTTGCCTTTGCTGTGTGAACGCAACGGGTGGTGTAATGATGCCAATCTCCGGAAACTCTGTCGCTTCAGCAAACAGACAATTCGATAACCAGACGGTCAGGCAATCGATCAGCACTACGGTATCCGGCTGGCTGTACTTTTCAATGACGGCACCCAGCTCAAGCTTTTGCTCAACCGTCGTCCAATGGGCTGGACGTTGACTTTGGTGATGGGCTATCCGCGCCTGCATCTCCGGATCGCTCGATGCGCTTGCCGTAGCAACATAAATCACTCGTTTTTCAGGCTCACTCCATTGTTGCGCAATACGCTCTGCAAAGCCGCTTTTGCCTGAGCGAGCGCCACCAAAGACCAGCATACGTTTCATGATTGCACCGGTAAAAATAAATCTGCAGTTGCTGGAAGATTTGACGGGAAATACGCATGAAAATACGACGCACGACAACTTCCCGATTGATAAATCGCTTCACCCGCAGCACCATCGCGGTGCTTCATCGTTTGCGCGACGGGTTGCAAATGTGTTTCAAAACGCGAGTAGTGAAAAGTGTGCCCCCGCAGCTCTGCAGGCTCGCCAGAATCATCAGAATGCGTCCACTTTTGCCCACCCAAGGCGGCCAATCGTTTCTGCATATGCACGGTTCCAGCCAACAAACCAGCCATGGGCCAGGCTTGCTCGTTCTGATCAACCAGACCTTCGGTGATCGACATCATGCCACCGCATTCTGCCCAGATCGGCATTCCAGACGTATGTGCGGCTCGAATCGATGCCAGCCAACCATGCGCCTGACTTAAAGTCTGTGCGTACAATTCAGGATATCCGCCAGGCAAATACACTGCATCGGCTGAAGCGGGTATTGCTTGATTGGCGAGTGGTGAAAAAAAGACTAACTCTGCGCCCATGCCGCGCAAACATTGCAAATTCGCTGGATATAAAAAAGCGAACGCCGCATCACGTGCAATCGCAATTGTTTTACCTTGTAGCGGTGTTGAAGGTGATTCAACGTCGCGATCAGATTCGGCATCGAGTTCAAAGCGGGTTTCAGGCAAAGCATCCCATGCCTCCATATCCAGCGTGAGTTGCGCTGCGAGTTGATCTAAGATGGCATCTATTTGCTGCACTTCTTGTGGCAGTACCAGCCCCAGATGACGCTCAGGCAATGCTTGCTCCTGACGTGCGAGACTGCCAAGTAGCGGGATATCGCGCATCGCTTCCGCCACCATTTGTGCGTGTCCTGGCGAAGCAATTCGATTCGCAATCACCCCCGCCAGATTGACCGGGCCAAAGTCGCGTAAACCTAACGCCAGCGCACCTACGGTTTGCGCCATGGCTGACGCATCCAATACGGCTAATACAGGCACACCAAATGCGCTTGCCAAATCCGCCGATGAAGGATTGCCGTCATACAAGCCCATCACACCTTCAATCAAAATCACATCGGCATGTTGTGCCGCTTGCGCCAGCATGAGTTGTGATGCTGTATGGCCTACCATCCACAAATCGAGTGAAAAAACAGGTGAACCACAAGCGCGTTCCAGCATCATGGGATCGATAAAATCCGGTCCCGTTTTAAACACACGAACGGTCTTTCCAAGTTGCACTAATTTTCTTGCGAGCGCTGCGGTGGTCGTGGTTTTTCCTTGACCAGAAGCGATGGCCGAAACCAGCACGACTTTCGCTGATACGCCTACCATTCAACACCTGCCTGAGCAACGATACCGTCTTTAAACGCGTGCTTGACCACCTGCATTTCGGTCACGGTATCGGCAATCGCAATCAGTTCTGGCAAAGCACCACGTCCAGTCACAACCACGTGCTGCATTTCTGGTCGGGCATCTAAATCTGCAATGACCGTATTGATATCCAGGTAGTGATATTTGAGCGCAATATTGAGTTCGTCGAAAACGACTAAACCTATGCTTGGATCATTTAAAAACTTCTTGCCTTGTTCCCAGGCAAGCGTGGCTTTTTCTATATCACGTTCACGGTTTTGCGTTTCCCAGGTATAGCCTTCACCCATGGCATGAAATTGCACTTCATCCGGAAAGCGGCGTAAGAAAATTTCTTCACCGGTCGACATGGCCCCTTTAATAAATTGCACCACGCCGACTTTCATTCCATGTCCCAAGGCACGCATAACCATGCCGAAAGCACTGGAGCTTTTGCCTTTGCCGTTGCCGGTATGAACTAACAGCACGCCGGTTGCCCGTTGCGCCTGATCGATTTTTTCATCCATCAATGCTTTCTTGCGTTGCATACGACGTTGATGGCGGGTATTGATATTATCGACCTCTGCGGCTGAGGTAACTTCCTGATGACCAACGTTGATGTCTGGTGAATTTAAATTACTCATGATAACTTTCATTAATCGCGGGGCAAAAACAAGGTCTGGCCGTGATGGGTAAAACGTTCTATTGGATGTCCAAGGCACAAGCTAAGCTGGTCGGCATTGAGTATGTTGTCAGCAGGACCAGCGACCCAGCTGCCATCACCCATCAGCAACAAAACATGGGTTGCGATCCGGTAAGCCAGATTTAAATCATGACTGACCATGACGACTGACTTATTTTGCTCGCGGCACAGTGTTGAGAACAACTGCATCACACTCACCTGATGAGCGAGGTCAAGCGCGTTCGCCGGTTCATCTAGTAACATCAACTGCGCATCCTGCGCCAGCAAGGCGGCGATAGCAACGCGCTGACGTTCACCGCCAGACAAGCTGCGCACGTCGCGTTGCGCGAGTACTTCCACATCCAGATCACGCAATGCTTGCATAGCGATTTCCAAATCTGAATCTGACTCCCAATATTGAGTGCCTTGATATGGATGGCGGGAGCTCAACACGGTATCAATGGCGGTATAGGCAAATGCATCGACTCGGCTTTGCGGCAAAAAAGCACGCTCACGTGCCAACGCCAGCAAAGGCCATGCAGGCAAAGGTTTATCGTGTAAAAAAATTTGTCCGCCATCAGCTTCACGCAAGCCAGCTAAGGTACGCAACAAGGTGCTCTTGCCCGCACCATTACGACCAATGATGCACCAGCATTCACCAGCCTTTACTTGCCAGTTTAATTTATCGATTAATAGCCGCTGACCAGCCTTCAGACTCAGGTAACGGGTTTCCATTAGCGTCTCCGCAATTGATGTAATTGCAGCAGGAACATCGGTACACCGATCATCGCCGTAATCACGCCCACAGGTAACTGCTGCGGCGCCACGACGGTGCGTGCAATCGTGTCAGCCAACACCAAAAAGCTCCCCCCCGCCAAGGTCGCACTAGGAATCAACAAACGATGATCAGGGCCTAAAGCAAAGCGGCAGGCATGCGGCATAATTAAACCAACAAAACCAATGCTGCCTGCCGTACTCACTGCACTTGCCGTCAGCAAAGCCGAGCACAAAAATAATAACTGGCGTAAGCGACCGATATTTATCCCCAAGGTCGTCGCGTTATCTGCATGCATCGCTGCCACATTGATGCCACGCGCATTACGCATCGCAAATATCAACACCAACACGCCAACGATCCAGGGCATAGAGCTGCCCTGCGTGTTGGACAAATCACCTATCATCCAAAACACCATACCGCGCAAACGGCTGTCTGGTGCAACTGACAGCATGAGCGTAATCAAGGCACCACAACCAGACGCCACAATCACCCCTGTCAGCAATAAAATAGGCGCACTGCCGTCGCTGCTACCAGTGCCGCGCAAATCGCGATATGCCAATGCAAACAATAACAGGGCAACAGCAATCGCTCCGGCAAACGCTGCTAAATCAACCATCCAAAACGCGCCATAAAACAAAATCATCGCCAAAGCACCAACCGACGCACCACCAGAAATCCCAAGCACATAGGGATCAGCAAGCGGATTCCTCAATAGAGCTTGCATCATGACGCCAGAAAGCGCCAACGTGGCACCAGTAATAAAGCCACTCAAAGCACGCCCGAGTCGCAATTCCAGCAAACTCGCGGCGAGTGAGGATGGCTCTCCGTGTATCAGCTCCATCATGGCATGCCACAATTCGCTCAGACTCAAACTCACTGAGCCGGTCAGGCAGGCAATGACAACGCTGGAAACGGAGACGAAAATTAAAAGAGGAATAATCAGACTGGCTCGCGTCGCAGCCAAGAGCAAAGGCTGGTGCGGAACCTGACGAAAAGAAAAAAGAGACATTTTTGTCATGCCTGAACCATAAAAATGGGGAAGCGAAAGAAACGAAAATCTTTTCAGACAGCTTCGTCACTCTGGCTTAAAAATTAGCTGAACGCTGACAATTAAACTCGGCGTTCACACTGTGCATCAAAATTTGGCTTCCAAGTTCGTTCGAGGCCACCGAATTTTCGTTAAAACATCTGGTACTACTTTGCAATTCCCACTTTGAAAAAACCATCCCAGCGAGTAACACTAACTTTGCCGGGATGATTTTTCGGCTGTCCTGAATTATTTAAAACCGTAGTTCAGACCGACATACACATTTGAACCCGGCGTGTTGTAACCATACGCCAGTGCGTAGTCTTTGTTTAACACGTTATTCCAACGTGCTACCGCAGACAGATCTTTGTTCAACGCATAGGTACCATACAAATTCATTAAACCATAACCGTTCAACGTACGTGTGTTATTCACATTATCAAATCGATTGCCAGAGAAGATTGTTTCTACGCCGACCTTCGCTTGCGTCAAAGTATATTCCGCAGCAAAACTTGCATGCTGCTTAGCGCGACGTGCCAATCGCTTACCTGTCGTATCATCGACCGGATTCTGGAAATCTAAAGAACCGCGCAATACGAGGTCACCGAGACGGGTATTGGCGCCCAAGGTCAAACCAGACATTGTCGCTTTGTCGACGTTGTAGGCACAACCATACGGATGCGTAGATTGTTGAACGGGGCAAACATTGGTGCTGACCAATAAATTAGTCGCTTTATTCTGGTAGTAAACGGCACTCAATTGGCTGCTACCTTGCTCGTAATACACACCGATTTCAGCATTTTTTGCTTTTTCCGGCTGGTTACTCGCAATACCATAGCCTGGATAGTAAAGTTCATTAAAAGTCGGCGCACGGAAGCTTGTACCGTAGCTCGCGTTCACTCGCCAGTCCGGAGTCAGGCGATAACCGTAAGCAAAGCTGCCGGTCGTATTTGACCCGTACACAGAGCTATTATCATTTCGAACGCTAACACTAGCTAAATGGGCGTCTAACTTCCATACGTAAGAAGCTGCAACTGAATTAGTGGTGCGTTTCTGGTTCAATTCTGTAGTAGTACCTCTGACTTTTTCTTGACGACTTTCTGCGATCACTTGCAATACGTCTTTACCAAGGCGAATATCATTTTGTAAGCTGAACAGATTCTGATGCGTGTCGATCTGACTTTGACCGTATGAAGCATCGGTGTAACCCAAAGTATTTGACTGCGCAACTTGCAGAGTTGAAGTCCAAATGTCATTGAGCTTAGCTTTGCCATACGCAGCGATAGTCTGCAACTGCTCCACAGAGTGGTCATCATACGATGGCCCCGCATCGAACTGCGCGTTCAGCCGGCTCTGCATAAACTTCACACCAGCTTCATAGCCTGGTGCCAATTGCCAGTTGAAATTACCACTTGCGCTGTCAAGCTTATAACCATCCTTGTCTGCGTTATAGCTATATTTTCCGGCATTCGGATTGGTCGCTGAAAAGCCAATATTGTTTTCATGACCGACGTTTAACGCGTAATTGAATTCATTGCCAGATGAACCGGACAGGCCCGCCTGCATTTTACGCAAGCCATAACTACCGGCGCCAACAGAAGCTGTCAGTGCTGCCGGGCCATTGCCTTTCTTAGTAAAAATCTGAATTACGCCACCCATTGCATCGGCGCCATACAAACTCGATAACGGACCATATACGATTTCGATGTGATCGATCTGTCCGAGTGGAATAGTTTCCCAATTTGCACCGCCGAGTGTGGATGAGCTGTAACGTACGCCATCAATCAACACCACATTTTGCGCATTGCTACCACCGCGCATTAACACTGAAGATGTCGTGCCTGCGCCACCGTTACGGGTAATTTCAATGCCGCGTTGTTGCTGCAGCAAATCAAGTAAAGATTCGGAACCCGCTTTGGCAATTTGTTCTGAAGTGATAACGACGTTGTCAGCTAACACATCTTTGGCTACCTGAACCTGGCGCCCAGCAGTCACAACAACATTTTGTGCATTATCGGAGACAGATTGCGCAGAGGCATTCGCCGAAAAAGCGGCAGCCACAGCCAAAGAAATGGCGAGAGGTTTTAAAACTAGTTTCATGATATCGATAGTAAATAGAGCACGCAGCCAACGTCCCCGCAGGCTGCATAGAACAAAATAATCGCAAAACAAAGATCGTCGGGTAGTTACCCTACCCAAGCTTAGGCGGACGCCTGGCGTCAGCTAACGACGAAACTCCCCGTTCGTATTACTTCACGTATTTTGGCCGGTATCCGGGCTGACAAATATCACCATCTGACCTTCCCATGCAAATAGCACAGTGGCGTTGGAAGATGGCTGGCTGAACACGGAATTCAGCAATTTGTTCACCGTTGCGGGGGCAGCACATTCACGTTAAGTCTTATTGAAATCAACAGAGCATGCGATACAGCGACACAGCCTGATTAATTTGATAAAGAAGTAACATCATGTTTCCCGTTTAACCGCAGACATGGACATGTCCGCGAGCACCAAAACCCCGCCATTCTATAGATGGATAGCGATGCGGGCAAGGTGATATGGTAGATGCAGGGGTGTAGCCACACAAATAGCAGGGAAATAGTTATCTATTCGACCGTGACTTTTTGATTTGCCTTAGATACCCAAGCATTGATGAGTTCTTTGTGCAAATCAGATAAACCGTCTAAGGCGATCCCAACACGGTAATGATCGTCGGTTAATACAATGTGTTTGATCTCGCATTGACAACTGACACGGATAATTTCACTACGGCTATCAATAGAGGGGATTTCTATCATTGCGTGATACGTCTGGTCACGTAGTAATCTTTGGGGACTATCGAGCAAGAGTCCCGTTTTAGAAATATTAACGGTTCTGCACAGCATCACACTACCGTCCTTGAGCTTGATGCCAGTACGCCAGGTAACATTGATTCTTGGTGCTCTTCTTAGTTCTATCATTTGCTGAACGTTTAAAACACGCTATCAAAACCAGGGAGCAGGCAAGCCTTGTCACAGAAAAAAATGACGCCACAGAAGGCTAACGATGCGGTTCAATTTTTGCACAAACAATATACAAAAAAATAATGTTAGTACTACATCAGTATTTCTAGTTCAGTGCAAGAACCAAATTCAAAATTTACATGCAATTTTGCCACCCGTTGCGCTAAGTCGACAGAAGTATTTCCGCGCTGCCAAGCACTCAAAATTTTAATGATTCCACTGTGACAAACAACGACCGCTTGCTCTACAGCATGTTCTTGCAGATCAGTAACAAATGCGATGACGCGGTTCGACATTTGCACTAAATTCTCTTGGCCGCCGGGAGCGTAATGAGTCGCATCCGCCGCCCAGGCATCAATCTGTTCACGAGGAATTTGTTCCCATGTCTGCATTTCCCACGTACCAAAATCCAGCTCCATGAGACGAGCATCGACCATGGACTGAGCATCAAGTTGTTGCGCCAGTTTCAGGCAACGCGAGAGTGGACTCGTGTACACCGCAATACCATCAGACCAAGGTCTTTGTAAGGTCGACACCAGTTCAGTAATATCACTCTCTTTGACTGGAACATCGGTTTGCCCGTAGCAAATTCCTGGCGCGATGTCTGGCTTAGTATGTCGTATCAGATACAGCAGCATGCTTAGCTGGGCGCGTGCGCCAGTAGGCCGAGATAAAAGACAACTTCGGTGACTTGTTGAACGGCGCCCAGACAATCGCCAGTGTAACCGCCAATACGCTTAACAAATGTACGCGCCATCCAAAACGCGGTCAATGGCATCAGTATCAAAGCAGGCAGTAATCGTTCCAGTATGACTGGTTGCCACAACAGAATGGCACCAAGCGGCAAAATCACACTCAGGCAAGCAACACCAAACTCATTCGAACTCATGTGCTGGGCTAAGGGCTTGGCCTTGCCCTCTAACTTGGCGTAATCCAGCAACCAAATCAGGCTGCAAGAAACCAAACGCGATAAAGGATGCGCAATCAATAAAGCAGGCACAACTAATACCGTCGGCAAACTTACCAACAAGGCAAATTTCAACAGTAACAATAGGCAAATACCGATCGCACCGTAAGCGCCAATGCGCGAATCCTTCATGATGTCTAACACACGCTCTGGCGTTGTGCCGCCGCCGAAACCGTCGCATACATCGGCAAATCCATCTTCATGAAACGCGCCAGTCAGCAAGATCCCCGCCACCATCGAAAGCACGACAGCGATCGCCGCAGGCCACCATTGCAATGCGGCGATATATACGGCAGCAACCACGCTACCGACCACCCAGCCCACAGCAGGAAAATACCTCGACGCCTGGTGCAACCATGAAGCGTCAAAACCTACCCATTGCGGAATCGGAATGCGCGTAAAAAACTGCATCGCGATGAAGAACAGACGCAATTGATGCAAACAATGATGGCGTAGGCTGGCGATCATGATAATGGCTTAGTCCGTACTTTTTTCGCTGACTTGCGCTGAACCAAACGTCGCCATTTGATTCAAAAAATTGACCGCTGCCTGAACCATGGGATAAACCAAAGCAGCACCAGTACCCTCGCCCAGACGTAAGTCCAGTTGTAATACAGGTTTTGCGCCTAATGCTTGCAGCATACGCGCGTGTCCACTTTCATCGGATTGGTGAGAAAAGACGCAGTAATCCAAGATAGCTGGTTCCATTTTTGCTGCCACCAGTAAGGCACTGGTTACAATAAATCCATCGATCAGCAAAACCATGCGGCGCTCAGCCGCCGTCAGCATCGCACCGACCATGGTCGCAATTTCAAAACCGCCAAAACATGCAAGCACATCTAACGGTTCAGTCACCTTTGCATGCAAGGCCACTGCAGCCTCGATGACTTTTTGCTTGTGCAAGATACCAGCACTATTTAAACCGGTACCGGCACCAACACAATCGGCAACGGCGACGCCGCTTAATTTATGCATCAGCGCTGCAGCGGCAGTCGTATTGCCGATACCCATCTCACCAAAACCGAGCACATTACCGGCGAGACCTGCGACCAGATCACGTCCATGCTGCAACGCTGTATGACACTGCGCCAGTGTCATCGCTGGTTCTTGTGCAAAATTACGGGTACCGTTCGCGACCTTGCAATGATGCAGAACTTCACGCGATCCAAAATCATGATTCACGCCAGCATCAACAATATGCAGATCGATACCATTCTGTTTAGCGAAAACGTTAATCGCCGCACCACCCGCCAGAAAATTTTCTACCATCTGCCAGGTCACATCTTGCGGGAACGCCGATACACCCTCGGCAACCACGCCATGATCACCAGCGAAAATCATAATAGCCGGCGCATGCAAAGCTGGTGCCGTTGTCTGCTGTATCAAGCCTACTTGTGCCGCTAATTCCTCAAGGCGACCAAGGCTACCTAAAGGTTTAGTTTTATTATTAATTGCCTCAGTCAAGGCTGCTTCGAGATCGGTATTTTTGGTGTTGCGTATGCTTGCCATTATGTGAGGTCAATAGTAAAAACGGTTGAATAAAATAACAGCCCAGGTCCCGACCGCGATGATTAAGGTAAGTAAAACGGCAGCACTACCGAAATCCTTGGCATTTTTTGATAAAGTGTGACGCTCTAAAGAAACGCGATCCACCACAGCCTCAATCGCAGAGTTCAGCAACTCCACTACCAATATCAACAGTAGCACCGCGATCATCATTAATTTTTCAAATGAAGATACTGGCAGTACCAATGCGGTGACAATCCCGATCACAACCAGCACCAATTCCTGACGAAATGCATGTTCGTTTTTCCATGCAGATTTAAAACCATCGATAGAGTAAAAAAACGCTGAGAAAATACGTTTCAGGCCACTCTTACTTTTAAATTCGCTCACAGCTTGTTCTTTGACTGGCATACATCTTCCTTCGACAGAATTCTATAAGGCATACATGAAATCATTGTGCTTCGTTACGCGTCCCAATCGGGAGACACTGACACAACAAGACATTTCAATAGCTCGACATCTTTTGCAAGCGCTGACTTATCACCAGTTGAGCACCAACTGTGCACCAACTGAGGTGCACTGATCTCGCCGCGGAATTTTACATGACAAAGCTGCGCATTCTCGTGCAATCTTGTGCTAATTTTTCAGTGTTACTTTCGATCAATAGAAAATTTGAAAGATCGTCAAAATAGCAAAAGAAGTGCCTGCAATAAAAATGTTGCACCGCAGCCAAGTCAAGTGAACAATTTATTTAAAAATTCGCAAATTTACATCATTTTTTCAGCTATCTGCGCTTTGAATCACGTTTTGCGACCCGAATCAATGACGAACTTTTCACATTATGGTATAACAATCCTATTGCATTGCATCACAGATCCTATGAAAATCGACGCTACAGCTACTGATAAAACTTCTATTCAGGTCATAGAACGCATGGTTTCATTGCTTGATGCGCTATCGCGCTATCAAGATCCGGTCAGTCTCAAAGAACTCGCCATCGTGACAGGCCTCCATCCATCAACCGCTCACCGCATCCTGAACGATCTGGTCACTACCCGCTTTGTGGATCGTGCTGAGACTGGCTATTACCAACTGGGCATGCGTTTATTAGAATTAGGCAATATCGTCAAAAGCCGCCTGAACGTGCGTGAAGCTGCCGTCGATTTTATGCGTGCTTTACATAAACAAACGAATCAAACCATCAATTTATCTGTTCGTCAGGGTGATGAGATTGTTTATATCGACCGCGCCTATTCCGAACGTTCAGGCATGCAAGTCGTACGGGCCATTGGTGGCCGCGCCCCACTTCATCTCACTTCGACTGGTAAATTATTTTTATCGCTCGATGAACCGAAAGCAATCCGCGCGTACGCAACCCGCACCGGATTAGCTGGTCATAACAAAAACTCCATTACTGATCTGGCGAAGCTGGAAAAAGAATTGGCAGAAGTACGGTCCAATGGCTATGCCAGAGATAACGAAGAACTCGAACTCGGTGTACGCTGCATGGCAGCCGGCATACGCGACGATAGCGGCAAGATGATTGCAGGTTTATCGATTTCCGCACCTGCTGATCGTTTGCAAGAAGACTGGCTCAGCAATCTGACCGACACCGCCGAACAGATTTCTGCCGCACTTGGTTATCGTATTTGAGACGACGTTCTGATTTCCCTGCCGGGGTTATCCTGCTTATCAACCGACTTAGGCGCTGATGCACCATCACTCAGCTCCCGCCTGCGCGGGAGTGACAAGCTTAAGAACTATGATTGCCTGGCATTTCACGGCATTTCACGACATTGCAACCAAGTTTGAACGAATAGAATTTAAAACTACTTCGCTCTCGCCCCATATTTAATGGCAACCAGTTTGCCACTTTCAAAGCGCAAAGTCGTCATAAATTGCCCGGCGCCCGGGTTATAAGTCCACTCATCGACACTTTCGCATGGAGCAATACTGACATTTGCATTGTTTGCAGCAGGCGCTTTGTCAGCAGGCTTACAAAATGCATCCTTAAAAACTGGTTCACCACATTTTTGCGAGACCGTAGATTTAGTTTCACCAAGTCTCACCAAATCATTTTGACAGCGAAACGTATCACTCGATGCTGCCATGCAAGCTGGCGCATAGATTAGTGCGAGCAAGCCAGCAACGGCAAACAAATCATTGAGTTTCATGGAATTCCTTTTGGAATCAACTTCATCGCCAATCTTATCGACCAACTACACTTTAGAACCAAAACGATCAAAGCGCGGCAGGTAATAATGGTCGCCATTTAATGAAAACATCAGGCGCTTGACTTGCCCGGTGATCAATTCGCGCTTTACCAATCCGATATAACGTGAATCTTTGCTGTTATCGCGATTATCACCAAGCATCATATACTGACCTTCCGGCACTTTCACTGGCGCGAAAGTGCGTAGAGCAAAACGCTCGGGCATGACGATAATGTGATGATCAAGACTACCCAGGCGTTCTTTATAGACGCGCTGCTCTCCGGCGAACTCACGTTGTGGGGTCAGGTGGTCGGCATTGGCGACAGAAATAGGTTCATAATTCGCGGCCTGACCATTGATGTATAAATGTTCATCGCGCATTTCAACCACATCACCAGGTACTGCAACCAAACGTTTCACCAGACGCGTACCATCTTCAGGTGAACTGAAAGTGACAATATCACCGCGCTGAGGATCATCCAGATGCTTTACGATCACATCCGTAAATGGCAGCTTAAAATCGTAAGCGATGCGGTCGCAAATCACGCGATCACCTTCCAATAAGGTCGGATACATAGAACTTGATGGTACCGAATAGTAATCAGCAACCGCGCTTCTGACCAACACCATGCCGAGCATGAACACTAAAAAACCTTTGTTGTCGGCAACTACTTTTTTCATATCCATCGTCAAGTCTCCTGTATAACTGAATGCCTGAAAATCCCCTGATTCACTGAGCGCTAACAATCATCAATACCACGAACTGGTCTGATATTGAGTTTTGGACAAAAAAATACCCCGAAAGTTCGGGGTATTTTTAAGCTTGCAAAAATAAGACTTATTTTGCGCTCATCAATGCGACTGTCGTGTCGAGCATACGGTTAGAGAAGCCCCACTCGTTGTCATACCAGCTGGACACTTTAACCAGACGACCATTTACTTTAGTTAATGTTTCGTCGTAAGTAGAAGATGCTGGGTTGTGGTTGAAGTCAACCGATACCAACGGTGCTGTGTTGTAATCCAGAATACCTTTCAACGCGCCTTCGGATGCTTCTTTCAGGACTTTGTTGATTTCTTCAACGGTTGTGTCGCGTTTAGCGATGAAAGTCAGATCAACAACAGAAACGTTGATGGTTGGAACACGCATTGCGTAACCATCCAGTTTGCCGTTCAATTCTGGCAATACCAGACCAACTGCTGCAGCTGCACCAGTTTTAGTCGGGATCATGCTCATGGTCGCAGAACGCGCACGACGCAAATCTTCATGCATCACGTCAGTCAATACCTGATCGTTCGTGTATGCGTGAATCGTTGTCATCAAACCGCTTTCGATACCGATCGCGTCGTTCAATGGTTTTGCCAATGGTGCTAAGCAGTTTGTTGTGCATGAAGCGTTAGAGATCACTGTATCTGTGGATTTCAGAACACCGTGGTTCACGCCGTACACGACAGTTGCGTCGACATCTTTACCGCCTGGAGCGGAGATGATGACTTTCTTAGCGCCGCCAGCCAAATGGGCAGATGCTTTTTCTTTTGTCGTGAAGAAGCCTGTGCATTCCAGAACAACGTCAACATTCAACTCACCCCAAGGGATATTCGCTGGGTTACGTTCTGCAAACACTTTGATTTTGTCACCGTTGACGATCATGGTGTCACCTTCAACACTGACTGTGCCAGGGAACTTGCCGTGCGCTGTGTCGTAGCGTGTCAGATGGGCATTGGATTCAGCATTGCCGAGGTCGTTGATAGCAACGATCTGGATTTCGTTTTTGAATTTGCCACCTTCGTAGTGAGCGCGAAGGATGTTGCGGCCGATACGGCCATAGCCGTTAATTGCGACGCGAATCGTCATGGTTTTATCTCCAAAGGACTATACAACAATAAATAAACAACAAAATAAACTGTTAAGACTTCCAGGACTACCGCGGCGCTCACTCATACACTGAGTAGCTTTCCGGCGATTAGTCTGCGCTATTTCACGCTATTTCTCATTCTTTTAACGCTGTTGCTGCGATTTTTTCAGTGAACAGAAGACGATGTAGGCATGGCGTTCACGGAGGCCATCAACACAGACAAATCGCGCCAACCGTAACCAACTTCCGTCAGATCCATGCCATCCCAGCTAAACGCTTGCTCATGCAATAAAACGCCGCCCAACTCTTCATAGAAATTTCTGGCAATTGCATTGCCAGAAATCACCCATACCAATAAGCTCTCCGCCCCTTGCGCCTGCAAAGTGCGCGCCACCTTTTGCACCATACGACGACCTATGCCCGAACGTTGCCACGCGGGACGTAAATAAATTGCGGTCAATTCGGCTTGCATACCGAACTTCGCGTCCGGCAACAGCATGCCGGATGCGAAACCGATGATGTGCCCTTCACTTTCAGCAACATAGACACAAACGCGATCACCCGCTGCAGGCAAGGCTTGCAGAATTTGCTTCCAATGCAAGAAGCTGTCTTCCATCCGCATTTCATCCAGATAAGTATCTGGAATCATGCCGCGATAGGTGGTTTGCCAGGCTTCGACACGTACCGCTGCGATAGCTTCTGCGTCCGCTACAGTAGCACGACGCAGACTGACTTCTTTGATACTGCTCATCATTTCCGTCATCTTGCTTAAGCCAGTGTCGCTTTAACTTTAGCGACAACGTTGTCTACCGTAAAGCCGAAATACTTAAACAAAACGCCAGCTGGTGCGGATTCACCGAAAGTATCGATACCAACCACCGCGCCTTCCAAACCGACATATTTGTACCAGAAATCGGTCACACCAGCTTCGATCGCAATACGCGGCAAGCCTTTGCCCAACACCGCTGCTTTGTAAGCTGCATCTTGGCGATCAAACACGTCTGTTGATGGCATAGAAACGACACGCACTGCGATACCTTGCTCAGCCAACGCCGCTGCGGACTTCACTGCCAATTCGATTTCGGAGCCAGTTGCGATCAATACCGCTTTTGCATCAGCTGCGTCTTGCAATACATAGCCACCACGTTGGATGTCAGCGATTTGTTGCGCGCTACGCTCTTGGTATGGCAAATTCTGACGCGAGAAAATCAATGTGGATGGACCGTCATTGCGTTTCACCGCGTGCGCCCATGCCGCCGCTGATTCAACGGTGTCACATGGACGCCAGTTATCCAGATTAGGAATCAAACGCATGCTGGAGATATGCTCAACAGATTGATGCGTAGGACCATCTTCACCCAGACCAATAGAGTCATGCGTAAAGACGAACAGCGTGCGGATTTTCATCAACGCAGCCATGCGGATCGCATTGCGGCTGTAATCAGAGAAGGTCAGGAAGGTTGCGCCAAACGGGATGTAACCGCCGTGTAAAGCGATACCATTCATCATCGCGCTCATACCAAATTCACGCACACCGTAGTTGATGTGGTTACCAGCTTGATTACCACGCACGGCAACACATTCTTTCCAGTTGGTCAGATTAGAACCGGTCAAATCAGCAGAACCGCCAAGGAATTCTGGTAACGATGGAGCGAATGCCTGAATGGCGTTTTGGCTGGCTTTACGTGTTGCGATGTTTTCTTTTTTCTCTACGCAGGATGCGATGGCGTTTGCCACTACGTCATCAAAATTCGCTGGCAAGTCGCCATTCATACGACGGGTCAGTTCAGCGGCTTTTTGTGGAAATTGTGCAGAGTAGGCTGCAAATTGTGCATTCCAGTCACCTTCAGCTTGTGCGCCTGAGGCTTTGGCATCCCATGCTGCGTAGACGTCTGCTGGCATTTCAAATGGCGCGTAGTCCCAACCGATATGAGCACGTACAGCGGCAACTTCTTTGTCACCCAATGCTGCGCCGTGGACATTGTGAGTGCCTTCCATGTTCGGTGAACCTTTACCAATCACTGTTTTGCAGCAGATCAGGGTTGGTTTGTCCGATGTTTTAGCGGCGGCAATGGCGGCGTCAACAGCAACGGCATTATGACCGTCTACCGCACGGATCACGTTCCAACCGTAGGCTTCGAAACGTTTTGGTGTATCGTCAGTGAACCAGCCTTCGACGTGACCGTCGATAGAGATGCCATTGTCATCCCAGAAAGCGATCAATTTGTTCAGTTGCAAAGTACCTGCCAAAGAGCAGGCTTCGTGCGAAATACCTTCCATCAGGCAACCATCACCCATGAACACATAAGTGTGGTGATCAACGATGTTCATGCCAGCTTGGTTAAATTCAGCCGCCAGCAGTTTTTCTGCCAAAGCCATACCCACCGCATTAGTGATACCTTGTCCCAACGGGCCAGTGGTTGTTTCTACGCCTGGTGTCACGTGAACTTCTGGGTGACCCGCCGTTTTGGAGTGCAATTGGCGGAAATTGCGAATTTCATCCATCGACAGATCGTAGCCTGTCAAATGCAATAAAGAGTAATGCAACATCGAACCATGACCATTCGACAACACAAAACGATCGCGATTAATCCATTTTGGATTGGATGGATTGTGACGATAGTGACCTTTCCACAATGCGACAGCGATATCAGCCATGCCCATAGGCGCTCCCGGATGTCCGGAATTGGCTTTTTGTACTGCGTCCATAGACAAAGCGCGAATCGCATTTGCCATTTTAGAAAGAGTTGCTGGCTGTATAGTTGAAATCATGGCGGTAGAAGATAGTTTGAGAAGACTGGTGTAATGGTCAGTGTTGCCCGAGAGCACAATCAAGTTCAGACCCTGCAAAGTCGGATATTTTACCAGAGCGCAAGGTCACTTAATACAGATATCCCATTTCTAAGCACCAGATTGACTTCTCACACTGGGATGATCGAGAAAAATAGTATAAATAAATACACGTAATTTGGCTGAGATCAAGCGTACTTAAGCGATGAAAACCGCCGCATCAGCAAGGCGACCTATATAATTCGCTCCGTAACTCTTACTTTTTTCAAAAATAATCATGCCTCGCTTCTATTGCAATCAAGCTCTCACACTCGGTACCACGATCAGCTTACCGCCTGAGGTGGCCCATCACGTTTTTGTCTTGCGCTTGCAAATTGGTGACACGGTACAAGTATTTAATGGCGAAGGCGGCAGCTTTATTGCCAGCCTGACTGACATCGAGAAAAAGCGAGCGAGCGCCGAATTAAAGCTATTTTTACCCGATGAAGTGGAATTACCCTACTCTTTAAGCCTCGCGCAAGCCTTGCCAGAAGGTAGCAAAATGGATTGGATTATCGAAAAAGCGGTAGAGCTTGGTGTGACTGCGATCCAACCCCTGGCATCGCAACGCTGCGTCGTTCGCTTATCCGCTGAACGCGCAGAAAAGAAATTAGACCACTGGCGCGGCATCATCAGCGCCGCCGCCGAACAATGTGGCCGCAACCGCCTTACTCATTTGACCGCGCCTTTGGATTTGAGCAAATGGCTGGCACAACAAGACATGCACCAACGCATCATGCTTTCACCACGCGCCGATCAATCGTTGGCAGAATGGGCCAAACACCACCCACCGCAAGCCGTCGCCCTGCTCATCGGCCCTGAGGGCGGCCTCAGTGACGACGAAGAATTACTCGCCAGCCGTCATGGGGTGTTATCGCTTTCCATGGGACCACGGATATTGAGAACAGAAACAGCGGGATTGGCAGCAGTCGCCATGATTAATGCTGCATGGGGTGGAATGTAAGGATTTTGCAGGGCTGGCGCAACCCGCACCGCTACAGATCGTCTACTCCTTCAGCGCCATCGCTTTGATCTTGGTCGCTTTCTCAAAATGATCTAACTGGTGCGTTGCTATCCACCAGGTCGCGGCTTCCATCAACAATACCGGGTTATCATTTTTATTGGCAAAGAAGGCGTAAAACGATAAGCCGACGTTATCGCCCTTTTGTGAAATTTTTTGATCGCAGACGGTGATGATTTTGTGCTTTAATTCCGGTGTCATGAGTGCTTTCACAAGTCAACATAGTATAAAAAATAGCTCAGCTTACTGCACATCTCTCATCAGTTCTGTCGCAATCTGATGCGTATCTTTTAAAGTCTGCAATACGATATTTGAACGAATATCTAAGACACCCGTGGTCTTGTACAAACGCTCTAGTACAAAGCTGGAATAGTGTTTCAAATTACGCGCCCTGACCCGCAACAAATAATTAGCGTCACCGGTAATGATGTAAGAACCGATGACTTCCGGCCATTGCAATAGTGCTTTCGAAAAATTCTCGTGCCACTGTTCAACGTCGCGGCGCATCGTTACCTGCACAAACGCATCGACTTCCAACCCCACTTTGGCGGAATCAATGACTGCGCAATAGTGATGAATAATCCCCGCTTCTTCCAGCATCCTGACACGTCGCAGGCACGACGATGGAGACAAGAACACTTTGTCTGCCAAATCCTGATTACTCATGCGACCATCTTCTTGTAATTGCTGCAGAATTTTTAAATCGGTAGGATCTAATTGCATGTCTTCACTCCGGATAAAAATGCCCTGCCAACCTTAGAATTATCGTAGGGCGGGTGCCCCCTCCATGCTGGAAGCTTTAGAACTTTCTCGCACAAACCAACCCAAAAACAGCAATTGATGCGACGCACAAGCCCAATAACAACAATTATTTCAAAAATATTCAATCTATTCGCAGTATATTCTATAAATACTAAATTACTTACTACACTTTGCAAGAATTATTCAGCCATTCCAGCATAAAATCTCTGCATGTTTTTAACAGGAGAGCTTATGTCTGCGCCATCTCAGTTGTGGGATATCAGCCCCGCGATACAAGCAGGAATTCCGGTCTGGCCGGGAGACAGTGAATACACCGCAGAAACCACCTGGCAGATCGCTGATGGTTGCCCGGTCAAAGTCAGCAAAATCAGCATGTCCACGCACACGGGTGCGCATTGCGATGCGCCATCACATTACGGCGTGGATGGCAAGGCCATCGATGAAGTGGATCTGCAAACGTACACAGGCAGTTGCCGCGTGATTCATTGCATCGGTGCGGCACAAGTTCTGCCCGAACATGTCCAACCCTATCTAACGCAAATACCGCCACGCGTATTATTCCGCGCCTACCAGCAAGCGCCGCAGATGCAGTGGGACAGCAATTTCCCTTATGTCAGTTCAGCTGCCATTGAGCTGCTCGCTGCACACGGCGTCAAATTAATAGGTATTGATAGCCCTTCGCTGGACCCACAAGAATCCAAAACACTCGACGCCCATTTGTGCGTCAAAAAACATCAGATGGCGATTTTGGAAGGCATCGTATTAGACGACATCGTTGCGGGTGATTACGAACTTATTTGCCTGCCTTTGAAACTCAAAGGGCTCGATGCCAGTCCGGTGCGTGCAGTATTGCGTTCCTTGTGATTTTCAATATTCAGAAAAATTTAAATTCCGAACTCAGTAAGCTACTAGCGAATATTCAGGAGACAACATGACTCAAATTACAAGCCGCGCTGATTGCCAGGCATTAGATCAACAAGATGCTATAGCATCGTTACGCGATGATTTCATTTTGCCAGACGGCATCATTTACCTCGATGGCAATTCACTCGGCGCACGTCCTAAAGCTTCATTACAGCGCGCACAAGAAGTCATTACCCAAGAATGGGGAACTGACTTAATCACCAGCTGGAACAAGGCTGGCTGGTTTGAATTGCCATCTTCACTCGGCAATCAACTAGCACCTTTGGTGGGCGCTGAAGTCAATGAAGTCGTGGTCACCGACTCAACCTCGATCAACTTGTTTAAAGCGATTGCGGCTGCTTTGCAAATTCAAGCTAAGGATGTAAAACGCAAAACAATTATTACAGAACGTAGTAACTTCCCTACCGATATCTATATGGCGGAAGGTATTACTCAATGGCTGGATCGTGGCTATCAGATTGTGTTGATTGACACGCCAGAAGAATTACCGGATGTGGTCAATGATCAAACGGCACTGGTGATGCTCACCCATGTGAATTACCGTACTGGTTATTTGCATGACATGGCCGCCGTCACTACATTAATTCATCAGCATGGCGCATTAGCCTTGTGGGATCTCGCGCATTCTGCGGGCGCCTTGCCAGTACATTTGAATGCCGCCAACGCAGACTTTGCGGTAGGTTGTACTTATAAATATTTAAATGGCGGCCCGGGTGCACCAGCATTTATCTGGGTTCCACAGCGTCATCAAGCCGTGTTCAATCATCCTTTATCCGGCTGGTGGGGACATGAAAGTCCATTTGCGATGGCACCAGGATTTACGCCAACACCGGGCATACGTCGTGCCTTGTGCGGTACGCAACCTATCGTCTCATTAGCCCTGGTTGGCTGTGGTCTGGATGTATTCGGAAAAACCGATATGCAAGCGATTCGTAAAAAATCGCTGGCTCTCACTGATTTGTTTATTCAATTGGTTGAGCAGCGTTGCGCATCCCATCCACTAGAATTGGTTACGCCACGCGATCATCATCAACGTGGTAGTCAGGCCAGCTTCAAGCATCCACACGCGTATGCCGTGATTCAGGCATTGATCACACGTGGTGTAATTGGCGACTACCGTGAGCCAGCGATTATGCGCTTTGGCTTTACGCCGCTGTACGTGCGTTACGTCGATGTCTGGGATGCGGTTGAGACACTGCGCGATGTTTTGGATAAGCAAGACTACGATACGAATTTGCAACGCAATGCCGTGACCTGATTGACAAATGTCCTGACAATAAAAATTATTTTGAAAGAACAATCATGAGTAATAACAACGAATCATCCGGCAAATGCCCTATGTCCTGGCACGGCGCACAACTCGATTTTTCTGAATCCATGAGTTATGGCGACTATCTGGGTCTCGATCAGATTTTGACTGCGCAACATCCACGCTCGCCCAATCACAATGAAATGCTGTTCATCATTCAGCACCAGACCAGTGAATTGTGGATCAAATTAATGCTGCATGAATTGCATGGCGTACGTCAACAAATTCATCACAACGATTTACCGCCCGCATTCAAAATGCTATCCCGCGTTGCACGTATCATGGATCAGCTGGTGCATGCCTGGGACGTGTTAGCGACGATGACACCAAGTGAATACACCGCCATACGCCCTTATCTTGGTGCATCCTCGGGCTTCCAATCGCATCAGTATCGTGAACTGGAATATTTGCTCGGCAATAAAAATGCCACCATGCTGGCGGTGCATGAAAGCAAACCAGAAATTCATACTACCTTGAATGACGCATTGAGTACGCCATCGATTTATGACGAGGCGATTATGCTCATGTCACGTCAGGGCTTTGACATTGATGCGGATCGCTTGCAACGCGACTGGACACAACCTGTTCAGGCTAACGAATCTGTGAAAGCGGCATGGCTGAAAGTCTACCAAGCACCGGAACAATATTGGTCACTCTACGAACTGGCTGAGAAACTGGTAGATATGGAAACTGCTTTCCGTATCTGGCGCTTCCGTCACGTGACCACGGTGGAGCGCATCATTGGCTTCAAAACCGGTACGGGCGGTACAGCTGGTGTGAGCTATTTACGCAAGATGTTAGACGTGGTGCTGTTCCCGGAACTGTTTGCTTTGCGGACGGCATTGTAATCAATGACATTGACGTTATCAAATTAAGTCGAATCTACTCATGGTTGTCGCTCCAGCGAACGCTGGAGCCTGAGAGCATTCCCAGGAAACAAACAGGGTGGGTGCACCCCACCATTCACCGACCTCTTCGAATCCACACAATCCCCTCCCCCTCAACGTCAAAAAGGCGATCAAGTAATCCATCCTTTTTTGCTGCAATGCAGTATCAAATAAACAACTACTTATTACTCTGACATATCACCCAGCCTAGTCGCTCTGATTTTTTCACACAATGCTAAATTTTCTTGAGGCCGCACAAGCTTTTCTCTATTAAGCGGACTATAATCTCGGCAGATTCAAGACTGCTTCTTTTCTTATTTAACCAGTTACCCTTTCGGCGACTGGAAAGCACGAAATACGCTCTGAGACAACATTTCTTCAATGCTTATCAGTAATTTTGATGCAATGCAATATGACTGGAATATGGAGTTTGACATGATCACCCCCACGGTACGCACGGCAACACCAACAGCAACAGCAACGCCCCCCCAATTCGCAGAAGAAATCCGCCACTACGACCAGGTAGTAGCCAATCACATAGAAATGGGATTGAGCCTGCAACAAGACTACGGCACCACCTGTGCAATTGAATATATGCAAGGTAAAGGCGTGCCAAATCAAATCACACAACAGGTGCTGATCCGTTCCCTTCAGCACTTACAGCACATCTGATAACCGCCTGAAGCAGACGCCCCTGCATCATTTGGGGGATAGGGACTATCGTTTTCTTTCTGATAGCGCTCGTGGCGACTTGAGAATAAATGTTGCATAATGCCCATTTATTCTCGGGGATGGCAATGCTTACCTTTCAAACTGCGCTGACTTTCTTCGGCGTCTCCATTTTATTGGGATTATCCCCGGGACCGGACAACGTCTTTGTTCTGATGCAGTCCGCGACACAGGGGCGCAAAGCAGGCATGCTCGTCGTGCTGGGTCTGTGTACTGGCCTGGTGGTACATACGATCGCTATTGCACTGGGACTGGCAGCAGTGTTTGCGGCGTCAGCAGTGGCTTTTCTGGTCTTAAAATGCCTGGGGGCTGCCTATCTTGCATATCTCGCCTGGGGCGCGTTCCGTGCGCCTGTGAGTGAAGATACCAGCATCAACGCCACAGCATTGCGCCCAAGCCAGCTTTACTTGCGCGGAGTGATTATGAATTTGACTAACCCTAAAGTGGTGTTCTTTTTCCTTGCATTTTTACCGCAATTTGTTTCTGCAGAACGTGGTTCAGTTGCATTTCAATTTGTAGAATTAGGTGCGATTTTTATACTTGCGACCATCATCGCCTTTGGTAGTATCAGCTATTTTGCAGCGACGGTCGGACAACGTCTGCGCGGCTCAGCGAGTGCGCAACGGTGGATGAATCGGGCGGCGGCATTTGTGTTTGCAGGTCTGGCATTGAAACTGGCGTTCTCGCAACGTTGAGAAAATATTCAGACAACTCAAACGTTGATAAGAAAAAGCCTTGCAGAAACATTTTCTCTGCAAGGCTTTTTTTATCGCTCAAAGAGTAAATATGCTTTAAGTGGCAAGATATTTACTGATGCTGGTTATTGGCGATTTTTTCCAAATGCTTCACCTTTATTCCACATCGGCATGGTTTTGGCATTGGCGATCTCGTAACCTAAATTGAGTGTAAATTGCGCTTGCTGTTGCATACCGCTCAAATCCCATTCAGAGTGATATTTATCGCGCTCGGTATGATAGTCGTTTTTAAATCCCAGCATTTTGGCACTGGCATTGGTTTGATCTTGTTCGATAAAATCAAAATGCCCATCGCCAGAAAATACCGCTGAACCAACGTTAAAAGCCGGAACGCCAAAACGCGCAAAATTAAAATGATCGGCACGGAAAAATGCGCCACCTAAATCTGGTGCCGCCGTCGCAATTTGTAAGCCCATTTGTATTGCGACTTTGACAGCGCTCGCATGCAAGCTACTGCGTTCACTACCCTCGATGCCAATGTCACGCGTTTTAGCGACAAAGTTCATGCTATCTAAATTTAAATCAGCAGCCGTTTTTGCGAGTGGCCACGGTGGGTTATTGACATAAGCGGCGCTACCCAACAAATACTGTTCTTCCGCAGCAGGCCATAAGAATATCTGGGTACGCTTTGCGGGATGCCTGACCGCAAACTGCGCCATCGCCAATAAAGCCGCTGCGCCAGACGCGTTGTCCACTGCGCCATTCCAGATATGCGTACTGCCATCAGGCTGCGTTTCTATCCCGAGGTGATCCCAATGGGCGGAATAGACCACGGCTTGGGATTTCAATGTCGCATCTGTACCGGGCACCATTCCCAACACGTTAAATTGCTCGACGTGGCGTATCTGGCTTTTGAGTTTGACATGCGCGATGGCATTTAAAACCACCGGAGCAAAATCGCGCGTTTCAGCGCGGGCGCGTAACTGATCGAGATTTGCACCGGCGCGGCTAAACAATTGCTGTGCAACGCTATCCTGCATCCAGCCTTCCAGTGCATTACCGCTATTCGCCAGACTAAAGCGCTCATGGCTGAAACTGGTTTGTGGCACATTCCAGGAATACGTTGCCGATGGCGTGGTGTGAATCAATAGCACACCAGCCGCCCCCTGACGAACGGCTTCTTCAAATTTGTACGTCCAACGACCATAATAAGTCAGTGCTTTACCGGCAAAACGATGTGGCTCTTCGGCGGTTGGTTGTGGATCATTGACCATCATGACCAATAATTTACCCTGAAGATCAACGCCTTTGAAATCATCCCAACGCTCTTCAGGTGCGCGCACGCCATAGCCAACAAACACCACGGGCGCATCAAAAGCTACGTCTGCTTTGCCGCCCGAAGAACCAAAGACAATGTCACTACCCAATTGCGGTGCGTAAGTCTGACCATTGATTTCAAAGCTGACGCTGCTCTCAGGTAAGGTTTTGCTACCGACGATACGCACTGATTGGCGATAACCAGACACTTTATCCGATGGCAGCGGCTGCAAGCCCATGATACTTAATTGGGTTTCCAGATAGCGAACCGCCAGATCGCCACCACGCTGCCCCGTACCACGCCCCTCTAATAAATCATCAGCAAGGAAAGCCAAATGCGCACGCATCACTGGCTCACTAATGCGAGCCTGCTGTGCTGGGGTGAATGGAGAACACACACTCAATGCAATGAAAAGTCCAACAGCTTTTTTTATCATGGGAAGCGGAAAATAAATTAATGATCAAGTAAGAAAGACTTCTGGAATTATAGCTTGCGCTACTTACCACCCAGACTACAAAGAAAGCATTTAATTGTCATCAATAATGTTTCCGTCGACATGAATACAGAATATCAGCAGATAATATTGACATTGATTAAGTATGAAGTGAATTTCTCCAAAATTCATGCCAATAGGCCGGAAAACCCGCCGATAATAAGAGTAACTCCTCTTTTAACTCATGCAGTCTTTTATGACGAAATCAACGAAACTCAAAGCAATAATCGCTGGTGTGCTTATTGCCATCATTGCATTGATCTACGGTGGGCCGTGGATTTTATATTTTTGGGGTCTTGAAGGTATCAGCGGGAAACCGTCTCTTCCAGCGCTCACCGCCAATGCTCAACAACAGCAAGCTTTATGGGAAAAAGCAGGATGTGATGGCACTCCCACATTAGTTGAATTGGATCCCGTGTCTTATTTCTTTTCAGCTGGGACATTAGAGGCACCACCACCGGCAACTATTTTTGCCTGGCGCATTGCTGCGGCTTATCAACGTGAGCATCAGTTACGGGATGGAGCGAGCTGGCAACAACTATCTGGCAGCGCGATGGTGATCTGGATTACCCGACATTGGACTATCGAACAGATTTTATCGAAAACGATAGAACTGGATGCGAAACAGAAAGCTATCCAGCATCCTTAAAAAGCTAAATGGCATCTTTCACCGGTAAGCAAAAGATGCCAAATCTATCTATTTCTTCAACAAAAACTTAAGCGAGCTTTTTCGCGACCGTCGCAATACGTTGACCAAACAATTTCGCTGTTTCCAGATCGCCTGGCAATGGGCCTTCTTCCGGCGACGCATCGGACGGAGATTGTGTCATCAAACCGCTAAAACTTGCCAAATAGTTGATGTCATTTCTTTGTGCCGCTTTACTGTTGGATGGCATCATACCCGTACCCACCCAAATCATCGAATGCTGCTGAGACAGGGTAAACAGATAATGCAGCGTCGACAGTTTATCGCCATTCATACTCGCAGAATTAGTAAAACCAGCAGCGATTTTATCTTTCCAGACTTGGGTGTACCAAGGCTTGGAAGTTGCATCTGCGAATTTCTTAAATTGCCAGGAAACCGTGCCCATGTAAGTTGGTGAGCCAAAAATGATCGCCTGCGCCGCTGCCAGACTGGCCCATTGTGCGTCTGTAATATTGCCTTCTTTATCGATCGAAATCAGATCAACTTCTGCGCCTGCTGCCAAAGCACCAGCCTGAACGGCTTCTGCAGCCTTGGTGGTGTGGCCATAACCTGAATGGTACACAATCGCTACTTTTGTCATGTTTTGCTCCTGAGAAAATGAGTCAAATAAATTCAAACAATGAATGAACTACGGCACAGCACAATAACATCCCGGTGAAGCCTGCTCAGTGACCGGGATAGTATTGTTAAAAGCCAAAAAAAAATAACAACGATCAATGCGGCAGATCAAACACTAACACTTCTGCCTGTTTTCCTGCGCTTAACTGCAACAACTGTTCATTTTGCAACTTCATGGCGTCGCCCTCTTTCAATACCACACCATTGACGGTCAACTCACCGCGTGCAAGATGCACGTAGGTCAGGCGATCCGCTTGCAGACTCAACTCTTGTTTCTGATCGCCGTCGAACAAACCAATCAATAAACGTGCGTCCTGACGGATTTTAATCGAACCGTTGGCTCCATCGCCGGATACTACAACGCGTAATTTTCCGTCTTTCTCAATACGATCAAATTCTTTTTCCTCGTACAATGGCGCCCCGCCTAACATATTAGGCTGTATCCAAATTTGCAGCAATCGAGTGTGTTCTTTGCTCGATGGATTAAATTCAGAGTGGCGCACACCTGTTCCTGCACTCATGTATTGGACATTACCCGGACGTATGGTACTGCCGTTATCCATGCTGTCTTTGTGTGCTATCGCACCTTCCAAGACGTAAGTGATGATTTCCATGTCTTTGTGAGGATGCGTACCAAAACCCATTGCTGGGGCGATCCAGTCATCGTTAATCACACGCAAAGGACCAAAACCCATGTGTTGAGGATCATAATACTCAGCGAAAGAAAAACTATGGAAAGACTTCAGCCAACCATGTTCAGCGGCGCCACGTTCTTGAGATAATCTTACGGTAATCATATGAGCTCCAATTCAATTTATTTGATGATCTGGTGACACTATATACAATGACACTAACGAATATAAGAGTAAAATTTCATACAATTCATTCAAATAATTTGAACAAGCATGAATATCACCTTAGAAGCGCTGCAAATCCTTGATGCGATCGACCGTAAAGGCAGCTTTGCAGCGGCTGCGATGGCGCTCGATAAAGTCCCTTCGGCAATTACCTACAGCATACGCAAACTAGAAGAAGATCTGGATGTGCTGCTGTACGATCGCCGTGGCCACAGAGCCAAATTGACGATCGCGGGTGCAGAATTGCTCATGCAAGGAAGACATTTGCTCAATGCCGCACAAGAATTAGAAAACCGCGTCAAACGGACTGCGACAGGATGGGAATCGGAACTCAGAATTGTGCTGGATGGCGTGATTCACTTTGATTGCCTGCTGCCCTTAATCAAGGAATTTGAACAACAAGCCTGCGGTACGCGTTTGCGCTTTTCTCAGGAAGTTTTATCCGGCGTATGGGAAGCGATGATCAGCGCTCGCGCTGATCTGGCAATTGGCGCAGCCTATGAAGGCCCCAATGCAATCCGCATGCAAGGCGACATGCAAACCCGCGTCTTAGGCAACATCGAGTGGGTATTTGCCGTCGCGCCCGAACATCCTTTAGCCCAGGCACCTGAACCATTAAGCGCCGAATTAATTCAAACTTATCGCGCCGTTGCCATTGGCGATACTGGCCTCAACTTACCATCCATGACCGCTGGACTGTTGAGTGGTCAGGACACTTTAACGGTGCCAACAATGCAGGCAAAGCTGGCGGCACAATTGGCAGCGCTCGGATGCGGTCATCTACCGCTCAATATTGCCGCACCTCATTTACAATCTGGCGCCTTAATCGAAAAAAAGACCAATAACCAACGACCAACTGAAACCAGCTGTTATGTATGGCGTAACACCAATAAAGGCAAAGCCTTGCATTGGTTTTTACAAAAACTCAAAGATCCAGACATACAAAGCAAACTTCTCGGAAATTAAAAATTAGAGATATGCAACAAAGCAATTACATAGGACGTTTCGCCCCCTCTCCTACCGGCCCCTTACACATGGGGTCGTTGGTCGCCGCCATGGCCAGCTACCTCGATGCCAAAGCGCATCATGGACAATGGTTAGTGCGTATTGAAGATCTGGATTTCGATCGCAACGTCAAAGGCATAGAGCAACATATTCTCAACGCGCTACAACGCTGCGGCATGCATTGGGATGGCGATGTGACCTGGCAAAGCCGACGTCAACAACTATATCAAAATGCGATGCAAACGCTAGATCGACACGTTTATCCCTGCGCTTGTTCACGCAAAGAAATTGCCGATTCACGCTTACGCATGGGGGAAGTAGCAAGGCAGATTTATCCGGGTACCTGTAGGAATGGTTTAGCTCCCGGAAAATTGCCGCGTGCATGGCGTTTACGTCTGCCGCAGCCTCACTGCAAAATCACTTTTGATGATCGGTATTACGGAAGGCAAACCCAAGACATTGCAACGGAAGTCGGTGATTTTGTATTAAAACGCGCCGATGGTTTCTGGGCCTATCAACTCGCAGTCGTGGTTGACGATGCAGCGCAAGGAATCACCCATATCGTACGCGGTGCCGACCTGCTCGACTCCACCGCGCGCCAGATTTATCTACAACGAGTCTTAAATTTGCCAGCCATCCGCTACCTGCACGTACCTGTCTTTAACAACGAAGCTGGCGAAAAACTCTCCAAGCAAACCGGCGCAATGGCATTTGACCGTGGGGATAATGATTTACTGAAAGATGCATTATTACCAGCGGCGTCTTTTTTGGGGTTAGGAATCGGCGATGACGTCAAAAACATAGAAAGCTTTTGGTTAGAAGCGACTGTAAATTGGGATATTTTGATTAAAAAAAACCTCAAATCTTCATGAGCGTAGATGGCGCTTTTCCATTTTGCTCAGGCATTGAAGCTTCTTCTGCAAGAATGCCTGGCGGTCGACTTGAGTGATCTCTTGATGTGACAGATGAATCCATCTCCCCCCAGTCAAACAGCAATTTAGCAAAGTCCCCCTCACCGCCATCTTAATCGTTTCAGAATGATCAGCGGATAGACCCATGATGCTTGCAATCCCTTTAGCGATTCATTGGCCTTACGCTCCAGTCCAAGTGAGGCGGCACTCGCTGGATTATGTTTGGAGGATGGCTTTCATCTTTGATTTACGTTTTTGAAACCAGTTTGACTAAAATCACCAACGGCAAAAATTGCATCAAAATCATCAGAAATATTTTTAACCCACACATCTAATTCGCACTGATCCTTAGGATAAGGGTATTCAGTAATTCCCTTTACACCATACTTGCGCAACACTGGATAACTTGGAAAATACATCGTATTTCTTATTTCATTTTCCCGAGTGAGCTTAAATGAGACCTCAGGGTCGCGACTTCTTACTTCCAACAAATATTCAGCGATTAACTCGTATTGATCATCTAAAACTGTTTTGGAAGGATATTTGTCTTCGGGAAACTCAATTTTTAATAAGTTTTTTTCTCCTTTCGTCAATTCAAACGAATCACTAATTAGCCGATGATCAACGCCAATTTTTTTGAAAAAACTCTGCTCGGCATTTACCAAGGTAGCAAGCTGCTCTTTCAACAAATTTTCTTGTTTCAAATCTCCTTCACTCCCTTTTTTATCATCATAACTCGTTGGTACACCACCATGAAAACCGAGTATAGAAGCAGGTTCAAGCTGCTTATTTTTCGCTGCAAGAAATAAATAATTTGCGCACGAAGAAAGACAGTATTTTCTTACCACAACAGAGATATCTTTATCGACTATGGTCATTGCAATTTGCTGTCCAAATCTAGCATCTCCACCTTCTGACGTAACGACGATCGTCTTTCCACCAGCATCAACATAATTTTTCATTTTCTGAAAAAGAGCCTCGTTTACCTCGCCCTTAACCACTAAAGCTGAATAGCGTTTGTCATCAGCTTTAGCAATACAGGGAAGCACAAGCATGGACGCCACTAAGAAAACAAATGTATAAATTGATTTAGAAGTCATATCTGACGATCTTCGATAGGTAATTAAAGGCATTTATATTCACGGAGGATATTTTCAATTCTGTGATTCCGTCCGCG
Organism: Undibacterium sp. Ji67W; assembly: GCA_049340365.1. Lineage (GTDB taxonomy): Bacteria > Pseudomonadota > Gammaproteobacteria > Burkholderiales > Burkholderiaceae_D > Undibacterium. The sequence goes on along the minus strand of JBMPOY010000002.1, from coordinate 120,606 downwards.
CTGCCAGTCTTAAACGCGCTCGCCAGGACCACCATAATAAGATTGAAGCGTGCCGCATTAATTGCGCCAAAGTCACCCCCTTTAAACTGATAGAAAACTAACGCCGAAAATCCGCGCGATCGACATGATGACCGCCATGCGAAGCGATTATCGCCAGACAAGCGAAGCCGCATTCGCGGGATACGGTTGGCGGATGATTGTTCATTTCATTAATCTCAAAGATGTTTTTGTAAATCTCCATGTTTTCGAGAAAATATATTTCTATTACAAATGACCAACGAAATTAAAATTGAGAAAAACATACTGAATTGTGTGTACTGTAGCAGGTGGGAGCCTGCGGCGTGCAGGAACTGGTGCGATTGCTCTACTATTTAGGCAAGCTGAGGCATTTCACATACCAAAAAAGATTCGCTAACTTTGAACAACATGTAGGTAGCGCCCTGAGCACTCAGTTGCATGTAAGGTGAATTTTAAAAATACAGGAATAAATGAAAGAAACCGGGTTAGCTGTGCTTGTCGGCATGGGATGCATTAATTGAGGTTAAGAATAATACAAAAGCTTGATGCCATCCCGACATAAGCCGGAATTGCGAAGCGAAGATGGATGCGTTTTGATCAGGATATCAAACCGCGCCCCATTCCCGACGTAATAATCCATATAAGGCAGAGTCGGATATGACGCCATCGACGATCCAGCGCTCGCGCAAATAGCCTTCTTTAACAAAGCCTAATTTTTCCAGGCATCTTGCAGAGGCAAGATTGTGTGGATCGATATCAGCTTCAATGCGGTTCAAGTTCAACGTTTGAAAACCATAATTCAATAATGCAATGAGTGCCTCATGCATATAACCCTGGCCCCAATAGGCGGCGCCCATGCTATAGCCAACTTCGGCATGACGGCATTGATGGTCAAACTTAAACAAGCAGCAATCTCCAATGAAGCGATCACTGTCGCCAATGGTTAATGCTAACCGTAAAAACTGTCCGTCCTTCATTCCTGCATCGGTACGAGACAAGGAAGTATGTGCGTCTTCCAACGATGTCCACGGTGCTGTACTACCGTATTGCATCACTTTTGGGTCAGAATAAACGGCAAACATATCCTCAGCATCAGATGGCTGCAATGGGCGTAACTTCAGGCGCGATGTGTTTAACTGAATGTGAGTGAAATCAGGGTTCATGGTGGTAGGAAACTTGAGCTCTTTTTAGAGCAATACGAAATGAAACAACTAAGCCGGATATGACCAACTCTGGGGTTCGCAAAGACAAAAATAGCCAATAAGACTTCCCCGCAAGCACGTGCACACCGCTAATTAATATTGTCAAAAATACCAAAAATAATGAAAATAACAACTAGTATGGAAACGATGTCTCATTTTATTCTGTAGTTTCATTCGTTAATCAGAAATTTTTTTATCAAACACACATCGTTGATGTTAATGTTTATCGTTCCCCGAAATTGGTCTTACATGCAAAAAAATGAGCGCAAAATTCGAAAGCGAAATGTCTGTAAAAAAATTGATGTCCTATTTAAAAACATCGGTTTGATCAGATAATAGCCTCTAATAGCCTCTATTTATCGTTCAATGTAACGACAACGAAAACAAACTACGTTATATTTCGTGCGGATTTAATTTGTTGGAGTTGGCACCCTATGCCCAATTTTGATTTGCGCACCGTTGTACTAATGTTCACTCTCGTCTGCTTGTTGATGAGTGTCATTTTGTACTCGGCGAGCCGCAACTACCCATCTTATATTGGTGGCTTACGCGAATGGGCTGCAGGAAGTTTAGCTATTAGCGTTGGCAGTTTACTGGTCGGGTTACGAGGTATAGTCCCCGATTTTCTTTCTGTTATTTTAGGAAACTTGTTCTTTTATGCGAGCAGTTTGCTCTTCATGGAAGGGACGCGCCGGTTCTATAAACTTTCCTCAATCAACAAAATTTGGTTGGTATTTTTTGTTGCAGTTCAGTTGTTGATGTTGGTCTTTACCTATGTACACCCATCGTTCACGATACGCACGCTCCTATTTACGACGGCTTCTGGCTTGTATATATCGCTTTCAATATTTTATGCATGGCGATACGGTACACGGGATTTTCCGACACTATTTTTCATTGCCTCTTTGAGTGTTGTTTGCCTGCTCTTATCACTACGGTTTTGTGCCGCGTTTTACTCGCTCGTCGCACTTCCTCACGAGGGGGATAGCGCCTACTTCGCCCACAGTCCTATTCAAACTGTGTATATCGTCGGCATGGCATTATTGGATATGTTGGGACCGATGGCATTTTTTCTGATGGCGACACATGAATTACGAATACGCTTGCAAGAACTTTCGAATACCGATCCCCTGACCGGATTGCTCAATCGTCGCGCTCTATCTGCCTTTACCAGTCTGGAAATCGCCAAAGCCAAACGTTCAGAATTAAGCATCTCTATGCTCATGATAGATCTCGATCTTTTTAAACAAATCAATGATCAATTCGGACACGATGTAGGAGATAAAGTTTTAATTCATTTCTCAGCTATCGTCCGGGGCTTATGCAGGGAAATTGACTACGTTGCAAGATCAGGTGGCGAAGAGTTTATTTTGATATTACCAGCGACGCCCATCGAGGATGCGCAAGCGATCGCGCAACGTATTCAACTGGCACTGAAAGCTGACAAACGTGAAGGCTTGCCTGACTATACATGCAGTATCGGGGTAGCGACCCAAAATGACGTCCATGAAAGTTTCGATGCACTACTCAAGCGCGCCGATAGAGCAATGTATCGAGCAAAGAAAGGTGGACGCAACAGAATTGAAACCGCTTAATCTCCCACACATGCTGTTTCGAAAACAAGCGACGCTCCGGGAATAAGCGGTCTATACAGCGTAATTAATTAACGAGTACCGAAGGAATGTTGCCCTGAAAAACCACATTACCAATTGTTAAAATGCCTGGGCTAAACGTTCCGGACGCTCCAGGTTGAACAACAATACTCATCTGACATACGCTACCTGCCGGAACTGTTCCAAACGTAATGGAAGCAGTGCCGCTGGATGAATAAACAAAATTACTTGCAGAGCAGGTAAATTGAGGCAACTGAGTGATAGTGACACCAGAACCAAAATTAACTGCCAATCCCACGTTCCCAACTGCGCCAACATTGTTATTAGAGACATTAAAAGTGTAAATACTTGTACTACCTTTAAGTATTGACACAGGTGCAGCAGTTGCCGTCAGCACTGCAGGTACAGGAGCCACGTTACCTCCTGCATTGCCGCCTCCGCCACAGGCAGTTAAGGCTAATAAACTTAAACCGATAAAACTTGCCGCGATATGTTTTTTCATTGTAGCTCTCCAATGAATATCAACAATGTCAACTGAGGTGTGACCAGATTTAGCAAACGTCGTTAAATAAGCTGCACCAATCGCTACAGTTTAAACAATCTTATTATTTGAGAATTGATTTAGCGCTAATAAATTGACAGCAACACGTCACGGCATTTGGTCCCGGTACAAGCGGTTGATGAGCTAACGCAAAAAAGGCGCGGCACAAGCCCGAGTAAGACTTGCAAATGGAGCGATATTGACCAGGCGAACAATTACCCCTATCCACTGGTCCCGCCGGCGGGAATCGAACCCACATTTTACGCTTAGGAGGCATACGTTCTATCCATTGAACTACGGCGAGACACGGTGCGAACAAACATACAGCCGTGTTCAGCAAGCCCGACATCTTACCTGAGCGACGCGGAACAATCAAATCAAGCTTTTAGAGCCGATTTATTTGATCGTTGCTCAGTCACTGAGTCTGTGGATCAACATCCCGTAACTGAAGAAAATACTTCTCAAAAAAATCCGACCTTGCTTTGATGTAAAAAGTATTTCCATAGCATCTGAAATGCTTCTTCATTACCGCTAGCAAGTACATTACCAAAGAAACAACTACATACAGAACTACAGACAGTACTACAGGAATGATTGCATTCGTAAAATAAACCATCAACAAACTCGCTTAAAGTTCATTGCGAAAAAATACAAATATCCTATTCTGTAAAAGAGCTCATGCGTTTTCAGGCTTCCTAAAGTACTTACTATTCTGCAAAAAATATAGACGACAAACAATGAGTGACGTCAGCAATATCAAACAAATTATCGCTGTCATTTTGATCTCGCTTCAGCACAATGGTATTCAGATATTCCAAGTAAAGCCTTTTTCTTAGTTTTTACCATAGGAGGCAATATGAAATTCTTACGTTCATCGTTCTTCACCTTTGGTCTTACTTGCCTGCTGACAACTCAGCCGAATTTGCTCCGTGCTGAAAATCTGGTTACTGAGGATTACCCACCATTCAATATTGTCAATCCCAAAACGGGTGAAGTTACAGGAATGTCCACTGAAAAAGTACAGGAACTGATGAAACGTGCCGATGAGAAATACACAATTGCCGCTTACCCCTGGTCACGCGCAGTACAAATGGCACAAAACAATCAAGAAACATGTGTGTTTTCAACCTCCCGTACCCCCGGGCGTGAAACTCTATATAAATGGGTTGGCCCTTTAGTCAGAAATAACTGGACTATATTCGCCCGCGCTGATGACAACCGACACCCAAAAAGCTTAGTAGACTTGCGTACGTATGTCATCGGAGGTTACCGGAATGATGCTGTAGCAGAATTTTTTTCATTAAAAGGTTTCGACACGGATCTCGCCAATGCAGATGCCGATAATCCGCGTAAACTGTTGGCTGGACGCTTTGATTTTTGGGCCAGCGGTGAATTGCTTGGCCTTAATATTCTGAAACAACAAGGCTTGACTAAAATGATCGTTCCGCTATTCACATTCAATCAGGTCGATATGTATTTAGCATGTAACCTGAACTTGCCACAAGAAAAAGTTGATAAATGGAATCAGATTTTGAAAAATATGGAAAAAGACGGCACTAGCGCTGCCATAGAGAAAAAATACAAATAATCATGCTTCTGAAGCGTCAGCAGGTATATGCCTGCTGACATGTGTCTCGACCGTCCGGGCGGCAGAGATAAAAGCCTGACACTGTCCTTTATCTGCATTTCGGTTACAGGCAAGCGTGGAATGCGTGCCGGTCTCGCGTACAATACGGGTTTTCTCCAATATTGTCCGGCTTTTCAGGCCGCTGACCTCACAGGTATTTATGGCAGTTATCTCATTAAGCGATGCCCAATTGGCATTCGGTCACGTTGCGCTGCTCGATCATGCAGAGTTTTCTATTGAAGCCGGCGAACGCGTTGGCCTGATTGGCCGCAATGGTACCGGCAAATCATCTTTACTGAAAATCATTGCACGCACCTCCAAGATTGATGACGGTCTGCTCGTCATGCAACAAGGTATCAAAATTGCGTATGTCGAACAGGAACCCCAATTTTCACAAGACTTATCTGTATTTGATGCTGTCGCGTCAGGCCTTGGCGAATTGCCTGCGCTGTTGCAGGAATACGAAGAATTAACTGGTCAATTTGGCGGTGACAATGATGATGCGTTGATGGAGCGTATGCACGACATTCAAGTGAAACTTGATGCAGCAGATGCCTGGAGTCTCAACAATAAAGTGGAAACCACGCTCGATAAGCTGAATTTAGCCAAAGACGCGATTATGGGGACCTTATCCGGCGGTATGAAAAAACGCGTTGCGCTGGCATGTGCATTGGTGAGCGGCCCCGACGTTTTGTTACTCGATGAGCCAACCAACCATCTGGATTTTTCATCGATACAATGGCTGGAGGGTCTGTTGAAAGACTTCAAAGGCAGCGTGTTGTTTATCACCCATGATCGTAGTTTCCTCGATAACGTGGCGACTCGCATTATTGAACTTGATCGCGGTAAATTGACTTCATTTCCGGGCAATTTTACGACTTACCAGACTCGTAAAGCCGAACAACTGGAAATCGAAGAAGTCGAAAATGCCAAGTTTGATAAGTTCCTGGCGCAAGAAGAAGTCTGGATACGCAAAGGTGTTAAAGCACGTCGCGTACGTGACGAAGGTCGCGTTAAGCGATTAGAGCAATTACGTCTGCAACGCAGTGCGCGGCGCGAGCAACAAGGCCAGGTCAAACTCGATGTCTCGTCCGGTGAGCGCTCAGGTAAGATCGTGGCAGAAATGGAAAATATCAGCAAAAGCTTTGGCGACAAAGTTATTGTGCGCGATTTCTCCAGCATTATTTTGCGTGGCGACAAAGTTGGTCTGATTGGTCAAAACGGTGCTGGTAAAACGACTTTACTAAAAATGATTTTAGGTGAAGATCAACCAGATAGCGGCACGATTAAGCAAGGTAGCAAATTGCAAATCGCCTACTTCGATCAAATGCGCGCGCAACTTAATGAAGAAGCCAGTCTTGCCGATACGATAGCACCAGGTAGTGATTGGGTAGAAGTCAACGGCCAGCGCAAACACGTGATGTCGTATCTGGGCGACTTCCTGTTCGCGCCTGAGCGTGCGCGTTCACCTGTCAAGTCATTGTCTGGCGGCGAACGTAATCGCTTGCTGCTGGCGCGCTTATTCGCCAAACCTGCCAACGTGCTGGTGCTCGATGAACCGACCAACGATCTGGATATCGATACGCTGGAATTGCTCGAAGAATTGCTGGAAGAATACACAGGCACTGTGTTTTTGGTCAGCCATGATCGTACTTTCCTGGATAACGTTGTCACGCAAGTCATCGTAGCCGAAGGCGAAGGTCAATGGCGTGAATTTATCGGCGGCTACAGCGATTGGGAACGTTATCGTAATACGGTTACATCGACCAAATCCACCAGCAAAGCTGAAGCAAAATCGACCTCATCCAACAACAATACGGCAACAACGGCGTCTGTAACGAAAGCAAAAAAACTCAGCTACAAAGAACAACGCGAGCTCGAAGAATTACCTAAATTAATTGCGCAACTAGAAGCGGAACAAAAAGATATCACCGAAAAGTTAGCCGATGCTGATCTGTATAAAAACGGCCCTGACGCCGCCAATAAACTCAATGCACGTTTTGAAGAGATCGATGGCCTGCTTCTGGACGCTTTAGAAAAATGGGAAGCAGTAGAAGCAAAAGCGAATCCTTAAGCTGATCTACACGGCATTCGAAAAAATTGAAAACTGATCTTTTTTATGGATCAGTTTTTAATTTTTCAGGCTTTTGCTTGCATCTTTTTGCAATCAATAACAACAAAATTGATATTTCATTACTATAGTAAACGCTCTTGCAGTAAACTATTTGTCTCTCTGCCGATAGATGAAAAGTATTTCTGTCGGTAAAGTGAGACCTGCCTAAAGTATGGAGGCACTTCTCATTTCATCTGGATTCAAGAGGAGCGCATGTCAATTTCACCCGCCTGTTTGCCGGCATTGCCTGTCTTGCCCTTAATTGGCCTGGTGTTCGCACTATTCCTGACTCTATCCGCAAACGCAAAGGCCGTCTATCATTGCGGCAGCTCGTATCAGGACAAACCTTGTGGCAACGTCGATAAAGAGCAAAAAACGCTCGCAACCAATAAAGCGAATACGAAGGACATTGCCGATAAGCCAGAAGTTGACGCCCAATGCAAACAACGGGGCGAAGATGCCAAAAGAATTATCTCGATGCGAGGAGCTGGCGCAACACAAGACAGATTATTAGTCGACGCCGAGAGTGACTACCGTAAGCAACTCATCAAAGATGTCTACGCGCACCAGGGAAACGCATCAGATGTCAGAGAAGCGATAGAGCTCGAATGCATGAGCGCAAAAGAAAAAGAGGCTGGAAAAACTGCGACGTCGCCAGCGCAGGATGCCAAAGTTAACGCCACCAGTAATCTTGATAAGTCCAATAATATCAGTTCTTCCAATGATGCTGTCTGCAAGCAACTGATCGATTTTGTGGCAGGAATGAACAACGTAAAACTCAGTGATAAGACTGGGGCGACATCAACAATCTTACGTGAGCAAAAGCAACAACTCGAATTACAGATGAGAAATCTGCATTGCCACTAACTCTTAAACTTACACATCAAACGGCATGTAAGCGATGAAATTCAGCACACCACGCCAACAATTCTTGCGCTGGCATCGGTTTGGCAAAATAGAAGCCCTGAATCTGCTCACATCCCATTCCCTTGAGGGCTATGAGTGTCTTTTCTTCTTCTACCCCCTCTGCCACCACAGGTAAGCCAAAATTATGGGCCAGATCGATGATACTCTTTACAATTTGCCGATCTTGCAGTGATTCCGTCATCCCTTGAACAAATAATTTATCGACTTTTAATTCATCAATAGGAAAGCGACGTAAATACGCAAACGATGAATAACCGGTACCAAAATCATCGATCGACAAATGAAAACCAAGACGTTTCAATTCAGACAAAACTTCCGTCGTTTGGGTAACATCCTGGATCAAAGCGCTTTCAGTGATTTCTAAACCGATCTTTGATGGATGGGTGAGCCAGATATCCATCTTATGTGCGAGCGTCGCACTCAGGTGCGCCTGCGACAAAAGTCGGGCAGATAAATTAACCCAGATCAGCACATCCAAACCAGCGGCTTTCCATTGTGAGGATTCACGTAATACAGTATTGAGTACCTGCAAGGTGAGTGCTTCAACCAAACCACAACGTTCAACCGTTTCAATCAGTACATTCACTGGAATGTACTCAGGGTGATCAGATGGCCAACGCACCAATGCTTCCACCGAATGAACACGCATAGTATCCAACTGAACCTTAGGTTGGTAGACCACATTCAAACCATTGGCTTCGATGACCTCAGCGACTAATTTAGGTAAATTTTCAGGTAGCAAATTGGCTTTGATATCACTGCTGGCGACGCAGAATTTCTGGTGTTCATCCAACGCCTTTTTTTGCGCATTATCAGCCATACGCAACATTGTCAGGGCATTTAAATCCTCAAACGGAGTACAAGCGATTCCAATACAAGGAGTGAAATAAACATTACCACTCTCAGCAACGATCGGTGTTTCCAGCACGCCCAACACTCTATGCGCTGCAAGTATAGCGAGTGCGGGTACTGACAAACCCGGTAACATTAACCAAAATTCATTCGGACTGACGAATACCATCCTGTCGCGTGACCGCAATATCGGTTTTAAACGTAACCACAAACTCTCTTGCCATTGACTGGCTTGTTTCTCAGACATCAGCGCTGCGATTCTATCGCTACGCTGCAAATTGACGATCATCAAACCGAGGTTTTGATTTCCATTCGCCAGTGTTATTTCCGCTTGCAATTTTTCAGAAAATTCACTACACGAACAAAGACAAAGAGGTTCGTCCTCTGCGGAAACAGGAAATTGTGTGTTCATGATTTAGCGACATAAAAACTGCGACTATCAATGCCATACGCGCCATCCGGCAGGCCACGCAAAATCCTGACCGGTTCAGCATCTGGTGATTGGTGCATCAAATTCAATACCCACGGGTTGACCAATGCTTCTCTTTCAGAATTTGTGAGGACCAGAATTTGCGGTTCAAGACGACGCAATTTATTGTGCTCCAATACAATTGCCGCTTCCCCCGTAGAAAGCTCGATCATGCTGCCGATCGGAAAAATACCTATCGCTTGAACAAACTCTTCTACCAGCGGCGCATGCAATTCAGACTCAGCTTGCCTGAACAGTTCTTTCATGGCGTCGAAAGCAGAACGTGTCGCATCATAGGCACGCACCGACGTCATCGCCGCAAAACTATCAACAATGGCAGCCATACGGCCATAGATGCTAATTTCTTCTGCCTTTAAACCTTGCGGGTACCCCGTACCGTCCAAACGCTCGTGATGCTGACTAATACCAAGATAGACGTTATGCGAAAGAGGTCCATTTTGTTGCAACTTATTAAGACTGGTTGCAACGTGCTGACAAACAATCAGACGTTCCTCATCGTCAAGTTTAGCCGGTTTTTTCAAAATTTCTTCAGGCATACTCAACTTACCAACGTCCATCAACAAACCGATCATGCCCAATTCATTGAGCTGCTGTCTCGCAAAACCTAAGTGACGTCCTAATGTCATCATATACACAGCGACTTTTAAGCCATGGGCGTAGGTTTCCACGTCTTCACTCTGCATACGAATCAACCACATCAAAGCCGAAGGGTTAGCAATGATACTTTCCGTCAATAGTTGTACAGCAGGACGAACCTGATCTAACTCCAGTTCTTTTCCTTCGTGAATGTCATCTGACATTTTTGCTAAAAATTCCTGGGTTCTGCTGACCGCTACCGTTGCATGTTTAATTTCTTCTTGCATCGGTGCCCGGTCTTTATAAATAACCAGGTTGAGCGTCGAAGGAATATATTCCGGATGCTGCTTACGTGCAATAAACCGTTTTTGCTCACGGGTACTTTTGTAAGGCTTGGCAGCTTTCCACTTGATAATCCATCCTTGGATACGCTCATAAAAATCCAGCGGTGCGTAGACCACGTCACGTGGGTAAAGCTCTTCAATAAACTGACTGAAAGTAGCAGTCGAAGGAGGCACGAGTTGCACACTGCGCTCTGCCATACTCACCGCTTGCTTCGCATCGCCAACGCTGGCATAGCGCAGATAATAGGGAGCGGGCTGGAAAATATTTTGCGTAGAATTAGCGGAAGTGGTCGGGGAAATTTTGCGTTCTTTGCGCTCGGGACGCGCTTCCTGAGCACCTGTAAACGCTTGCCAAATCTGTTTGACGCCGGTTGTCAGCGCACCCAGACTGTAACTTTCATCGATTTTTGCCGGTGGCGCCGAGTAGCTTACGCGCACTGTCGTTTGCTTTTCTGTCGTCGGTTGTTCTACTTCAGGGGGAAGGTGAACACTATCCCAAGGCAAATGCAATAAGGACGACGGATCACTGCGACTTGGATCTATCGTTAATTCACGCACCATGCCTTGCAGAGTCTGGCAATCAAGCAGCTCCGTCAATAAAAAGCCCTGCAGCATAAAAGACGTCTTTTCCCATGGTCGATCTAATTCGACCACAAACATCCCAACACGCAGATCACTGATACTGATCAACAACGCATCTCGTAATTTTCTTTTTTCACGCATCAAGATAAATGAATAACGTTTTATACAAACTTGAATTCAGTATTTTTATAGCTCATATTCCGAACTACGCAATTATTATCGCATCAGTTACTGATTAATTAAGCTTTTTTGACATTCGTTCACACGCGAATTTGTGGTCAATTGTTACAGAACAAAAAAATCTTAAAAATGCAGCCACGCAAAACCAAGCAGAGTCGCACAAAACATGAAACCTATTATAGTGAAAGGCGGCACTAGCACAACTTGCGCCCTTATTTGACAACAATTCAAATGGCGACAACATACGCCCACCCCATAGAATTTTAAGCCTCCTATCTGGCATAGGAATTGAACAAAAAAATGAGATACATAGAAGCGAGTATATTTATTTCCCAAAAGAATTATTTACGATCGCATGCATGTTAAGAAATGCTGATTTAATAAAAATTGGGTTCAATTTCTAACTCAACGCCAAATTTTTTCATCACATCGGATTGAATTGTCTGGGCAAGTTGCTTTACCTCAGCACCAGTAGCGTGGCCTCGGTTGACTAATACTAAGGCCTGTTTCTCATAAACCCCTGCGGCCCCCAGATTGCGCCCCTTCCAGCCAGTTTGTTCAATCAACCAACCCGCAGCCAGCTTGAAATCGCCTGAAGGCTGAAGATAGCTCACCAGATTAGGATATTGTCCAAGCAAAGCATGACGAATTGAGGCCGACACGACAGGGTTCTTAAAAAAACTGCCGACGTTACCAATCAATTGTGGATCAGGCAACTTAGCTTGACGTATAGCAATAATTGCTTGACTAATCTGTAATGCATTCGCTTGTTGAATTTGAGCCTGCTCCAGCCATTTCATCACATCAGCATAAGCAAGTCGGGGCTGCCACATTTTTGGAAGTGCAAACGTGACATTTAATATCACCATACGATCACGCAAGCTTTGCTTAAAAATGCTATCACGATAGGAAAACAAACACGCTGCTTTGTCCAAAGTGACCATTTCACCAGTAGCAAAATCAAATGCTTCCAGACTGTGAAAAACGTCCTGAATTTCGATCCCATATGCACCGATATTTTGGATCGGTGCAGCACCAACAGTGCCAGGAATCAGCGATAAATTTTCTAGCCCTGCCCAGCCTTGTTCCAGCGTCCATTGAACGAATTGATGCCAGTTTTCACCTGCGGCAGCAGTAATATAATAAAAATTCGCGTCTTCAGATGCAAGCCGCTTCCCTTGCAAACACATGTGCAAGACCAAAGCATCAATCTGATCAGATAACACCAGATTACTGCCACCACCGAGAATTAAACGTGGCAATTGCGACAAGGATGGATCATTGCGCACAGCCTGCAATTGCGCCATGTCAATCACGGGTAAAAACAATTTTGCCTGCGCTGCAATACCAAAAGTATTGAGCTTTTGCAGAGAAACGTCGTAAGAAAGGGTATTAATAATCGTCATAAGTCGCAAATTATAGCTGCTAGGCTTTGTAAGCGTCCCGCATTTGATAAAATGCGCTATATTTATTTTTTCACCAAGGAAGCACTATGCCCTCATTTGATACCGTCTCTGAAGCAAACATGGAAGAAGTAAAGAATGCGGTAACGCAATCGAACAAAGTGATCACCAATCGCTTCGACCTCAAAGGCACCAGCGCCAAGATTGAGCTCAAAGACAAAGAGCGCGAAATCATCGTTTATGGCGACTCCGACTTTCACTTAGACCAGATCAACGTCGAATTAACCCAGACATTGGGTAAGCGCAAAGTCGACGTGCGTTTTCTTGACATGGGCAAAGTAGAAAAAATTGGCGGCGACAAAGTCAAACAAGTTATCAAAGTCAAAAATGGCATCGAAACGGAAGATGCGAAGAAAATTGTTAAAGCAATCAAAGACAGCAAGATGAAAGTACAAGCCAGCATTCAAGGTGATGCCGTGCGCGTACAAGGTGCTAAGCGCGACGACCTGCAAGCAGCGATGGCTTTGTTACGTAAAGAAATCAAAGATCTGCCGCTGGAATTTAATAATTTCCGTGATTAATTTTTAACCTATCAAAGTAACCGGCTAAGGTATCGATCAACTCTCGATTAGTTCGACAAAAGATCGTTTTATCCGGTTGCTTATTGTTAGTGCTATCTCCCTTAAAGGCTTGCCATGAAACGCCTGTTTGCGCTTATTCCCCTCGTTTTAATCGCTTACAGTGCAAACGCTGGAGCAACTGAAATCGGGATTGTCGGTGTATTTCCGGGCAAAGCGATTCTCGTTGTTGATGGTGCCGCACCAAAAACCTACAACGTCGGTAGCATGGTCAGCAGTGACACCAAGCTGGTTGATGTTGACCACGATACGGCGACAATTGTCACCAACAACAAACGTTATGTACTGACAATGGGTCAGGCAGTCGCTCGTGTAGCAGCAAGCAAAAGCAATCAGGTCGTCCTGCACGCCGGAGATCGCGGTCATTTTATGGCCAACGCCAACATCAATGGCGTCAGCATCAAAATGATGGTCGATACCGGTGCCAGTCTGGTAACCCTTCCCGCCAGCGATGCAGTGCGTCTGGGTATTAATTACACCACCGGTGCGCGTGGAAAAATGAATACGGCTGGCGGAACAGTCAATGCCTATAGCGTGAAGCTTGATAGCATCAAAATCGGCGATATCGAACTATATCAAGTCGACGCCGCCGTCCTCGACTCCGGCTTAAGCACTCCCCTTCTGGGCATGTCTTTTTTAAACCGCATGGAAATGCGCCGCGAAGGCGATCAGATGACGTTGACAAAGCGTTTTTAATCCGGACGTCAGGATCAATTGCTACCTTGACGTCACGACCTAATAAACAACCACACATTAAAACCAGAGCACCAAAAATATTTCCTCTTGTTTTGGCTTTACGTTGGCAGTGCTGCCTGACGGAAAATCTGAGCTTAGAAGATTTTTATTTGGAGGGGTGACTGACTCAATTGCGTGCCATTTGCGTCTTTTTTAGGGGGATCCTCTGTTGGTTTTCTCAATATCTAGCCCTTAAGGACTATCTTAATTGCCTTGAGGGAGTGAGTTTGATATGTGTCGACTCATTGTAAATTGCAACGCGCGCCTAAGCTAAAACGAGATTTGATATGTTTATTAAAATTTGATCTACACTATAAGTATTAAGACCTGATCCTGTTCATGGAGGAGTGGTTTATGCAACGCCGTATTTTGTTGAAATTAGCAAGCTTGCCACTACTTATTTATTTTCCTGCCAATGCACAAGAAAATAAAACACTCCAAATCTCGACGTTGATTGAAAAGGATCCTGCGACAAGTATTGCAGAGAAAATTATTGAGACAGCCTATCAGAGGTTAGGCTTTCATATATTCATTAACTACTTGCCAGGCGAACGTTCACTACGAAGTGCAAACAATGGGGAAACGGACGGTGAGCTATATCGTAAATTAGGTATGGAAAGAGACTATCCAAATCTTGTGATCGTCCCGGTTCCCTTACTTATTTATGATATTGTTATTTTTAGCAATGGTACTAATTTTGTAGTGAATGGTTGGGAAAGCTTGCGTCCGTATACAATCGGCTTTGTTAAAGGCATCAAAATCATTGAGCAAAATACGGTCGGAATGAGACTCGAATCAGCGCCTACGTTACGACAAGCTTTTCAAAAAATGTTGCTTGGCAGATCTGATTTGGTGGTAGCGAATCGTGCATCAGGTTTAGATGCATTAAATGAAATGAAACAATCAGAAATTACCATGCTGTCACCTTCACTAACGATATTTCCAGTGTTCCACTACCTAAACAAAAAGCATGCGGAGTTGGTTCCTGCCCTTACCGAAATACTGCAAAAAATGCAAAAAGACAAAACCCTGGAGAATATCCAAAACAGCGTAATGGCTGAATGGCAACGCAAACTTCAAAATTAGATTTATCGTCTCTACAATGTCAATCTCATGATTTTTGGTATTACGTCACCAATGCGCGTTCATTCCCGAGTGCAAAGCATTACCGGCTAAACTATCAGACACCCAGCTTGCTTATCACAATCAATGAACAATTGAAATCGGCTCATCATTGGCGATTCAATCTTTACGTTATTACACTTAAGAAAA
The DNA here is from genome assembly GCA_049340365.1 of Undibacterium sp. Ji67W. Lineage (GTDB taxonomy): Bacteria > Pseudomonadota > Gammaproteobacteria > Burkholderiales > Burkholderiaceae_D > Undibacterium. The sequence continues at coordinate 105,493 of JBMPOY010000002.1, read as the reverse complement.
AACGCCCCACCTCATCTGATCTTGACGGCACATAGAGTCACATCGAGATCAAAACGACACTGAGAGCGCTTTTCTATCAGGTCAGAAATCTGACTCAGCGTTTTCTTCTAAGCCACACTTTCTATTTACACTGCAGATTGCACGAGGCGGCGTCGTTTGACGGCGTTTGCCAATCCTTCTAACACGGTCACGCTGGACTCCCAGTCGATGCAGCCATCAGTCACAGATTGACCATAGACCAGTTCTTTACCAGGCACCAGATCCTGACGACCTGCAACCAGATGAGACTCGATCATCACGCCGACGATACGGGTATCACCTGCGGCAATTTGATTGCCGATGTCAGCACAAACAGGAATCTGATTGGCGGGATTTTTGGAGCTATTTGCGTGCGATGCATCGATCATCAGACGTGATGCCAAGCCGGCGTTAGCGATGTCTTTACATGCCGCATCAACACTCGCTGCATCATAGTTTGGTGTTTTACCACCGCGCAAGATGATGTGGCAATCCTCATTGCCGTTAGTGGAAACAATCGCAGAATGCCCCCCTTTAGTGACCGATAAAAAGTGGTGGGGCTGCGACGAGGCTTTGATCGCGTCGACGGCGATTTTGACATTACCATCAGTGCCGTTTTTAAATCCGACCGGGCAAGACAGACCTGAAGCCAATTCACGATGGACTTGGGATTCTGTGGTTCGCGCACCGATCGCACCCCAGCTAATCAGGTCAGCGATGTATTGCGGGCTGATCACATCCAGGTATTCGGTGCCAGCAGGCAAACCAAGTTCGTTGATATTGAGCAGTAATTCACGAGCGATGCGCAGGCCGTCGTTAATCCGGAAGCTATTGTCCATATAGGGATCGTTGATCAATCCTTTCCAACCGACGGTGGTGCGTGGCTTTTCAAAATAAACACGCATAACGATTTCTAATTCACCAGCAAAACGCCCGCGTTCAGCAGCGAGTTTGCGTGCATATTCCATCGCTGCTTGTGTATCGTGGATGGAACAAGGTCCGATGACGACCATCAATCTGTCGTCTTGTCCGTGCAGAATTCTATGCAATGCGGTGCGGGCATTGGCGGCAGTTTCAGAGGCCTTTTCGGAACAGGCAAACTCACGAATCAAATGTGAGGGTGGAACCAGTTCCTTCATTTCACGAATACGTAAATCATCGGTACGCTGCATGTTTTCTCCCGTTTTTCTCAATGCTAGGTAAATACTATTTAAATGCTATGTGAATACTAAATTTTAAAATTTCTGGCAAAAAAAAACCGCCACATCTGGCGGTTTTTACGAATTCTGGTTGGGCTCTTTTTCTTTGTGCGCTTACCTTCTTCCGACCGCCTGAGGCTGGGAATAGCTAAAGTAAAAAAAGAAAAAGAAGTGTGTCATTTTCATGAAATTAGGTGCTTGAATGAAAAGCCTGTATTAAATTCTGATAAAACCTAAAAAATCAGGCTTTGATATTGCATCAAAATTTTGCAATTAGCAAGCCTAAAAATCAAAAACCTCGTTTATTTTTTCCAAAGTGGTGGTGGTTCTGGTGGAATATCACTATCTGGATATACATTCATCACCGGATTACTTTTTTCTGCCACTTTGATTTGCGGTGCATTACGGGCAACCCAACGTCGCATTTCTTGCAAATTGACAACGATATCTGCCCGCCCCGGCCCCAGACGCACCGCACGCTCAAGTAAAGCCAGGGCTTTTTCATAATCACCCTGCGCCGCAACTGCCACTGCCTGATTGTTGATCGCAGATGGATCAAACGGATTTATCTTAGCTGCTTCGGCAAACTTTTTACTCGCTTCTGCATTATCGCCTTGAGAAAGTTGAATCCTGCCTTCTGCTTGCAAATCTGCTGCAAACAAAGCAATCGGAGCAAAGAAAGCGAGTGGCAACGTGGCTGCCATGAATAAACGTTTCAAAATTTTACCCATTTGCATTAATTTCCCATGTAATACGGCTTAGGTGACACTGGTGGGAACGACACCGGACCACGTTTAGGCTCAAAGGTATAACGTAAGTACACTAGGGCGGATGCATCTGTGAAATCACCAGAGTTATCAACCGACATACGTCCACCCACCGCAAAATGCGGTGATAGCAGGTATTCTGCCGCACCAGCTAATTTATACTGAATACCTGTATGGGTTTGCCCGGCATACGTCGTATTGATGCTGACTTTTGGATTTGCCGCGGCAAATAACTCTAAAGAAGTCTGATCAGCACTGACCAGCGGGTAATACGGTGCAGCATCGGCACGGAACGATTGTACGCCGATTGCAGCACCAAGCTGATATGACAATTTGCCGCTACGGCCACTCACTTCAACTGGCAGGTTCAATGCGTAATAAGATTGTGGGCTAAAATAACCACCATTTCCGTAAGTAAAGTTTTGCAGATTTTTCTTATAGAACATGGTGGTCAAATTGAGCCCCACCGTGACATTGGTATTTTTGGTTTTATAGACGCGCCAGTAAGCACCACCACCGAAATCCAATACCGTATTTTTGACGACATTGGTTCCCAATAATTCTGCAAAACCAAGACCTCCGTAGACACCACCTTCATCCTCGTTGTAAGCAGCGTCAATTCGCAAGCCATTTTTGGTCACACCGCCCCAGCTTAATCCATAGAGGCTGTCGCGTGCACCGGCATAAGAGAGGTAGCTGTCGGTGACGGAACGGCGTGCTAATTCAACGCTGAAATTCATGTCATCAACCTGATTGCTCCAACGTATTCCACCGACAACATTCTTGATCGGAAAGCCAATAGGACTCGATCCAATATCGACTTTAAAGCCAGCGAGTTCGTAACTCAGACTGAGCGCAACACCTTTCGCCACTTGATCAATTGATGTTGCATTCGACAAGCCTTGCTGCTGCGCAATTGTCGAAAATGGCACATTGGCGAATTGTGCCTGCTGACTCAAAATCACGTTTTTACCAAACAAGCCGCCACTATTTGTATCATTCAAATTTAAGACACCGGGATCCACAGTCACTGGAATAATTTTCAAACCAAACTGTCCGTAGCCCAATGTTGAAACATGCGCTTCAATAGGTATTTCCAGGTCTTTAAGTTGCGACAAGCCGCTTTGCCCGCTTCGTGCCCGGGCTGACAACCCTACTGTCACCTCGGAACGGTTTAACTCATTGAGAGAATCAATTTCTTTCATCAGCGCCTCTTCTTCAGGGCTGACCGCTGGTCCTTTAGGGCTGATCGGCAATGCGCTTGAAGTAACAGCGCTCGAACGACCATTCATTGCAGCGGCAGTATAGGTAGCCTGCGCAGGACTTGAGGTTCCAGCTTTGGTGGCAGAATTACTGTTGATCGAGGTATTTTGACTTGCGGGCGAAATCTTCACCGGAACAGGCACCTGGACAGCAGCAGGCGACGTTGAAGGCAGGCTTGGTACGCTCTTAAGGACAGGAGTTGAAGTCGCCGGTGCGGCTGGGATGCCAATGCCAGCAGGCGCCATACTTGTAGCCGATGTAGTTGTTGCAACCCCGGCAGCGGCGGCAGGAATTGTTGCCTTCAATGCCGGCGAAGCGGGAGTTGTATACTGGGATGGTAGTTGCGGCACTTCTTTTAATGCAGGACCAGCGACCGTCTTAGTCACTACTGCTTCAGCTTTGCGGTCGGCAAACGGATTGACTTTAAAATCGCCAACGTTGACGGCAGGCGCTACCGGATCGACTAAGCGCAGACCACCCGCACCAGTTTTTCCATCACCCGCCAAGGGTCGCTGCGCCTGCTCCATGGCCAGTGCTTTTTTGAAGTAACCCATTGCCTTACCATTTTGTCCTTGCGCTCTGGCAACGTTACCCGACAAGGCAATAAAGCGTGGGTTGTCTGGTTGCAGACGCATTAACTTATCAAGATTTTCTTCCGCACCCTTGAAGTCTTTAACTTGTATCGCTGCAAACACCAATCCTTGTAAAACCTCAGGATTATCCGGTTCAGTTTTCAGCACTTTGACATACAATTCTTTTGCTGAGTCAGTATCACCAGACGAGGAGTAAATACGAGCAAGGGCCAATAACAGCAAATTGTCGTCAGGGTTTTCGATCAGCATAGGCTGAATGTAGGTATAGGCGCTTGCGTAATCTCCGGCTTCACGAGCACGGTCTGAGTATCGCATCGCCAATGCTTTTTGCAGTTGCTTGAATGCCGTCACTTCATCTTCGCTCAGTTTAGGCATGCCTGCGACTCGCCGCATGACGGCCTCTAACTCTGCTTCTTGATTAGCTTGCATCAGCGTTGTTGCATATTGCAACAATAAGCTCGCGGAAGGTTTTGGTGTGTCTTGTACCGCCTGACGTATCATCGCATAGCCACGTTCTGTATCGCCCAGTTTGATATACAAGGCAGCAACGGTGCCAACAAATTCCGGATCTTTATCAGCGGCGGCGTTGATTTCTCCTAAAATTTCCCTGACCTGTTCGGTCTTGCCGCGCTTATTCAACAAATCGATACGGTCTAGCTGAACACGTATCCACAATCTTTTTTGCAGCGTGAACATTTCTGGTCTGCGCGCATTGGGCGGAATACGCTCCAATGTTGCCAGGCCTTCCCACCACAATTGTTGTAACTGACTGAGCAAGGCACTCACGTATAAGGCCTCGGCTTCCGGCTTATCAACATTGGTCAGCACATCGAGCAAGGCTTGTGCTTGACCTGGCATATTCCGCTTCAAATAAATCTTAGCCAGAGCCATGCGTAACCAGGCATCTTCAGGCTTGATCAAAATCGCATCTTCCAGTGCCATTTGCGCACCGTTGATGTCGCCTGCTGCCTCTAGTTGCTTTGCCTTTTCAGCCAATTGTGACGATTTTAAATTCGCCAAAATCGCCAATTGTCGCGGTAACATGTAAGGCGTCAACGCCTCCATATCAGCAAGCCGTTTTTGTACGTCGTAAATCCCAACGAGGCCATCTAAGGCGCGCATGTTAGTTTTGTCAGTATTAAAAACCCGCTTGTAGTTTTCTTCTGCACCAGCCATATCGTTATCGGCCTTGAGTGCATCAGCGAGCTGCAAAATGCCCTCTGGTTCATTACTTTTAAGCGCGATGGCTTTACGTAACAAGGCAATACCTTTTGCGCTATCGCCATCCTCAAATGCACTGCTAGCCTCTTCGAGGATCGCCCAATAGTTTACTTCGTCGTAGGCTTTCTTCCAATTGCCTCTGCTGCTACTTGAAGACAATTTCACAGCTTTTTCGAAATACTTACGTGACTCGACAAACTCTCGGAGACGCACTTTTACCCAGCCCATACCACCGTAGCCAACTGCGTCTTTAGGGTGAGTCTTGATCAATGTGGTGAATTCTTTTTCCGCCGTTGGGACATCGTTGTCGTCTAAGGCAGCAAAGCCAGCTGACTGGCCCTTGACAAATGCAGTGTCGACCCTAGGTTTAGGTGGCGCACGGCGGCTTTCCACTTCTTCCGTTTTTGGCACCTTGCCGATGTTGGCAAGTTTGGTCTGTATCAATTTATCGTCCGGATGTTTTTCCAGATAAGCACGATAGTATCGACTATCACTTTGTGCTACTCCCATCCAGCTCAGTGCCTGACGCCATGCTTCATTTGCAGGTTTCGCGACTTCCGCTTTGCTACTGAGATTTTCTAGTAAACCTATGCCTTCATGGCGATAAGCATCACGGTAAGTCAAGGCTTGCGCATAGGCCAGTGCATACTTCAAATTTGTCGGATTCTCTTTTACGAGCTTTGCCAGCCCCTGTTTAGCCTCGTTGTACCCATTCATGGTACCTGCAAGTACCTGATAATATTCGAGGGCAGCATCGCCCTTCAAACGGGACGGATCGCCAAGTAAACGGTAAGAATCTGCAGCGGCATCAACGTCTCCTTGTCGTGCCAGTTTCCGGGCATCTTCAAGCTGTGCTTTGGGATCAACTGCACCGCGGCGTATAGCCTCGTCGACCGGACGAATCTGCGCCTGAGTCGCCTTTAATTGTTTGAGTTTTTCCAGATAAATTTTTGCTTGTTCCGGATGCCCACCTCGCGCCTCGTACATACCAAGCGCAACGAGAGCATCAATATTATCCGGATCGAGTTTAAGCAACTTATTCCATTTGTCAGCAGCATTGTCATCACGACCACGCTGTTCCCAGAAGTGGGCTTCTTCAAGTAATTTTTGTTGCAGAGGAGAGTTCGCAAAAGCCATATCGAATTTGAAGTACATCGCCAAAAGCGCCAGTACCATCGCTTTTCTTTTGAAAACCATTCATTTCCCCTGTTAAATACTTGACTGACTGCGAGATGCCACTTTTTCAGGCATCGTAAAACTCTTTAAGGTTTCTTGATATTCTAACCAATCAGACCGCAACAAGGCGGCCTGATTGGTTGATTTTTCACACTTTACCGTACTTCGCCAGTGAGGCCAGTGAGATTACTTATTCATTGGCGTCATTAACATAGAGCCGGTTTGCCGCTTTTCTTCTGAGGTAACGGAATAACATCGTTGCTACAATCAGAGACGCTAACATCAGGAAAACAATCAACACAATAGGTCGGGTTGAAAGGCTCCATTTAATCCAAGTCCACAACGGCAGATGTCCGGAATAATACGTATCGCCAATCAGCGCGTTGACAATATTCTCTCCTTTAACGAGCACCAGATCTCCCTGGAACTTACTACGTAAGTCTGATTTATTCAATCCGTTTGTCACGTCAAGCAAGCTCTCTGCATTACCACCAGTGACAACAACAACAGAGTGGCCCGCCGACAAGGGTGACTCGAACTGCATCATAGCGCCAAATAAATTTCCAGTCTTTGCTAACATTTCACCGGAACGTCGCTCAACATCATCGACATCTTTACCAGCCCATCTTGCCAGCACTCGCAAAAAGCCGCGTGGTATTTGTAAATGGTTGCCAGTTTCATCCATGCTCAAAGGCATGTATTTTGCCCATTGTTTTAATAAAGGCTGGTTGCCATTCGTTGCAATCACCAAAATATCTTTATCACTGTGCTTCTCAACATCAACGCTACGTATCACTGTGCTATTAGTCACCGGATATCCAGTAGACTCGCCCATGCGTCCCATCATATTTAAGAACACCTGAACTTCTTCGTTGCTCGGACGATCAGGCATCACGACTGCCGATGCTGATAAATCTGCATATTTTGTAAATGGGAATCCCGCATTAGCAATATAAGCGAGATTAGGATAGGTCGCATAATGCGGCATATCAGAAAAATCAATGGTCGAATCCGGATCAATCGCAGAGCGGACATTATCCAGATACACGTCTTTACATTGCCCTTGTTTTGGATAGTCGTAAAAGAACTGGAATTGCAATTGATTTTCGGCACCAATTTTAAACAAAGGCACTTGAATTTCTTCTTGCGCAAATCGATGCCCTTCCTTAAAAAACAACATCACTGATTCTTTAATTTTACCTTTTTCTGTTTCGATACCCGAAAGCGGTAAAGAGCGAACAATCCCATTGTTAATGCCGATATTCAGAGTTGATTTATCTATAGTTGGCCGCGGTGTGAAACGATAACGCAAGTCGATAGGCACGCCATCACGCTGCCATGTGAACAAATCAGGTGCAACGCGCATATTCAAGCGGATAACGTCCGGGTTCATCCCACTCACCTGCAATTCATCCATGCGCACGATTTCGCCAAATTTTATCGGACGATTTGTTGGAAACCAGTTTGGTGCATCATAGGCAGTACGTAATTCGGGCTCTTTAAAATCTTTGATCAAGGCACTGGGGCCAGACAATACGGAATTTCCCAAAGTTAAAGCCTGAGCAGCAATTTTCAGTTCAGAATTATCCCGACCCAATACCAGCAATAATTTATATTTAGGATTGGCGGGATTAGCGACGATCATTAATGTTGGGCCATTGATGGTAGGAATTTGCATTCCTGCGGGCACTTCCTTACTGGTAGCAAATACGATCGCATGTCCTTTTGGCAGACCTTCAGTAGATACAGGGAAGCGCGCACCGCGATACGCGGCAAGGTGACCAAACCATGAAGCGACAACACCCGCATTGCGCAACATGTCTAAAGACGCTTGTTGTGGCAGTACGAAAGGTAAATCAAGTAATTTAGCGTCGCGTCTGTCAAAGAACGGTGCCGGCAATAATGCAAGATCATTGGCTAAGTCCAGCGAGCTTACAGTGAGTTCCAGGTAACTGGTATTACTGACGTGAGCCCACAAGCTAGAGTGATAGGGGTCTTCACAATCTCTGGTGTAATGTCCAATCAATTTAAATTTGAGCTGATTGAAATCAGCGAAAAACCGCGGATCAATTGTATCTTCACGAACAATACCCTTCGATGTTTCTCTTGGCAGAGGAACAGCACTGACCAACTCATTATTGACCAACACTTTGAGATGAGATAATTCAGGCAATAAGGCTGGTGAATAAGCAACACCATATTTTACCTTCGCTGACGTAATGACTTCATCACTTCGAACAGTAAATGGGAAGCTACGCTCTCCTTCGATACCACGCAATTCAATCGCATCACCAGGCACCATTTGTTTTAAGGTGATGGTGTAGACCTTTTGATTGCTTGAAGGTGCAACCGCAGGAGTGCTAGTTGTTGGTGGGCTCGCTGTATCATCGCCAATCTGTTCTTCGGCTGGTTTATTGTGCTTTGATTTAGCGTAAACATTGTCATGCGTCATCAATGACAAGCCAGCAGCAATCGCTAATACCAACGTCGTTTTAGCGGCGCGTTTCCAAGGTAATTTGGTTTTATTTTTCTTCACAATATCAGTTTCCGTATGTGTATTCATATTTTCAGATTTTTTTTCCCAGTATTGCTTTAGTCCTTCGCCAAATCTGACGAACCCCTGTACGCTATGAAAAGCAATTTCCTTTAACCCATTCAGCGGATGGTCGATGTTACGATCATCCGACCAATTCAACCAGACATCTGCCCGCCCCACTGTGCAACTAATTAAATCTTTTTGTTGTTGTAAATCTAATTCCAAAAACTGCACACTCAACACGTTTTTTTTCACGAAGATGACCTTAGATGGAAACAGACATTCTCCGTTGGTTCCATAAAGGGAAACCAATAGCAAATCATCCTTTTGCATCGCAAAGCCATCCGGGACTTTCAAGGACATCCCCCCCATTGAAAAATCTTCGGTTTGGCAAACGATAGAGTGACCGTTCGACAAGCGCAGGGTAGCGTTTAAAACAGCTCTCACGCGATGCGTCCGGCGTACCTGCTTTGTCTCCGTCGCTACAGCTAAAGTAGCCCCCAAAATAACCAGGTTATAAATGGTCCACAACATATTCAAGATAACCGTATCAAGTTCAAAAGTATTCCACCATAATGCTCGCCCGATACCGATCAAAAATCCAAGGACATTTAAAGCCAACATGACAAGATACGGTTTAGAGATCACCCAGTCAAAGTGTTCTTCCTGAACCAAACCACCTTTCGCCGTGACGTTAAATGTACCAAGTTTAGGGTTAATCAAGGCAACGAGCGTGGGGCGGAAAATATACCAGGCCAATGTAGCTTCATAGACTTCCGCCCAAAATGAATGCCGATGCTGCCCCTGGATACGCGAGTTGGTTAAGTTGGCATGCAACAAATGTGGCAAAGAATAGGCGGCGATAGAGAGTGCCGATGCTTTGATGATGTGCACTTGAAAAAACAGATACGAGATTGGTGCCAGCAAAAACACCATCCGTGGTAATCCGTAGAAAAAGTGGAGCATTGCATTGCTATAACAAAGACGCTGACCAAAATTCAGACCTTTGCCAAACAAAGGATTATCGATTCGAAAAATCTGCGCCATGCCCCTGGCCCAGCGGATCCGTTGTCCGACGTGAGCGGACAAACTCTCGGTCGCCAGTCCGGCTGCCTGAGGTAGAGACAAATACGCTGTGTTATGGCCGAGTCTTTGCATTTTCAAGGCAGTATGCGCATCTTCAGTCACGGTCTCTACAGCAATCCCCCCGATCTCCTCAAGACAACTACGTCGCAAAATCGCGCATGATCCACAAAAGAACGTTGCATTCCACAGATCGTTCCCATCCTGGATGAGACCATAAAAAAGCTCTCCTTCGTTAGGAACGTTTCGGAACGTTTGCAAATTACGTTCAAATGGATCTGGCGAAAGAAAATGATGGGGGGTCTGTATCATTGCCAGTTTAGGATCGACTAAAAACCAACCCATTGTGTACTGCAAAAATGACCGCGTCGGCATGTGGTCGCAATCAAAAATAGCAACGTATTCGCCATCTGTTCTTTTGAGAGCGGCATTTATGTTACCCGCTTTAGCATGTTTGTTATCTTCACGGGTATAACATTTCACACCTAAACTTTCAGCAAACTCTGCAAACTCAGGGCGTCTGCCGTCATCTAAAATAATAATATTTAATTTATCCCGTGGCCAATCGATGCCCATCGCTGCCATCACTGTTGGCTTCACTACGCTTAAGTCTTCGTTATAGGTAGGAATAAACAAATCAACCGTTGGCCAGGTCGCGGTGTCGGCTGGCATCATTACCGGCTTACGCTTTAACGGCCATGCGGTTTGCAGATACCCCAACAACAACACGACCCAGGCATATACTTCTGCCATGACAAGGACGAGGGCAAAAAATAAATCCAGCAGATTTTCGGAATCGATGGTGTAGGTGATGCGCCAATATATATAACGACTGGTCGCACTCACGGAAAACATCACCATGATCAGGGAGATCAAAGTACCTGTGTAACGCCTCAGATAGAGCGCAGTGGAAAAGATAATTGTCGAAAAAAAAGCCTGAAGAGGTAACTCCATAGGAACGCTGATCGCAGCCCAATACAGTAATGCCGCCGCAATGAGAGCCAGTGCTCTTGGCCACTTGTGTTCCCATCCTGGCCAATTGACCATCGATAAGCCAAGCTCATTGAGGCGTCCATACAAATAACGGGAATTGAGTATCGAACGCATCAGTCGACCAATCCAAAATTTTTCTGCAACCAGGTCGTTAAATATTGTACGTCCTGTGTTGCGGAACTGTGTTGAGCATAATACGACACGGGTGTCTGGCAGGCCAGTGCCTCGCTGACTGCCTCATCGCGGTGAATCGCATTTGGCACAAACCTGGCGCCCAGATTAGAACGCAGCATGCCAAATACATCACGACACAGTTGCCTTGAGGCATCCATTTGATTTAGCACGTAGCAGTAACCGAGAAAATCCTTGCGCCCCTTGGTGTAAAACTGAATCAGGGACTCAATCGAAGGGATCGTTGAATACGACGCAGCATCCGGCTTGAGCACCACCAGGCCAATATTGGCGACTTTCAGGACTTGTTGCAAATAAATGCTCGGACCTGGTGGCGTATCAATTAACACTACGTCAGTTTCATTCAGCCCCAGGCTATTTAAGTGCGATATTAACCAATTTGGTTCAGACCTGATTGCATGTTCAAATCTGTCCCGTTGTTTTTCATCAACTGATCCGTAGGGCAAAAAATCGACCCCAAAACTACTTTCATGTAACGCATTTCGCCAAAGACCTTGAGGCAGGTTGTGTGTAGCGATACCATTCGTATCGTTATGGGGCATCCCAAAATGCAGTCGCAAGGCATTCTGTGGATCCAGATCTAAAACGGTAATTACTGCACCGAGGCGTGCCAAAGAAGCCGCCAGATTAGCGGTCACTGTTGTTTTACCAACGCCGCCTTTAGGAGAGATGACTGCAACAACCCTCATGGTCTGAATATTTTTTTGAAAAATGAATTAACGGGCGTCTCCGCTCTTTGGGGCTGCTGATCTTGATTAGCCAAACGTCTGAACACTTCTGACACTGAATGCGATTTGGACGATGATGCTGTGGTACTGGCTGAAGTCGATACAGAAGGACGCGCTGAAAATAAGGAGGTCACGCGATTTTCTGCAACGTGTGCTGTCGCTAACTTCGCACCAAACATTGGTTTAGCTGCTTCGTAAGAATCAACAAAAGAAGACACGACTGCAGGAGGCTCTGAAGGAGCTTCTGAAGGAGCAACGGAAGGCGCTGAATGCAATATTGAACCGTTTACTTGAATGAATGAAGGTTGTGACAGTGGTGTTTCATTAATAGCATCAGGATGTGACATGAAAGGATTACCAGCATTATCCACATCGTGGCTCAGATCCTCAGGTGCTTCATGCACACGCACATCGCGAAGAAGAGGCCAGCGTTGTTTTGCCTGTTCACTATCGATATCCCGATTGATTTCCTGATATGAGTTGGTCGTTTGTCCAAATTTTTGAAAAAGATTCTTTACGTCATCATTCATAATTTCCACCATCATTGTTTAATTTCTAATTACGCAACGAAATACAACCTAACGACGCGTGAAATAAGACGGTTCTTCTACCTGCTTTTTCAACTGATACACAAACAATTGCCCTTCTTCTAAAACATTATCGCGCTGAGACAGACGTAAAGACTTATCCATCCCCAGACCATCAAACCATTGAGCATAAATACCTTCCAACAAGGCAGGAGACCACGTCAAAGCTTCATTGCCAAATGCAATTTTTAATGGCGATGCATGATGGGCGATTATCAAACTATCGACTTCCTCAATGATTTCAACCCAGCCCCAATTTAGCTGCGACCAAATTTTATTCATACCTTCTTCTAAGGCGAATAAACTACTACCGTCGCCTATCGAAAACTCTAAAGCCATCGTACGTCCCAACTGATGCATAAAGGTGCGAAGATCTCTGACGTCGCCTTTCGATGCAAATTCAACGGAAAAAGCCTTCAAAAATGCCTTCCATTGGATTGAGCATTGTTGAGATTCATAATATTCCGCGTTCTTAGTCGACATAGGTGCAAACTTCCCTGTACTGTTTTATGGCTAAAATTAGATTTCAAATCAATGAACTATTGATATGCAATTACTTTATCATCCTGCATCTGCAAAAATCTATGCTTCTACCATACTCAAATGTCAATAAAGTATAAAAAGTAACAATTTGTAAGATATATAAGACGGATCAACGCCATTGTTTTTTTGCATCGATGAAATTTCATCTTATCGCGTTACTCAACAACAAAATTCGTGTAACAAAATTTGCAAAAAAACTGATCATCTTCATTCATTTGCAGCCAGGAAAAATGGCAATTATGTCTCCATTTAACCACGAATTCATTACTTGTTAATGTCAGACAGGCAATTAACTGTTAGATATTTTCATGAATGAGATTCTTTATGTTTTTTTGAAACAGTTATTCAGGATGAATTAAACAAGACGCAAAAAAAAGAGGTCATTTCACAAAAACAAATGACTCGCGTTAAGGTTCTGATTTATTCAACTGACTTGCACTACTTAACGTCAAAACCAAAATAAAAATGAAGTGCAATCATGAAAAATATCAAATACATCACGATAATTTACAATTGCTTAACGGCACTTATCTTTGAATCTGGTGCGCTCAAAAGTATGTCAGCGACGTTGTGCGATACCAGCAAGCAACCAATCAATGATTGCCTGCAAATTTTCGGCAGCAGGATTAGTGGGTTTGTATTCCAAAATCGGCCGCTCAAAGGCAAGTGCCTCTTCGACTTCTGCACTTTCGGGAATAACGAAGGGAACCATACGATTACCGAGTCGCTCAGCAAAGAGTGCCAATACATCCTGCGCAAGCTGGCGTTTGGCACCCTGGTTGATAATGTAAGCAGAGCCTGCACGCGCTCCGGAATGTCCGCCATAGGCCGCAATTAAGTCTTCCATTTCAGGCAATGTTGAATAGGAAGCCGCATCGGCTAACATGACTACCAGCAAAAAATCTGCGGCGTGAACCGCTTGCTTCAAATAAACCGAAGGCCCCGGCGGCGTGTCCAACAAGACTATCGTATCGGGGTGAAGATTAGCACTCTGCAATTTTTTGAGCAGCCAATCATCTTGCTTTTCTAATTGCGCTTCAAAACGAAGTCGCCTGCTTTCTCCACCATTGCCATAAGGCGTAAAGCTAACTCCGTAAGGGCTGGTATGCGTCACGCCGATAAGACGGGTGCGGGAGGCATTTAAAGCACTGATACCTTTACAGTCATTCTGATCCAGTCCACCCAAATGCCATTGCATTGCGTTTTGGGGATCAAGATCAATAATTAAAGCCGGACGCCCTCTCTGTGCGATACCTGCACCAAGATTTGCGGAGATCGTAGTTTTACCTACGCCACCTTTAGCAGAAACAACGGCGATAACGTACATGGAAAATATCCAAAATAAAATTTAAGTAAATAAATACCAAGGCCTGTTTATTGCATCAATATCACGGAATTCGGTCATCAGGTCTTAAAGACCGACAACCGATACAATTCTCAACGTTGGTTAAAGAGGAACCACCTTAAGCTGTACCACCAACCGTTAAGCCTTCAATTCTTAAACTTGGTTGCCCCACTCCGACAGGTAAACTCTGTCCTTCTTTGCCACAAACACCGATGCCGGAATCGAGACGCAAATCATTGCCTATCATCGAAACATGGTTTAATACCTCGGGTCCATTGCCGATCAAGGTTGCGCCCTTTACCGGATATGTAATTTTGCCATTTTCTATCATATACGCTTCGCTGGCTGAAAATACAAACTTGCCATTGGTAATATCGACCTGACCACCGCCAAAATTAACTGCGTAAAGACCATTTTTTACTGAAGCCAGAATTTCTTCGGGATCTTTATCTCCGGCCAACATATACGTGTTCGTCATACGTGGCATAGGAAGATGGGCAAAAGATTCACGACGGGCATTGCCAGTGACATTCATTTTCATCAGACGGGCATTCATCGTGTCTTGCATATATCCCTTGAGAATTCCATCCTCAATCAAGGTACTGCATTGCGTAGGATTGCCTTCATCGTCGATATTTAACGAGCCACGGCGGTGTTGCATGGTACCGTCATCAACCACAGTAACGCCTTTCGCAGCAACACGTTGTCCAATACGGCCAGAGAAGGTGCTTGAACCTTTGCGGTTAAAATCGCCTTCCAGACCATGACCAATTGCTTCATGCAATAACACACCTGGCCAGCCCGGGCCGAGTACGACAGTCATCGGACCGGCAGGTGCAGGACGAGACTCAAGATTGACCAACGCAGACTTCACGGCCTCATCTGCATATTGTTCTAGCAATGCATCGGAAAAATACGAATAATCGTAACGACCACCCCCGCCGCTCGATCCCGTCTCGCGCCGGCCATTTTGTTCGGCAATGACAGTAACAGAAATTCTCACTAAAGGACGAATATCGGCTGCAAGTAAGCCATCGCTACGCGCCACCAGCACCACGTCATATTCACCTGCCAATCCCGCCATGACTTGCACAATTCGCGGATCTTTAGCACGGGCAATTTTCTCTATGCGTTCCAGCAATAGCACCTTTTGATTAGCATCCAATGAATGGAGAGGATCTTCACGCAAATACAGGTCGCGTCCCATCGCACCTTGCAAACTTGAAGCCACTTTAATTTTACCGTTGCCTTGCGTCGCGATCGTGCGCGTTGCTTTGGCGGCATCAAATAAGGCTTTCTCAGAAATTTCATCCGAATAGGCGAAGGCGGTTTTATCGCCAGAAATTGCACGAACACCAACCCCCTGGTCTATGGAAAAATTTCCGGTCTTGACGATGCCTTCTTCAAGACTCCATCCCTCACTACGGGTAAATTGGAAGTACAAGTCTGCATAGTCCACACGATGCGTAAACATCGATCCCAGTACTTTGGACAAGTTACGTTCGTCAAGACCAAACGGCGTCAATAAAACATCGCGTGCAATCGCGAGGTGGCTCAAACTAGAATCATATGGAATCATGGATACTAACCAATACTAAAAAATGCAACATAAGTGCATTGTATAAAATTTAAAACGAAATGACTGAATTGAAATAAAACTCAATCATTTCGAAAAGCACTATCAGCTTATAACGAATTTAAAAACAGGATATAAACAATGTATGGATGCTTGATAGACGACTTTTAGACGATTTATATTAAATTAAATTAAATTTACACTAATTTTTCATAACGACTAATGAATTTATATTAAGGCATACTCGCAGACTTCAGACGTCTGTGCTGCAATGCCGGCAAACTCTCTCTGACGCTATCAATCAATGCTGTGTCAAGTTCTCCGATAACGAGTCCCTCTCCTTCCGCCAATTCGGAAACAACCTTACCCCAGGGGTCAATCAGCATACTGTGTCCCCAGGTGCGACGACCGTTCTCGTGTCTTCCACCTTGTGCAGATGCCAGTACATAACATTGATTCTCAATTGCCCGGGATCTTAACAAAATTTCCCAATGAGCCTGCCCGGTCGTATAGGTAAAAGCTGCCGGCACGACAATCAGAGCGCATTCTCCCATGGCACGATAAAGTTCTGGAAAACGCAAATCATAACAAATAGACAATCCAACCCGCCCCACTTCAGTGTCGACACTGACAACCTCATCACCAGCACTAATGGTTCGTGCTTCCTCATACGATTCATCACCTTTGCGAAAACCAAATAAATGTAATTTGTCGTAGCGTGCTTCGAGCATGCCCCGCGGGTTAAATACCAATGTGGTGTTTAAGACTTTGCTTTCTTCTGGTGACTGCAAAGGAATTGTTCCACCAATCAGCCACACGCCAAGCGTTTTTGCCATGTCAGCGAGAAAATCCTGCAATTGCCCATGCCCAAAAGCCTCAGCAACGCTGAGCTTATCTGTTTCATGCATACCCATCAAAGGCCAGTACTCAGGCAATAATAACAAGCGTGCGCCGGCATCTGCCGCAGAGATCATGAGTCGCTTTGCGGTGGCGATGTTGTCGGCAACGTTTGGCGTAGAAATCATTTGAATCGCAGCTATTTTCATTATTCACCTTTCTTACTTGGGGGTTGGTGCAATTTGTTATTGGCATCAATTGCCTGTTGATGATCGACCTTTGTCACCAACGGTGCCAGCCATGAGCCACTGATCGAATATTCAAAAGTGAAAGCGCGTGCAAGCGGTTCTTTCAAAAATAACTGTGCCAGAAAAGTACCAAGACCAATCACCGGATTCACCGCCAGACCATATACTACCGAGGCTGCACCTGCATTAACCACAGGTATCACCGCGACTTGCATTTGCTGCGTCTCGTGAACAATGTCTGCCGTACCACTCATTAATACCGTAGCACTGACTCCCCGCATCTTCAGATTATCTGTCTTTGCGACGCCCTGTTCAATCTGTGCTGACCCCGTGATCGCATCAAATGCAAAGCCTTCGGAAAATACATCTCTGAAATCTAACGTTAAGCGACGCGGTAAAGCTTGCATGCTCAGCACGCCGAGCAATTTAGCAGCACCAGGCTCGACTTTCAGAAACTGGCCTGCGGCCAGATCAAGCTGGACTTTGCCACTCATACTGGGAATGTCCATGTCATATGGCAACCCATTCCATTTCAGACTTCCATCCAACCGCCCACGCCCACCGCGCATGACATTCGCAAAACCTAATCGCTCCAATAATTGTCCGGAATTGACGATATCAAGTACGTAATCAAGTTCCGTGTTACCACCGCCGTCGTGACTCACCCATTTGCCACTAGCTTTGAGTTCTGCATCAGGATTTTTCAAGACGACCTTGCTCAGTTGCCATTCGCTGACACCTGCATTGATCTGGTTACTGGCCTGCAACTCCAGATGTCCCATTTTTTTATTAAACAGCTCAAAATTTTCAACAATGATGTCCAATCCGGGAATTTGCGTGCCATTCGTTTTACCTGCCAGCAAATCACCCACATCAGACGCAGCAGATTGCGGTATCGTTAACTGGCTTAAGCGTGCAGAGATGCTACCCATACTTTTGCCAGAGCCAGGCTCATTCCAAGTCAAATGACCAGAAATCTGTTTCGCATCCATATTAGCCTGCCAGACACCATGTTGATGCGACAAACCTAAGACGACGTTATTAAGTTGCTTGTCAAAAATCTGTAGCTGCCCGGTTTTCAATGCCAAGGTATCGGCCGCGATATAGGGTGCCAGGTCAAAAGCGGCATCAACAGGCTCCGTCTTCGCTTTGACGTTCGCATTCGTTCGGCTACCAGAATTGAGCAAATTGCGCCACTCATCGATATTTAAAACGGCAGTTTCTATATTTGCAGACAAACCTTTTTCAGGCTCTGGGGCTGGCACATTTACGCCGATTCCTCCCGCCAGAATGTTCCAGTCAGTATCATTTTCAAGATTTTTCTGACGACGATATTTCGCATGCAGCAGGTTACCCAATTGTATTCGTATTTCATTTTGCAAAATTTTTGCTACAGAATCACCACTATTTGCCAATGGCACGACTTCAACACGGAGAGGCAGCAGTTCATTTGGCGCCTTACGTATCGGCGCCGGAAAATTTAACCCCATTCCTTGCAGAGCAGATTCAATAGTAATTGCAGCTTGTTGCTGTCTGACGTCTACGATGGTCGAATACCTCGTTGCACCACTTAGTTTATCGTGTAAATGGGGTCGCAAATTTGCAGGTAAATAATGCACCAGACCGTCGCCGGTCGCAGTACCATCGACCCGAATACGGATGCTATTGTCTTTTTGCGAGCCACCGCTGATAACCAGTGGACCACCTAAAGCATTGCCTTTTAGCATATCGAGATTCACACCTCGCTCACTAAATTCCAACTTACCATTGACGCCGCTGATTAGCGGAATTTCGGGCTGAAGTTGAACTTCATTATTAGAAAATTGCACTGTTCCGGCAACTTTAGTATCCACCACATGTTGCAAGGGAATTTGCAGCTTCAAATGTAGTCCGGCGGCACCCACAGCTTTCGCTTCTTTCAGGAAGTGCCCCAACCATACATCGACAGGACTGGAGGCGACATAGGTCAGCATAGTTGGTAAATTACTGCTGACATTCCCATCAATATTGAGTGTGGAATTATGTGTTATTAAATCCGGAATGATCGCCTTTACTCCGCGTAAATCGGCGCCTAATGTTTTTCCGGTATTGCCGTTGATTTCCATTCGACTTCTGTCAAAAACAAAGGTTCCACGAATATCTTCTATGATAGGCCACAGTGGGGCATTACCCGCTTCAGTCAAAGCACCGCCTGTAAAATCCAACCTCGCTCCAAGTAAATTACCTTTAACTAAAAACTCGCCCCTGGAGTGTGCTTTTGCATCATTGGCTGAAAAAGGGAAATACGCCAGATCCCCCTTAACGCGCACATGCACATCATCGGCGACACCGTCAAGTATTCCACGGATCAGCCAATTGCGCAGATCTGCGGGCGTTGCGGCAGGAACGTAACGACCCAGATTTTTCAAATCAAAACCGGTAATATGTGCCGTAATATCTGCATCACCAGGCTGTGCAGTGGCAGTTTTACGCATTGGCAGAACATGCTTACCGGTCAGACTCAGATGCATATTGTCTTGTTGCGCTTCCATTTGATCGACTTGAAAAACCAGCTTATCACCGGCATCAAAGCGCCATCTCGCACGCATTTGCAGACGGTTGAATGGCATTACTGGATCAACGAAATAACTACTCAGATTTAAGGACAAATCACTCGAATCCAAATTGAATTTCCCGCCTTTGTCATTCGCTTCTAATGTGCCGGATAAGTGATCAAAACCAGGAATTGCAGGCACCGCAGCTTTAGCAGGTGTGCTGGCAGTTTTTACGATGGCAAGCTGTGCTGGCTGTGCCAACATCGAGAGATCAGTAAATTGTCCTTTGACTTTGTAAGCCGCAATATTCGGATAATTACCTTGCCATACTGCTGTAAATTCTTTGAGCACACCAGATGGTGAAAAGTCACTGAGCATTTGTCGCTGGTCAGGTGGCAACGGAAGATGAGACGCAAAATTAGCTAAAATCTGTAAATCGAGATATTGCGCATATAACTCTGTACTTTCTGGCTGTCCCTTTACACCGGGCGTAAAGCTCTCAGTAATTGTCGTCGGTGGCAAGATGCTGCCATCACGGGCGTGCATAGAAAATTGCCTAATTGCAATCGAATGTCCCGCCTTACCAAAGATAGATGGTAAGTACTTTTTGCCTAAATCTGCTTTTTCACTTAGTTGCACGCGACCACTGATTTCCGTCATATCAAGCTCTGGCAAATCACCTGAGAAACGCGCCAACACGTCAGATATACGCAAGTCAGCCGTAAAGTCAGCGATTCGTCCTGCATCCAGATGTAGCCATGAACGCACCGAACCAAAGCCTTTATCCAATTCGATCGGATAGTCAAAGTAAGCTTTCAACTGATGCAAATCCGCTTTTGTTACATCAACATACAGGTCACCACTCCACGAAGATAAATTGGTGAGCTTTTTGCTAAACGCCTTGTGTTTCAGATCTCCACGAATATCGAATGGCGCCGAAAGCAAGGTTGGCGGAGTCGCATGCAAAGAAAATAAATGGTGGCGCCAGCGATTTTGCAAAACAAAATTAAGCTTCGTCAGGTCTACTGTCGGTGCTTTTAATAACTGATCGCTCCAGCTGACTGTGCCCTGGCTGATCAATATCTGACGTTGTGCCAGTAGCCAATCCAAGCCTTTATTGTCCCCAAGGTTATTATTATCAGCATTTTTTGTTTCGATAAAAAAGCCGCCAACGAAGAGTTTCCCTTGGGCATCTCTGACGATGTCGAGGGAAGGTTGCTTGAACTCGATCCTCTCAAAGCGCAAATCAGCTGCTACCAGAGACAACCAGGACAATGTCGTATTCACTTCCGGCAAGGCCAAAGCGGGCTGACCGTGAAGGTCAAGAATAACGACGTTTTTCAGATCTAAGTGTGGATTTAACCCATGCCATGAGGCTTGCAGAGAAGCAATATGCAATTCCCGCCCCAACGCCTGACCAATAAGTTTTTCGATTTCTGGTTTGTAGTCTGCTACGTGTGGCAAAACCACGTACCGCAGCACCAGGACGAGACCGCAAAAAATGAAATAAAGCAAAACGAGCGCGCGCACAAAGAAGCGCATGCCTCTATTACAAGCATACGTTGTGTGCGCAAAAAGACGACTCACACTGTACCAAAAGCCATGCTGTTTTTTATTATCGACAGCACTTTTATCCACGTTTTCGGTCACAGCTTTAGCAGCAGGAATTTCCGTTGTCATTATGGGCAGTGGCTTTTTACTTTAGCAACCATCTCAGAAGTCACTGAATAATCCCTTATTCTCAACATACTCCCCTATAAATTTCAAAAAAAATCGAACTTATCAATACAAACATTATCTACCAAAAAATATACTCCTAAGAGTATATTTACTCCTCGGAGCCTGGAGGCTCATTCTTTACATTTTCTCCAATAAATACATCACAGCAGAACAGCAGATACCTTAAAATCAAAGCGGATCTAAAACCCGGTACATACCGAGCGCATACACTCTTATTTTTATCAACCCTGATTATGACGATGACTTCATCTCTTGCGGCCACACCAGTTTCAGCATCCCGTTTTTTGCAACGCTGGCTGGATGCCGACGCGCAACGTCAGCCTTTATTGGATGAGATGTCGAGATTATCCTTGAGCCCAGCCATTTTTGTTCAGATTTTACAAAAAGAAATGTTAAGTGGCGCAAGTTTGAATAAAGCCATGCGACGCCTGCGAAATCTGGTGATCTGCACCCTGATTAAGCGCGATCTCGAAGATAAAGCCGACTTAAACGAAGTAGTGACAACGATCAGTGAATTTGCTGACTTTGTCGTACAACAACACTTACAAGAATTACATAGAGAGTTATCCGGTATCTACGGCGTACCAGTCGGAGAAGAGAGTGGCAGCGAGCAGGAAATGATCGTTTTGGGCATGGGTAAGCTAGGTGGCTATGAATTAAATGTTTCTTCGGATATCGATCTGATTTTTTGCTATGCGGAGGATGGCGAAACGCGCATCAGCAATGAGAATCAGCGTAGCCTGTCAAATCACGAATACTTTAGCCGTCTCGGAAAAAAACTCATTGCAGCAATTGCCGAAATTACCGAAGATGGATTTAGTTTCCGGGTGGATATGGCATTGCGCCCCAATGGCAATTCCGGGCCTCTCGTCGCCAGCTTTGGCATGATAGAAGAATACTTTATGATCCAAGGTCGCGAATGGGAGCGTTATGCCTGGGTAAAAGCCCGCGCCATGACTGGCAAGGCGGATGATATTACGACGCTCGACAAAATCATCCGCCCATTTGTATATCGCCGCTACCTGGATTACGGTGCTATCGACTCATTGCGCTCCATGCACGCGCAAATCCGTGCGGAAGTCGTACGCCAGGAAACCAAGCATCCAGAGCGCAGCAATAACGTCAAGCTTGGCCGAGGCGGTATCCGCGAAGTCGAATTTTTGGCTCAGGTTTTTCAACTGATACGCGGTGGGCGCGATGCCAGCCTGCGTGACCGCTCGACCCGCAGCACCTTAAACACATTAGCAAGCAAAGGCATACTCGATCCTCACATTGTTGAACGATTGTTAGAATCGTATACTTTCTTACGCAATCTTGAGCACCGCCTGCAATATCTGGATGATGCACAAACGCATACCTTTCCAGTGCAAAGCGAAGATCAGCGAAGAATTGCACAAATGATGCGTTGCGCCGATGTGCCAGAGTTACTTGCGCAACTCCAGCCGCATCGCGCATTTGTGGCAGAACAGTTTGATGCCATCTTTAAAGACAAGGCGAACAGTGATAACGAAGCGGAACAAGATTTATTGGCAGCCAATCTCGCCAACAATGAGAATGAAGAGAACCTCGCAGCACAACTAACCAAGGCAGGCTTTACCGATGCCACCAGTGCCGCACGTCGCCTGATTGCGACCTGGCAGTCTCCCAAAATGCAAACGCTATCAGAGGCCAGTCGCAGCAAATTAATCGCGCTGGTCAACAGTGCGCTAGGATTGATAGCCAGGCAAGACAATAATCACCTGGTCTGCTGGAATCGGCTACTGGACTTTATGGAAGCGATCGCAAGACGATCCGCATACCTTGCATTGCTGACAGAGTATCCGCATGCTTTGGCCCGCGTGGTGAGGATGATGGGTGCCAGTGAATGGGCCGCGATATTTTTGACCCGCCATCCGATACTGCTAGATGAACTGTTAGATGAATCTTCGTTGCATCAGCGCCCTGATTGGGTCGCTTTTCAACGGGATTTACAACAACAATTAGCCCAACACACTGGCGATACGGAAAGGCAAATGGAAGTCTTGCGAGAACTCCATCATGCGATGCAGTTCCGGCTATTAGCGCAAGATCTGGAAGGTCAGTTAAGCGTCGAGCATCTGGCGGATGAGTTATCCCAACTCGCCGATCTGATTGTTACGGCCACCATACAGGCCGCGTGGGAAACCATCGCCAGTCGACACCGTCCGGTTCCACGCTTTGCGGTCATTGCTTACGGCAAACTGGGGGGCAAAGAACTCGGTTATGCATCCGACCTCGATGTCATTTTCTTGTATGACGATGACGATCAGGATGCGCCAGCAAATTATGCAAAACTGGCGCAACGCTTCATCACCTGGATGACCAGTCATACCCCAGCGGGCATTTTATTCGACATCGATATCGCTTTACGTCCCGATGGTGCGAGCGGATTATTGGTTTCTTCTGTCAATTCATTTGCCAGATATCAGGAAAAATCAGCTTGGCTTTGGGAGCATCAGGCGCTCACCCGAGCACGCTATTGCGCAGGCGATGCAGAAATCGGCCAGCGTTTCGAGCAAATCCGCGATCAGGTTTTAAGGCAAGAACGTGATACACATAAATTGGCACAAGAAATTCTCAATATGCGCAAGAAAATGCATGACGCACATATCAATCGTAGCGATTTATTCGACCTTAAACACGATGCTGGCGGGATGATCGATATTGAATTTATCGTACAAAATCTGGTACTCAGGTATGCACACCAATATCCGCAATTAACTGCGAATATCGGCAATATCGCCCTGCTTAAATTAAGTGGAGAATTAGGTCTCATTGACGCTGGATTAGCTGATAGGACTTCGATTGCCTACCGTTGGTTCAGAAAACTCCAGCACAGCATTCGCTTGCAAGGTGAGGATCGCGCACGGATTGCGCATGACAAAATCGAAAAAGAAGCGGCAGCAACAGTTTCGTTGTGGCAAGCACTATTTGCTGAGCAGGCATAAAAAAACCGGATCAGCGTCCGGTTTTTTTCGTCTGCACATCATAGAACATCAGAGCATCAAAGTTGAGGCTTCGTGGTTTCTAACCATTTCTTGATACGGCCTGCGTCTGCCAGACGTGAGTATTTTCCCTTTGAGTCAAGAAACACCATAACTACAGCGCGTCCCTCTATCATTGCTTGCATGACCAGGCAACGCCCAGCCTCGTTGATGAAACCAGTCTTTTGCAAACCAATTTCCCAGGAAGGATTTGAGACCAGTTTATTTGATGAACCGTATTCCAAAGTGGATCCCCCGGGATTCACAACATATTTCGAATCGGTCGAATATTGACGAATAATCGGAAATTGGTAAGCGGCATTCACTAATTTCACTAAGTCTTTTGCGCTGGCACGGTTCTGACTAGACAATCCATTTGAATCAACATAGTGGGTATCAGTCATCCCTAACTGACGCGCTTTCGCATTCATTGCAGCGACAAACGCCTCCCGCCCACCCGGATAATTACGTCCCAGTGCGGAAGCTGCACGATTTTCTGAGCTCATGAGCGCAATATGCAACATGTCGGCACGCGAGAGTTTCGCTCCAATTTTTAAACGTGAACCAGTACCTTTTTCTTTATCAATATCGTCGGTCGTGACTTCGATTTCTTCATTCATGTCCTGATTCGCTTCAACGACGACGAGGCTGGTCATGAGCTTGGTGATGGAGGCGATAGGTAAAGAAACATCAGGATTTTTTTCAAACAGCACCTTAGAGCTAGCCTGATCAACGACGTAAGCAACGTTAGATTGAAGCGATAAAGGGTCTTTGGAGTGATTCAAACCTTCCGCATCACCGAAACTCGGTTTGTCCAGCGCCACAGGAGCCAAAGCGGCTTTTTGTGTCACCAGACGGCGTTTACCGTGCACCAGAACATAGCGCTTTGCTGACAGTGTAGTTGTCGTATGCACCAATTTTTTTTGTACAACGTGTTTTTTGGGCGTTGCATGTTTTGAGCGTGACGCATTGTCGGCATTGACCGCCAATACCGACATCGGCAGCAATACCACAAAAGAAAAAACAAAAGCTTGACGGGCAAATTTCACTATCAACAACTCCTCGAATAAAATGTGCCAAAAATTTAAATGGAGTGTAGCAAATATCCGAAAAATCGCAAGATAATTAAAGGCTTAGCGCAATTTATTGAAGAAAGAGATTACTTCACAAAGGTCACAAAGTGTTGCACAGCATCACGCTCCGTCACCAAAGTATTTTCAATTTTGCTCTTATCCGCATAACCTAAAGCCATTCCGCACACCAACATTTCATTCGCTGGCAGGTGTAATTTTTCACTAATTATCTTGTGATATTGGGTAAATGCCGCTTGCGGGCAAGTATCAAGGCCACGCGCCTTAGCGGCGATCATAATATTTTGCAAAAACATGCCGTAATCCAACCAGGAACCTTGCTCCATAATACGGTCGATGGTAAAAATCAAACCCACTGGTGCATCAAAGAATGCGTAATTGCGGCCATGTTGCGCGTGCATACCGTGCTTATTTTCACGTCCCAAGCCCAATAAAGCATATAAATCCCAGCCTACTTTACGACGACGCTCAAGATAAGGGCTCACCCACGTTACCGGATAGTAGTTATATTCTTCAGTGTACGGCTGATCAGCCGACGGATGGTTATGAGCATCTAAGATAGCAGAGGATAACTCTTGAAGCTTATTCCCCATTAACACATACACCTTCCATGGCTGCGTATTACTTCCTGACGGCGCACGCTTCGCGACTTCCAATATATTGAGCACATCTTCTTCTGACAAAGCATCAGGCAAAAACGCGCGGATAGAACGGCGTCCAAGAATAACTTCGTCAACACACTGTTGAACTGGCGAATTAATCATATTTATCACTTTGTATCGAATTTAATAAGTGACGCATAGCGTCTGGAATAGATGCAGGTCGGCGCTGTTCACGGTCAACATACACATGAACAAAATGCCCCTGAGCGGAAGCATTCAATTCATTCTCTTTAAAAATACCTAATTCGTAGCGAACACTGGAATTGCCCAGTTTGCTTACTGCCAGACCAGCAACGATGGTATCGGGAAACGCAACTGAGGCAAAATAATTACACTGGGTTTCAATCACCAGACCAATCACCGGGCTTTGCTCTAAATCCAATACCCCGTGGGTAATTAGGAATTGATTGACAACCGTATCAAACCAGCTGTAATACACGACGTTATTGACATGTCCATAAGCGTCATTGTCCATCCATCTGGTCGTAATCGGAAGAAAGTGCTTGAAATGCTCGCGGGTTTTCGCCTGTATTTTCATGGAAACAAATAAAGTGTAATCAAATAACAACATTCATCTGTGGCATTTTTTATGTAGAAAAGTGCTGTGATGTTGGTTGTCGTATGCAGATGAATCAGCAAAACGTAAAAGTTTAACATGGGGAGCACACTTCACAAGCCTGTCATAAAACTAGCGCAAACTAAGCTTAAGATGTTGCACTTATTTTATCAATGTAAATAATTATTACAATTAAAATCATGCAGCAACTTTGCATTGCAACGCACAAATCAAAGTTGATTAAGTCATACAAATCAATGTAATATGAATCGTTGCAACGCACAAATGCAATAAATCAGTTCCATTTGTCTCGTTAAAAACACCTGCATAAGCCAGATTCGTGCTTACTTTCCATTTCCGGGAGATCACTATGTTTTCTGTACCTGAACAATTCTCAGCAGCAACTAAAGCAAATATCGATGCACAACTCGCGCTGTTTTCGACATTAAGCGGAAAAGCATTTGAAAGTGTAGAAAAACTTGTAGAGCTCAATTTGAATGCGGTAAAAAGCACATTGGAAGAATCCGCAGCAACGACCAAGCAACTGTTGGCAGCAAAAGATCCTCAAGAGTTTTTCAATCTGACAACATCGCATACGCAGCCAACAGCAGAAAAACTGCTGGCATACAGCCGTCACCTCGCAAGCATTGCCTCCAACGCACAATCAGAATTTACAAATGCAGCGGAAACACAAATCGCGGAAAACAATCGCAAAGTACAAGCTTTGTTTGAAGAAGTCTCTAAAAATGCACCTGCAGGCTCTGAACAACTGGTGTCTTTTTTCAAAACTGCATTAAACAATGCAAGCGCTGGCTACGAACAACTGAGCCAGACAACAAAACAAGCGGTAGAAACACTGGAAGCGAATCTGAACAACACAGTGACACAAATTTCTCAAGCAACACAAGCAACAAAAACAGCGCCGCGTGCAGTTGCTAAAAAATAATTTTTGAACTATTTGTTATTGCAAACAGTTTAAAAAATGCCTGCTGCAACGATTTGCAGCAGGCGTTTTTTTATACGCAGTCACCCGGCAAATTATTTATTATCTTGCTTTCAGTCGTGGTAAGCAGAATATTTTCTGGCGTCCCCCTTTACCTTGTCAGCCGGATATTTCAGCGCATTCAAAGCAATTTTTTCTTGCGTAGCCGAAATCAAGTCAATCTCCAGTTTGTCTGCCAACATCACTAAATAACTGAGCACATCGGCCATTTCATGCTTTACCGCTAAATATTGCTCAGCCCCCAGTTCTTCCTTTGTACCTTGTGCGAGCCACTGAAACGGCTCTAGCAATTCAGCAGCTTCCACTACCAATGCACAAGCCAGATTTTTAGGGGTATGAAATTGCTTCCATTGGCGCTCATCTGCAAATGTACGTAAGCGATCACGAATCAAGTGTAAATCGCTCTCTCCTTGATGCTTGTCCTTGCTGGCATCGTTCATTTCGTTAGTCAACATTGTTCACCTGGTCAATTATCAAAATTTTTGTCTGACATGAAATACAACTAAACCCACTCCGTAGCTCTATGCATTCAAGTTATATGCTGCACTGCAAAATAATTGCGTGACGATAAGCTGGAAGCAGAGTTAGAATAGCAAAATGCATTATCACGATGTTTATTTATGCATTCTGCAGACATTTTGCTGACATTCTACCGACATTAATGCCACACCAACATTAAGGAGAGATTTATGCCTTTGATTCACCATCAGATTTCTGCTGCAACGCAAGATCAAATCGAGAAGCAACTCGCAACAATCCAAGCATTCTCCAGCACTGCATTCGGCGGACTAGAAAAAGTGATTGCGCTTAATTTCGCAACTGCAAAGCAAGCATTTGACAGAGTTTCCAGTAAAACTGAACAAATCTTAGCAGCCAACGCGCCGCATGAATTATTGTCTCACGCGACGCCAGAAATTGAACATTTGTTGGCCTATGGCCGTCAACTGGCAACAATTTCCAGTACATTACGCGAAGAGCTATTACGTCTGGTCGGCAATACCCCGTCTTTATCGGCACCTAACGTGACTATTGTTGTAGAAACAAAAACAGTAGCACGCCCAAAAGTTGAAAAACTTGAAGTCGTCGACATTACCCCTGTTTCCAAAAAAGAAGTAACGACAAAAGTAGCAGACAAAACAACAGCAAAACCAGCAACGAAAACAACAACGAAAGCGCCTGCAAATACGCAATTAAATTTGCTTGCAGAACCAGAGGTAAAAGCAAAGAAAACAGCCAAGCCAGAAATCAAAGCCGCGGCAAAATCTGCAACGAAAGAAATCGATAAGCCAGCGAAGAAAACAAACGTCAACCCTGCTGCTGAATCCAAACCAGTCGTTGCGGCAAGCAGCAAGACTAACCCTAAGAACATTAAAAAAATGACTGAAAAGCCTGTGCCAGCCACAAAAAGCGTCACAGTTGCCAGTGAACCAAAAACAGAAAGCGAAAAAGCCGCAGTGACTTCAACTATATCAAAAACTGACCCGGGCACACTGCAAACCAAAACCGCATCCAATACGCCAGATGAAGTTTCAAGTAAGCCAGTTGTCGAAAAAAAATCTGCCGTGAAATTCCCGGCAGCCTTGACGCAAAATCTGCAAACAGATAAACCGGCATTCCCTCAGGCAGGTGGCAGACCGGCATTTAAGGCGAAGACCAGCCCTGCAACGGGAGCGAAGAAGCGTGTCCGTCAATAAAACTCACCAGAGATGATGATCCAGATGTAGACGATCACAAATAAAGGTATTCAAGGCATGCTGATCACCGTCAGCATGCCTTTTTTTGATTAATGCGAGCACAATGAGTGCCATTCGCGTTTCATGACAACTGCTCAATCTTATCGAATTAACGACAGGCGCTTTCTAAAAACTCACCCTGAGAACCTTCGAGATAAACAACACAGTACCAATGATAAATTTGATAAATGACATTAAATAAGAATTTATGTTTAAATTATTAGAAATTACTAAATTTTATTTATTTTCTAAAAATTTCAAATAAGCTTGTAAGTTATTCATATGCAACCAGACCAAGTCAATGTAGCATCAAAAACCGCATCACCCATTTAGCCTAGCTACAGGCTCGTTTAATCAAACCGGAGGGACATATGAAATCGACATCCCTGACAAGTGCTCTCAAAAAAGTTGTTGGTGCTTCTGTAGTCGCCGCATCCGCCATTGCCGCTGCACCTGTTGCTGCAGTAGCTGCCTGTGCACCAAAATCAGCTTGTGCTGGCAAAAAAGGCTGCTGTGCTGCTAAATCTGGCTGCTGCGCCGCTAAAAAAGGTTGCTGCGCTGCGAAAAAAGGCTGCTGTGGCGCGAAGAAGCATGCTAAGCACCAAGCGAAAAAAGGCTGCTGTGCTGCTAAAGCTGGTTGCTGTGCTGCGAAAAAAGGTTGCTGCGCTGCCAAGAAATAATTTTTCTAAGAATGCACGCAACAACGAATAATTGTCGTTGATTGCGTGCATTTTTCGTTCCTCCATTCCCCTTCTCACCATTCACGCTTTGGCAAAATAATGAAACTCCCCCGGGTACTTAAGAACACACCTGACTGGACACAATTTTCAAACGCTGAACTCAAGATTTCCTTACAAGCAGCAACTAAGCTCGTTAGCAACCTGCAGGCGCTCAGCGAAAAAAATCAACAAGTCGTTCAAACACTGATTGCCGATGACGTTTTTGTCGAATGGAATCACTACCCCGAAAACGATGTACGCGATGAGAAAAATGCTTCGCAATATTTTTACCATGCACATCCCGGATTGCAGCGCCCCTTTCTCGAACACGGCCATTTTCATCTGTTTGTACATGCAGAAAAAATGGGATTACGAAAACCTGATCCACGCTATTCTCCTGCGCCAGCCCATTTAATTGCGGTTTCTATGGACGCGCAGGGCATACCGAGTGGATTTTTTGTGGTGAACCGCTGGGTAACCAAAGGTGCCTGGCTAACGAAGGCACAATGCGACATTGGCTTACAACATTTTAAAATTCAGGCAAACAAGGAGAAAAAAGAGATCAATGCTTTTTTGCAGGCTCTGGTACAGTTATACCGCCACCATATTTCGGCGTTACTCGAACAACGTGACGTCATTATGGAAAAATTGTCTGAGAAGCGCGACCGCCGCACTGTGTTTGCTGATCGAAAAATAGAGGTCTTATGCTATGTACCAATTCAGCTCATGGATGATATCGCGGCTCTTGAAGCATTAATGTAGGTTTTAAAAATAAAAAAATTTCTGTGTAAGGTTTTTGTATCAGCTTCGACTATTTGTTACGTCACTTTTTAAATTTGCTCAGATACGATTAAAGGAGCCTTACCATGCCAGTTACCCGCCGATCACTCCTGATCAATTTTTTTGCCGCTGCCGTTTTTACGCTTGCAGGCAGCACTGCATTCGCCGCCCCAATTGCACCGATCTTTTCTACTCAGGCTGGGGCAATCCGTGGTTACGATCCAGTCGCTTACTTTAAGCTCAACAAGCCCGTCAAAGGTAAGGCTAATTTATCATATGAATGGCAAGGCGCTACCTGGCATTTCAGTACCCAAGCCAACTTAGACGCATTCACAGCAGACCCAGAAAAATACGCCCCCCAATACGGCGGCTATTGCGCTTATGGTGTCGCCCAGGGTTACACACCTGAGACCGATCCGTACGCTTACAAAGTGGTCGATGGTAAGTTATATCTGAATTTGAGTAAGGTGGTACTGAAGCGCTGGCAGGAAGATATTCCAGGCTACGTCAAAGATGCCAATCAAAACTGGCCTGAACTAAAAGCAGGTACTTACGTAGAGAAATAAATCGATAAACCTCATGTGCAAAACATGAGGTTTTTTTGCAATGCGTTGGCTTTGACGAGGCATTAAATTGTAAAGTCTATTTTTAACTCCTACATCTCTGCCATACGGCGCAAACGTTCCTGCTCTTCGAAAATCGCTGATTCGATTTCTTTCATGACCTCACCAACATTGACCGGTCTAGTATCTGCGGCAACATGCCCCGTCAATTTACTTTCTGGTGTCAATTCTCCAGCAACATATAACTTCCAGATTTCCTTACCGTATTGGGTATCGTTTAATTCTGGTGCGAACTGACCAAAATACGAGGCAAGATTGGTGACATCACGGTCTAACATTTTTGCGGCCTCGGTATTACTCGCCGCGTCGATCGCTTGCGGTAAATCGATAATGACCGGGCCATCAGCATCGACCAGAATATTGAATTCAGACAAATCGCCATGAATCACACCAGCACACAACATCAAGACAACCTGCTGTAAAAGCTGCGCATGGTATTGCAATGCCAGCTCATGAGAAAGCTCAACGTCATTGAGGCGTGGTGCAGCATTGCCATCGGCATCCGTGACCAAATCCATCAGCAATACGCCCTCAAAGCAAATATACGGCTTAGGCACTTTGACGCCAGCCGCAGCGAGTTTATATAATGCGTCGACTTCGGCGTTTTGCCAAACTTCTTCCTGCATTTTACGACCGTAGCGCGTACCCTTTTCCATGGCGCGGGCTTGTCGACTATTTTTTACTTTGCGGCCTTCCTGATACGATGCTGCTTGCTTAAAGCTTCGCTGGCTCGCTTCTTTATAGACTTTGGCGCAGCGAATTTCTTCGTCGCAGCGCACCACATAAACAGTTGCTTCTTTCCCACTCATCAATTGGCGCAGAACCTCATCAACTAGTCCTTCTTCGACCAGCGGTTGGATTCTCTTTGGTGTTTTCATCTAATCTCTTTAGCGCGGTGGGTTATTTACGTGGCTTTGCGGAACGCTGCGGTGACGTATGTGGGCGTGATTTATTGCGCTGCTCATAAATCGTCTGTGCGTCTTGTTCTGCACGTTCCTGCGTGCGCATTTCTGGAACATCATCATGCAATGTGAAGAAGTCATTAGCTTGCGCACGCATCACATGTTTGATCGCGTCTTCGTCAGTCAGATCAAATTTTTCAGTCATCAGTGTGGTGACTTCGTCCAGATATTGCTCATAGGTCATCATAATGGAAATTCCTTAAAAACAGGCGTTGATACGCATGATAATGGGTAAAAATTTTGGCAATAGCCTCAAGATATCAGAAGATGCCGGGCAATCAGCCTGGAGAATGGATGCCAACTCTGACCAGCGCAATAAGAAAGCGCACAAAATCACTGAATTGGTATTTTTATCGTTCAATTAACGCCAATCATGCCACCTTTAAGTATAGCTATTGGTATAAAAAAGGTAGGCTACGCTTTGTTAAGCACCGTATTGTACACGCGACAGGCAATCCGACCATAATCTTAGCTAGAGCAGCCCTACTTCTGTGCTGAGGTGATTTCCGGACAGATTCTCAGCTACAATTCCGCCTTCCACGAAATATTGCAAGGGCAGAACCATGAGCATCACTATTCACGAAGCATTACGCGCTTATATTGATCCACTTACAGAACATGAGTATGCAGCTCTGGAGCGCAGCATATTGACAGAAGGATGCCGTGATGCGCTGGTTTGCTGGGGTGAGGTGCTGATCGATGGGCACAATCGCTATGCTATCTGCCAAAAGCACCAAATACCGTTTAAGGTTGTACAAAACGACAATTTCAGCAATATTGAAGACGTTCAATTGTGGATGATCGACAATCATCTTGCACGCCGTAGCGTATCTGACTTTCAACGCGGTATGCTGGCTTTGAGAAAAAAAGAAATTATCACTGCCCGCACTAAGCACCATGACACCAGCGCTCAGTCTGCGGAGGGTGAAACAGATATCGCCGTTCCCGTAATTAAGCCGACCCAAAGTCGTCAGGAAATTGCACGGGAAGCAGGCATCAGCAGCAATGCCGTCGTGCAGATAGAAAAAATTCAACGCACAGCCTCTCCGGCATTGGTACAGGCGGTGCGGGATGGTACGATTTCTATCAGTGCAGCAGCAGCTGTCGCTTCCCTGCCAGATGAGGCGCAACAGGCTGCAGTGGCAGGTGGTCGTAAAGAATTGCAGCAAGCAGCGAGGCAAGTACGCGAAAAAATTCGTGAGCAAAAAGCACCTGCGAAAATCGCAAAGCAAGTTGCACAATCTGAAGAATCTTCAAATGCAAATGAAGGGGACGCTATGGCAACGCATTTCACCAGTGGCGATGTCGATGTGCCTGTTCTTCGGCAAAAGATTATTGCTTTGCAGTCTGAAAATGCCACCCTGCTAGAAAAAATTGCAGAATTGCAGGCGGCACTAGAAAAAGCACGTACTGGAGGCTAATAGCCGATCAACAACGCGACTAAGACTGAAATACCTTGACGTGATGACATTCGAAACGATATTTTGCAGTCAACGTTAACGTCGAAGATAAAAACCACCATGGCTAAAGCTCGTCAAAGTTTATCGCGCTTGTTTCTGAATAAGCCAACGGCCGAGGAAATACAGCATCAAACAACATTGAAGGCGCTCTCTGAGGCCGCAGAAGGTAGGCCATTTATTCTCGATGATGAGCCGCTTCGGATGATGTATCTGACACCAGCCTGCATGCAAAGCGTGATGCGCATTGATCAGCCACATCAGCTGTTATGTGCGTATTCCAGAGCGATGATGGGTTTTTTGCTATTTAATCCAAAGCCTCAACATATCGTTCTTATTGGACTGGGCGGCGGGTCACTTGTCAAATATTGTTATCAGCATTTGCCAGATTGCCGTATTACCGCCATTGAAATTAATGCAGATGTCATCAGTATGCGGCAGCAATTTATGATTCCTGATGATGATGCGCGATTCAGGATTATTCATGCCGATGCGGTTGAATGGCTGCCGCGACAACAATGCGATGCCGATGTCATTTTTCTTGATGCGTATGATATCCACGGCCTGGTTCCTGCGCTCAATTCAGCTGAATTTTATGCAAACTGTTACCGACAACTGAACCAAAGAGGTGTGCTGGTCGCTAATGTTTGGGGGAAGCCCAGCGTTTTAACACCGATGCTCACCTTGTTGCACCAACAGTTTTCAAATAATGTCTGGTGGATAAAATCTGCCGACAGTTATAACTTGCTAGTGTATGCAGTCAAGCATACGTCCAGAGATTCTGAACCGTTGCATGCAATTGAAAAAGATTCCGCACTACATCTCAACCATCCAACTTTAGATCTGCAATGGCTGGCAGATAATTTACAATCTATTCAAGATCAACGAATCAAGTCTCCATCAGAAAATTCAGAAAACCTGCTACAGGAAGAACTAATCAAACGACTTCGCAACGTATTGGTACATGACGGGAATGTACCGCAAAGTTATGCTGAATTTAAATCCTTGATATTGAATCTGAATGCAGCTTCAAGATTTGGTTCACCTTAGTGCTTACGGAATAGCGATTTTTTTGGCTTCCTGTTCTGGCAAATAATTACTCAGAATTTTACGCACGATTCCATCCTTGTGCATCCTCAATATCAATGCTCCCCACTTCTCGGCTTCAATTTCGGAAAATGAAAGCCGGGATAGCGCCAGGCCTCCATATTTACCAGTGCGCGGTGGACTGACATCATACACAACTAAGCTATCGTCCAATTGCAACTCTTTAGCGATCGGGCGATAAGACATGGGATAGACTAAGGCATAGTTAAACCTTTTTGCCACTAACATTTTCAATAGTGCCTCCGTATCTGCGGCTTCGACCAGTCGTTTTTTTTCGCGTAGTTGTTCCAAAAAGGGATTGAAATAAGAACCATGATCAAATTGCCGCTGGATTCCGAACGTGATGTCCGGATCAAGCATCAACTGATCCATCGTTTCGACTTTTTTTTGCATTGATCGTGTCGAAATAAGATACGGCGTTGAGTAACGTAAATTGTAAAAATACGCGTGTTTCACACGCTCCGGTGTTTGGACTCCAGTTCCTACCATATCCAATTTACCGTTTTGAATTTCGACCCAAATACGGGCAATGGGTAGCACAATAATCTCAAATTCGCATGATGTTCTGATTTTCAATTCATTGGCAATATCAACATCCATCCCTTTGCCATTATGATAGTAAAATCCCGAGTCAAATACTGCATAACGAATTGGACGATCAGGACAAATCGGCAACTCTGAGGATAAAGAAATACTGGAAAAATGCATCAAAAAAAATGTGAAAAAGATTTTCAGTATTTGCATCATTCTCCATCCCTTTTTAAAAAAGGCTTTGCGCAAGTTTAAGTTACGTTCGATGGCAAAGTTGACGTCTTAAAAAGTAATCAACTAAATTTAATCTCGAACCAAATTAATGAATGTTCGAAAAGAAAAATTTAATACCGTTCACTTATCTCAATTCATAATAGTTTCACAAGAAGAATTTGCCAAGTAACATTGAGTTGTTCGCTACAAATCTGCGAAGTCTGAACGCCGTCTTTCAAATCAACCCCACCAGCATGTAAGGAAAAGGAACTAAAACCGACATAGGGATAATTAACCGATTGGAAGTAATATGAAATTTTCACTTATCGCACTCAGCTTATTGTTCGCATCCGTCAACAGCCAAGCATCTGAAGTCTGTTTAAAAAAAAGCCGCTCCCATCAAGTTGCTTTGCTTGAACTGTATACCTCAGAAGGATGTAGCAGTTGCCCCCCAGCCGACAAATTTCTTCATAGTGTGTCGCAAAATTCTGGTTTGCATCCTGATCGGGTAATTCCGCTCGCTTTGCACGTCGACTACTGGGACTATATAGGTTGGAAAGACCCATTTGCTCAGCACTTATTCACAGAGAGACAACAAAAATTATCGGCGTATGCCCGTAGCCGGACGGTTTATACGCCTGAGTTTTTTATTAATGGCAAAGAATTACGTAACTGGGCCACCGGTCTGAACTCCGAACTGGAAAGAATCAAACAACAACCTGCTTTGGCAACAATACAACTACGTCAAACAGGGATGAGCGCCGATAAGATCTCTATCGAGATTGACAGTAATAGCAACCAGGCAGGCGAATTATATGTGGCGCTGCTTGAAAATAGCTTATCGAGTAAAGTTTCAGCCGGAGAAAATCAAGGAGCAACTTTACGTCACGATGCGGTCGCCAGGGTGTGGATAGATCCAAGCGCGGTTGCTGCATCAACGCCCAAAAAAACCAACATCACGGTTAATATTCCAGCCAACGCGAATCGGCAGCATTTGTCACTGGTGGCTTTTATTCAAAACCAACAAGGAGATATTCTGCAAGCAGTGGAATTAGCCGTATGTCTTTAGCGTATGTCGCTGTGCGGACAGGGCAAACATGTCAACAACAAGATTGTGCATCGCGATTGTCAATAAGCTTGAATTCTGGCAAAGTGAGATCATGCATTAGTGCAACAGTAGCTGTGCGCATGCGCCAATCAAGGAGTTTGTCATGTACGATGAAAACGATTTTACTGCCGTATCCAAATTTTTAAAATTAGGCATCAAAATTACTATCAAAAATCCTATGGGACAAAATCCCTCATTTGAAACCAGCTTTCCAACGCCTAAGGGAGCAATGGTCAATCTAAACGAAAAAAGCCTGTACGACGTTGAACGTAAGCTGCGCTCATTGCTTGGCAATGACACCCCTGTGAAAACAAAGCTAACCCCATTTGTGTACCTGGGAACAAACTTTCGAGGCATAGTCTATTGCACCAAGGGGTCCAACGAATTCATCATTCAGGAAACTCATGATGTATTCGGCAGCGAATCCAAACGCATAGTCCGTCAAGCCGACGAGTTTTTACAGTTACTCAGTTAAACAACGTAGGCGTGGGTGTTGGCCATCCAACTGGTCAACATGTCGTCCCATGTCAAGGCTATTTCCTGGTAACTGAGATCTCTTTTTCGTCAATCACCGACATCTTTACGTCATTCGCCGATGACTGCAAGACAAGCCAGTCCGCTTGCTTTATCGTAAGAACACACACAAAACAAGTGTATTCAAAAGGAGAAATCATGCGTGACGATACCATGCCTGCTACCGCTAAAAATGCAAAGAATCTGATTTTTGGCATTGCTTTAGTTGGTGCTGGCGCTTTATTTCTGATCAATGGTTGGGATTTCATCAGTTACAAAAATTGGTGGATTTATATTCCAGCGTTGATTGCATTGAGCGGCCTGATTGACATTCTGGTCTCGCGCACAGCGAAGCATGTCGCTAAGGGCTGTTTTAACATCATCCTTGCTTTCTGGATCTATGCATCCATGGAACATTTGTGGGGCTGGACCTTTGGCACCAGTTGGCCAATTATTCTGATCGCGGTCGGTGTGCAAAGCATCATTCGCGGCTTATTGTCGTCAAACAAATCATCCTCAGAATCCTGAACATCCTCAGAGTCCAAGTGACAAAGGAGATTTAAATGAATCAACAAAAACAACACAACCGCGTCGTGTTTGGCACCATTATCCTGATCTTTGGCGCCCTCGCCTTAATTGATAATTTAAACATTTTCAATACCAGAGCGATTCTCCAATTTTGGCCAACCGTTTTCATCGTCATTGGCGCTTTAAAAATGTCACGCAGTGATACTGTCTCCGGCCATTTAATCGGTGGTGGCTTTATTGCAGTCGGCGTACTGATGACATTACAACATTTGGGTATCGTTTATTTTAGTAGTCGCAGTTTGTGGCCAGTGGTGATGATCTTTGTGGGATTATCTATCATTTTCAAAGACCGCCTGAAGGCAGAAATTACTCCACCGACAGGTAAGATAGATGATGGCGACAATTGCTGCAACCTGTCAGCAGTCATGAGTGGTTCTAAGTCCCAAAATTCATCGCAAAATTTTCGTGGGGGTGAACTCACTGCGGTTATGGGAGGCATAGAACTCGACTTGCGCAACGCCTCTATCGATGGCGGTGCCACTATCAATGTTTTCGCGGTGTGGGGTGGGATAGAAATCAAAGTGCCTGGAGATTGGACTGTTATATCACAAGGGATTCCCATCTTAGGCGGCATTGAAGATCGTACCGTTCCACCTATGGATCGCAGCAAGACCTTGTTTATACAAGGGTATGCGATTATGGGTGGTGTCGAAATCAGAAACTAAATACTCAAGAGCCCCATGCATCCACTGTTATCGGATTTCCGCAGATTTCTCTGGCACATCGCGATATGGCTTGCAGCGGGGCTATTACTGGCAAAAATATTAGTATTGGCAGAATTTAGCAATTTTTCCTACGCTTGCAGTTTCGCCGTGCCGGTCAGTTTATTTTTTGGCTTCCTGACAAGCTCTGCATACTATATTTGTCGTTCATTCCAGATACAGAAATACACGTTTTTTTTGATAGCACTGGTTTTTATCATCAGCTCGCTCATCTCCGCCGCGGTGGCAACAGGCGTAGCCCATGCCTGGAACCTTCTGCTGGAAAATTTAACTGAAATTACGTCTCCTCATAACATCACGTCAAAACTTGATATCGCCCTCTTTGCCATCTATTTTGTCTTTTACTTGCTAGCACTGCTGACTTATGACGTCGTGATTGCGTTTGAGCATATACAGGCAGCAGAGAAGCGAGAAACCCATGCACACCTTTTGGCACGTGATGCGGAGCTACAAGTATTACGATCACAGATTGATCCCCACTTCCTATTCAATAGCCTTAACTCAATTAGCGCCCTGACAGCGATTGACGCAAAAGCAGCGCGGGAAATGACTATTGCTCTGGCAGATTTTTTTCGAAAAACGCTGACCTTATCAGAACAAGAAAAAGTCAACCTGGAGCAAGAATTAAGTTTATGTGAAGACTTTCTGGCAGTAGAAAAAATTCGCTTTGGGAAAAAATTGCAAATCAACATCGAGGCCGATGACTCGACAAAAGACGCGCTAATTCCTTCGATGATCTTACAGCCATTATTAGAAAACGCAATTAAACCTGGTATCCGTACCATTCGTCAGGGTGGTTGTATTACGGTAAAAATTCTAAGAAATACGGATTGGTTGTACATCCGGGTGACCAATCCGGTGACCAACGATATTTCGCCCGCCACTGGGTCTGGTCTCGGCTTACAAAATCTGCGCTCCCGCTTTCATGCTTTGTATGACGACCAGGCAAGAGTCGAGTGGAAACGCACGGAACAAGAATTTGTCGTTGAACTGACACTACCTTGGGAATCATAGAAATCATGACTAAACCAATCAGCGTAATCATCGCCGATGACGAAGAACTGGCTCGTCGCCTGATCACTGAATATTTACGCCCTCATCAAGATATTCACATCATTGCCGAATGCGAAACAGGCACGGAAGCGGTGGATGCGATCAATCAACAAGGCCCTGATCTGATTTTTCTTGATATCCAGATGCCAGAGTTGACGGGCTTAGAAGTCTTAGAAATAAGCGGACGTCATAGCGGAGTTATTTTTACGACTGCTTACGATCAGTTTGCCTTGAAAGCATTTGATTTGCATGCGATTGATTACCTGCTAAAACCGTATTCGCAACAGCGCTTTGACGAGGCACTAAATAAGGCAAGAAAACTCCTACAGCAGGCTGACGCACCTCCTGAAACTGGGATTCAACAATTAATCTTTGAAAACACAGAAAAAACCCAAAGGCTGTTAATTCGCGATCGTAACCAGGTTCACGTTGTTCCCGTTGCCACTATCGACTTTATCAAAGCAGAAGATGACTACATTTTGATCCATGCCGCTGGTAAATCATGGATGAAGACCCAAAGCTTGTCAGACATCGAAGCACAACTCAACCCGACGCAGTTTGTACGAATACACCGTTCCTATCTCTTGCAGATGCATGCATTAAAAGGAATAGTTCGCCAAAACAAAGACAGCGTTGTTGCAGTGTTAAATAATGGCGAAAAACTGCCCGTAAGCCGCTCTGGCTACGAGCGCCTGAAGGAACATTTACAGTAGCAGGTGTAAATCTGTCACGACAGCGAATAATGGCGCATTGACAAGAAAAAGGCGTATTCTTCGTAATTACCAGCGATGTATCGTCAATCGATATTTGCAAAAACTACTTCCTTCATTTGTGCCATTTTCAGAAGAGAAAGAATCCATGAACGCGCCTGAATTAAATCACCTGCCCTACGCCATGCCAGCCGAATTCAGCGAATGTTTTGACTTGCAACGAGCTGCTTATCTTGCCAATCCCTACCCCGATTATGCAAGCCGCCGCGCCGATCTGGAAAATTTGGTACGCTTATTGAAAGAAAATAAGGATGCTTTGGTCGCGGCAATCAATCAGGACTACGGTAACCGCTCGAGCTTTGAAACTTTGTTCGCTGAGTTTTTCGTCGTATTGCAAGAGATCAAAGACAACCTCAAGCACATGAAAAAATGGATGAAGCCGCAGCGTCGCCACATTGACGTCTTACTGTACCCAGGCTCTAAAGTCGCTGTCATACCGCAACCGCTGGGGGTGATTGGCGTCATCGTTCCGTGGAATTTTCCACTCAATTTATCGTTTGCTCCATTGGCGGCGATCTTTGCTGCGGGTAATCGCGCGATGTTAAAGATGTCTGAAAACTCTGTGCATCTGGCACGTTTATTAATTCAAATTACACCAAAGTATTTTCCGCCAGAAAAGTTGCAATTCTTTGAGGATGGAGATGGCCGTGGGCCGGCATTTTCATCACTGCCGTTTGATCATTTATTTTTTACAGGCTCTGGGCAGACAGGTCGGTCTGTCATGGCGAATGCGGCTCGCAATCTGACCCCTGTCACTCTGGAACTTGGTGGAAAATCGCCTGCCGTGGTAGCCCCCGATTTTCCGTTAGCGACCGCCGCCGACCGAATCATGTGGGTTAAGGCGTTTAACGCTGGTCAAATTTGCACCAACGTTGATTACATTTACCTCCCCGAGGGCAGCGAGGAAACATTTACCACCGAAGCTAAACGACTAGTCGCAGAACGCTATCCGGATATCAACCATCCTGATTACACCTCGATCATCGATGAACGATCATTTGCCAGATTGGAAGCAAGCTTGAATGATGCGCTTGCCAAAGGAGCCTATGCCGTCAATTTGTTCGAGTCCGCTCTTTCGGTACCACCGAACCGCGAGCTACGCAAATTCCCACTCACGCTGGTATTTAACGTGACGGATGATATGGAGATCATGCAACGGGAAATTTTCGGCCCGCTGCTGCCGGTAAAAACATATCAACAGCCGCAAGAAGTCGTCGATTACGTCAATGCACATGACCGGCCGCTGGCCTTCTATCCATTTACAAACGATGCTGTACTTTTGGATTTTTACCTGAAGCGAATTATGTCGGGCGGCGTGTCGGTCAACACGGCCTTATTACATGTCGCTCAGCACGATATTCCGTTTGGTGGCGTAGGTGCAAGCGGTATGGGCCATTACCATGGCTACGAAGGGTTTACGACGTTTTCAAAAATGCGACCTGTGTTTTATCAAGGGCGATTTTCAGCAATTAAATTAATGATGCTGCCACCGTACGATAAAAAAGCAAACAAATTGATCGCATTACTGATCAAATTATTTGGCTAACTTCCGTATTCTAGTTGTATCAATTTCGTCGCTTAGCTAATTGCTTTCATCACTATCGTTAATTCGACTTTGGTGTCTTGCAGTAGTTTCTCTATATTTTCCTGATTCACGCCGAGCAGCAGCAAGCTTGGCGGAACCGCCGCCCAGTCGAGTTGATCAATATTTTCAGCTACAAAATGCGCGTCCAGGAAATCTGCTGTTGTCAGCACATCGGTTAAACTTGCTTTTGCAATTCGCCCCGGGACGTATCCGCGATGGTTGAGAACTGCATTGCGGATATCTTCAGAAATATCCCAATCTTCAAGAATTGCGCTGCCAATGCTGGCATGCCATTGATCAATCAAATCCCACAGAATCTTATCCGTTGTGAACAATTCCTGAAAATGATGTGCGCGATTTAAAATATAGAACTTGCCGATGTCATGCAGTAAGCCTGCCAACATGGCTTTGTCAGCACTCAGTTTGGTATGTGTGCGAGCGATCACCATTGATAACGCAGCGACCCGTAAGCTACGGCGCCATAAGCCATCCATTTGCGTCGACAAAGTACCATTAAATTTGTTTTCCGCCAGTTGTTTCATACCAACGGCAATAGCAACGTTGCGTACCGCCGCAAAGCCCAATAGCATCGTCGCAGCGCGCAAATCATTGATTGGGCGAGCCTGAGGATTGAATGCAACAGTATTACTCAAATGTAAAACTTTGGCAGACAAAACCGGCTCACTACCAATAATACGCGCTATCACATCATTTGAGATATCAGACTGGCTCAAGGCTTTTCTGATTTTCATGGTTGCGCCAACGGAGGTCGGAAAAATCAACTTTTTATTCGATAACTCTTTAGAGAATTCCTCCAGAAAAGCAAACTCACTCATTTTATTGTCGCTCATCGTTGGCTCTCACTGATCTATTTGTCTGCCTGTCCATTGTTTCTATTTTTTCTTTTGACTGTGCTATCAGGATCAACATTTTTATCATTTGCGAAGATCGTGCTGTCTGGCAAAAATCTCAATGTCGAACGATACATTTCATTTTACTGACGGCACGATGTCATTAAAAGCTGACGATGCCAATATCCGCTGTTTTTCTAAATAAAGACCAGTCGCCCGCCAATGTAAAATGATAAATTGTTGCGTAGTCAATTACGGCATTGATTAATTGTATCGCGGGTTTCTAACGCAATCCGACGAGCGGCGTCTGCGTAATTTTCATTTCCTACCGCTTTGGCGTACAGAATAGCGCGCGAAGAGTTGATCATCATTCCAGTACCATGATTTGTTTTGCCGGCATGTACTGTCGCAGCAATATCACCGCCCTGGGCACCAATACCCGGCACCAACAAAGGCATATCGCCAATGATGTGTCGCACCTGTGCCAATTCTTTCGGAAACGTGGCACCAACGACCAGCGCGCATTGGCCGTTGATATTCCATTTATCGGCAACCAATTGCGCCACATGTTGGTATAAAGGTTTGCCACCCACATCTAAAAATTGTAGATCGGA
The DNA here is from genome assembly GCA_049340365.1 of Undibacterium sp. Ji67W. Taxonomy (GTDB): domain Bacteria; phylum Pseudomonadota; class Gammaproteobacteria; order Burkholderiales; family Burkholderiaceae_D; genus Undibacterium. Next base: position 62,071 of record JBMPOY010000002.1, on the reverse strand, counting down.
ACCACCAGCATTGGAAGTGCGACATAAGACAATCGCGCCTTTGTCTTTCCATTCCATATACGGGGCAACCGAGTCAAAACCCATGTATGGGTTGACTGTCACCGCGTCAGCATCATAACGTTCGAAGGCTTCACGCGCATATTGCTCGGCGGTGGCACCAATATCGCCGCGCTTAGCATCGAGCACTAAAGGAATCGTAGGATAGGTCGTCTTGATATAGCGGCAAATTTCTTCTAACTGATCTTCAGCACGCAACGCCGCGAAATAGGCAATTTGCGGTTTGAAAGAACAAGCCAGATCGGCAGTGGCATCAATGATCGTTTTACAAAAACTCAGGATTGCATCTGGCTTGCCTGCTAATTCCATTGGGAAGCGCGTCACATCAGGATCAAGACCTACGCATAATAAGGAATGATTGCCGGTCCAGGCGGCATTGAGTTTTTCTATAAAAGTCACGATTACCTCTGCATTTTGAATTTTTCGGAATACCAGCATTATACCGTGCTGCGCCGTGCTGAAATGCTGCAACCAATCCGCAGAAATTTGATTATCATGTCATAAGTAGGTTTTCATCAGATTATCAGACCAAAATAAGCGAGCATTTTTATGACTAAAAAAACAACAAAAGAAACCAATTTGCTCGCTCTCGATAATCAAATCTGTTTTGCACTGTACTCCACTTCTCTTGCATTGACCAAAACTTATAAACCTTTGCTTGAAGAACTCGGTCTTACCTATCCACAATATCTGGTCATGTTAGTACTGTGGGAACACGATGATGTATTAGTCAAAGATATCGGAAGCGCCTTATTTCTCGATTCCGGTACACTTACTCCGCTATTAAAGCGCCTGGAAGGATCTGGCTTATTAATCCGTCGCCGTGACGAAGCGGATGAACGTCAGGTAAGAATTATTCTGACACAGCAGGGTAAGCAATTACAAAAAGCCGCCAGCACGATTCCGCCTCAAATTTTGTGTGCCAGCGGACAAACGCAAGAGACATTGATCGCCTTGCGCCAGCAACTGACAGAATTGCGCACACAGTTACATACTGAGTTGAACAACTAAACTGCTGTGTATTTACTTCTGAAATAAGCTAAGAATTACCCAAGCTATCGTATTCATAGAAAAAATCAATGAATACAATCAACAATTAGATTGCACACAATTAAATTGCGTACTATTATTTACCCATCGACGCAACCAGTCGTTTTTTTAAACTCATTACCGGAGAATTTCATGCAAGTACTTTACACAGCAAATGCAACAGCAACCGGCGGCCGTGATGGACGCGCAACTTCTGATGATGGCCACCTTGATGTCAAGTTGACGACACCAAAAGAATTAGGTGGTGCAGGGGGAGATGGCACAAATCCTGAGCAATTATTTGCGGCAGGTTATTCAGCTTGCTTTATTGGTGCAATGAAGTTTGTGGCGTCAACTGCAAAAATAGCTTTGCCTGCAGACGTTTCAGTAAATGGTCTGGTCGGTATTGGTCCCAATGGCAAAGGTGGCTTCGGCATTACCGTTGCGCTCAATGTTTCGTTGCCAGGCATGGACAGAGCAGCGGCACAAGACTTGATCAATAAAGCACACGAAGTTTGCCCATATTCAAACGCAACTCGCGGCAACGTGGAAGTGACGATTACTTTGCTGTAATTCATTTGCACCTTGCAAAAAAAAGACCGATTTAATCGGTCTTTTTTTTATTCTAACTTTCGTTACAGCAAGGCCTTTCATACCAAGACCTCATTGCAATCAGACTTTCGGTGTGCCGCCTAACAGGAATGCACGCTTTTGCGGCTTGGCACTCGTGTTGCCAGCAGGACTGATGCTATTCGTTGGCATTGTAGCAGGCAAAGTACTTGCGCTAGGCTCATACGGTTTCAGGAACCATGGATCAACCTTCTCTCGCGGCGCTTGAAAACTGCGTCCCGATTTTTCTGGTCTATCTGTCCCGCTACGATCTGTGCGATCAGAACGATCACGTGAATGACGCGCGCGCTCAGGTACCTGTACAGAAGTCGCCACAAAACCAGCCAGCGTCAAACGCACAATTTTTTGTTTGATCAGTTTTTCAATATCGACCAGCAGACGCTCGTCCTGATCGGTATGCAGCGAGATCGCATCGCCCTTGGCACCGGCACGACCAGTACGTCCAATACGATGAACATAGTCTTCAGCGTTATATGGCAGGTCGTAGTTAATCACGCACGGCATTTCAGAAATATCCAAACCACGTGCTGCCACGTCGGTAGCAACCAAGACTTCGACTTCACCACGTTTGAAATCTTCGAGCGCCAACATGCGCTCAGATTGCGATTTATCGCCGTGAATTGCAGACGCTTTAACGCCCTGCTTCACCAGATGCACAGCCAGTCGTGAGGCGCCAATTTTTGTATTGGAAAACACGATAACTTGTTTCAACCCGCGTTCACGAATAATGAAAGAAACCGCATCGCGTTTTTCATCTTCAGCGACTTTATACAAAATCTGCGTCACGTTATCAGCGGTGGCATTGCTACGCGCAACTTCTATCGTCTGTGGGTTATTCAAAAAGCTTGCAGCCAATTTTTTGATTTCTGGCGAGAACGTCGCCGAGAACATCAGATTTTGTCGCTGCTTAGGCAGTAAATTAATAATGCGCTGTAAATCCGGCAAGAAGCCCATGTCCAGCATGCGATCGGCTTCGTCCATGACCAGTATCTGTGTCTGCGACAAATTAATCGTTTTCTGCTGCACATGATCCAGCAAGCGGCCAGGCGTCGCAATCACAATTTCAACACCGGAACGCAGGATGGCCGTCTGCGGCGCCATGTCTACGCCACCAAACACCACAGTCGAACGTAGTGGCGTAAAACGCGAATAGGCTTTGACATTTTCTGCTACCTGATCCGCCAGTTCGCGGGTTGGCGTCAGGATCAATGCCCGCACCGGATGTCGCGCTGGTGAAGCACTGCTACTTGCGTGCGCTAGCAGACGTTGAATGATAGGCAGAGAGAAGCCGGCGGTTTTACCGGTACCAGTTTGCGCAGCACCCATGACGTCTTTGCCTTGCAAAACGACAGGAATTGCTTCCGCTTGAATCGGCGTTGGGTGTACGTAACCCTGCTCAGACAAAGCACGCAAAATTTCAGGAGCCAGGCCAAAATCTTCAAAACGAGTAGTGGCTATAGGCGTGTCTATGATGGATGGGCTGGCAATGCCCTGAACAAGGTCGGACTTTATATCAGTCATGTATTCTATGGTGGGCCTCCCGCAAGTCGCACAGGGAACCAGCAAAATTACCGGCATCACCTCGATCTGCGACTATCTAAGGAGAGTAAGCGTAGGCTAAGAAAGCAGAGATTATATTACAAATCAAGGGCTTAGAGCAAATAAGTGATTTTTCTCAAGGTTCTGTGTTTAATCACAGGGGACTCTCATCACCAGTCTCTGCCATAACTCGTCTTCGTTCATCTGAAGCAGATCAGAAATGAAGCTCGTAACAGCCGCCAGACGGAAGGTTCAGATCAATTCTTCGCGCAGCTCGTTGCTTTGATGAAAAAAACAAACTGATTTACCCAGCTTCAATATCAACACGATCTCGTGTTAATCACCCTGACATCTCATTACATCTCAACACATCTCAACACATCTCAATAAAACCCTTCATTAAAATATTTTGCATGAAAAACATAAATGCAATTGATAACCGTTCTCATTTGCATTACAATTGTAACTTAAAGTAGCCAGCCGCCAACTTTCCTCTCCGTTGAACTCACATAGAAAGAAACCATGGATCGCCGCACCCCTATTGCCGCTGCATTGATTACTTTGTTCGCACAACCGATTACCACATTTGCCCAGGCAACGACCAACACACCCACGGCACAGCAAAATAAAAGTAGTTTGCCAGAAATCAATGTGCAAGCCACTCAAAATGATTTTGCGCCGGGCGCTGTTTCTATAAGCAAATTGCCTGCCGACCTGCGCGATGTACCGCAATCAGTCACGGTCGTAAATAAAGCACTCATGCAATCGCAAGGTGCCAATTCGATGGCGGAAGCTTTGCGCAATGTTTCGGGCATTACCTTGGGTGGTGCAGAAGGCGGACAAATAGGTAATAACGTCAATCTGAATGGCTTCTCTGCAAGGACCGACTTGTATCTGGACGGTTTCCGCGATCGTGGTCAATACTACCGTGATACTTTTGCGCTGGATTCGATTGAGGTATTGATGGGACCTTCATCGATGTTGTTCGGTCGCGGTTCCACTGGTGGCGCGATCAACCAAGTGACCAAAAAGCCGTTCCTTAAGAATCAAACTGAATTGACAGGATCTGTTACCAGCAATGGTTTGGTACGTTCCACGGTTGACTTCAACAAAGTAACCTCAGACACATCTGCTGTACGTGTTCTGGCAATGGCGCAAGACGGCAATGCCACGACTCGCGATCAAACCAAACTGCAAGATTTTGGTCTCGCTCCCTCAGTCAAATTAGGTATTGGTACGCCAACGGAAATCACCTTATCGGCCCTGCTGCAACACAATCACGACATGCCAGATTATGGTGTCGGTCCACTCAACGGTCGCCCTGCGCCAGTGGATCGCAATACCGCTTACGGTTTCAACGATGATCATACTGATTCTGATATCGCTGCATTAAACAGCACTATTGTGCATAAGCTTAACCCACAAACAACATTGCGTAATCAAACGCAATTCAATTACGTCAGCACGAAAGCTGTTGAGACAGCGCCGAATACGATAGGTACGGTAGGATCAAAAGGTTTTACGCCGTTGCCTGTTTCTGCGATAAGCAATTTGCCCTTGTCGAGCCTATACGAACGTTTACAAAGCCATGACCGCAACATCCGCGACTATTCGATTTTCAATCAGACTGAAATATCGACTACGGTGGTGAGCGGCGCCTACAAACACAATCTGCTAGCAGGTCTGGAGCTTGGTCACGATGGTTATGATAACCAGAATTTTTATAGAAATGGTTCCTGCAACGGCGTACCCCTCACGTCGGCAACGGCGACCAGCGGCTTTGTTGCTTGTGTACCGTTGATCAATCCCAATGCGGGCAACTCTCCAACTAACGTTGCAAGCAAAGCTGGCAATCGCGCCGGTGGTTCATCTAATACAGTAGCCACTTATATCAACGACACGCTGGAACTCAATCCATACGTGAAATTGGTTGGTGGATTGCGCTATGACAGATTCAGCGCCAGCATCACTAATTCCATCAATTCAAGCAATACCGCAGGAAGCACAACGTTGCCGTCGGCTGACCAAACCATAGGTTTTACGAGTGTCCGGCTTGGTAGCATCTGGCAACCTGACGCGCAGCAATCTTACTATGCATCCTACGGTACTTCGTTCAATCCATCTCTGGAACAATTGACTGGAACAGTAGGCCAAACCAATCTTGCGCCAGAAAAAAATCGTTCCTATGAGTTGGGAGGTAAATGGGATTTATTGAACGGTAACCTGGCATTAAATTCAGCCGTTTTCCAAATTCAAAAAGAAAACGCCCGTAGCCAGATCAGTCCTGGCGTGTACAGCATGGATGGCACAGTGCGTGTCAATGGCTTCAGAGCTGGTGCTAGTGGTTTGCTGACCAAAGGCTTACAACTCGCCATGAATTACACCTATCTTGATGCCAAAGTAGTAGCGGCATCTGCAGCAGATGGTACGCTGGGAAAAATCCCTGCCAACACACCACGCAATACGCTCACTGCATGGACGACGTATGAATTCGCTCCACATTGGGAAATCGGTGGTGGCCCGGTATATATGTCGCAGCGTTATGCCAGCGGTGCGAATGTCGTCAGCGTACCCGGTTACACACGCTGGGACGCAACCATGGCGTATAAGCAAAAAAATTATGATGTCCGTCTGAACGTGTTTAACCTCGGCGATAAGATGTACTACGATGCATTGATTCCATCCGACGGTGGCCGCTCAGTGCCAGGCACAGGTCGTAGCGCAATGCTGTCAGTAGCATATCGTTTCTGATCTCACATTGTTCATCGTTTTCTGCATTCATTAAAGGTCTACCATGTTGATTCATATTCCCGGTGTATTAGATACCCACACGTTAGTTACTATACGCACGATGCTGCTTCAGGCAGGTGATGCCTGGGTAGATGGTCGCGTCACAGCTGGCTATCAAGGTGCGCCAGTGAAGTTGAATCAACAAATCGACGAACGTTCCGAAGTGGCGCACCAATGCCAGCACATTGTGCTATCCGCTTTGGAACGTAACCCGCTGTTCATCAGTGCAGCGTTACCGAATGTCGTTTATCCCCCGATGTTTAACCGCTACGGTGAAGGCATGGGGTTTGGATTGCACGTCGATGGTAGCGTGCGTTTGCACCCTCACAATGGTCGTAAGCTGCGCACTGATGTCTCTGCCACGCTGTTTCTGGCAGAGACAGACGAATACGATGGTGGTGAATTACAGATCGCCGACACCTATGGTACACACAGCGTAAAACTGGCTGCGGGAGACATGGTAGTGTATCCCTCCACCAGCTTACATCAAGTAACAACGGTCACTCGCGGCATCCGCTTAGCGTGCTTTTTGTGGGTGCAGAGTCTGGTCAAAGATGACGGCCAACGCAGCTTATTGTTTGATATGGATACGTCGATTCAAACGCTCAATCGCACCCAGGCTGACGAGAACGCGCGCCGCAGTTTGGTAGGCTGTTACCATAATCTGCTGCGTCAGTGGAGTGAAACCTGATTTATGTAGTCTCCGTTCTCATTCGATTCTGTGGCCAAACACGTGGAAAATCGATGGTTACGATATGCAGCTTTGCAAGCATCTTTTCCAACTTTTTTAAAAGACTCAATGCATTTATAGGCCGGACGATATAGTCGTCTGCGCCAGCATTTGCCGCAGCAAGAATATTCTTTTTGCTTGCATGAGAGCTGCACATCAAGATCGGTAAATGATTTAACTCTGGGTCACCACGCAGTGAACGAATCAAATTCAAACCATCCATAAGTGGCATGACAAAATCGGTGATAATGAATTCGATAGGTGCGCCAATATACTTAGTGGTATTTAACGTCCGTAATGCCATTTCACCGTTTTCCGCTTCCGATACTCTGACAAAGCCGATTTCTTTTAAAAGGCCAACAATCAAAGACCTCAGATTTGGCTCATCGCTGACCACCAGAAAATGAAGTTCTGTATCCATGAAGATAATCCCTTCCAGCTCTCTATGGAATCGAGAGCATATAAATTTTTAATGATCAAGTTAAAAAAGAATATCTACAACAGACTATCGATGTCAGTGCGGTGGATAACCAACAGCGCTGCAAAAAAATAACTAAGTTGTCTATGTATATGTTCACTTTCTCCTAAAAAAATCCTCCCTCTTTTACGAGCAAGTACCACACGTCAGAACCATGTGCCAACTTCAGGCTCGCTAACTTTCAGCAGATAAATGCCGTCTTATGTTTCCTAACGTACCGATCTTTGCGATCGCGTGAACTAAGGTCGGCCACTTAGTCCACTGCAATAGAAAGTATTTATCATGACTTCAACACGCAAAGCTTATTTCGTCGGCGGCGGAATTGGCTCACTGGCTGGTGCTGCATTTTTGATCCGCGACGGCGGGATGGCAGGTAACCAGATTTCCATCTTTGATGCCGGGTCGGTCATGGGTGGCAGTCTGGATGGCTGCGGCGACGCGGTCAAAGGCTATTCTATGCGTGGCGGACGTATGTTGACCACGGATAACTACGAATGCACCTGGAACCTTTTCAAATCTATCCCATCACTGACACTCCCAGGTAAAAGCGTTTTTGAAGAAACCACAGAATTTAACGAAAAACACCATTCCAACGCGATGGCACGTCTGGTCGACAGCCGCCGCGCCAAAGTACCGGTTAAATCGATGGGTTTCTCAATCCATGATCGTGTTGAGCTACTCAAACTAGCGAGTGCTGACGAAGAGGCATTAGGCAACAGCCGAATTACCGATCACCTATCGCCAGAATTTTTTGAAACTGAATTTTGGTATATGTGGGTAACAACTTTTGCCTTTCAACCCTGGCATAGCGCGGTCGAATTCAGACGCTACCTGCATCGTTTCTTGATGGAGTTTGTACGCATCGAAACGCTGGCGGGTGTAAAGCGCACTGTATTGAACCAATATGATTCTCTGGTCGTACCTTTGCAACGGTGGCTGGAAGCACAAGGTGTGCATATGATTTCTAACTGCCTGGTAACGGATCTGGAGTTCAAGAACGATGGCGATAGCCTCGAAGTTCTCGGTCTGCGTTACTTACTGAAGGGTCAGACCGAGACCGTGCAATTAGAAGATGGCGACCTTACGTTTTTACAAAATGGTTCTATGACAGATGCATCAAGCTTAGGTTCGATGACTGCGGCGCCCGAGAAATTGAAAAAAGAGCGAAGCGGCAGTTGGTCTTTATGGGAAAAAATCGCCGAAGGAAGACCCACGTTGGGCAATCCAAAAGTCTTTAATAGCTGCGTCGCACAATCAGACTGGGCATCATTTACCGTCACATTAAAGGACTCTGCTTTCTTTGACCAGATGCACAACTTTAGTGGGAATGAAGCAGGTACAGGGGGATTAGTTACATTTAAAGATTCGAACTGGCTCATGTCTATTGTACTTGCGCACCAACCGCATTTTGCCAACCAACCTTCAGACGTGTTCGTATTTTGGGGCTATGGGTTATTTCCAGACCGCATCGGCAATTTCATTCCCAAGGCAATGGCTGACTGTACAGGTGAAGAAATACTTCAGGAACTTTGTGGGCATTTACGGTTCGACTTTGATACCATGCTCACGGCAAACTGTATTCCATGTCGCATGCCCTACATCACAAGTATGTTTATGCCGCGCACCCAAGGTGACCGGCCGCTGCCGGTTCCACCCGGGACTAAAAATTTCGCCTTCATCAGCCAGTTTGTTGAGATTCCGCTAGACACCGTTTTTACGGTGGAATTTTCAGTACGTGCAGCACAAATGGCGGTCTACGAATTACTGGGTATCACCACGCCTATTCCGCCCGTAACACCTCATGACAAATCGCTGCATACACAATATGAGGCTTTGATCAAAGCGTTGTGAGAGAACGCATTACGTTTTGTCATTTTAGAGCTCACAAAAAAAGCCTGCGCATTAAATAGAAGCTGAAAAATTCGGAACAATCAGCGTTGACATCAACCTACTTTTTGGGTCTTGAGCATGATCTGCAAATTGGCCACCGTATTTAAAGCCAAACCTCCGGTGCAAATCACGTACAGGTTCGAAGAATTTGATAGAACCTGTTTCAAGACTGTGTCTGAAATAGCTTCTTTAATGCGCTTCGTCCATCAGATGCTGCAATAATTATCTGGCCGCACCGCGTCGCCGCGATTTGCGTGGTGTGCGCATGGAATTGACTTCTGCATGCTGCGTATCGCAGCAACTTGAGCTATACATCGTGGCAGCTGATTTTCATCCCATATAGGGCAAAAGGAAATAGCAGAATGGCGTGGTGTTGCCAAATACAATGCTTGTACGGTTTCTGCCGGGCTATTGGCATACCTGTCTTGTAAATGTTCTTCCAGCAATGCGCGAATTTCATCACCTTGAAAATCATCGATACGGATTGTTATGATTTCTTTTTAATTGCTGAAATAATGTACCACTCAGAAAATTACATGCATTAATAACCAAGTTTTCCCAGCGATTCAATTTCGAAGTCACCGTCGTCAACTAAGCATTCCCATCCATCGAATTTTCCCATACCTAAGGAACGCGCCATCGACAAAAGCAAACTTTGCCCTGCCGACTGACGTTCTGGCATCAATTGATAGACCGGATCAGCGAACGCCTGTTGCGGCGATATGATTTTCCAACCCATGTCTTTAAACATCACGATCAAATCGTTAAGCCATAGCGCATTAATTAAATTATGGTGCAACAGCATTACCTGCGAAATATCACGTCCTTGTAATTTTTGTGACAACTCGCGGTAAGCGATTGCACGCTGTCGTATATGCGCCAGATACGCTGCCCGTATCGGACCTAAGTCGGCATGAGGATTTTTTTCCAACGTCTCAATCAATTTTTCGTTGAGCCGCCAGTCGCTGGTATCAAGACTGACATACGCATTACGATAGCCATGATTTTTTAAAAAGCTACGCATTCCGTCGCGTTTTTCCAGCGTATTTCCTTCGCGCAGATAAGTATAGCGAAACCATTTTTGGTAACCCGGCAGCTTCCGGATAATTTCATCGCAATCCAGAATCTCTTTCTGATATTGGGTTAAGCTCACGCCAGAATTATTGAGGTCAATGTGTGTCATTGTATGATTGCCGACTGCGTGTCCTGCCTGCCCCCAGGCCTTAGCAAGAAGCATCCCTTCTGGCTGATTGGCGCCATTTGCCACAGTGACAAACAGCGCGGCACTGACGCCATTTGTTCCGAGGGCGTTGAGTAATGCTTGATTACGTTCCTGCGGCGACAAAAGAGGAGTTTTATCCAGCTGTGGACCGTCATCAAATGTGAAAGCAAGGCTTTGCGCGGAGACATTGACTGAATGGAACAGGAGCGCAGCACAAAGACTGCGAAGTAAAAAATTAAGCATCATTATTCAATAACATCAATATCTTGCATCTTTGGGTTTATCACCGTTTGGCCAGTCCAAGGATTTTTTGGAATAAACCGGACGTATCTGGTGCGTGAAGTACTCGGCAACGTCAATCGCTTCCTGATCAGTCAGCGTTTCACCTTGCCCCAGCGGCATGTTATGTTTGACAAACGCAGCGGCGGTATATGTCCTTGCCATACCAGCGCCAACATTGAATGAATCAGGTCCCCAGAGCGGCGGAAAAGTATAGGTCTTTTCCGTTTTACTACCCTCCCCTTTTTTACCATGACAACTCGCGCATTTTTCCTGATAAATACTTGCCCCGCTCTCACTGTCTGGTTTCAATTTTTGATTAACCGCTACAAATCCGCGACCGGCAATGCTGGTACCGGTTGGTACACCTGTTGAAAGCCAACGCATATAAGCGAGAATATTATTCATTTCCGGAGAAGCAAAATCCAATGGTTTCCCATTCATCGAACGCTCGAAACAATCATTAATCCGCTCCTGCAAAGAAATCAGTTTGCCGCTGCGCGCCCTGTACTCGGGAAACACACCCCAGATACCAAGCCAAGGTGCGGCTCCAGCGATTGTTCCGGCTTGCAAATGACAATTCGCACAATTGAGGCCATTACCAACGTTGCGGGGCAAGACCAAATTTGTTTCAGTCAGGATTTTTTTACCCATGCGAATGGCATCACCACTGATACCGCTGGGAATACTCGATTCGGGTGGCGCTGAAATCACCTCCGAGGCAGTTGCCAGAAGACAGATGTTACAGACAAGAAAAAGGCCAATCTGGCATAGTCGACGTAAAGTGTTCACTATCTATTCTTCCAATAAAACGCAAGTTTGTATTTATGTTTTATTCATGCTTTTTAAGCAATAATACCCTGTATCATAGCGTAAAAAGAAAGGCCGTAGGAAACAAAAGAGCCTCAGTCTGGCCGACCAAGGCTCGCACAAAAATTAGTAAATTCAAACACCTAACGCCTATTGCAATTACTTGATCGTCACCACAATCTTGCCCTTGGCACGGCCAGATTGGCTGTAATTCAATGCCTCTTGCGCCTGAGACAGCGGGAATGTTTTATCAATCAATGGTTTGATCACCGCTTGCTCTGCCAATTTGCCAATCTGTGCCAACTGCTCACCGCTGGCCCACATGAAGAAGACTTCCGACTTCACACCGAATTGTTCAGCAATGCCGCTGTTATCGGCAGGTGCGATGATAGAGATCAGCGTTCCACCTTTTTTCAATACTGCATACGATCTTTCGCATGTGCTACCACCAAGGGTATCAAAAACCACGTCGTAGTCGTGTACGATTTCTTCAAATTTTTCGTGCTTGTAATCGATCACAATATCAGCACCCAATTCGCGTACCAAGGCCAGGTTATCGGTACTGGCGGTGGCGGCGACAGTGGCTCCCAAGTGTTTAGCCAACTGAATCGCAATCGAACCTACACCGCCTGAACCCGCATGTATCAAGACTTTTTGCCCACCTTGCAGATTTGCTTTAGTGACCAAGGCTTGCCATGCAGTCAGTGCAACCAACGGTAATGAAGCGGCTTGTTCATGGCTCAGGTTGACAGGCTTGTGGGCTACGTCAACGGCTTTGATTACAACGTATTCGGCAAACGTACCTGACTGCATGCTTTGCGGTCTGGCGAATACGGCGTCACCTACTTTAAAAGTTGTGACGTCTTTACCGACGGCGGTCACAACGCCTGACACATCGTTACCAACGACATACGGTAAAGGCAAAGGGAGCATACTCTGCAAATAACCGGCGCGTATCAGATTATCGACCGGATTCACACTGGCGGCGTGTACTTCTATCATCAAACTATCATCTAGTAAAACCGGTTGTGCAACATCGGTGATTTCTAACTCAGATCCGTATGCTTTAACGATGGCTGCTTTCATTTTTGAACTCCTGGTAAATTGAACGCCGTGATCGAGATGACCAAGGCTAAGTAATCGAAATTTTATGTTCTGTAGCGTTATCAGTTATCGCACTGTGCAATGACCTTGCTGCTGGATAAGGATGTTTTGAAGCTTACTCATGACAGTTTCCCTCTTAGTTGCGACGTGATGAAGCAAAGTATAGAGTCACTATTGATGCTTGAATAGTCGCCAATTTTGCATAATACTGTTGCTCTATAAGCATAAATAAACAAGGAGTTACCCATGAATACGCTGCGCCTGGCGATGTTCAGTGCTATCGTCAATGCTGGCAGTATCAGCAAAGCCGCTACCTCATTGGGAATGGATAAATCGGTCTTATCTCGTCAACTTGCCAAGCTGGAAGATGAGCTTGGTGCCCGCCTTATCCAGCGTTCTACCCGGCGTCTGACACTAACTGAAATTGGTGAGCTGGTCTTTGCAGAAGCACGCTCGATTGATCGCGCCGTATCAAATATTGAGCAACTGACAGAGCAACACCAAAGCGAGGTGCAGGGGCGCTTACGGGTTACTTGCCCACGACCACTGGGGCAACGCTATCTGGTGCCTTTGCTGGTGGAATTCACCGCACTTCATCCGAAAATAGAAATCGCGCTGACGGTCGACGATCACATGGTGGACTTGATTGCAGAGCATATCGATGTGGCACTGCGCGTTGCCCATTTAGAGGACTCCACGTTGGTTGCACGCAAGTTATGCGATAACCCGCGAGTTATCGTCGCCTCCCCCGCCTATCTGGCGCGCAGAGGCGCGCCGCATAGTCCCACTGATCTATTAACGCATGACTGTTTGCACTATAGCAGCGGTGCGAGAGTATTTGACGAGTGGCATTTCACAAAAGACGACATCAGTACGCCAGTACGTGTCACTAGCAAGATACAGATCAACGATGGGATGGCATTGGCTGCCGCTGCCGTCGCCGGGGGCGGCGTGACGTTGCTCGATCGATTACTGGTTGCGCATGAGTTGGCCGATGGTAGTCTGGTGCAGCTTTTGGCCGACTATCAATTACGTCCCGGGCAACCAGTCTATGCCGTTTACCCGGCACGTCCGTGGCTGGCTCTGAAGACCGCCACGTTTGTGACGTTTTTGCAGGAGCGACTATTTATCTGAACGTCTGCCGCCGATTTATTTTGCCAACAAGCCTGCCTGGTAAAAACGTTCAGACGGGATAGGCAATTATTCATATTCTCGCATCACGTCGGCAACCCAGTTCATAAATAGCTGGGTACGTTTTGGTAAATGACGCCGGTTTGGATACAACATCGAGACCGGCATCGGTGCCGCGCAATACTCAGGGAGTACGGCGATTAATCTGCCTTGTTGCAGCAGATCCAACACTCCGATTTCAGGGGCTTGTATGATCCCCAATCCAGCCAGACAAGTGGACTGATAGGCATCGGCATTATTAACAACAATTGCAGCAGCGACTTGCTTTTGATACGACTGGTCACCAATCGTGTAATCAAACGTGCTGGTTGAGGCGCCAAAGCTGGGCGAGTAATGAACCATTTGATGAGCATCCAGATCGTCGATACGGAGAGGCATCCCATGCCGTTTGAGATACTCAGGGCTGGCACAATTGATCAATTTAAACTGACCTAAGGGACGTGCAATCAAATTGGAGTCGACCAAAGTACCGACCCGGATAACGCAGTCAAAACCTTCCCGTATCAAATCAACCCGTCTGTCGGTACTACTTAATTCAATATCGAGCTTGGGATGGGCGCGCATAAATTCTGGCAACCTCGGAATAATCTTTGCCCTCGCGACACCAACTGGCATATCCACCCGCAGTCGGCCACTAATCTCTACCTCACTTTGCCGGAACATGGATTGCAGCTCATCCATGTCGATCAACATATCTTTGCTGCGCTCATAGTAAGCCAAACCATCCTGCGTCATCTGCACGGTGCGGGTCGTGCGCTGCAACAGGCGCGTGCCCAGAGCGTTTTCTAACTGCTTGATCGCCATCGATACACTGGCCTTAGGCAAGCCCAGACTGTCAGCAGCCTGGGTAAAACTCGCCAACTCAGCTACCCGTACGAAGATTTTCATGGTCTCAAGCGGATTCATCGCATCACCCTCAAAAATTATTGTTTGTAAATTTTGAACAGTTTAATCATTTTTTGCATCTTTGTTTAATTTAAATAGATCAATAAACTCTCTTCATTCCCAATCACGGGAAGCAACTTTTAGGAGAAAAACATGACAAGCAAGATTGCAATCATCACTGGCGCCAGCCGCGGTTTGGGAAAAAGTGCAGCCTTAAAGCTGGCACAGCAGGGAGTAGACGTCATCTTGACCTATCACAGTAAAGAAGCCGAAGCCGCTGCCGTGGTAGCCGAAATTAAAAAACTGGGTCAGAAAGCGCTTGCACTGCGATTAGATGTCGGTGACAGCCATAGCTTTGACGCCTTCGTCAAAGCCATCCAGCAAGCGCTGGAACAAAAATGGCAACGTAGCAACTTTGATTTTCTGGTGAATAACGCTGGCATAGGCATCTACGCAGGATTTAACGAAACCACCGAAGCGCAATTTGATCAATTGCTGAATATTCAATTCAAAGGCGTATTTTTCCTGACACAGAAATTGCTGCCACTCATCGCTGACCATGGCCGCATCATCAATATATCGACTGGTTTGACGCGCTTCTCCCTGCCCGGCTATGCCGCCTACGCTGCAATGAAAGGGGCAATTGAAGTTCTGAGCAAATATCTGGCCAAAGAATTGGGACCTCGTTTTATCGCAGTCAATGTCGTGGCTCCTGGTGCGATTGAAACTGATTTTGGTCACGGCGTGGTACGCGACAACGCTGATTTAAATACATTTATCGCTTCGCAAACAGCGCTTGGCCGCGTCGGGCTTCCTGATGATATTGGTGGTGTGATTGCCTCCTTATTAAATCAGGAGAACGGCTGGATCAATGCACAACGTATTGAAGCGTCTGGCGGGATGTTTTTGTAAAGTAAAAATGATTGGGAATTCCTGAGGGCTCGGTAGATTGCAGCCAATACCTAGCCCCCATTCTAAAATATTTACAAAAAATATCTGCAAATAATATCTGCAAAAAATATCTGCAAATAAATAGTGCTTTTTTTATTTGGGAAAGCGCTCAAGCTTTTTGCCATCAGCAGGTATCTGATACTCGGCGACATTCAATTCCATTGCTAACAAGGTGTAGTAAGCAACGATACCTGTTAAATCGACGGTGCCTTTTTTGCCAAAGCGATTTTCCACACGTTTAAAAGTCGGTTCTGATACCCGCTTGTTATGTTGGAGTTCAATACAAAAATCATAGACCATATCTTCATCATCACTCATTGCCACCGGACGACGGCCATCTGCAATCGCGTCAACAATTTCTTTTTTAAGGCCGGCTTTTAAAGCAATAGGTTGATGTACATACCATTCATAATCCTGCGTCCACTGACGGGCGGTAATCAAAATAGCTAACTCGCTGAGTGTGTTTCCAATCGCAGATTTGTAGCGCAAATAGTCGCCCATAGAACGCGCTAGTGTCATCACTTGCGGACTGTGCATCAAAGGTTCAAAAGGACCAAAAACGGGGACTTTACGATTTGCTTCAAAATCTTGCGCTGCCTGCTTTTGCTCAGTGCTGTAGTTTTCCGGAGCAATCGTCGGTAAGCGATCGGCAGCGTACGCACATGTAGTAATACTTATCACCGATGCCAGCATAATTGAATGTCGAATTTTCATATCTTACTCCCTAAAAAAATCAATTCCTTAAAGACAAAGTTCTATATCAAACGATGATAAATATTTTTTAAGTAACAGCAATCGATCTGAAATTTCGTATTCTGAATTGAATCCTTAAGCACTGATTCTATGACAATTTACCTCAACTACTTATTTAGGATTGGAAATGAATTCGTTCGTAAACGTATTGTTGAGATTAATGTGCTTCCCAAAGAGGGATTTATCATAATCGCGCAAAACATTGAGTACTGTTTCTGGACCACCCTCTGGCATCTTACCGTCAACGGTAAACATTTCTTTGCTATTTTTCAAAGCCTGAACGTAGATTTCTTTGTCATTGGCATAAAAAGAAGCGGGCATTTGATCGCTGATTTCGGATGCGATATGCATTTGAATGTAATTAAGCGCTTTGCTCAATGCGTTCACAATTTTTTGCACCTCGTTACGATGTGTTGCCACCCATGCGCTGGGCATATACAAGCAGGCGGCCGGATAAGCTCCTCCAAAAACAGCTTGCGTTTCTTTGATGCCACGTAAATCCAGCAATACGGTCGCACGGCCAGCAGAGGTAAGTCGTGAAACAGTGGGCTCACTAGAAATTCCTGCCTGCACCCGCCCTTGCATCATTGCGTTTATAAAGTTATCGCCTGATCCAATAGGCAGTATGTTGATTGCATTACTTTGAACACCTGACTTTTGCGCAAGATAACGAATAATCGTATTGGTCGACGAACCTAAACCCGTCACACCAAATGAGCGCCCCTTGAGCTGCTTTAAAGAGGTAATTTCTTTTGCACTTTTTTCAGCAACCAGGATAGCCTGCCCGGGTGTTTGCGTAAGCTGAATCACGGATTTCACTAATTTGCCGCGTGCCTGCAAACTAATTGTATGATCATAAAAACCGATCACACCTTGTACTGAGCCAGACAATAATTCAGTCTCTGCATTGATACCATTACGGTCGGTCAAAATTTCTATATCCAGCCCGGTCTCGGCAAAATAACCAAGTTGTTCAGCAAGCTTCACCGGTAGATAAATTTGCTTTTCTATGCCAGCAACCATGATGCTGATTTTTTCACCGGCCTGGGCCATCGCACAGCCCAGGAATAAAAAAACTGGCAGCAATAGCTTAGAACAAAATGTCATATCGTTTCCAAAACAGAAAATAGGTGCTCTTTGATGAAGACTAAAGCTTTACATTATTATAGCAACCAGCCGGTATGATGTTTACTGAGCGGGGAATCTGACCTCAACCTGAAGACCACTACCGTGCTCTACACCGTCTAACCGTATCGACGCCGACAACGAGTCGCAAATACTCTTGGCAATCGCCAAACCAAGTCCGGAGCTATTGGACTTTTCTTCATTCACACGATAAAAACGCTCAAATACCTTTTCACGGTGCTCAGGCGCAATTCCTGGTCCATTATCGATGACACGTAGCACCGCTTGCTGATCTTCCAATACAAGCGTCAACGTAATCATGCCCCCAGCATGGATGTGTTGTATCGCATTATCAACCAAATTAGCAATTAATTCTCTGAGCAGGTAAGGACTGGCACGGATACAAATGCTTTCATCCAATTCGTCAATACCCAGATCAAGCTCTTTCTGTTGCGCCAGTAAGGCCATATCGACCACCACTTGCTTCACCACTTCCGACACATTCAATAACTTACCCTGGCTTGCATTGGCTTGATTTTGTTCTGCCGCCGCCAGAATTAAGAGCTGATTAATGACTTTACTCCCGTTTGCAATCGTCGCCTTAATATCGGTAAGCACTTGCTGTTGTTGTGCGCCATTGGTCGGATTTCTTTTGGCGAAATCCACCTGAGAATGAATAATCGAAAATGAAGTCCGCAATTGATGCGCGGTATTGGCGACGAATTGTTCATAAGAAGACAGGGTTTTGTTGAGCCTCGTCACATAGTCATTGATCGCAAATATAACTGGTTGCAATTCACTGGGTGTATCATCGACCGACAAGCTTTCGAGCGATCCAGTCGGACGTCGCATCAGCAGTTCACCAAAACGTATTAAAGGCTGCATCATCCAACGCAATGCAATCATCAAGCCAAGAATTACGATGACCAATAAAATCAAGTGCTCGCGTAGGGTCCGGACGAACAGACTGCGTCTGAACGCATGATGACTGTTCAGTGTCTGGGCGATCTGAGTGATACTCGTTTCATTTCCAACGCCATTGGCCAACATCTGCTCATAGGCAATGACGCGCACCGCTTCCCCTCTGATAGTGGACAAATAATAGTACCCTTGCTCCATTTGCAGAGCGCCGGTATAGGGCAATAATTCTTCATTCCCCGCCACTAATTTGCCGTTTCCTGTACGGACTGTGAAGTAAATATGGTCTTTATACTCATTCGAAAATAACTCAAATGCGGCAGGCGGAATTCTGATCTCATAGGTATCGTCCACTTTTTCTAATTGCTCAGAAATTGTCCTGGCAGAGCCTTTGAGTAACTGTTCCTGGACTAGCGTAGCGATACGATCTGCGTCATGGTAACCCATGACCAAATCAACGAAGGAAATCAACACCGTAGGTAAAAATACCCAAAGCGCAAGCTGTGTCTTTAAACTTTTAACTCTGAGTTTCATAGGTCAACATATAACCCAAGCCGCGTAGTGTGATGATTTGTGCACCTGAATTCTCGATCTTTTTTCTTAGTCGAACGATATAAATTTCCAAAGCTTTGGGCGACACAGTATCTTCAAGAGTGAACAAACTATCCGTCAGATCTTTTTTGGAAACCGTCGTGTGTGCGTTACGAATCAGCGCTTCAAGAATCGCATGTTCACGGGGGGTGAAGCTTAAATCTTTTCCATGCGCATTAAATATCTTAGCATTGCTATCGTAATTCAACGTCCCACAGCTGATCACAGGACTCGCTTTGCCCTTTGATCGCCGCAACAGTGATCGCAATCGTGCTTCGAGTTCTTGAATGTCAAATGGCTTGGCAATATAGTCATCGGCACCCAAGTTAAGATTTTCAATCACATCGCTAAGTGTGTCGAGAGCGCTGATGATCAGTACCGGCACTTCATTATTTTTTGCCCGCAAATTCTTCAGTAATGTCTGCCCTTTGATACCCGGCAATGTCAGATCAAGCAAAATTGCGTCGTAGGTCTGGGTCAATAAAAAATGCTCAGCTTCTTCGCCGGAAAAAGCCTGCTCCACCGCATAACCTGACTGCGTTAGTAATTTAGTGAGCCATGTGGAGAGCTCACGGTTGTCTTCGACCAAGAGTAATTTCATGGGCGTAAGAGTAAAGCATTTTGATACCGGATGTCATCTCCAACGCTTTTTTCGCAGACTTTTAACCAAAGATGTTTCATTGAAGGCTTTTAGAAGGGTACGCTGCTATACATTTTCATTTGGATGATGGTAATTCCCATTTCTGGCTCGTTTGGGACCGGAGAGATACAAATACAAAAACACAGGAGATACGATGGAAAAAGTAATAGTAAGTCCTATGGATAAAGGACTCAGCCAGAGCAATCTATGGCCGCATGCATGGTGGAAACTCATGGAACATCGGGTTGGCATCATCCCACTCCCAATTTATTGCCTATTAGTGGCGCTGATCACAGGTTTTGAATCTAGCGGTAAGGTACCCACGGATATATCGGTATCAATCGCTATTTTGGCCGTCGGTGGATTTACGTGCGCAGAATTCGGTAAGCGCTTGCCAATTTTCCGCCATATTGGTGCGGCAGCGATTTTTGCGACATTTATTCCTTCCTATCTGGCCTTTAACCATCTCATTCCGGATGTTGTTTTAAAAAATGTAGTCGAGTTCACCAAGACCAGCAACTTTCTCTATTTGTTCATCTCGTCGATTATCGTCGGCAGTATTCTGAGTATGGACAGAACCATTCTCGTACAAGGATTCATCAAAATTTTTATCCCGCTGGCAGCAGGTACTGTGGTTGCCAGTATAGTTGGAACCTTAGTTGGAACCCTCTTAGGACTTGGCACTTTTCATACGTTTTTCTATATCGTGGTACCTATCATGGCAGGTGGGGTCGGTGAAGGAGCAATTCCACTGTCAATCGGCTATTCTGGAATATTGGGGCAAGCACAGGGTGATGTTTTTGCCCAAGTATTACCTTCCGTCATGTTAGGCAGTCTGACAGCTATTTTGCTGGCAGGCGGCCTGAATTTCGTTGGTAAAAAATACCCTCATTTGACCGGAGAAGGTCGTCTGCAGGAAGGTGACGCCAGTAATTCGATGGCCAGCGAAGAATCAATACCAGCAAACGTCGATATTGCGCACATTGCAGCGGCTGGTGTGACGGCGATCTCTCTTTATATGGTCGGTATCATGTGCTTTAAGCTCTTTGAGTTTCCTGCTCCGGTCGCAATGCTCTTCGTGGCAGTGGTGTTTAAATTATCCCGTGCAGTTTCTCCGCAGTTAGAGCAAGCTTCTTTCGTTGTTTATAAATTCTTTTCCACTGCTGTCACGTATCCGCTCTTATTTGCGATAGGTGCATCGATGACACCGTGGGATAAGCTGGTCGCTGCGTTTCACATCTGCAACTTGATCACGATTATTGCGACTGTTGCAAGTTTGATGGTGACTGGATTCTTTGTCGGGCGACGTTTAAAAATGTATCCGATTGAAGCAGCCATCGTTAACGCTTGCCATAGCGGTCAAGGTGGTACAGGTGACGTGGCAATTCTGACCGCTGCAAATCGTATGCAACTCATGCCATTTGCGCAAATCTCTACCCGCATAGGTGGAGCAATCGTGGTGACGCTATCTTTATTGGCGATGTCTCAGTTGAAATAGTTCATGTCGCGGGAATGAGCTGGCTCACCACCTGCTCAGCTTCTTCACAAAGTGCAGACTTGGGTCAGACTTGAGTCTGCACTTTGCTAGGGATGTCAACATCTGCAATTCTATCGCCGTACATTCTTATCCTTATGAAATCGCTTTATAATAACGATAATATCAATAGCTAACGTGCGAAGTACTAATAAAGCGAAAAAGTAAGCGTATCGTTGAAAATTCAAAAAATTGAATCAAGTTTAAAAAAAACACTTAGTCCAAACACTTGACCCAAACACTTGACCAATACTTCAATGAATTACGATGCGAAAAACCGGCAGAATTTAATCGCAGATACCATCTGACATGGAGCTCTATGCATAAAATGATTTTCACAGGTTTTCACCATAGCCTCACCGAAGAAACGGCGCGTGAATTCCTTGAACATATCCATGCCAGCCCGATCTTAGACATGAAAATCATTAGTGACGGGAATGCTGAACATCCTTATTTGATCGCCGAGCTAGCGATCAACGATATGCAGGCATTTAACATCACAACCCGTATCAAAAATTATTGGTACGACAAACATCAGGTATCCGCCTGTGGCTTGTGGGATAAAGGCTGAATCACTGATCAATGTTTCTTATTTTGACTTTCATTCACTGACGTATCACGGAGCCAAACCAAAACTCCAGAAGTTCAATTCCATGTGCATCCCATCTAAAAGAGGGATAATAGCGTTCAACTCACTTTGAACACTATTTTGGACATTTCTCATGGAAATTAAGGTCAATTTTCTCGATAAGCTTCGTCTTGAAGCGAAATTCGACGATTTCACGGTCATCGCCGATCAGCCTATCCGCTACAAAGGCGATGGCTCAGCACCGGGGCCTTTTGATTACTTTCTGGCATCATCTGCCTTGTGTGCGGCTTATTTTGTGAAGTTATATTGCAATACACGCAATATTCCTACTGAAAATATTCGCCTTTCACAAAACAATATTGTCGACCCTGAAAATCGTTACGCCCAGATTTTTAAAATTCAGGTTGAATTACCCCCCGATATTTCTGCCAAAGATCGCGAAGGCATTTTGCGCTCTATTGAACGTTGCACGGTCAAAAAAGTGGTGCAAGAAGGTCCTGAATTTATCATCGAAGAAGTAGAAAACCTCGATGCCGACGCGCAGGCTTTACTGACCTTAAGCCCGGGGGCTGATGCAGCAACGTACATCCTTGGTAAAGATCTGCCGCTGGAACAAACTATCGCCAATATGTCTGGCTTGTTGGCAGGTTTAGGCATCAAAATCGAAATTGCATCGTGGCGTAATATTATTCCGAATGTGTGGTCGTTACATATCCGCGACGCCCATTCACCGATGTGCTTCACGAATGGCAAAGGCGCTACCAAAGAAAGTGCGCTGGCATCTGCGTTGGGCGAGTACATCGAACGTCTGAGTTGCAACCATTTTTATGCAGGCTCGTTCTGGGGCGAAGACATCGCCAATGCTGATTTCGTGCATTACCCGAACGAACGCTGGTTTAAACCAGGCAAAAAAGATGCGCTACCAAGAGAAATTCTGGACGACTACTGTCTGGATATCTACAACCCTGATGGCGAACTACGTGGATCGCATCTGATCGATACCAACTCGGGCAATAAAGAGCGCGGTATTTGCTCTCTGCCCTATGTGCGTCAATCGGATGGTGCGGTGGTGTACTTCCCGTCCAATCTGATCGAAAACCTGTTTGCCAGCAACGGCATGAGTGCGGGTAATACACTCGCTGAAGCGCAAGTCCAATGCTTGTCAGAAATTTTCGAACGCGCAGTGAAACGTGAAATTCTGGAAGGTGAAATTGCCTTACCTGATGTACCACAAGAAGTGTTGGCCAAATTTCCAGGTATTCTGGCGGGCATACAGGGCTTGGAAGAACAAGGCTTTCCAGTGCTGGTCAAAGATGCGTCACTCGGCGGTCAATTCCCTGTCATGTGCGTGACTTTGATGAATCCGCGGACTGGCGGCGTGTTCGCTTCATTCGGTGCTCATCCAAGCTTAGAAGTCGCGCTGGAGCGCAGCCTGACGGAATTGCTACAAGGTCGCAGTTTTGAAGGCTTGAACGATTTGCCGCAACCGACCTTTGTTAGCAATGCGGTGACTGAGCCAAATAACTTTGTCGAACACTTTATCGATTCCAGCGGCGTGGTGTCATGGCGTTTCTTCAGCGCCAAAGCAGATTATGAATTCGTCGAATGGGATTTCTCCAGCGAAGGTGAAAATTCCAATAGCGAAGAAGCGGCAACCTTGTTCGGCATCCTCGCAGAAATGGGCAAGGAAGTGTACACCGCCGTCTATGACCAGTTAGGCGCGACAGCTTGCCGCATCCTGGTTCCTGGCTATTCGGAAGTGTATCCGGTCGAAGATTTAATCTGGGATAACACCAACAAAGCCTTATTGTTCCGCAGCGATATTTTGAATCTGCATCAGTTGGACGAAGAAGGCCTTGGCGACCTGTTAGACCGTTTAGAAAATAACGAGCTGGACGATTACAGCGACATCGCCACCTTGATCGGTATCGAATTTGATGAAAACACCGTCTGGGGTCAACTGACTGTGCTGGAATTGAAACTGCTGATCAATTTAGCGCTGGAAGAGTTTGAAGAAGGGCATGAACTTGTCGGTGCCTTCTTGCATTACAACGATAACACTGTCGAACGTGGCTTGTTTTATCAAGCCTTGAATGTGGTGCTCGAAGTCATGCTGGATGATGACCTGGAGCTGGCCGATTACGAAACCAATTTCCGTCGCATGTTTGGCAATGAGCGTATGGATGCAGTTTTAGGCTCCGTGAACGGCAGTGTACGCTTTTACGGTTTAACCCCGACCAGCATGAAACTAGAGGGATTAGATCGTCACGCCCGTCTCATCGATAGCTACAAAAAACTGCATGCAGCGCGTGCTAAAGCGGCGACAACATCGAAGTAACATCATTGCTCTAAGTCTGTATCAGTGACAATAAATTTCAACCCCGGCTTAAGCGAATGTTTAAGCCGGGGTTGTTTTATCAAGTGTTAACTTGCTCATTGTATTGGATCAAACGGTACTTAAAGTTTTAACCCCCTCGTATTCGACTCTCATTCGACTCTCATTTTCATCTATCCATGCTTCAATCGCATGAAGCAAATTGATAGCTACATTAGTCCCTCAAACAGCACTATCGCCACTTTATCACCAGCCTTTACTTGTTCCTGATCGTGTTCTAACACAATCATACAATTGGCCTCTGACATCGAGCGTAGTATGCCGGAGCCTTGCGATCCTGTAATGCTGACTTCTAGTTCACCTTCTGAATTAATTTCTGCAATGCCGCGTTGATACTCAGTTCGACCAGCACGCTTTTTGATCGCATGTTTGCTGCTCGCCTTGAGCATCATCGGTGGTGCATGTTCGGCTCCCTGCAACTGTAGCAGGGCTTGTTTGACGAAGAAATAAAAACTCACCATCACTGCAACGGGATTACCCGGCAATCCAAATAAATAGGCGCTCTTACCATTGGAATTGATTTTTCCGAACGCCATGGGTCTTCCGGGGCGCATGGCGATAGACCAAAATGCCACCTCACCTAATTGCGCCATGGTTTGCCGGATATAGTCGGCATCTCCGAGAGAGACACCGCCAGTAGTAATAACGACGTCTGCATGTTCACACGCTTGTCTGAAACTGGCTTCCAGCGTCACGGTGTCATCCTTAACGACACCCATATCGATCAGTTCACAACCTAATCGCGTTAGCATTGCATGCAGCGTATAACGATTGCTATCGTAAATGCAGCCTTCATCCAAAGGCTGATCGACCGAACGTAGTTCATCACCGGTGGAGAAAAATGCCACGCGCAGCCGACGCTGCACTGGAACGGTCGCAATACCTAAAGAAGCCAACAAACCCAGGTCTGCCGGGCGAAGTACTTTGCCACGGCGTAAAGCGATTTTACCCAGTCCCAGATCTTCTCCAGCCATTCGTCGATTGCTGCCAGGCTGGATGCAACCTGGCGCGACGTGAATACTGTCTTCACTGGCGTTACTGATAAACTCTAGCGGCACGACGGTATCGCAACCATCGGGCATAACTGCGCCAGTCATAATACGAACGCATTCCCCCGCCGCTACTACCCCTTGAAAAGCCCGACCAGCAAACGCTTTTCCGATGATCCTGTAATTTGTTTCTTCTACAGTGGATAATGTATCACCAGCAAAAGCATAGCCATCCATGGCCGAGTTGTCATGGGCTGGCACATTCATTCCGGAGACAATATCTTCTGCCAGCACACGTCCAAGTGCTTGTTGGACGGGCACATGTTCAATAGTGCGAATGGGCTGAATCGATTGGCTAATCAATTCCCGGGCTTTGCTCACAGATAAATTCTGCGGGTCAGCATATCCCATCGTACTGATCGTCTCGTTTAACGATATGGTGGGTGTAACTTGTTGGTTCATGTCAGGACTCAAGTTGCTTTAATTCTTGTAAGGTATTGATATTCGCGAAGCCGGAATGATCTTCAAAAAGTACTTCAGCAACAGCTAATTGCTGAAACCAGGCATCAACTTTACGCCCACCACTATTGAGAAAATCATTCAGACCAGGAAGCACCGATAATTTCATGAGGGCAAAAACAGGATGCCGTTGGCGATAGCTTACGCCGTTTTCTGATTCTAAGGTAACAGCGACGGCAAGATCCGCCTCGTTCACCATTAAGCCTTCAGACAATCGAGTAGCTAGATTCAAAGGCAACATTGGCGAATCACACGGCACCGATAACAGATATGGCGTGTGACAATGGTGTAATCCGGTTTGCAGTCCCGCTAATGGACCGGCAAAACCCGCCATCTGATCGGAGAAGACGGGATATGAAAAAGCCCGATACTGATCGATATTCTGGTTGGCATTGATGATAACAGCACCGACTTGCGGTGCTAACCGCATGAGGACATGACGAGCTAAGGGCATATTACGAAACACCTGTAAGCCCTTATCAACGCGCCCCATTCTGGTACCTAAACCACCGGCAAGCATTAAGCCTGTTATCTGGTGTTGATCAATCATACGCATTTCTGTTCTCCTTTAGCATATAAGTTTGCCTCAAGAAGTCTCGTTATGCATGGATTGATTTTATGGGAGGGTTACATTCGTCTTCATGAGGATTGAAACGAGCATTGTCAGCGTACATCGTACGGCGCTGATCTTTATACTCATTAAGAGCCGCCGTAAGGGGCAAGGCATGATTAACCAACGGCTAAAACTCGCTTGCCTCGCGCCCGTTTCAACCAAGAGCAGATGCGGACGGAAGGATATCGACTTGAACGATGGTAGCCATCCGTTCTTTCGTATTGGGTTAATTTATATACCGGACTGACACCGGTCTTTTCGAACTCGCGGATAACAAAAAAGGACTTAGGGTTTAACCTAAGCCCTTGATTTTGCTGCTCAATTCTGGTGGACCTCCCGTGAGTCGAACACGGTACCAACGGATTATGAGTCGAACCAAGCAAGGGCAAGTTTACCCGGCGTCACTGGTAATTACAAGAAATTTGATCACTCCAAATCACCTGAAATCATTCGGTTTTATTGCGGCATTCCGGCAAAATTCCGGCAGAAATTGGTCCTTTGAATTCGATATATTAATTCGTTGTTGCCGATTTAAATTTTTATTGACATTAATAATGTCAGTTTATTAAGGCATCACCTCCTTGGGTCTAACTTTTGGAGATTTTTTTCACCAAAACCGCTCGCCGGCGAATGGCTAACACGAGCGAATGAACTCCGGAGGGGAGATGAAACCGTGATCGCTCTTGGTGAGGACAAGCTTTAAAAAAAACGTAACTACTAGCTCGAAAATTCAATGGAAAGCATCGTTTTTAGATCGATGCAGACTCCTTTGTCGTTCGATGTTGGGGCAGTGGAACCGACTCCATTTCGTGAGTATCGGAGAAAAGTCTGCCGCAAACTTTCAATCACGATGCCTGAAGTGCAGCCCTTACCAAGAGCAGCGCTTTTTCAGCGTGAGCTACCGCCAAGTTCAATAACGAGATTAAGTTATCTGGAATCAAAGGATTTATTGATTTTCGGCTGATTAACTCGCCATTAAAATGCGCAATCTCTTCGGAAATTTTAATCGTTCGATTTAAATGTAATATCCCTCTTTTAGCATCGTTGGCAATCGCGTTAATTTGGTGATTGATTTCTGCTATCTCAGAATATATTGATGTGGTAGACAAACTTGCCGTCGCGACACTCAATGCAGCGCCTATGTCTGATGCTAATGTGTTGAGTGCGTTTTCAGCTTCAACTACGGCATTTGAATTGGAGGCGTTACCGGGCTCATTCATAAGGAAATTCCTTCGTTGTAATTCGTGGATGTAGAGCTTTGAATACGATATTAAATCGTAGATCTCTTGCGTAATTTAAAACTTCACTATTCGTTAGTATTTATGTTGAACTTGGAACTGACCCCGCTTTGATGTTAACTTAACCGAGCATAAATCGTTGGAGTGATTTACAGCGCGGGTTGCCCCCGCCCCACCTCGCTTCGCTGTAGAAGCTCACATTCTCGTGATCGAACCTCAAAAAGGAAGATTTGCAAGAAGCCAAAACACTTTGCGTGCTTTAAATTCCGAATTCTGAGACGCCCCCAATCCGCCAGGGTTGCAAATAACTTGCACATGCTTTGTCCTATGGTGATCAGATCAAGGCTGCAATCCGGACCGCTTATTCTTAAAAAATGCCCATGCTTCTTCCGCAACTTCAAAATCGCCGTTTTGCTCCCCGATCATGCGAGTCAGTAGCCAGGGGTAACGCTTTCTCTCGCTGGGTTCGGCGTGGCCACCGCCCTCCACCTTGATAAAACTGACCTGCAACTGCTGCTTATTCTTCCCCCAAACCTGGCGCGTCGCACTGGTGTGGGAGCCGGGTACACGCCGGGGTATCGGGGTAATTTCTGGTTCATTGGGCAAACCTGCCAGATCACGCCATACCGCAACCGACGATTCGATCGATAAAGCCGGGGCATGCATGGAAAAAGTATAGAAAAATTTGCCCCCCTGGTAGCGCACCAACGGATCTTTGGTGTTGGCAACGATCAGAGCCGAGAGTGCAGTTTGCGGCATGCCACAATTGCTGTTGACCGGCATCGACGCCAAAATCGCGCCAAAGGCTGCCAGCCTCGGGGCGATTTCAGTTGCTACCCGATAGGCCATCATGCCGCCCTTGGACACTCCGATCAGATACACTCTAGCAGGATCAACCTGATATTCGACAATGGCTTTATCGATCAGGTCGCTGATCAGGCCGACATCATCGGTGGCAGGATTACTGGCGATGTCGGCATAACCGTCATTCCAGCAGCGCGACGTCATGGTTTGATTGCCGTCAGGAGCGATGACCACCAGATTTTCGCGTTCGGCAACTTCCAGCCAAACCGAAAGCGGTGACGGTGGAAACGCCATGCCCAAGACCTGTTTGGCGTTAGCACCAGCGCCATGTAAAACCAGCACCAAAGGCCGCTTGGCATTGGTCGCTTGGCTGGGCAAACCCAGTAAGAACTGGCGCATACCCTCCGGGCGTTTCAATTGGCCCGAGCTGACACTGGCAGTTTTACCCACGGCGCGATTGACTCCGCCAAACCCGATTTGTAGTGCGGCAGACAGCCTGGAGAAAATCGACATCTTGCATTCCTTTTTAAGGGTGTTAAATGAACTTTCAGGACGCCGGGTGTGAACCTGGCCCTGCCCATGGCCAAGGTGGCAAAACGCTTAGCGCATCCGTGGACCGTTATCGCGCTCCTGCCTTTGCTCTAGATCTTGCTAACGCTAAGCCTCTAAACGAGGCGCAGCAGGAGTGACGGCTTCCTGGATCTCTAGATGGCTGGCCGGGTCGGCGCGACCGGAAGACTGGCAGGTAATAACCTCCACAACACTTTCTAAAGTCTGACCGTCACCATAGAATCACGTATCGTTAACGCCTCTACGGCCTTCCTATAAACTATAGACGAATCATTTTCCACTCTGCGAAGCGCTTCGTAGGATTCAAGTTCAAATGAGTATCTGGCTCCAGCTCATTTGAGAAGTTTTTTTCAGGTGGTTCATACGATGAGATCAAACCACTAGGGAACAGGTTACCCTCTGACTGTAGGTATTCGAGCACTCCTGGACCATGATATTCGACAAGTTTTTTTGTAGACTCAGCAACGAACATAGCATTTTCATATATTTGATCAACCAAAGTAACGTCACATCCATTTAGCATTGCATATTGCCATACAGATTCTAGCGTGCGGCCAGCATTCGTTTTCTGAAGAAAAGGTATTAATGAACGCTCTCGCTTAGCTCGGTTTGTCAGTATCGGTAAGAATGTCTCGATCGAATCAATTGGGTCAATACGCAACGCCTCGCGCGATAACCAAGGCAAGCCTTTATCCCACAGAATCCTTTGCGGCGAACTTCTGCCCTCCAGTATTCGCCACGTTGCTTAATGTATGCCATTGCAAGTTCTCCAGAAATTATAAGATTGCTTGGTCTGGATTTTTTCATTCCGGCAGAATTCCGGCAAAGGCCAGTTTTTGAACGATGTTAGGGGGCACAGAAATGAAAAAAGCCCTGACGATTTCTCGTAAGGGCTTGATTCAATTAATAAAATTCTGGTGGGCCTCCCGTGAGTCGAACACGGTACCAACGGATTATGAGTCCGCTGCTCTAACCAACATGAGCTAGAGGCCCATTTTTCTTCACGTTTTCTATTTTTTTAATTAGGTTTTCTGTTTAGAGAAACTAAAAAATAATAAAAACCGTTCGCTACTACAAATCATTTACACCGAAAAATCGGCGCAAAAAGACGCATTGGCGCTGAAAAAAAATCAACGCCAATTATACAACATTAATTCCCTTCGAGGAAGCTCTTGAGCTTGTCTGAGCGCGATGGGTGACGTAATTTGCGCAGTGCTTTTGCCTCTATTTGGCGGATGCGCTCGCGGGTGACGTCGAATTGTTTACCGACTTCTTCCAGCGTGTGGTCGGTCGACATTTCTACGCCAAAACGCATACGCAATACCTTGGCTTCGCGTGGCGTTAAGGAATCCAACACGTCCTTAACAACGTTACGCATTGATGCGTGCAGCGCTGCATCGGCTGGTGCCAAGGTGTGGTTGTCTTCGATAAAATCGCCGAGGTGAGAATCATCATCGTCACCGATCGGGGTTTCCATGGAAATCGGTTCTTTGGCGATTTTCATGATCTTGCGGATTTTATCTTCTGGCATTTCCATCTTGATCGCCAGTGTTGCCGGATCAGGCTCTACGCCTGTTTCTTGCAAAATCTGGCGTGAGATACGATTCATTTTATTGATCGTCTCTATCATGTGCACAGGGATACGGATGGTGCGCGCCTGATCGGCGATGGAACGGGTGATCGCCTGACGAATCCACCAAGTTGCATAGGTCGAGAATTTATAACCACGACGGTATTCAAACTTATCCACGGCCTTCATCAAACCGATGTTGCCTTCCTGAATCAGATCCAGGAATTGCAGACCACGGTTCGTGTATTTTTTAGCGATAGAAATAACCAGACGCAAGTTAGCCTCGGTCATTTCGCGCTTGGCTTTACGGGCTTTCATTTCACCTGCAGACATGCGCTTGTTGATGTTGCGCAGATCTGGCAACGGCAATACAACGCGCGATTGCAGGTCGATCAATTTTTGTTGCAACTGCTGCACAGCTGGTACGTTACGACCCAGGATTGCGCTGTAGGAATGGCCGGAGTTAACTTCGCCTTCCACCCATTTCAGGTTGGTTTCATTACCTGGGAATACTTTGATGAAGTGCGAACGTGGCATGCCGCAACGATTGACTGCAACTTCCAGAATTTGCTTCTCGATATGGCGCACTTCGTCGACCTGACCGCGCAAGGTGTCGCATAATTTCTCAACGACTTTGGCGGTAAAGCGAATGCCGAGCAATTCGTTAGAAATAGCTTCTTGTGCTTTGACGTAAGACTTAGAGTTGTAGCCTTCTTTTTCGTAAGACTTGCGCATTTTGTCGAAGTTGGTGGCAATGATTTCAAACTTTGCCAACGCATCGCGCTTCATTTGCTCTAACTGTTCAGCAGAGATAGCGGCTGCGCCTGCGGCACCACCGTCGTCATCTTCTTCCTCTTCGTCTTCTTCGTCTTCTTCATCCTCTTCGTCTTCGTCGGATACTGGAGCGACGACGACAGGAGAAGGTTCGTCGTTGGCGTTTGGATCGACCAAACCATCGACGATTTCATCGATTTTCATTTCATCGGCAGCGATTTTTTCTGCTGCTGCGAGGATTTCTGCAATCGTGGTCGGACACGCGGAAATCGCCTGAATCATGTCTTTCAGGCCTTCTTCGATTTTCTTGGCGATGACGATTTCGCCTTCGCGTGTCAGCAACTCCACCGAACCCATTTCGCGCATGTACATACGCACTGGATCGGTAGTACGACCAAAGTCAGAGTCGACGGTAGACAAAGCGGCTTCAGCGGCGGCTTCTACTTCATCATCATCGGTCGTGACGGTAACGACGTTATCTGACAACAGCAAAGTCTCTGCATCAGGTGCCTGTTCGTAAACAGCGACACCCATGTCATTAAACGTGCCGATAATGCCTTCGATCGCTTCTGGATCGACGACATTTTCTGGCAAGTGATCGTTGATCTCTGCAAACGTTAAGTAGCCGCGATCTTTACCGAGCTTAATCAGCGTTTTGAGCTTTTGACGACGACGTTCGAGCTCTTCTTCAGTCGCTTCCGGATCGGAGGAGAATGCGTCTTTCAAGAGCGCTTTTTCTTTGGCTTTGCGATCTTTGGCTTTGGCCTTATCAATTGCCTTCATCTCAGCGCGTTCAACCGCGTTCAATGCTGCAATTTCTTCATTCTCTGGCTGATATTCTTTTGGTTTGCGTCCGCGACGGCCAGGCACTTTCACGCCTGGTAAAACATAACCAGACGTATCAATTGCGGCCAACACCGCAGCATCGGTCGTCTGAGAGACGGTCGGTGCAGATCCTGTCTTGATTTCCTGAACTTCAGGAGCAGCTTTCGCTGATTTCTTGGTAGGCTTAGTCACTGTCTTTGAATCGGTTTTGTTAGTTGTCACGGAAGCTTTCGATGTTGCGGATACCGCTGGTTTTGCTTCAGACGAATCAGTTTCAATTCGTGCTTGCTTACCAGCAATCTGATGAGTTGCGACTTCCGCAATTTTCTCATCACTTTTTTGGACTCGAGATGGCGTCTTGGTCGCCACTTCTTTTACTTGCGTTTTGCTGCCTGATGCTCTCTTTGCGGCATCACTGGCTGTCTTTGCAACGGGCTTATTTGCTGCTGCACCTGCTTTGCTCGCTGTCTTAGGTGCGGTCTTCGCTGCTGGCACGACGTCAGCCGTCTTATTCACTTTAGGCGCTTTAATGTCTTTCGCAACCTCTATTTTGCCAACGGCTTTTGCGTCTACCGGACCTGGTTTTGCCGCAGCTTTGACTGGCGTTGCATTTTTTACGACGGCCTTGGTGGCTGGTTTAGCAACGGCCGGCGTTGTTACCTTATTTGCGACCTTACCGGTCGCTTTAGCAACTGATTTATCAGTCGACTTGGTTGCTGGCTTAGATACAGCCTTAGTTGTTGCTTTGGATTGCGTTTTTACGTCGACACTTGTTGCTTTGGCTACTGCTGTTTTGCTGACCGTCTTTGCTGCAGGGGCGATGCTTGCATTTTTAGACGCCTTTGTTTCAGTTTTTTTAACTGTTGCGGGCATCAGTGTTTTCGCGGGTTTCTTCATTGCGCTAGCCATTGAATCAAACCATCTGGAACTGAGGAAGTCGCCTGCATGTACAAAATACAAACCGTACAAATTGCACAAAAAAGAAATGCCTCGCCAACAGAGAAGCGCATCTGCATGCGGAGCAATCCATATTTGTTTCAGACTTCCCGAGACTCAGCGCCAGTGTTTTGGGTTACTCGGAGGAGCATTTCGCTCACCTAAACAACACATTTCGACGCAGTCAGACATTTTTGCGCGAAATGAAACAACCTAAGACCTTGAATCATAAGCCTTTAATTATAGCATGCTGTCAAGCGATTCTCTAGCCCAAAGCTAGACAAACGACAACTAAACTGATAAAAAAATAGGCAATTTTTATTCAGATAGCTCTTGAAAATTTCACATTCCACCACCAACTCAGGCGCGACTTGCAAGCCAAAAACTTACTTAAATGAAAATTTTCTACTTAGTTATATTCATCTTGCAACAGTTACTTTCAAGCGAAAAACTAACGCGTGCCAGCCTCTGTGACTGCCTGCTGACGCAAGAGTTCCTGCAATTGCATGATTTCACGCCAACGCGCCTTGTCCTCATCAGTGCGCAAACCGGACGCTACCAATCGTTCCGCTTCACTTTTTAGCGCCTGCGAACGGATTTGCCGGATTGCGCCAGTTAATTCCAATTTAACCAGATCAGGATCGGTATCCGTTTGCTCAGCGACTTCGGCGATCAAACCGTCATAATCCTGACTAACTGCTTTGAGCTGCTCAGCGAGTGCGGCAAATTGCGCACCCTCGCCCATGCTTTGCGCGATCGTCACCAACTGCATCAACATGGCAGCGCCATCCGGCGCCAACACGGCAGCCTCAGCCAGTAAAGATTCATCTAGCATCACTGAAAGTGCTGGGTAAGCAACCAAAATACGCATAATCTGGCGCTCCAGTCCAACTGGCGCACTGCGCTTAGATCGTGGTGGCGCCAATTTGACACGCGCCACAGGTTGCGCCAGCTCAAACAAAGCCTCGATTTCTGCTGGCGTGGTTTGTGTCAGTTGCGCCAGATTTCTGACGATTTGCAAACGCAAACCTGAAGGCTGCATGCCCTGCAATAAAGGCTTTGCATCGAATTGTGTTTTCGCCCTGCCTTCAGCCGAGCTCAAGTCATTATCACCCACCATCTCGCGCATAAAGAATTGCGATAAAGGCATGGCATCATGCACCTGCTGCTCAAAAGCATCTGCGCCAAACTCGCGGATAAAACTATCTGGATCATGCTCAGCAGGCAAAAAGAGGAACTTAATAAATTTATCGTCGTTTGCGTGTGGCAAACAGGCATCCAGCGCACGGCGCGCAGCGCGACGACCAGCGCTATCGCCGTCAAAACTAAAAATAACGTGATCGGTCTGACGCAATAATTTTTGCACGTGGGTAGGTGTGCATGCCGTGCCAAGCGTCGCAACTGCTTGCGGAAATCCCATCTG
Organism: Undibacterium sp. Ji67W; assembly: GCA_049340365.1. Lineage (GTDB taxonomy): Bacteria > Pseudomonadota > Gammaproteobacteria > Burkholderiales > Burkholderiaceae_D > Undibacterium. The sequence goes on along the minus strand of JBMPOY010000002.1, from coordinate 27,680 downwards.
CGCCAGCGCCACCACATCCATATAACCCTCGGTCACCAGGACATAGCCGGCTTCACGTATCGATTGACGCGCCTCAAAGAGGCCATATAGCTCATAGCCTTTTTGAAACAAAGGTGTTTCTGGCGAGTTCAGATATTTAGGCTCTCCCTGCTCCATAATCCGCCCACCAAAGCCAATAATTTGACCTTTAGTATTGCGAATTGGGAACATCACGCGATCACGGAAGCGATCGTAACGTTTGCGACCGCCACCTTCTTCTTCACTTTTATCAATCACCAGCCCTGCTTCGACCAGTTCTGGTGCCTGATAATCAGCGTAAACAGAGCGCAAGCCATCCCAGGCATCTGGCGCAAACCCCAAACCAAAGCGGGCGGCAATTTCACCAGTCAAACCACGTTTTTTAAGGTAGGCAATAGCTTGCGGCGCTGTGCGCAACTGTTGCTTGTAATAGTCCCCCGCTTTCGTCATGACCTCTGATAAAGCCAGACTTTTAGCTGTCACTTCAGCGCGTTGCGCTGGCAGCATACGATCTTCTTCCGGGACGATCATGCCATTGCTTTGCGCCAGGTCGCGTATCGCGTCGACATAACTCAAGCCAGAATATTCCATTAAAAAACCGATGGAACTGCCATGCGCACCACAACCAAAGCAATGATAAAACTGCTTGGTCGGACTGACGGTAAAACTGGGGGATTTTTCATTATGAAAGGGGCACAAACCCATGTAGTTTGCGCCACCTTTTTTGAGCTGGACGTACTTACCCACCACGTCGACAATATCAACGCGGGCGAGTAAGTCCTGGATAAAACTTTGCGGTATCAACGCTGGTTACCAGCCTTGCGGCCTATCCAATTGAGCGAGAAATTAACGGGTCAGCGCAGCTTTGACCAAGCCAGATACTTTACCCATATCAGCGCGGCCAGCCAGTTTGACTTTGAGTACGTCGATGACTTTACGCATATCTTGCGGACCAGCAGCGCCCGTTTCTGCAACTGCGGCAGCAACGGCAGCTTGCACTTCTTCATCAGACAATGCAGCAGGCATGTAAGTGGACAACACCGCCAATTCGGCTTTTTCGATATCCGCCAAATCCTGACGGCCACCTGCTTCAAATTGCTGGATAGAATCTTTGCGCTGCTTGATCATTTTTTCAATGATTGCCAGGATCATGCCATCATCCAACTCAACGCGCTCATCAACTTCTTTTTGCTTCATCGCAGCAGTCAATAAACGGATAGTGCCCAATTTGCCTGCTTCTTTAGCACGCATTGCGGCTTTCATGTCGTCGGTGATTTGGTCTTTTAAGCTCATATACTTACCTTTTTAATCCGGGAAACTGAATCAGATAAAAACAACAAAGCCCGCTGCGGCTGACCGGAGCGGGCATGCAAAACCTAAGTAGTACTATTCAACATCGCACCTGGCTTAGCCAGATACAACATCAGAATTAATACATTTTCTTAGGCAATTGCTGACTACGAATGCGTTTGTAGTGACGCTTAACAGCTGCTGCCAGCTTACGTTTGCGTTCTGCAGTTGGCTTCTCGTAGAACTCGCGAGCGCGCAATTCGGTCAACAGACCGGTCTTTTCGATAGTGCGCTTGAAGCGGCGCATGGCGACTTCGAACGGCTCGTTTTCTTTAAGGCGAATTGTGGTCATGTAAGTTCAAACCATTGAAAGATTATAGGAAGACAGAGATAGTAACAGGATTTTTGATTTATGGGAAGGAATCTGATTAAATCTTACGCAAAAACTTTAATCTGCCTTGCCAATAAACTTAGAAAGTCAACACTTCTTGCCAGCTTTTTTAAATTAAGGTGGGGAGTATCAAGCAAAATACTCAAATTGTCCAGATATAATCTAGACTTAAAAATATACCCCCTGCCAGTATAAGAGAATGAATTGGCAATTAATTTTAGTGAAACAATTTTCGGCATTTTTACAACGTTGTTCCTGCAGCACTACCCGATGCCCATGCCCACTGGAAGTTAAACCCACCCAGCCAACCAGTAACATCAACGGATTCACCAATAAAATATAAGCCAGGCACTTTCGTTACCATCATGCTCTGCTGCGACAGCGCCCGCGTATCAATGCCGCCACGGGTCACTTCGGCCTTGCGATAACCTTCAGAACCGTCAGGCACCAATTCCCATCGATTCAACTTCTCGCCCAAATGGCGCAGGCGCTTGTCCTGCATGTCCGGAATTTTTAAATCACCATCAAAACCGTGTGCCGCCAGCAAGCCATCGACCAGTCTTGCCGGTAAATATTGCGCTAAATAGTTCGCCAGATTTTTCTTAGTTGTTGTTTTTGCCTGAATTAAGTCTTCTGCGACATCTAATTCTGGCAACAAATTAATTCGGATTGGCGTGCCGGGTTGCCAATAACTGGAAATCTGCAATACACCGGGACCAGACAGGCCTTTGTGTGTGAACAGCAAATCTTCACGGAAGACGATTTTGGATTTTTTCTCACCCGTTTCTATATCTACTTCTAGTGAGATGCCTGACAAAGGCACAAATGGCTCCCAGGATTTTGCGTCAAACGTCAAAGGCACCAAGGCTGGGCGTGGCTCTATCACTTTAATACCAAACTGACGCGCAATCTTGTGTGCAAAATCAGTCGCACCAATTTTTGGAATGGATAGGCCACCGGTGGCGATCACGACATTTTCTGCAGAAATTTCCCCAGATGACGTTTTGAGCACATAGCCACCACCTTCTGCCGCCATCACTTCATCAACAGCGCAAGGCATGCGCCATTGTACTTTACCGGCATCGCACTCAGCTTTCAGCATACGAATGATATCTTCAGCACTATCATCACAAAACAATTGCCCTTTATGCTTTTCATGCCACGCGATACCGTGACGCTTCATCAATGACAAAAAATCTTGCGGGGTATAGCGCGACAAAGCACTTTTACAGAAATGCGGGTTCTCTGATAGAAAATTGGCAGGGCCAGCGTATAAATTGGTAAAGTTGCAGCGCCCGCCCCCGGAAATGCGGATTTTTTCAGCCAAACGACTGGCGTGATCAATCAAGACCACCCGCTTGCCGCGCTGTCCAGCTACTGCGGCACACATCATTCCGGCGGCGCCTGCACCGATTACGGCAACATCAAATTGCTTATTTATCATGGTATTGCCTTCATCAAAATCAGGGCCAGATTGTAGCGGATAAGCCGGCGACGTAAATACGATTGCAATCAAAAACCTGATAATTTAGAGGAAAGCCTAAATCACCCCACGGCCATTTTCATCTATACTGCCGCCCTTAGTTAAATCTGCACCAAAAACAGGCATGAAATTCTTATATGTATAGAACGATAACGCTGTTTGAAAAACACAACAATTCGTGTGCTTTCGTTAGCAAATTGAATTCAATATAAAAGAAATTATTGACTTGTTTTCCGCAAAAAGAGATAACTAATCAACGATTGCGCAAACGATTGCGTAATCCGATGTAAAAAAGCAAAATTTTTTCTTCTCCCCCAGGAATAAACATTTTTTGCACTAAAAAGATCCTCTATTTGGACAAACCTCACCTTTGGGATTAATTTCATGCGCAACTATTCTTCAAAGCAGCTATTTAAGGGGGCAACACGCACCCTGATCGCTGTGGCAGTAAGCACTGCATTTCCTATGCATGCGGCATTAGCACAAGAAGCGAAGCCAGAAGCTTCGGGCAACGATGGTACGAAGTTGGAAACGGTCATCGTTACCGCTAACCGCCGCGCTGAAAACATCAAAGAAGTACCGATGTCTATTTCAGCAATTAAAGGCGATGCTCTCGACACCTACGGCGCCAACGGTCAAGACATTCGCTTCTTGTCTTCACGCGTACCTAGCTTGAATATCGAATCCGACTTCGGTCGCTCTTTCCCACGTTTCTACATCCGCGGTCTGGGTAATACCGATTTCGACTTAAATGCGTCTCAGCCAGTTGGCTTAATCTACGATGACATCGTCCAGGAAAGCCCGATCCTCAAAGGTTTCCCGGTATTTGACGTTGATCAGGTTGAAGTATTGCGCGGCCCACAAGGTACATTGTTTGGCCGTAACTCCCCAGCAGGCGTCATCAAATTTGACTCTGCCAAACCAACCCGTACATTCGAAGGCTACGGCAGCGTTGGTTACGGTAACTACGGCGCGATCAATCTGGAAGGTGCAGTTAACGTACCTCTGAATCAAGATTGGGCAATGCGCATCTCCGGTCAGGGTCAAAGCCGCAATGACCGCGTCACCAATCCGTTGAGCACAGGTACTAAGACGTTTGAAGGCTACCACGATAATGCAGCACGTGTGCAATTCCAGTACAAGAATAGTGGCTTTAGCGCTCTGTTCAATTTGCACGGTCGCGACATGGCAGGCAACGCAACATTGTTCCGCGCCAATATCATTCAAAAAGGTACTAACGATTTAGTGCCAGGTTTTGACTATGGTACTTACCCGAGTGATGGTATTAATAAACAAACTCTGACTTCTTCAGGCATCAACGCACATTTGCGTTGGGATCTCGAAGGCCTGACAGTTCACTCTATCACTGGCTACGACAAAGCAAAGTTCTATAGCCGCGCTGACGTTGACGGTGGCTACGGTGCATCTTATGCGCTCCCTATGGGCCCTGGCTTCATTCCATTCACTGCTGAAACAGCCGATGGCTTGCCAAATCTGCGTCAGATCACGCAAGAAGTTCGTGTAGAGTCAAGCACAAAAGATCCATTGCAATGGATTGCTGGTTTGTACTACTTCAACGAAAAAATCCAGGTTGATAGTTTTGACTTCAACACCCTGGGTGGTAATGTTCAGGATGGTTATGCTGTTCAACATCAAAATGCTAAGTCTTATGCTGCATTCGGCTCTGTCAACTATGCAGTGAACGATCAGTTTAAAGTTCGCGCTGGTATGCGTTATACCAAAGACAGCAAAGACTTTGATGCACAACGTCAATGGACACCTGGCCAACCGATCAGTGCTGGCGGCACACCTGTTCTGACAGCTAATCCAAGTGCTAGCAACGTAACGTGGGATTTGAGCGGCAGCTACGCAATGGACAAGTCAACGAACTTGTTCGCGCGTGTTGCAACTGGCTACCGTGCGCCAAGTATTCAAGGTCGCGTTTTGTTTGGTGATAACATCTCCGTGGCACAATCTGAAAAGAACTTATCCTTCGAAGCAGGTATCAAAAAAGACATCCTGGATAACACAGCTCGTATCAGCGCAACAGTATTCCAGTACACAGCAAAAGATCTGCAACTGACAGCTGGTAGCGGTGGCGTGAACCAGAATAAACTGGTGAATGCTGATAAAGCAACTGGTCAAGGTTTTGAAATTGACGGACAAGCTAACCTGAACCGTAACTGGAAAGCGACTATTGGCGTCAGCTACAACGACACCCAGATCAAGGATCCTAACCTGTTCGTCGCTGCCTGCGGTAACGGCTGTACTGTCACCAACCCAGCTGGTCCATTCAAAGGTACAGCAGCAATCAACGGTAACCCGCTCCCACGCGCACCTAAGTGGGTAGGTAACTTCACATTGAAATACACAACACAAGTTGGCGAAGGCACTCTGTACGCTGTGACCGACTGGGCATACAAAGACACTTACAATATGTTCTTGTATGAAGCAGCTGAATACAAAGCAAAATCTTTGTTAGAAGGCGGTCTGCGTGTTGGTTATCAATGGGCTGACGGTAAATATGAATTGGCTGCTTACGGTCGTAACATCACCAACAAGCAACAAGTCATTGCAGCGATTGACTTCAACAACCTGACAGGTATTTTGAACGAACCACGCAGCTATGGCGTTCAATTCAAAGCGAACTTCTAATTTTATGTAGATTTGCTTAGAGAGAAGTAGCAACAAATAAAAACGCGCCAGATGATAAGTCTGGCGCGTTTTTTATTAGCATCGATTTAGCATCAATGTTGATGCTGGTAGATACTACACTCCCATCGCACATCAGCGCATCTTTATTTGTCTCGCGACGTCAATACAAAATCCAACTTGCCGCTCTATGTTTTCAGGAACGGCGATGCGTCCCGCAAGCACGGCAGAAATCCAGTTTGCAGTCGCTTGAGCGCCAATGCTTTCCGGCGCTTCAGGGGTACCGCCAGCTAAATTTTCCTGCGTATCCAAAAGCGTGCGACTTGCACCATCGTGAAACCAATCTATGCGTTGCGCACGCCCGGTACTAGCGACCGTTTCACCTTCCGTTCCACGCATCAAAAACACATCCCCTTGATCATGATTCGGATGAGTAGAAAAATATTTGCTCAGCATGTGTAAATACTCGGGATGCGTATAAGAATTCAGACGCAAAGCTGGCGAATGAAATGGTTGCAATAATTTAACCAGGGTATGAGTCGAATTCCTGACGCCCAGTATGCGTCTTAAATTCAGCAAGCCCGACATTGCCGGTGACAAAGACTCAATGGCAATAAATGCTGGTTGCTGCGCAGCCATTTGAGCACTTACTTGTTCTACGGTTTCACATTTCTGAATGCGTAATTCGGAAAAAATTTCTGCAGTAGTAACGCGTCCTGCATCTTGCGTCACGCCGTGTACCAACACTGGCACCCCGCGGCGAGCCAGAAGCAAAGCCAGTAAAGGCGTGAGGTTTGCTTTTTTACGAGCGCCGTTATAACTCGGGATAATCACTGGCGCATAAGCGCTATCAACAGGCGCTGTCAGCGGCAAGATAAAGCCCTTAGCCGCATCCAGAAAACCGGCGATTTCGTCTATTGATTCACCCTTAATGCGCATCGATAATAAGATTGCACCTAACTCAAGGTCAGAAACGCGTCGTGCCAACATGGCTTCGTATAATGCACACGCATCGTCGCGACTCATACTACGCGCACCGTCTTTGCCACGGCCAATTTCCTTAATCAGGCGCGCTGCTGCAAATGGTGTATTTGTATTCATTATGTGCCCAACAGTGCTATCACTGCCTTCCATTCTTGTGTAGTGACAGGTGTGATCGATAAGCGGCTGCCTTTTTGTAATACCTGCATGGTTTCCAATTCCGGATGAGTACGCATCTCAGTCAGGCTTAAAAGCGGTGTCTTACGAATCGCCTTAACATCAACCATCATCCAGCGTGGCGTTTCTTGCGTTGCTTTGGGATCAAAATAATGGCTCTTGGGATCAAACTGTGTGTGATCCGGATAAGGAGTCGACGCCACTTCGGCAATACCTGCGATACCCGGCTCAGCGCAACTGGAATGGTAAAATAAAACGCCATCACCGACCCGCATCACATCACGCATAAAATTTCGCGCCTGATAATTTCTGACACCGAACCAAGGTACAACAGACATGGCCAGCGCGTCGTCGATACTCATCTCGGCAGGCTCAGATTTCATCAACCAATATGCCATAACAAATCACTCAAAGAAAAAGAAAGAAAGGAAATTGTCGCACACTTGGGCGCGCGAGATTGGGGTGCAAACGCAGAGAAAGAAATCAAATTCTGGAAATAAAAACGGCTGTCAGGTAGCGACAGCCGTTCAGAATAAGTCCCCACCGATGCCGCTATGCCGGCATCCTGAACCTAAGCGGTTCAAGTTGGCCACGGTCAGTTCAATTTCGGGTTCATCGGACTAGCGACGCTCACACCCATCGAACAATGTTCCACAGCCTATGCACATAAATGGTTCAAGGAATATATGACATTGGCGAACACGGCAGGGAATTGAAGTTTACTCCCAAACTGCGTTTTCATGTCATTGTTTTTGATTAATTTACGCAATGACCCTGCAATTAAAATAGTTTTTCTTGTGGAGTGAGCGCCTGATCCATCACTTCATGCATCTGACTCATTTTCTGTTTAACCTCAGACATGGACATGCCAGATAACGGGCCTTCGGGTGATTTGGTGGCTAAGAGCTCCGTTGTCATACCCAGAGCAGCCATCACTGCGATGCGGTCAGTTCCCTTGACCTTAGATGAGTCGCGCAAGGCCGACATCTTGGCATCCAGATAGGCCGCGGCTTCGCGCAAAGCTCTGTCCTCACCATCTTTGCAAGCCAGCTTATAACTTTGTCCCATGATGGAGACATCAACTTGTATCACTTTTTTCTCAGTCATGCCGCTTCCTCATCATTGACCACTTCTGGCGGCAACTGCGCTAATAAAGCCGATACCCGGCTATGCGCTTGCTGCATCCGTTGTTGCATATCGTGATTTTGCGAAGTCAATAACGCTACTTCGTTGCGCAAGCCGGCATTTTCAGTGCGCAAGGCGTGGGTAAGCTCGGCGAGCTTAGCCACTTTTTCAGCGAGTAATTCAAAATCGGAAATCATCATATCGAGTATCGAGTGCAACAAAAATCTGGATTCTTATTATACGAGTAAATTTTCAGGCAACGCATACCCAGAACGAATGAAGTATGGAAATTTATGTAAACTCTTCATTTGAAGCATAAAAATATCTTGAATTTGAATGAAATTATCGTAAAAGCCAAAACTGACCAAGCAAAACCCAACATTTTTGTGCCTAAACAATTATTTTATGTGAGGAATCACACAAAATATTCTTAAGCATCACACTTTTTTTAAAAATAGGTTATTATTTGCTGCATAGCTAACCACGCTAGACTCTTCGTTGGCATCTCTCGGTACCCGTGTTAATTACCATTGAATTTACGCCAATCGCCTCCAGATTCAACACTGAATGCGGCGAGTTCCGATTTCTGACCGATATTCTGTGGCGCTGTTACCCCTTAATTTTTCCCTCTCGATGAGGATTCCATGAGCGAAAACATCAAATATGTAAGCGATGCTTCTTTTGAAGCTGACGTATTAAAATCCGACAAACCAGTTCTGGTCGACTTCTGGGCTGAATGGTGTGGTCCATGCAAAATGATCGCCCCTATTCTGGAAGAAGTTGCTAAAGAATACGATGGCAAAGTTGTCGTTGCTAAAATGGACGTTGATGCTAACCAGGCAGTTCCTGCTCAGTTTGGTATCCGTGGCATTCCTACTTTGATTCTGTTCAAAAACGGCGCTGTCGCCGCGCAAAAGGTAGGCGCGCTGGCAAAAGGTCAATTGACTTCTTTCATTGACGCCAATATTTAAGGTATCATTCGTACTGCACCTGGTTTGAATTCAATCAATGCATAAGCACATTGCAACGAAAACCAAGTGTGCAGTACGGTCACCGTATAATATAAAACGTAAATTTAGAGCTTGTTTTAATGGTCATTTGACCGCAAAATACAAATAACTATTCTGTTTATTCTGTAGTTCCTCCGTTCACTCCCCCACCCCATACTCCCATCCCGGGACACTCACCATGCATCTATCTGAATTAAAAGCCTTACACGTATCCGCATTATTGGACATGGCTGTAGGACTCGATATCGACAACGCAGCACGTATGCGCAAACAAGAATTGATGTTCGCGATTCTTAAAAAACGTGCAAAATCCGGCGAACAAATTTTTGGCGACGGCGCTCTTGAAGTGTTGCCTGACGGCTTCGGTTTCTTGCGCTCACCGGACGCCAGCTATATGGCATCGACCGACGATATTTATATTTCGCCTTCACAGATCCGCCGTTTCAATTTGCACACTGGCGATTCGATCGAAGGTGAAGTACGTACACCAAAAGATGGCGAGCGCTATTTCGCTCTGGTGAAGGTGGACAAGGTCAACGGAGAATCACCAGAAGCGTCTAAACACCGCATTCTGTTTGAAAACTTAACACCGCTGCACCCAAACAAAGTATTGACTCTTGAACGCGAAATGCGCGGCGAAGAAAACACCACTGGTCGTATCATCGACATGATCGCGCCAATTGGCCGTGGTCAACGTGGCTTACTGGTGGCGTCACCAAAATCTGGTAAATCCGTGATGCTGCAACATGTGGCACACGCGATTACGACGAATCATCCCGATGTGACATTGATCGTTTTGCTGATCGATGAGCGTCCGGAAGAAGTGACTGAAATGCAGCGCTCAGTTCGCGGTGAAGTCGTTGCTTCTACATTTGATGAACCAGCAACTCGTCACGTACAAGTGGCTGAAATGGTTCTCGAAAAAGCCAAACGTCTGGTCGAAATGAAAAAAGACGTCGTCATTTTGCTCGACTCCATCACACGTCTGGCACGTGCTTACAATACCGTCATCCCAGCTTCCGGCAAAGTATTGACCGGTGGTGTCGATGCCAATGCGCTACAACGTCCAAAACGTTTCTTTGGTGCTGCCCGTAATGTCGAAGAAGGCGGCTCACTGACCATCATCGCTACAGCACTGATCGAAACCGGTAGCCGTATGGATGACGTGATCTACGAAGAATTTAAAGGTACAGGCAATATGGAGGTTCATCTGGAACGCCGCCTTGCTGAAAAACGCGTCTACCCAGCGATCAACCTGAATAAATCCGGTACCCGTCGTGAAGAATTGCTGATCAAACCTGACCAATTACAAAAAATCTGGATTTTGCGTAAGTTGCTGTACTCGATGGACGAGATCGAAGCGATGGAATTCATCCAGGACAAAATGAAGGCAACCAAAAACAACGCAGAATTTTTTGAAATGATGCGCCGTGGCGGTTAAGCCGGATCTCAACCAAATGTAACTTAGGTTGAGCAGCCGTCACTTTTTGTGGCGGCTTTTTTTTGCTGGTATAGACTCACGTATTTGCAAGTCATCATTAAAATTCCTAAAGAATCCTGCAAAATTTCCCAGTTTTTTTATTCAACCATTACGAAAAAGGTACCGCGCCCATAAATCTCGTTTTTGGCTTCGTTCACATTTACTTTCATTCATTCATTCATTCATTCATTCATTCATTAACGCCACTCAACCTCTTTCATCTCTCCTAGCCACAACCATTCACCGCTTCCCCGGCGAAAACGCAGCCACATTTTTTCACATCCATTGAACGGAATGAAAATCTGAAAATCGCGTTCAGATTCTTTAGCCACCAACATGCCATTGCAACCGCCTAATTGAGCGACCTCCTGCACGTCGAATCTCTGTATGCTTCCATCTGGATAGACTTCCAACCAACGATTCTGATTAATCATCCGCCACTCTCTGCGTCCTACAGGTTCAAATTGATAATCCCATGCAAAGCGCGCCAGCAGTTTGGCATCAGCGTCAGCCGCCTCTTTCTCTATACGCTCAAGGGCTTGCCGTGCAAGATCAGCGACCACCCCTTGAGGCTGCGCCCGTAAAGCACGGCGATAGGATTTCAAAGCAGGGACTTTTTCGTCCATTTTTTCTTGTGTCTGCCCAAGAAAATACCATGCCATCGCATTGTCTGGATAGGTTTCCAGTAGTTGTCGATATTTCTTCGCGGCGTGCGGATAACGCCCTGCTTCAAAGTCTTTTACTGCGGCTTCAATGAGCGTCAGCTGGGGATCGGCAACCACTGGCACTGGGTCCGTTTTTTTTGCTTTTGAATCTGGTTTCTTTTCTGGTATCGCAGCAACTTGTTGCGGTTGCGGTGAAATCAAGCGTCCGGCCTGCCAGATTTGCGAAGTCTGCTTTCCGTCCACTGTCGTCAACGTACCAGCGCCATCTTTCACGCCATGAGAAAAATTACCTTCATAGCGACTGCCATTCTGCCACTGTTCTACACCAGCGCCATGCTGCTTTTCTTCTTCAAAATTGCCCTCGTACCGATAGTTATTATCGGTAAATACACCGTAACCAGTACGCATATTATTAAGAAAACCACCTTCGTAACGCCGACCGTCCTGCCACTGATAAACTCCTTTGCCGTTGCGTTTTCCGTCGACAAATTCGCCATCGTAACGCGAACCATTGGTCCAGAAATAACTACCTTTACCGTTGAGCACGCCATTTAGTAAGGTTCCTTCGTAACGATTACCATCACTAAAAAATAACTTACCTTGACCGCTTCTTTCATTATTTCTAAATTCTCCCTCATAGCGGGAGCCGTCTGGCCAAAAAAAAGTCCCTTGCCCGGTTCGTTGATCCGCCTGAAAATCACCTTCATAGCGCTGCTGATTTTGCCACTTTAAAATGCCTTTACCTTGCTTGCGCCCATCGACGAAATCACCTTCATAGACATCGCCATTTTTCCAAATATATTTACCTTTACCGGTTCGCTGCCCACTGACGAAATCACCTTCATAGCGATTGCCATTAGCCCAAATAAAAGTTCCTTGTCCGTGTAGCAAGTTATTCAAAAAATCGCCACTATATTCATCGCCGCTCGCCCAGTGATAAACGCCTTTACCAGTACGAGATCCATTCACAAAGTCGCCCTCATAACGTCCACCATCAGCCCAGATCATGAGTCCTTTGCCATGCATATTGCCGTTTTGTATTCCACCTTGGTATCGCGAACCATCGGAAAATACCTGCGCCTGCTCTTGTGCGTTGGCAACGGGTGCAAACATGACATTAAGTAACACACAACTCAACATCAAGACAGAATGGAAGAATCGCATACGGCGCATATTCTGAAGAGAACACTGAATAATGTTGCGTCGGTACGCATAGATAAAATCTAAAAAATCAGTCATTATCGGCACTCATTGACGGCAGTAACGACGACAGTAACATCTTTGATGTGGCAAGCTGGTTTAGGATCAATCTTATAGGTATCACCAAAGCAGCCGCTCATGCCGATAAAATTTTGTGCTATTCCTTTTACGGGTATTTGCCCAGGGCAACGAGCTTCATAAGAGACGTCGACGCAGTAGTCGCCCTTAGGGCGTGGTTTGGGGTTAGAACCTGTCGCATAATAATGGCCTTCACCATCAGGACATTTGGTCGCATAAAGATGAACGCCGTTAGTCATCGCATCCATAAAGACACGCTTTTTCTCATCCTCTTTCGCTTTATTATCAGCCTGTTGTTGCAGGTACTCGGCGCTATGGCCACCTGATGCGCTGGATATGCCAGAATAGCCGCCAGACTGCTGCTGATTTGAGGCGGTGCCAGCGACTGTAGCGGCGCCATTAACGCCATTCGTTACCTGCGACACTGACGTTCCGTTGCGATTAGATTGATTGGCAGTAGACGCTCCGGGTATAGGAATCGTCTGCGCCTGAATTTGTCCGCTTCGTTGCATTTGTACCAGTTGCGATTGTGAGATTGGCTGGCGTTGTACTGGGTCTGATACCAAAGGCGTTGCTGTTAAACCTTGTCGTCCGGGTTGCGCAATACTACCGTTAGTCACCATGTGAACTGGCGTATCGAGCTGACGAATAGGTTTTCCCTGTTGCAGGTACGATTGCGCTGCAGCAGGTATACCAGGGACATTAGCGGGTACTGGTAATGAATTAGCTGGCACTGCGATTTGCTGCTGACTTGCTTGAGGCGTCCCCACCTGCGCTGGCTGACGCATTTGATTTAATAATTGTTGCTGACTCGGTGGCTGAATTGGAACTTGGTTCTGTTGGTATCCTGGTTGTACCTGCTGCTGTATCTGCACTGGTTGCGATGGACGCTGTGACAGATTTTGACCAGCTTGGTATTGCGGAGCTGGCTGTTGCGCTGGCTGTTGCATTTGTTGCTGTTGCTGCTGCGGTTGAGCAGTGCGCTGCTGATTTTGCTGCTGTTGGTATTGCTGTTGTTGGTATTGTGGCTGAGTCTGTTGTTGAACTTGACGCTGCTGGTTTTGTTGCAGATGTGCCTGACGCTGGCGCTCTGCTGCCTCCTGTTGCTGACGCTGTTGTTGCTGTTGCTGTTGCTGTTGCTGTTGCTGTTGCTGTTGCTGCTGTTGCTGCTGTTGTTGCGCCTGACGCTGACGTTCGGCTGCCTCTTGTTGCTGACGCTGGCGCTCTGCTTCTCGCTGTTCACGTTGACGTTCAGCCGCCTCTTGTTGTTGACGTTGGCGCTCAGCCTCTCGCTGTTCGCGTTGACGCTCTGCGGCTTCTTGCTGCTGACGCTGGCGTTCTGCCTCGCGCTCCTGACGTTGACGCTCAGCCGCCTCTTGTTGACGCTGACGTTCGTTATCCAAACATTGTTGCTGCAAATAGGGAGGATTGGTTGGTGGACAATAAGCGTGGGCGACTCCAGCAAATAAGCACCCTACGCTTAACATGCTGCCTGTCGCAACGAAACGCCATGCGCGAGTCGAAAGCAGCCCGCTCGTCGATGAATTTAATTTTGTTGGTTGTCTTATCATGACGAGATGCTCCGATTTAAGCAGTTTGATAATCCCAACATTATAAGCGCGGGTTACATTTCATAACAATTTTGCCGTGCCCACACTTGTATAAAAACATCATGCAACTTCGCTCAACACCAGATAATTTATTAAAAAATATATCTTCAATTGCGACATTTGACACTCTGATAACTAAAGTAGCCCCACTCGGGGCTACTTTTACTGCATTTAAGCTAAAAAACTAACGATCTGCTGTAATAGAATCAATGAGCAGATGCCTCCCACCCGCCACCTACCGCTTTATACAAGCTGACCACGGCACTCAGGTGTGCGCGTTGGGTATCAATCACCGTCACTTGTGCTTGCCACAAATCTCTTTGCGCGTTCAAGACTTCGAGGTAACTGCTATAGCCATTTTTGTAGCGTAATTCGGCTAAGCGCAGTGAGTCTTTCAAGGCTGATACGCGATGCTGACCAGACGCATAAATCTGTTCATTAGCGGTAGCGTTATTCAAAGCATCATGCACATCCCTGAAGGCACCCTGGACTGTTTGCACATACTGCGCCAGCGCTTGTGTTTTGCGAGCCTCAGCGCCGGAAACAACCGCACCAATTGCGCCAGCACGGAATACGGGCTGCGTTAAGTTTGCACCAATATTCCATAACATTGACGCCGGATTGATCAAGTCCTTGAGACCTTGCGACTCATAACCAACGCCGCTACTGAGCTTCAAGCTGGGGAAATATTGCGCTTTCGCCTGACCAATATCTGCATTCGCTGCCACCAGAGTTTGTTCAGCGGCGATAATATCCGGACGACGCTCTAACAAATTGGAAGGTAAATCAGCAGGTACACGCAATTGCTGGTACAGACCATCAATATCACTTCCGCGTGCAATCACCGGTTTGGCAATCGCTGAAGGTGAGCGCCCAGCAAGCACTGCCAGTGCGGATTCGGTATTTGCTACCGCTTGCTTTGCTTGTGCAAAACTAATTTCTGCCGCTGCTTCTTCAGAGTCGGCTATATGTAAATCCAGTTCACCGATGGTGCCAGACGCATATAATTTTTTCTGCAAGCGAAGTTTTTCCTGACGCGTTTTGAGCGTCACATCTGCCAATGCTAATTGGGCATCGCTGGCACGCAAGCTAAAGTAAGTCTGCGCCAGAGTGCTATATAAGCTCGTCAATACAACACCTTGATTGGCTTCCTGCGCCAGCAAACGCGCACGTGCAGCTTCGTCAGCGCGTGCTAACTTACCCCACAAATCAAGTTCATACGAAGCACTGAGACCGAGCTTATAGTCACGGCTAATTGGTTCTGCACCCGCTGGTAACAAACCAGCATGTTGACTCGTACGCAGTTTCGTCGGCGTGATATTTGCATCCACGGTCGGATAGCGATTGGAATTGGCACCGACTGCCAGGGCACGCGCTTCTTCAACGCGACCAGCAGCAAGTAGCAGATCCTGATTATTGGCATGCGCTTCATCCAACAACGCATTGAGGACAGGATCATTGAACCCTTTCCACCACGCCATATAGTCCATAGTAGCAGACTTGCCCGGCGTTGCAGCGACGCTCAAACTTGTCGGCACATCCAATGCTGGGCGCTGATAATCAGGCCCTACCGAAGCGCAGCCAGCCAGCGCCAGACTGGCTGCCATCGTTGTTAATATCAATTTTGCTTTCAACATCATTATTCCTTAGTCACTGCGACAGATGCATCCATTTTTGCTGCGTGAGGTGCTGTCGTTACAGGATGAGCGAAATCTGCCTCGGTCGTTTTCAAACGTTTGTCGTTAATTAATTTAAAGAACAAAGGCACAAAGAAGATCGCCAGGAAGGTAGCCGCCAACATCCCGCCCAAGACACCAGTCCCCAGCGATTGACGCGCGGCCGCACCAGCACCATGAGAAAACGCCAGTGGTACGACACCCAAAATAAATGCCAACGAGGTCATCAAAATCGGACGGAAACGCAAGCGTGCTGCCTCGACCGCCGCCGCCACTGGTGCATAACCTTCATGCACTTTCATGACCGCAAATTCCACAATCAGAATCGCATTCTTGGCTGATAAACCGAGCAAAGTCACGAGGCCGATCTGGAAATACACGTCATTATTAAAGTGGCGCAAATACACCGCCATCAATGCTCCAAAGATACCAAACGGCATTGCCAACAATACTGAAAACGGCAATGACCATTTTTCATATTGCGCTGCAAGGATCAGGAAAATCATCAACACGCCAGCACCCAGTGCGATACCGGCTGCATTGCTGCTACGCTTTTCTTGGAATGATGCACCACCCCAGTCGTACACGACGTCGGCAGGCAACACGTTCTTTGCTGCGCGTTCCATCGCCGCAATCGCCTGACCTGAGCTGTAACCAGGTTTCGCATCGCCCAGCAATTTAATCGCAGGCAAAGCATTAAAGCGTTGCACTGAATCAGGTCCGGTAATGAACTTGATCGTCGTGAAAGCGCGTACCGGTATCATTTGTCCCGTCGAAGAGCGAACATACATGCTGCCGATATCATCAGGCTTGGCACGATACTGACCTTCTGCTTGCAACTGCACGGTGTAAATACGACCGTTTTTATTGAAGTCGTTTACATAGTAGCTGCCCAAAGTTGCCGCTAACGTATTGTAGACATCAGAAAGGGCAACACCCATAGAACGTGCTTTTTCATTATCCACATCCACGTAAAGCTGTGGAGAACGTGCTTGCCACAATGTCTTCACGCCAGCCAGTTCTGGCTGCTTATTGGCTTCTGCCAACAGCAAAGGCAATAAAGTCGCCAGACGTTTAACGCCACCTTCTCCGGCATTTTGTAAATAGAACTCGAAGCCACCCGTTTGCCCCAAGCCCTGAATTGCAGGCGGGCTGAAGAACAATGGCAGGCCTTCTTTGATATGACCCGTTTTCATGTAGCTTTCACCGACCATTTGCTGCGCGGATTGGTTACGTTCATCCCATGGCTTTAATGGGAAGAACATGGTCGCGGCGGATGATTTCAAACCGCCACCACCCAGAAAATCCAAACCAACCAGAGAGAAGGTGGTATCGATATTTTTATTGGTTTGCATGACGGTCTCAACTTGCTTGACCATTGCATTCGTACGATCCAGAGAGGCGCCATCCGGCATAATCGCCGCACCAATAAAGTAGCCCTGATCTTCATCTGGTACCAAGCCACCAGGTACGTGTTTCCACAATACACCAGTCAACGCCACCATACCCAAGACCAAAGCAACACCTAAGGTAGCGCGTTTCAGGAAGAAACTCACACCGTCGGTATAGCGCTTAGTCAAACGTAAAAACGCCGCATTAAACCAGGTAAAAAAGCGATTATGATTTTCCGCACCTGGTTTCAACAAGATCGCGCACAAAGCGGGTGTCAAAGTCAACGCAACCAGACCAGACAACACAACAGCGATAGAAATCGTGACCGAGAATTGGCGATATAACTCGCCTGCCAAACCACCAAGGAAAGCAATCGGACCAAACGCCGCCACCAGCACCAGCACAATCGCAATGACCGGCCCAGTCACTTCATGCATCGCTTCAATCGCGGCATCTTTCGGCGACATACCCTCTTCATTCATCAGACGTTCGACGTTTTCTAACACGACGATCGCATCATCCACCACGATACCAATCGCTAACACCATACCGAATAAAGTTAGCGTATTTATGCTGTAACCAAGCAAGTGCAAACCTGCCATCGTACCAATCAATGACACCGGAACGGCGAGCGTTGGAATGATCGTTGCACGCCAGCTTTGCAAAAACAGGTACACAACAATAAACACCAGGACCATCGCTTCTGCCAGTGTTTTTAAAACTTCTGCAATCGACTCAGTAACAAACGGCGTCGTGTCATACGGTGTCGAATAAGTCATGCCTTCGGGAAATTTGGCCTTCAAATCTTGCAAAGTTTTTTCAACCGCTTTGCGTGTTTCTAAGGCATTCGCACCGGTTTGCAAAAACACACCAATGTTGGCAGAAGGATGACCATTCACGCGACCATACAAGTTGTAATCTTTAGAACCTAATTCGACCCGCGCCACATCTTTAATGCGTATCGTTGCACCGCTTTTATCGGATTTGACGATGATATTCGCGAATTCTTCTGGTTCCAACAAACGACCTTTGGCCGTTACGGTCATGGTCAGTTCTTCGGTATTGTTTGGTGGAGCACCAACTTTACCAGCAGCGTATTGCGCATTTTGTTCAGAAATGGCGTTTGAAATATCGCTCACTGTCACGCCCAATTGCGCCATGCGATCCGGACGCATCCAAATCCGCATTGCATAATCTTTGGCACCAAAAATCTGAATATTGGTTGTACCAGGAACGCGCTTCAGTGCATCTAATACATTCTGCGTGGCATAGTTAGACAAGTACAACGCATCGTAGCGATTATCTGGCGAATACAAGGCTGCAACGACCAAGAAGTTTGATGAACTCTTAGAGACCGTCACGCCCTGACGACGGACTTCTTGTGGTAATTTAGCATCCGCCTGACGCACACGGTTATTGACGTTCACCGCAGCGATATCGAGATTGGTGCCGACTTCAAATGTCACATCGATTGATACACGACCATCAGCAGACGACACTGAGTTCATGTACAGCATGTGTTCGACGCCGTTGATTTGTTCTTCAATCGGAGCCGCCACGGTACGTTCTACCACTTCAGCAGAAGCGCCTGGATAAAATGCCGTCACATTGACGACCGGTGGTGAAATCTCGGGGTAACGAGAAATCGGCAGGACACGCAGAGCGGCCAAGCCTGCCAGCACAATAATCAACGACAAGACTGTCGCGAAAATCGGCCGGTTAATAAAAAATTTTGAAAACATGAATTATTCCTGTTTGCCTTTGCTGACGATGCAGCACTAAATTCAGTTAAGGAAGCTGATCGGGTTCTTAGTCTGCCGATTTAGTAGCGGCTGGTTTGGACGCGGCTGCGGTGTTCGCTTTTGGGGCGATGCTGTCTGCGCCCGTTGCCGCAGCCACTTTCGCGCTCACAGCAATTGGCGTCACGGTCATGCCTGGTTCATGCGCTTTGATGATGCCATCGACCAAAACACGTTCACCGTTTTTCAAGCCTTTAGTCACCACCCATTCGCCATGCGACCAGCCGTCTAACTCCACTGGTTTAGGTACCAGTTTGTTGTCAGGCGATACGGCAAACACCATCTTGCCCATAGGACCATCGATCACCGCGCGTTGTGGTACAGCCAGAGCAGAACTACGTTTTGCACCCGCTAAAATCACACGTACAAATTGACCGGGGCGCAAATTGCCCTCTGGATTCGCTACTTGCGCACGCGCATCAAAACCGCCTGTTGCCGGATTCACTTTTTCGCTCACAAAATTCATCTTGCCGGAAGTTGGGAACATGCTGCCATCGGCTAATTTAAGTTGCACGTCAAACCCCAGGCTGCCATTACTTGCGCGTTTGCCTGGTAATGCGACTTTGCCGCTACCCACTTCTTTAGCGACTTTCAGGTAATCTGCTTCCGGAATGCTGAAATTGATATACACAGGATCGGTTTGAACAATCGTCGTCAATAAACTATCAGCCGCTGTCACCAGACTGCCATTGGATTTATTTGCAATACCTGTCACGCCGCCGATTGGAGCAACGACTTTGGTATAACCAAGATTAAGTTTGGCTTCATTGACTTGCGCCAGCACTTGCTTGTAACTGGCTTCGGCCGTTTCTAAATTAGATTTCGCATCATCGAATTCTTTTTGGCTAATCGCTTTTTCAGCAGCTAGTGGCGACAAGCGTGCATATTCACGTTTCGCCTGATTCAGTTTCGCTTCGCTCACACCCGCTGCGGCTTCAGCAGATGCCAGTTGTGTTTTGTATGTGCCTGGGTCGATCTGGAACAAGACATCGCCTGCTTTTACGCGTGAGCCTTCCTCGTAAATACGATTTTCCAAAATACCGGCGACACGCGCTCGCACTTCCGTCTCACGTGAGCCTGCGGTTTGACCTACATATTCAAAATCCAAAGCCAGATCGCGGTTTTCTACCGTCACGACATTGACTTCTGGTGGTGGCATATTGCCCGGTGCAGCATGTGCGGTTTCTTCCTTGCCGCAGGCAGCGAGAGTTAATAAGGGCAAACTCAAGGCAATAGCCCTAAACGCCGGATGTTGGTAAATCTGCTTAACTTGACGTGATAGCTGATTAGACAGAGAAGCGGAGGATGATGATGAGTCTGAAAAACGCATAAAGAATTCTTTCTGCTTAATTGAAGGACAGGACGACATTATATACATACAATCATGTTTGTATATAATGTCGACTAACAACCCTACGAAGCAACAGGGTTCACATTAGAAAATCAAAGAGAAAAGATGAAATCTTTCCCGGAAATGGCTGGAAGTTGTCGGAAATTGGCGAGAAAACGAGATTCTCGTACCAATTCTTGCTGCAACAAAAGAATGGACGTTGATGCTATTTGATAATAAAAAGTTCAATTTAAATTCGAATTTGATATTTTTACTTTCATTTTGACATTTCTTTTGAAGATGTTTTACGCGAAATAAGGCGTTTTTGTGTTGTCCATCAATGAAATTACCTACAATTATTCGAAAATACATGTAAGGATTGCGGATTCTACCGGTGGCTTTTAACATGCAAGCCTGAAACAAGGTCTATAGCACCGACTTTCTGGCGAGAATCTGATAAGTATCTGAGAGATGAAAGGCTTGCAACAGCACTAGCCGTAAAATGATCAAAGGCAAGTAACAATACCTGCCAGTGCTCAGTAAGTAACCACTGACATTAACAGAAGTCGTAAAGCACGCAGCAAAACCAGTAACAAAACAAGCAGTAATAGCGAGCCCAGGCAAACAAATTGATGAGGCTAGCCAAGGAATTGATATGGTCAGAAAGACGAAAGAAGAAGCGCAAGAAACCTATGCCGCCCTGTTGGATGCGGCGGAACAAGTGTTCTCGCAAAAAGGCGTGACCAACACAACACTCAACGATGTCGCTATCGCGGCGGGTATGACTCGTGGCGCGATCTACTGGCACTTCAAAGACAAAAATGCCTTGGTACAAGCCATGTGCGACCGCGCTTTTCTACCTATGGAAGCCTTGTTGAATGAGATTATTGAAACGCCAGACAAAGACCCTATCAGCGCCTTAAAGCAACTTGATATTCATTTTTTGCAGTTGGTCTCTGGTGACAAACGCCAACGTAAAGTATTCGACATTATTTTCCATCGTTGCGAAAAAAATCCGGATCTGCCTTTTTTTGAAAACGAAAAACGTCAACGCGCAGAATGCATGTCCAAAGTCGAGGCGATTATCAAAAGTGCGGTGACGCAAGGTAAACTGCATCCTGACACGGACACCTGGATCGCCATGCAAGCCAACCATGCGTTTCTGGTTGGCATTGTGCATGAATGGCTGGAAGACACCTCGGCTTACTGCATGATTGCGCATGCAGAGAGCATGATCGATATGTTTTTGGCGGGATTATTGAGCTGCCCACCGCTCAAAAAGCCTATGCCGGTAGCTTCCAATTAAATTTGACGGCCAGCATACGCATCGCAAAGGTGGTCGACGTGCCCGCCAGCAAAGCGACTGCCTCAGACGCATCCGTCCAATTGAGTAACAAATATACCCAGCATCCGGCAAAGGCGCAGGTGGCATACAACTGGCTACGACGAAATACCAGCGGTATTTCATTACAAATCACGTCTCGTAACACACCACCAAAAATCCCCGTAATCACACCCATCATGGCACACACAAACAGAGGCATATCCGCTTCTTGGGCCAGCGATGTGCCGGTCACACTAAACAAGCCCAATCCCAATGCATCAGCCCACTCCAGCGCACTTTCGGTTAAAGCGTGACGCAAATGACGCAACAAGGGAATAGCAAGTAATGACAAAACAAAAATAAGTATCGGATATTCTTGATTTTCCACCCAAAACAAGGGCCGG
Source organism: Undibacterium sp. Ji67W (assembly GCA_049340365.1). Lineage (GTDB taxonomy): Bacteria > Pseudomonadota > Gammaproteobacteria > Burkholderiales > Burkholderiaceae_D > Undibacterium. The sequence continues at coordinate 5,595 of JBMPOY010000002.1, read as the reverse complement.
CGATCCAACAACAGGTCGCGTAAGGTACCACCACCAAACGCCGTGATAAACGCAACCGTAAAACAGCCAACCGCATCCATACGTTTGCGACGTGCTTCAATAAAGCCTGAACCAGCGAACGCGAGCACCCCCAGCACTTCTGCGGTGTGCAACATTGCATTCATGCCAACATAACTACTTGCCATACTTACCCTAATGTAAATTACTCATTTTTAAGCCGCAATTTTACCTTCAAGTCCCACTGCGAAGCGGTCAAAGCCACCTCATGATTTGCAAAATTTAAGATTTCTTTGCAATAAGCTTAAGTTTCATACCGTTTTGAGTCACCGCCAGCTATCCAGAATTTAAAAAATCATTGTATAATCATGGGCTTGGCATTTTGTTTGTTGCAAAATCCCAATTTATTCAACTCTGGCAAGTGATACGCAATCGGATCAAGAAGCAGTGCGATCGACGAAGTGCATATTGGCTACCTACTTTATATACTGAGGCAAGCATGAAAGACGGCATCCACCCAAATTATCGCGAAGTGTTGTTCCACGACGTTTCTAACGATTTCAAATTCATCACACGTTCTACTATCTCCACAAAAGATAAAGCAGAATTTGAAGGCAAAGAATACCCACTGGTAAAGATCGAGGTTTCTGCAGAATCCCATCCTTTCTACACTGGCAAACATAAAATCGTTGACACCGCTGGTCGTGTTGACAAGTTCCGCAAAAAGTTCGGTACCGTCGGTTCCAAAACTTCTGTTGCAAACTAATCAGTACAACGGTTTTTATAAAAAAGGCAGCTCAGGCTGCCTTTTTTGCTAAGCATGTCCTTACAATATTTAATTAGATCTTTAAGTAGATATTTAAGTAGATATTTAGTAGATATTTAGTAGATATTTAAGTACGCGTTTTAAAAAATATTTAAAATGCAGGGCTGACGCAAAATTGTTCTGAATTGCAACGTTTCCAGCTTTGCTGGCACTGCGATACCAGATACAAGCCAAACAGAGCGCAAGCACTGGAAGTAAGCAAGCAAGGCCTCAGATCAGAACCATTTTGCATCAGTCTTACAATATTTTTTGTTTTGCCGCTGCTTGTGCGCGTGCAAAATATGGATGCACTTGCAGATTACATGCACGTATTCACCACCGACACGGTAACCAAAAGAATTACATATGAAGCCAGTCCGACTTCCTGCCGCCGCCACTATCGCCCTTCCACGCTGGGGCATTTTTGCTCTTTGCTTGTTGTACATTCTGCCAGGCCTGATCGGTCGCGACCCGTGGAAAGGTGATGACGCCACCAGTTTTGGCGTAATGTGGACGATGGCACACGGCACGATCTCTGACTGGTTATGGCCGCACATTGTCGGCCTGCCCATGCCGGATAAAGGCCCGCTAACCTACTGGCTGGGTGCGATCTGCATCAAGTTATTTGGCAGCATCGTTGGCGAACCAATGGCAGCGCGTTTATCGACCGGGATATTTTTCATTATCGGTTCGGTCTCGGTGTGGTACGCCACGTATTTGCTGGGCCGACGCGCAGAAGCGCAACCACTGAAGCTGGCGTTTGGCGGACAACCCGAACCGCAGGATTTTGGCCGCACGCTCGCCGATGGTGCTCTCTTAATCTATCTTGGCTGCCTGGGTTTATTAGTGCGTAGCCATGAAACGAGTGTAGAAACTTTACAGATTTCCTTAGTCGCTTTCTGCCTGTATCTATGCGTGCGTTTGCTTGATAACCCCAAACGTCGACTAGTCATACAATTTGGCATCTGCCTCGGTCTACTCACGCTAACCAGAGGTTGGATAACGCCACTTGGTCTGGTCATTGGATTGAGTGTCTTGTGTCTGTACCGTCAGCAAACCAGGCAGATTAAATTTATCGTCGCAGCTCTGCCGGTCGCACTCATCTTGCCAGTCTTATGGTTATTGGCGATTCGCTTAGTCCATCCCTACGACAGTACCCCATTCCCGGCATGGATGTCCTGGAACTACCACCAAATCACTTGGCCAAGCCTGGATAGTGTCAGCTACTTTTTCAAATACAGTATATGGTTCGCCTGGCCAGCCTGGCCATTTGCGGCTTGGGCGATTTATGCATGGCGCCGACAAGAAAAGGCATTGCATATCTCCCTGCCAACGATGTTCTTCCTTTGCTTTGTGGTACTCAGCTTCCTGAACCCATCCTCAGAAGAAAGCTTGCTACTGCCGATTTTGCCGCCGCTCGCCATCCTCGCCGCTTTTGGCTTACCAACAATGAAACGCAGCGCCATCAACGCCGTCGACTGGTTTGCAGTGTTAGTCTTGACTGGCACTGCAGGCTTTATCTGGTTGGGCTGGATTGCGGAACAAACCGGCTGGCCAAACAAGTTGAGTGCAAAAATTATGCACCTGGCGCCGGGCTTTCAGCCTAGCTTCAACCCATTCGTCTTTGCGATTGCACTGACAGCGACAATTGCCTGGTTTTTACTTGTTTACTGGCGAATATCACGCCGTCCATCAGTGTTATGGCGCGCCGTAGTACTCTCTAGCGGTGGTGTGATTTTGTGCTGGCTGTTGTTGCTCAGCTTATGGCTACCGTGGATCAATCAACGCATTTCTTATGCCACTGTAGCAAAAGAAGTTGCCCAGCAATTGCCCGCACAAGACTATTGCGTTGAGGCTTATATCGGTCCTTCACAACGAAGTTCATTGGCGTATTTTGGCAATGTCCGTTTTGCAGGATTCTCGGATCACAATTGCGAATTCTTAATGCTGCAACACAATCGCAAACAATCGGAAGAACCCCAATTGCCATCGCAATATCAACTCAAGCAATGGCAACGTATCTGGAGCGGACACCGCGCCTATGACAAAGACGAATTACTGACCTTGTATCGCCGTAAAGAACAATGAAATTTCCGTCTGAGTCAGGTTTAACCGGCAACATCACTCGCATTGCCGCTATTGCCTGGCCCATGTTGATCGGTCAGTTAGCGGTCGTTGCCAATGGCGTCATCGATACCGCAATGACGTCGCGCTTTTCAGCGACTGATCTGGCCGCACTATCCATCGGCATCTCGATTTACATCAGTATCTTTGTCGGACTCAATGGCGTACTGCAAGCCATTTCTCCCACCGTAGGTCAACTGTTTGGGGCGCGTGATTACCCGCAAATCGGCGCAAAAATAAAACAAGGCATTTGGTTAGCACTCTTTTTATCATGCGTGGGCTGCGCCATACTTCTATTCCCGCAGCCCCTGCTCAATATCGCCGAAGCATCCCCCGCCCTCTCTGAGAAATCCCGCCTCTATTTGCAAATTCTGGCACTCGCCTTACCGGCAACGCTGGGGTTCAGGATTTATAGCGCACTCAACAATGCCGTAGCCCGCCCCAAGATGGTGATGGCAATCCAACTTGCTTCGCTGGCCTTAAAAATTCCGCTCAATACTTTATTTATTTTTGGAGGCTTAGGCATACCCGCCATGGGTGGACCAGGCTGCGCCATTGCGACCACCGTCATCGCCTGGCTCATGCTATTTGCAGGTTGGACCATCTTGCATCGCGTTGCATACTATAAAATTTTTGAATTATTTGGCACTGGTTTTGTACGACCACAATGGCAGACCTTAAAAGGCTTGCTGCACCTTGGCATCCCGATGGGCCTGAGCTATCTCATTGAAGTTACCGCCTACGCTTTCATGGCATTGTTTATTGCACGCTTGGGCGAGGTCGCTGTGTCAGGCCATCAATTGACGGCCAACTTCGGCACGATTTTATACATGCTGCCGCTCTCTATCGCCAGCTCTACCAGCACGCTGGTGGCACAAGCCATCGGTGCCAACGATTTGCCGCACGCAAAAAAGATGAGTCAGGCTGGCATCGCCTTAGCCGCGGGTTGCGCTATCCCTATCGGCATTCTGATCTGGCTCACCAGATCGTGGATATTACATGCCTACACCAACAATGAAGCCATCATCGCCGCCGCTCTGCCCTTGTTTTTCTTCATCTCTTTTTATCAAATGTTTGACGCCATCCAGGTCGTCGCCGCCTTCATCTTGCGCGCTTATAAAATCGCCGTCATTCCAACAATCTTATACGCCGTCGCCTTATGGGGCTGCGGCTTAGGCGGCGGCTACTTCATCGGTCTGGACCCGTTGCACATCATCCCAGAACAAATCCGCGGCGCAGCCGGCTTCTGGCTCGCCAACAGCCTGAGCATCGCCCTGGTGGCACTATTTCTTTGGCTTTATTTACAGCGCGTTCAGCACCATTTTCAAAAACAATTTCAAACTGACGCCGCGAGGCAAAAATAGACTAAAAAATATATTTAAAATTATCATACAAAAGATTTATAACAAGCACCGCAAATATCCAAACACCCGCCCCTCTTGCAAAATCAAGGCAGTCCTGTCATAATCTCGTTTATGCGTTGCCGAGATGGCGGAATAGGTAGACGCACGGGACTCAAAATCCCGCGCCGCAAGGCGTGCCGGTTCGATTCCGGCTCTCGGCACCAACCAGATACTAAGCTCTTGATTTTTCAAGGGCTTTTTTGGTTTTTAAGCCCTGATTTCGTTTGGTGTCCCAAATGAGTGTCCCAAATCATGGCAATCAGGATCGCATCAAACCTTCATCGCAATCGTCACGGCGTATTGTACTTCCGCATTGCAGTTCCAAAAGACTTGCGCCCTCGCTTCGCCGTTCAAGAGATTTATAAAAGCTTGCGAACCTCTAGCATCCGCAAGGCAACAGAGGTTGCCAGAACTCTCACGACAAGCTATAAAGAGCTTTTTAAAGAGCTGCGGCAACTTTCAATGAAGAGCAATAAAAAACCGCCTATAGAACCATCTAGCGAAAATCAATTCAACCTTGTCTGGAAATACGACATCACTGACCCAAATGGTCTGAGGCAAACTGGAGAAATCCGGAAAGAAGCTCAAGATACACAAGAAGAATTCATAGAAGCGGTTGAATCAGTCACCAGACACTTATACTCCACACGTGCAACTCAAGTAATATTTGAGGGGAAAGACTCAACCTTTGGTCTACACTTGTCTGAATATGTGGAAGACTTTATAAAAGATATCAACGCCAGCCGAGAGGATGCGGACAAGATAAATGAGCAAGGACTAGAGGATCATCGTTTTACATGTAGAGTCCTCATCGAGATCATTGGAGACAAGCGTCTCAGTGATCTTTCTATCAAAGATAGAAATCGTTTTAATCAAGTGATCAAGCGATACCCGTCCAATCGGGAAAAAGTCAAAACCACGAGGGGCAAACCATTAGAAGAAATTCTAAGTATGACCGATTACAAGGTCATTAACCTCAAGACAGCAAAATTTCATGCTTCACGAGCAAATACCTTTTTGAACTGGTGTTTCAATCAAGTTGGACAAGCACTACCTTTCAAGTTATTGGCTGATGTAAAAATCAAAAAAGGAAAAGGAGCTGCGAAGAAGAGACGCGAGTTTAAGAATGACGAGCTAAGTGTTGACGCGCACCGAATATTGACCAGATAAGCGCAGTTATACGCACTGAATATTGACCAGGTAAATTAACCTATCCTTGCAGTTTTGACTGTGAGGGAATTCAAGGTGATTACCATGGGAATGTAC
>JBMPOY010000001.1:0-520050 GCA_049340365.1 Undibacterium sp. Ji67W | reverse complement strand
ATTGGGTCGCCGCTTTCTGCGGACGGGTGTGTCTAATAACTCCAAAATAGCTCCCGCTAAAAAGTAACGGGAACTACTTTGAAGGTTTTTAACGCTAGCGTCCAGACGGTTTAGGTGAGGTGCTTACAATTCAGGCACTGAGCTTTCAGCGCCTTGTCACTCAAGCGGATCGCCACAATTTCGAAGTTGAGATACGCAAGCGATATCCAAATTTTACGATCACCGAGGTCGCTGACGGCAGGCAACAGCCTGCTGCAATTCGTGACCGCTACAACGTGGTTGAATATATCGAACCGTCTATCGGAAACGAGGCCGCCATGGGGGTTGATACTTCCTATAACGACGATCAGGCGTCAGCCAGAACGATATCCCGCGAAACGGGGCGGCCGACTTCAACAGGATTGCTCTCGTTGGCGCAGGATAAAGGTTGGCACACCGGATTTCTGATATTGGCACCCGTATATTGGCAAGGCGCTCCGCTCGACAATGCTGCGATGCGCGTGCGTGCCACCATCGGAGAGACCGCTGCAGTTTTTCGAACCGATCACCTCGTTGGCGCTATGCTTCATGCTCATGGATTCAACGATGAGCCTGGCATGGACATCAGTCTGTATGCTGGTTCGAACAACGAGATAAAAAATCTGGCGAGTCGGCATACGTTTCCATTGGAGACTAGCTCGGATATGAAGCTTGCACCGGGTTGGCTCTTTTATGACAACATGGAGCCGTTACATGAGACTTTTACATTGGCCGGCAGTTCGTGGCATTTGGAAGCAACCCAGGAGCCGGTCTTATTTACAGTTCACAATAGGGGCGCGTTATTCGTCCTGATTGGCGGACTGTTGTCGAGCTTACTGGTTTCAGCCTATGTTTTCTCATTGGTATCAAGAATAGGAAAAATAGAGCGCGAGACCAAGGAACGCACTGCATCCTTGCAATTTGCCAATTTAAGATTGTCCGAAGACGTTGCGTCACGTGTACGGACTGAAAAGTCGCTACGGTTGCGTGAGCGCGTGATTGAGGTCTCGGCCAACGCCGTTATCATATGCAGCGCGCAAGCACCAGATTATCCTATCGAATATGTTAATCCAGCATTCGAGCGCATCACTGGATTTCGGGCCGATGAGGTGGTTGGCCACAGTCTTGAGTCCCTGCAGGGAAGTAGTCAGGATCAACAAAACATGAGGGAAATTCGTGAGGCATTGCGTGAGAAACGTGAAGGTCGCGCCCTGCTGCGAAATTATCGCAAGGATGGTACTGATTACTGGAATGAATTGTTTATAGCACCGGTTTTGGATGAACAAGCCCAACTCAGCCATTTCGTTGTTGCGCAGTACGACATCTCTGCGGTGATGGGGTATGAAGCTGAAATGGAGTTTCAGGCCAATCACGACGTTCTGACCGGTCTGGCAAATCGTAACCTGTTACGTGAACGACTGGGCGAAGCAATACTGAGTGCAGACCGCAGCGGCAACGCGCTATGGGTCGTATTTCTGGATCTGGACCGGTTTAAATTTGTGAACGATACCTTGGGACATGAGGCGGGAGACGTGTTGCTCAAAGTGCTTGCCGGACGCTTGCAATCGGCAACCCATGAAGCTGATACGGTCGCCCGGCTCGGTGGTGACGAATTTGTGCTGATATTGCCTGATCAAGTTGATGATGGCTCCGGTCAACAGGTTCTGCAGCGAATTATGGATTCTGTTGCGCAACCATTGACGTTGCAGAACCACGAATTTTATCTGACCTGTAGTATGGGTGTGGCCAAATATCCGCACGATGGCAACACCGCTGAGAGCTTGATCAAACTCGCCGACATTGCCATGTACCGTGCCAAAGAAATGGGACGCAGCACTTCGCAGTTCTATACTTCCGACATGATTGAACGCACTCTTGATCGGCTCAGTATTGAGGCCGACTTACGTCAGGCGCTTGATAGAAATGAATTTCAGATTCATTATCAACCTCAAATCTGCGCCACACATGGGCACATCGTTGGCATGGAAGTTTTATTACGCTGGCAGCATCCAGTGCACGGCATGATCCAGCCTGGCCGTTTTATTGGCCTGGCTGAAGAGATGGGATTAATTATTCCGATTGGTGCATGGGTAATCCGAGAAGCTTGTAAGCAAACGAAAGCGTGGCAATTAGCAGGTTTTACCAATTTACGTGTTGCAGTTAATCTCTCGCCGCGACAGTTTACACAAAAAGCCCTGGCGCAATCTATTGCCGACATCTTACAGGAGACGGAATTGGAGCCACGCTTCCTGGAACTTGAGCTGACCGAAAGCATGGTCATGAAAGACGTCGATAGTGCAATTTCGATACTGGGCAAGTTAAAGGAACTTGGTATTCATATAGCAATTGATGACTTTGGCACTGGTTACTCCAGCTTGTCTTATCTGCGGCGCTTTCCGATTGATGTGCTCAAGATTGATCAGTCTTTTGTCAATGAATTGACAGTGAATGCAGACGCCGCAAACATTGTCGTCGCCATTATTTCACTCGCACATAGTCTTCGACTCCGCGTGATTGCGGAAGGAGTGGAAACCATAGAGCAGCTTACCTACTTACGTGATCGCGGATGTGATGAGGTACAAGGTTACTTTTTTAGCCGACCCGTGGCTGCAAGCGTCTTTGAATCGCTTTTACAGCAGGAAAGTCTATTGAAAAATAGTGCGTCGCACTAAAACTTATACGACTACCTTAAACGCCAGTCGTATAATTTATCGTTGCCTGGTGCGATATTTCCGACACAAACTTACTGACAGGCTGTTGTTCAATTAAATTAAATATGAACGTTACCATTCATAGCGCCTCACCAGAAATTATGAGTTAGAGGACACACTGATCTTCAACAGAATTTACCTTATGCGTGACATGCTTGCCTCTATTTACACGACTTGAGAACCTGGTCATTGTAGATATGATCGATGTTGTTGAAGTAATATTTCAGTTGTGGAGATGGTACGACCGTTATTGTTACTCCTCTTTTTTTAGTTGGTTGCAAGAGCGCTTAGTGCGAAACCATAACAATTTTTGAAGCGTAAGATTAACCGCTATTTGCTTTTTTGGAAAATGGCAAACCTCAAGGAATTTTTCCACAAATTCTCGATGTTTTTTCTAATTTTCCAGGTGGTACCTATGAATTGCAATTGCTCCAATGGAGGCGTGCTCTGAGGTTTGCCAAGGAAGGTAAAGGTGGAATTGACGCTCATTTGTATATGCGATATGATCCGAATCGTCAAAATGGCTGGCTTGATCTGGGTAGGCTCAAGCTCTTTCCTGATGGATTGGAAAGCACTGTTCGCACTTTGTTAGTGCGATTCCCGACAGTCCCTCGCACGAGTCGTGCTGTTGGTCTGATCGGTGCCATTGATGTCAATGCTGCTCCGTAAGACCGTTTTAATGGAGCAGTTCTCATGGTAACGTTTGATCGTTCAAAACCCATCCTGGTATTCTTGTCTAACGGTGTTCAAGGCTCTGCCGTGGTGCGCGCAGCGCATTCTCAAGGTTTGAAAGTGCGGGCACTCGTTCGCGATCCAGCGCCATTTTCGATGCTTAATTCGACTGCAATAGAATGGCGTCAAGCCAATCTCGATCAATCCGATTCTCTCGTAAAAGTATGCGCTGGTATTGATCATGCTGTGCTTCAGGTGCCTATCGGATCTGCCAGCACAATGCTGGCTCAGGCAAAAAATGCCTTTTCGGCCTTTAAATCTGCAGGCGTGCGGTCATTTGTCTTGAAACTCGCCAGTGCCAGTCGACACCTCCCTTGCGAAGAACCGAGTTTTGTCGCGAATCAGATGATTGAGGATGCCGCCCGGGATTCTGGTTTGGATTTTGCTGTTGTGCGTCCCACGATGTATCTCGAAAATCTGCTGAAGCCATCAGCACTAGAAGACATCATGAAAAGGAGGATATTTGCACCACCAATCTCAGCAATGCAGCACATCGCCTGGACGTCTGCTGACGATTGCGCCAAGGCTGCCTTGATACTACTCGAGCGCGGCGCGATGGGTGGCGATCATCGAATTGCCGGACCAGAAAGCATAACCGGTGCTGAACTTGTCGCCCGCATCAGCACTGGACTTGGTCGTCACATAAGCTACAAAGCCCAATCACTTGATGAGTTCGAACGAGAAGTCGATGTCGCCATGGGGGCTGGAGTTGGCCAGAGGGTGGCCTCTAAGTTCCGCTATTTTGCAGCACATCCTGATGAAGCGGATGTGATCTTAGCGCAATGTTTCTCACCACAAGCGGGTCTGGTGGATTTTCAACCAAGCAAGGTCGAGACCTGGGTTCGGTTAAATCGCGACAAATTTTTCGCGGAAAAGTGATTTTAAAACTGTGAGGGCAAGTAAAGCCTGCTCTGCTAGAGTAGCTAATCAAAAATTGAACGGCTGCAATGCAGCCGTATGACTGTCAACTATGGACAGAGGCTGTGTAAAAACGCCGCAACAATCTCACCACATCTTCTTCATTTATTTAAATCGCAGTAAACTTCCATACAGGAAGTTTGTCTAATCGATGACCCCACCGTATTGAGGGGTTTAGATGAAGCGATTGATTCAAGGTGAGCAACGTACACAAAGTACTCTGCTGTCAGAGATGCTCGATGACTATGTGGCTGAAGAGAATCCGGTGCGTGGAGTCGATGAGTTTATCGATAATTGTGATCTCATTGCACTAGGGTTTGATGGCGTGACACCCGTCGTGACAGGGAGACCTTCTTATCATCCTGCCGTTCTTTTAAAGCTACGTCTACGGCTACCTCAATAGAGTTCAATCTAGCCGCAGGCTGGAACGTGAAGCGCAGCGCAATGTTGAACTGATGTGGCTCATCGGTCGTCTGAAACCAGATTTCAAAACTATCGCTAACTTTCGCAAAGACAATGGCAATGCCATTCGCCAGGTCTGTAGCCAATTCGTCGTTATCTGCAAAAATCTCAATCTGTTTGCCGACACATTGATCACTATCGATGGCAGTAAATTCAAGGCAGTCAATAATCGCGATAAGAATTTTACGATGGGCAAAGTTGAGCTGCGTATGAAGGAAATTGAGGACAGCATCAAACAATACCTCAAAGACCTCGAAAAAGTTGATCGCCAAGAACCAGAAATCAAACGGCACCGAACTGAACGACACCAGGACAAGATCGCCAAACTCAATGCAAAGATGAAGCTGTTGTTGTCAATCAAAGAGCAGCTTAACGACGTACCCGACCACCAGATATCTAAAACTGATCCCGATGCACGTTCCATTAGAACGCTTGGCAGTGGTATCGTCGGCTACAAAGTTCAGACAGGCGTCGATAGCAAGAATCATTTAATTGTTGATCATGAAGTGACGAATGAAGCGAATGATCGCGACCAGATATTTAACATGGAAAACAAAGCACGCACCGCAATGGGAGCGGATCAGCTCACAGTTATTGCAGACCGGGGCTATTTTAAGAACACCGAAATCCTTGCCTGTGACAATGCCAACATCAAAGCGGTGGTCGCCAAAAGCGTAACGTCAGGCGTGACACCAGATGGACGATTTGGTAAAGATGATTTTATCTACGATGCTACCAATGATGTCTATCGCTGTCCTGCAGGTCAGGTACTCATACGGCGCACGATTAAGATGGATCGTGGGAGCCTGATGTACAGATACTGGGCATCGGGTTGCAAGTCATATCTTTTGAAAGGTCAGTGCATATCAGGAAACGAGAGACGTGTCACAAGTTGGGAAAATGAAACAGTGCTCAATGAGATGCGAAGAAGGCTCGACAAATTTCCGACAGCGATGCGGATCAGGTGGGAAGCAGTAGAGCATAGTTACGGCACGATTAAATCTTGGATGGGCGCGCAACACTTCCAGATGAAAATGCTCAAACACGTTGCCACAGAAATGAGCTTGCCTGTGCCAGTACATAACATGAAGCGAGCCATAAAAATTCTTGACCTCCATTCCGTTGATGAACGAAATGGAGGCCCGAGAGGGCTTTATATTGTCGTTGTCCTTTATAGGTCTTCTTATAGGCGATTAGGGTAAGAAAAAAACACTTATGTCGAAAAATTGAAGAAATCAGATTAAACTACAGCGTCCTATGGGCATTTAAAATGTGCTGTAGAGGCTCACGCGTTTAATGCTTTGGGATTTTGTGTTTTTACACGGTCTCGGCACATTGCGGTCTGTGGGGCTGACTTTTAAATTTGAACTTAATGAAGTTATGGCAGATTCCTGAAAGTTGAAAACTTTATACTGAGAGAGCGCATTGATTAAAGCATTTTTCTTCGATTACGATGGAGTACTCACAAAAGATAAAACTGGCTCATTCACGACATCAAAATATCTGAGCCAGGCTTTGGGAATCCAACACTCAAAAGTGCAAAGTGCGTTCAGACTTTACAACAAAGAATTGACACTTGGCTTGATAAGTCATTCGGATATTTGGAGTGAAATCTGTCAACACTTAGGGCAGGCTATAAACATTGAATTGCTCTACGAAGCTTTTGAAAGCACGCCAATCAATACTGAGATGTTTTTATTGGCTCAGCGTTTGAAGGATAGTTACGTTGTTGGCCTCATTACCGACAACAAGAAAGATAGAATGGATCATCTTAAAAAGGTGCAACCTCTAAGCCAGACATTCAACCCTATCATTGTGTCAGCTGAAGTTGGAGCTGATAAATCAAGCTCCAAGATTTTTTTATACGCCTTAGAATTTGCTCACCTTTTCCCTGCTGAATGCATTTTTATCGATAACAACGAGGCAAATTTAAAAACAGCCAGCATTCTTGGTTTTAAAACTATATTTCATGATGACGAGAAAAATGACATTGCAAAGCTTACCGATTGCTTGAAAGATATGGGTATTCGAATTTAATTATTCAAGCCGCAAAAACTAATATCATGGGAACGAGGAATAAAAAATAAAATGACTCTTGTAAGCAGAAGCTGTGTCGAAACGTACGTCTGGTAAGAGATCCGCAGCGGGCTGCTGGATGTACGTCGACTTCTGTGAGCTGTCGGCACAAAGCCGACAGCCAAGAGAAATTTTAAAGCTACATGGTTTGTATTAAATTTAATAAGATTGAATAATTTCAGAGTTTTTCTATAAAAATCGATTCAATGAAAAAACTTCTTGCTACGGTTGCTCTTTTGTTTGTATTTACTTCGGTTTTTGGGTTTGAAAAAGGCCCCTTGTTTCCAGAGGATATGAGGGCGGTGAATATCGCTTTAGCAGAATTCCTTCACGGTGAATCTGATACCTATAAAATCGATGATGCACAATCTGGATGCAATTTTCAAACTTGCACGTCAGTGGTTAAAAGATATGCGAATTTTAGTTCCAGCATCAGTCTGACAGACGCTCCCGTTCTGCGAAAAAAAATGGATCTTTTGTATAGCAGAACCAGGAAAATTTTTTTGGAAATGATCTTCTCGAGTGCCGACAATTCAAGTCCCGGAATTGTACGATCATGATATAGCAGTGTCGCAAGATATCGAGGATGCGACCTTAGTCCGAATTTTAAGGTTCGTCAGGTCGAAATGCTTTACGGATCAACTTGAGGCACTAGGCGACAGGAAAAAATACCATATTGGGCGCACCGAAATTTTGATCTATACGGGATCGAATTTAATAAAGAACAATATGTAATATTTATTCCGTTTTCTTCGATAGGAGACGCGGCCTACTATATTGAGCCAACTGTTCAAGGCGCTCCATGCGATTTTTCGATCGCTAATTTCAAGCTTAGGCCTTTCTGATTGATCTTTTAAAATGCTTCATTGGTAACCAATAATCGACTTTTTCGACAGCGTCAAAACGGCACTTTGCCAACGTTGATTAGATCAATCCAAAATGGATGAATGTCACTACTTATTGTGCTACTGTTGTTCAAGCATATTTAGAAAACCAATGTCTGGGCACGTGTGCTACTGAATCTATTGAGTGGCGAATGCTTTTAGTTCTTTGCACTGTTCTATATTGCCCATTTCGCTGCATTTCTCGTAATTGTCCCAGTTATCAATAATGATTTTTGGAAAACAATATTTTTGCATTTCAATTCCGTTATATTTGGGAATAGAAACAGCTTTTATTTCACCTTCGATCGACCTGCAGCTCTTTTCATCACCAGCCCAAAATTCATAGTGAATTACTCTTTTGGTTTTTGAAGGGCAATCGTTGGAGCAAAATAACTCTGCAACAACCATAGAATACTCGAAAGAATGGGTGCCAATTGAAAGTGTTACTGGGAATGGCCTTCCAGATAGGTCAATCGGAGTAAGCGCAAGTTCCAGTAGGCTTGCGTTACTTACCTGAAGGAAGTGTGGGGAAGGCACCTGTGCATATGCACATAATGCCGAAATTCCAAAAAGAAAAGCGACAAATTTCTTCATAATTTTCTGTAGGAAGATAACTTTTTTAAAGTTGCAATAATACAGCTTTAAAATAGTGCGAATTAGATTTTCACCTTTAAGTTAGACTCGTTTTTTAATAGTTGACCATTTAAATTCGAAATTTTTGAGCGGCAAATGAATGCCCGCAATGGGTGGGATGCGGCACTTAGCCGTAATTAACTAAGCAATTAATTTATTATTGTATTAATAATTAAATTATGACAGTATCGGTTACCGTCTGAATTTAATTCGAAATCGATTTTGAAAGTGAGCGGTTGCTTGAGTAAGCTATTATTTGTGTTTTTTCTGAGCATATTTTCCTACTCACAGGCAGAAGACCTTGCCGTCACGGTAAAGATCATAGGGACTTCAACGCTAGAAGTTTCCTGCTTAAGTAGTATTGGCGGCACATGTAACTATCTGATTTTATCTCCGTTGTGCGAGGACAAAGATTTAGGTGAAGGAAAAAAACAAAAAACCTGTCACTACACTGCTGCAGCTCCGCTACTCAAGGTAAGGTCCGGAGAGAAAAAATCAATTGCGAACTTGCCTGGTGATTTTTTATACTGCGTTAAATACAACACCATTCCAACCGCCATGGATTGTATTAACAATCCTGTTCAGCACTAATTTGAGCAATCTGCGATTAGGACGCACGATAATTAAACTTAGCATAATCTGCGTTAACGCTCTCGTTTTCAGCATCTGAGGCGCAGTCCATTTTTCTGCAATCGATGTACGTAGTCCTACTCCTTCAGCTCACAAGTTTCTACACGCTACCGCATCAGCACTCCAAGCAGGCTGCAACAATGTTCACGCCAGGTCATACGGAAAATTTCTTGGCGATAGAGCGTTCTTAAAAAGGATCGTCGAGAGCCTCGGCAGTTTCTCTATGATGGGTGCGACTTCAAATTTTGCAGAAGGCGACGGTATTAAGTTAGAAACTCCGGCGGAGAAGACTGTAAAGCCTTAAGGCCAGAAGTTTCTTCAGGTTTGGTACGCGTCTACCGGCAAGGACGGGGAACCGGTATTTTTGAAATGAATCTATCTGCTGACGATGCCCCGCCTCAGGTTTTGTCTTTCAGCGTGAACGTTCCGGCCGTAGACGCACAGTCAACCGCACGTACAAAATACCTCATGAAACTTATCAATCCTTAAGTCCGATTTCGGCAGAGCTTGAGTACAACTCTTTTAGGAGGTCATTGAGCATATGGTGGCGTCTGCTCGATGCCGGCACAATACGGCCATTGAGACACGTAGTCGCTTTAAAAGTTATTTCCACTCTATAGCTGATGAATTTTAATGCCGCGATCTCATCAACTATTCAGTCACCAGCATCGTTTTGTACGGAAATTAGGCTGGCATCTTTGCGCCCCGATGCAGTGAGCGAAACCTTAGAGGAGTGACTCCATAGTGTAGCTTTGAATACGGAGCTTGAATGGGATGATGATATCTTGCTGCTGAGGCAATATCTGTTAGCCGAGGCAAAATGGCGACAGCCAATTTTGAACGGCTGCAATGTCGAGCGCCCAACGTATCCAATTGACACAACAGATTCAGTCCCCTTAAAAATTCAATGTCAACAAAGGATTGGTAACCGGTCTCATGCCAGAGTTCGAGACGACTGCTCGCTTCATCCTTTGCCAGTAATTTCGGTTGCCATTACAAACCACATGCCAACGGCAGGCGTTGCTTTTGACTGCCAGTAATTCCTCACCTATATCACCACCCAGGGTGTGATACGGTAATCCGAGTACTCAATTCTTGTATTGGCTTTTTTTGAGCGTACTCGCCCGTGCCGCAGACTTTACTTGATATCAAATTAAAGATCTTTTGCACGGCGGTTTATTTTGAAAATATTTATAAATTCAACAATTCGCGTGCGGCATCTGTAATCTTTGATTTCTATATAACTAATCTCGAAGATACCAAATGTTAACAGATCAATGTGCAATCAAAATCCCTATTTCTTCTGTCGCTTGAGAGTTCTTAGACTTTGAGCAAGTTTGGGTAAGTCTTAAATAAGTGATAAATTGTTATTGCTCTATTATTATGCTCATGGCTTTTCAAAATTATGAAAATTCTGAGACTATCAACGACGGCATTAGTGGGGCAAATAGGTTTCTTTGCCCCACTTATCCGTAGTCTCAACCACTTAACCCAGTTAAACGACACTTAGTCGCATATCATTCGGTTTTAATGCCGATTGTCTTTATTCTCCATACATCGAAGCAAATTTGACGTCGGACCTGATCGATATTGGGTTCGAAACTTAAGGAGAATGGTAATGAATCACAAGCAATCTGGAATATTTTCTATCGTTTCTAACTATTGGTCGGTATTGAGCAGCCGCTTGCAGGTTGCATCTTGGGCGCATGTATTGGGTGCTTGTTTTATGGTGCTCATTGCGGGTATTGTTTTGCATCTGACGACGCTGGCTAAATTAATCGTTACTATCTTCATTTTGAATAAAATATTTTTGCGCCGTCATACCGAAAAGAAAGCAACGCTCATGCTTGGTTCGGCGCATTTGAATCAGTTTTATGGAGAGGTGAAATGAAAACCAAAGACGAAAACCCAGTCTTGCACGCGGTATTAAACGTGGCAGAAACTGTTAGCGTTTTATGGTGGAAATTTTTTGACTGGGCTGCGGTTGTTTCTTGGCTTTCTCTTGGTTTAACCAGTCTTTTTGCGATGATTTTTGCTGGTTTTATTGGTGTCGGGCCATTTATGGTGATGATGGTCTTGGTCGCGATCGTGATCAAGACGGTTGCCGGTGGAAAGAGAAAAGCAGAATTAATGGCAAACGCTGCCGTCACGCGTGCGGATGTGGAGTCGCTTGAGCGGCGTTTGCTTGAAGCAGAAATGGCAGCCTTGCAAGCACAGATAGAGCCGCATTTTTTGTTTAACACTTTGGCTTTGATTGGTCAGTTGATGGCAACTGATCCGGAGCGGGCTGCGTCGGTGCATGCCGACCTCATCAAGTATCTGCGAGCTGCCTTGCCGCAAATACGTCAGCAAGGAATAGGGCAGCTTGGGCAGCAAATGGCGTTGTCGCGTGCTTACCTGAATATCATGCAAGCGAGGATGCAAGAGCGCTTGCAATATCAGATTGAGGTCGGTGAGGGCTTGGAGCACGCGCAATTTCCATCGATGATGATACAAACCATGGTGGAGAATGCGATTAAGCATGGACTTGAACCTAAAATCGAAGGTGGCATGATACGTGTTAGTGCCCAGCGTCATGATAGCGAGCTGTGGGTTGAGGTTTGTGATAATGGTATGGGGCTTGATTTGCATGTCGCCGAAGGGTTGGGGTTAACAAATATTCGGGAGCGACTTAAAATTTTATATGGTGCAAAGGCGAGCCTGGTGATAGAAACGCCGTTCGAAGGTGGTGCCCGTTTCCGTATACAAATTCCGTATTTGAATCAATGATGTCACATTAAAATAAAGTGAGCTGCTATGAATGATAATTCCGTAGTGACTGCCATGTTGGTCGACGATGAGACGCCAATGCGTGATTACTTGCGCATCTGCTTGCTCAAAGTCTGGCCGGAGTTGCAGATCATTGGTGAGGCCGCGAACGGTATTGCCGCCGCAGAACAAGCCGCTCAATTATCGCCGGATATTATTTTTCTTGATATTCGTATGCCGGGCAGAAATGGCATAGAAGCAGCGGTGGAGTTGGCGCAGCGATCGCAAGTTGTCTTTGTAACTGCATACAACGAATATGCGATTCAGGCATTTGAGCGTGGGGCGGTAGATTATTTGCTCAAACCGGTTGAGTTGGAACGTCTGCAGCAAACTGTTGAGCGTCTGCAATTGCGGATAAGAGAGAAGCGTGCACAAGTTTTGCACTCTTCGTCTGACAAAGCTAAGCCTTTGCAGACTGAAGTGCCGATCACTGCTGAGTCGCAGCAAATTAAAGATATCTTGCAGCAATTGATGCAGCAACAAGCGCCGCAGCGCGAATATTTGCGTTGGATACAAGCAAGCGTTGGCAATGCTTTACGAATGATCAGTACCAAAGAAATTGTATTTTTTCGATCTGACGAAAAATATACATTGGTGCAAACGGAGCAGGCAGAATACTTGATCCGGAAATCATTGAAAGAATTGGAGGATGAATTAGATCCTGATGAGTTCTGGAGAATCCATCGTTCTACGCTTGTGCGCGTCAGCGCAATTGCGGAGGTGACGCGTGACTTTCGTGGTAAGCAAATGATGGGATTAAAAGGACGTAATGAGAAATTAGAAATCAGCCGTAACCATGCGCATTTGTTTCAGCAGATGTGATGTTGGAGGTGGTTTTGCAGGGCGGGGGAGTGGCTAATCGCCAAATCGATGCGCGGTCCGCGCGGGTTGCACCCGCCCTGCAAAAAATGCATGAGGATCGTCGTGAAGGCTATTTCCCTCCCTCACTGATTTAGCTCTTTTTTCGTTTTGGTGTTAGTACCGTGGGAAGTGCCTTTGGTAAGGTATCAGGATAGTCGCGGCTATAGTGCAGTCCACGGCTTTCGCGACGGCTCAGGGCGCTATTAACGATCAGGGAAGCGACTTCTACTAAGTTACGTAATTCCAATAAGTGATTTGAAATCCTGAAATGCGCATAGTACTCGTCGATTTCTTCTTTCAATAAGCGTATCCGATGTTTGGCGCGTTCCAGACGTTTGGTGGTGCGGACGATGCCGACGTAATTCCACATGAAGCGGCGCAATTCATCCCAGTTGTGTGCAATCACAACTTCTTCATCGGCATCAGAAACCCTGCTCTCATCCCAGTCGGGCAGGGCAATCGGCGTGACGCGTTCCTGCTTTTCTATATGCTTTGCGGTGGCGCGACCCACTACCAGGCATTCGAGTAAAGAATTGCTGGCGAGACGATTGGCGCCATGCAGGCCGGTGTAGGCGGTTTCTCCAACAGCGTATAAGCCTGGTAAATCGGTACGTCCATCGGTATCGGTGACAATGCCGCCACACGTGAAGTGGACAGCTGGAACGACCGGTATTGCTTGCTTAGTGATGTCGATGCCGAACTCAAGGCAACGCGCATAAATGGTCGGGAAATGTTCTTTTAAAAACTCCGGAGTTTTATGTGTAATATCAAGTTCGACGTAATCGAGACCGCGTTTTTTCATTTCAAAGTCGATTGCGCGCGCTACCACGTCGCGCGGTGCGAGTTCTGCACGTTCATCATGCGTTGGCATAAACCGTGTTCCGGCAGAGGTACCTGCTTCCGGCGGTAGGCGCAAAATACCGCCTTCGCCACGGACTGCCTCTGTGATCAGGAAGGACTTGGCGTACGGATGGTACAAGCAGGTAGGGTGGAATTGGATGAATTCCATATTGCTGACGCGGCACCCGGCACGCCACGCCATGGCGATGCCGTCTCCGGTTGCGGTATCAGGATTGGTTGTGTAGAGATACACTTTACCGGTGCCACCCGTAGCCAACACCGTATGTTGTGCTGAGAATGTGTCGACCTTGCCGGTCTTTACATCCTGTACATACAAGCCCAGACAATGTGGATTGGCAGATGCGTCCCCTAATTTGCCTGAGGTAATCACGTCAATCGCGTAGTGGTGTTCAAACAAGGAGATATTCGGATGATTGCGCACTTTTTGTTCAAGTGTGACTTGTACCGCATGACCCGTTGCATCGGCAGCATGAATAATTCGGCGCTGGCTGTGACCGCCTTCACGTGTCAGGTGAAAACCTAATTCTGCTTCTTCATCGCGGGTAAAAGGCACGCCTTGTTCGATTAGCCAGTCGATTGCTTCGCGCCCGTGTTCAACGATGTAGCGCGTTGCACCCTCATCGCACAAACCGCCACCAGCGATGAGGGTATCTGAAATATGCTGTTCATGGCTGTCATGAGAGTCGAGAACGGCGGCAATTCCACCTTGCGCCCAATTGCTGGCGCCATCTAGTAGTTCGCGTTTTGAAATAATGGCTACTTTGCGGGTTTGTGCCAGATGCAGAGCAACCGAAAGTCCTGCGAGACCGCTGCCAACGATGGCAACATCGAAATTCTTCATTGGTATGTGCTTTAAATTTACTGCGCGATGGTGAAAATTGCTACCAACCAGAAATGGGCGTGTCTGGCTGGTATTAACTATTTAAATAATTACTCTTCGAAAGCAATGATTTTACTTGCCTTTCAAGATGACGGGTTTAACTTTGGCTGCCGCCGCTTTGGCGATGCTGCGGGCCGTATCCGTATCAGCTGCTTTGGCAAGGGCGACACCCATGCGGCGGCGGGCAAACGATTCTGGTTTGCCAAATAAACGGATGTCCGTGCCTGCTACTTGCAGCGCTTCTGCTACGCCTTCAAAAGCAATTCCTTTGGCTTCATGCTGACCGTAAATAACGGCAGAGGCGGCTGGAGTTTGTAATGAAACGTCAACTGGCAGGCCGAGTATCGCTTTGGCGTGCAGTTCAAATTCATTTTGCGCCTGGCTCGCCATCGTCACCATGCCCGTGTCATGGGGTCTTGGGCTGACTTCGGAGAACCAGACCATGTCATTTTTAACGAATAACTCAACGCCAAATAAACCCAGACCACCGAGGTCATCAGTAATTTTTTTCGCAATATCACGCGCCCGTTCTAGTGCAACCGGGTGCATTGCTTGTGGTTGCCAGGATTCGACGTAATCGCCGTGGACTTGGACATGGCCAATAGGCTCGCAAAAATGCGTCTCAACATTGCCGTCTTTGCCGATGGCGCGTACAGTCAGTTGTGTTATTTCGTAATCGAAATCGATAAAACCTTCAACAATCACCCGTCCAGAGTTGACGCGACCACCAGCAGCGGCGTATTTCCAGGCGGTTTCCACATCGGCAGCACTGTCGAGTTTCGATTGTCCTTTCCCAGATGAAGACATGACGGGCTTAACGATGCAAGGAAAGCCAATTTCGTCACATACTGATCTCAATTCTTCCAGACTGTCGGCAAAACGGTAAGGCGAGGTCGCCAAATTCAAGGTTTCTGCGGCGAGGCGGCGTATGCCTTCGCGGTTCATCGTCAGCCATGCTGCACGTGCGGTAGGGATGACCCGCACTTTGCCAGCGTTTTCAAGTTCCACCAGCATCGGCGTCGCTATTGCCTCAATCTCTGGCACCACGAGGTCTGGCTGCTCTTTTTCGATCAGCGCGGCCAATGCGGCGCCATCTGTCATGTCAATGACATAGGCACGATGCGCCACTTGATGACCGGGAGCATTTTCATAGCGATCAACGGCAATCACCTCGATGCCCAGGCGTTGTAGTGAAATAATGACTTCCTTACCGAGCTCGCCGGAACCAAGGAGCATAACCTTTGTTGCTGTAGATGATAATGGGGTGCCTAAGGCGGTAGGGGAATTCATAGCAATTCAATAGAGTAATGTTTTTGGGAGAGGTGGCTATTGCTCCGACCGGAATTTTTAGCTGTTTTAGCCCATTGTGCCTGATCCGATGTTGAGGTGCCGTGTATTGTTGCCGATTAAAATTGAAATTATACTGATGAAATCGGAATTTAATCTGTAGATTATAATGAAACGGTGCAAACCGCTTGACACAAGGGATTGCGGCTTGTTTTAATACCGAATGCAGACTTCCTGCTTGCCGCGATCGATGCACGACTTATAAAATAATCGAAGACATCGTCGCGAATTCAAATTTTTGTGAGGAGGCTTTACGTGAATAAAACTGAGTTGATCGATCATATTGCGAAAACAGCGGACATTTCTAAAGCGGCTTCTTCCCGCGCCCTGGACGCGCTGATCGGTGCGGTAAAAACAACCTTGAAGAAAAATGGAACAGTTACTCTAGTTGGTTTCGGTACTTTTTCTGTAGGTAAACGTGCAGCAAGAACTGGTCGTAATCCACGTACCGGTGAAGCAATTAAAATCAAATCTGCCAAGGTTCCTAAATTTAAACCTGGCAAAGCTTTGAAAGATGCTGTAAACTAATGCTCTTTCGCGCTTCTGTGACTGGTTGCGCGAGTTTGATGTAGGTGCGGGCGCTTAGCTCAGTTGGTAGAGCGGAGCCCTTACAAGGCTTAGGTCGGGAGTTCGAGCCTCTCAGCGCCCACCATATTAAACATTGCAGTATTTAGGAGTGGTAGTTCAGTTGGTTAGAATACCGGCCTGTCACGCCGGGGGTCGCGGGTTCGAGCCCCGTCCGCTCCGCCAATACAATAAAATCCTTATAATTCAATGAGTTATAAGGATTTTTTCATTTGGGCTGGTAGCAAATTTGGTAGCAACCATGCTCAATTTGCCAGTTTATCTTCGTAATTCTTCCTACTATTTCCATACCCGTATTCACGGTAAACAATTTAAACGGTCACTGCATACAGCAGATCGTCAAGTTGCTATCATACGAGCTTCCAGATTACTTGAAAGCATTCAGATGAGTATTGACATTAATAATATAAAAAAATACGAACTGGACCTTTCTAGGGGTATTGCTAGGTCTGATGGTCCTGAGGATCATCAACGATTATTAGAAACCTTAGCTCTAATGCGTGAAAACCAAAGTCAAAAGCAACAACCTATATTAAAAGAAAGCTCCCTGGACAGGGCCACTTCTACGAAGTCACTCACTCTGTTGGAATTGTTAGATAAATATTTTTTATTGAAAAAAGTGAAACCTGCAACAGTATTAGCTCATAAAAATACTGTTAAGGAATTTGAAACATTTTTTAAATTGAAATGTTATATTTCTGAAATTCAGGTTGGAGATATAACCCGATTCCAAGAATTTTTGGCAAATAAAGGTAATGTTCCTAGAACCATTGATGGAAAAATTGGATACATTAAAGCTTTATTAAATTTTGCGATTAAACAGGGGTATCTCTTGAATCAGAAAAATCCTGCTGAAAATATGTCATTACTGACCAAACGTCAAAAATTATCTGATGGGTATTTGATTTTTGAACCTGAAGAAATTAAACAAATTTTTACCAGTGAGTATTACAGGGAACAAAAAAAATCTGACCCAGATTATTACTATGTTTTGTTATTGGGTTTAATTACTGGTTGCAGAATTTCGGAAATAACTTCACTGACTAAATCACAATTTCAAATTTCAGAACAAAATAATAATATGATTATTATTCGTGATTCGAAAACTTCCGCAGGAAAAAGAGAAGTGCCATTGCCTAAAGAATTGTTTGATGACGACTTCAAAAATTTTATTGAGTCAAAAGAAAATTTTATATTCAGGTATGTTGATCGGAATGGAAAAGGATCGGGAAATGCAGTCGGTAAAAAATTTGCTCGTCACTTATCTGAATTGAAAATTAATCGTGGCAAGTTAGTTTTTCATTCTTTAAGAAAATTTTTGAATGATTATTTTATGAAAAATGAGGTTCCGTATGAACCCCGTTGCCAATTTTTTGGACATGAAATTGAATCGGTTAATGTGGCAACCTATTCAAATAAATTTAGTGTGGACCGGTTAGCTGAGATTGTAAATCAACAGCAACTTAAATTATTGTTGATGGTAAAACCATTTTTGAAATTTAATTAATGGAAGTTAAAATGAAAAATGGATTTCCTTGGTGGTTAAAATTATTTGGCGTGGTTTGTATCATTGGTATGGTTATTTTCTTAATCTCAAGTCTGGGATTAATTAAATTTTCTACAACTTGAAATGTAAATATTTTAGCAATTCAAGTGCAAATATTGTGCCAAGACATGCTCCCCAAAAAAATATCATAAAGTCTAAAAAATATTTTTTCATTGTTGCTCCTTTTGAAAAAAACATAAAAAATTAACAATGAAAAGTCAATCCTAATGAAATAATATTTTCAGACCGATTAAAAAATTATCCAGCCTTGAGCTGGATTTTTTTATTCGGAACGGGATTTTAAGGGTATGGCCCTTAAGGTTTTGTTGTTGTTTTTGATGTGGTTTTTGCTTACCTCGTAGAGCCTACGCAACCTAGCTCGCTAGGTTGCAATAGTAGGTGACGATAACTAAAAGTTATCTCAATGGTTTTGCCGTTGACTGCGTCAAATTTTACGCTACGCTTATTACAGGGAGATAAAAAAACAACAACAAAAACAGAAAGACATGTATGCAATTTTAAGAACAAAAAAACTGAAAAACAGATCTCACATTACACAAGCAAGTGAGCATAATTTGAGGCTAAGGAATCAAAGTAATATTGATTCTGGGCGTAGCCACCTCAATAAAATTTTGTTCAATCCGTTAGGAATTGATCAAAATGATGCAAGCAGTTTTCAGAAAAAACTAACTGAATATTATTTGAGTTTGGGTGTAAAAGAAAAACAAAATAATACTTTGGCTTTTGAATATGTTGCGACAGCATCGCCAGAATTTTTTAAAAATAAATCTGAAATTGAAATAAATAATTGGGCAAGTGATCAAATTAAATTTATGAAAAATGAGTTTGGCGATCAATTAAAATTGGCTGTCTTGCACCTCGATGAGAAAACTCCGCACCTGCATTTTTTTGTTTCTACTGAAATTGAATCTGTAAAAAAATATAAAAATCGTTATGGAATTTGTGAGAAAAAAACTTGGTCCTTGAACTCAGAAAAAATTAATCCTGACTATTTGGTTGAACTTCAAACCAAATTTGCACAGCATAATAAAAAATGGGGATTGATCCGTGGAGTAAAGGGATCGAGGTTAAAACATGTTCCATTAAAAGTATTTTATAAAATGGTAGATAGAATTATGACTGCCAGTTATAAGAAAAAAATTAATGAAATGATTGATCGTATTGAAATTAGTGTCGGTGAAAGATTATCTATTGATAGCATACGAGATAAAATTCGTGAGCACCTAACTCCATATATTAATAGTGCCACCAGGGAGAAAAAATTTTATCGTGAGTTTACAAAAATTGATTTCCATAAAATGCAGGAAGAGTTAATTGCAGACCAAAAAAAATTAAAATTGGAACGAGAAAATATTATTGCTCGTAAAAAAATTTATGCCGAGGCTATTAATAAAGATGTAGAACAGAGCAAGGAAATTAATAATTTAATGTCTGAAAATGAAAAATTGAGATTGCAACTTTTGGCTATCCAGAAAAAATTTGGGGTTGATCTTGAAATTAATTTGTATCAAAATGTATCAAATACCAAAAATAACCAGCTTGCTAAATTAAAAAAGTGATTTTTTTCGGCGTGCCATTTTTAATTGCTAATGCAATCTAACAGCCACTACGTGATTATATTGCTTGATGCAAACACTTCGTGATTCTGTTTTGCTTGTGTACTATTAATTTGTACTGCATTTGTACTATTAATTCTTCTGCTTTTGACTTTGCCTTTACCGTGCTATCACACGGTGCCGGCAAAGTCATCCCTAACCCGAAAAAATTCAGGTTTGGGACTTTGCCAGCAGTGTGATAATCACATAGCACCGGATAGAAAATAAGTAACCATTTCTATTTAGCAGTTCGTTCCGTTACTGGAACAGTTGGAGGGGTCTGCCTTGTATGTCTTCCCTGTGGTTTTCCAACTTTACCATTCTCACCTACTTACCATACGTTACACTGCATCATAACAATATGATTTTGCTACCTGCTAAGGGGGATTTACAGTTATTAGTGTTACCTAAATATTTTTAACCTGCCTTCATATTAGTCATTCGCATTAGCAATTAATTGAATCGTTCACTAGACCGTTAATGTAAAAATTGCCTTACCATTCAGCAAGACAATCATTTATTTGGAATTGGTGTATTGACAATATCCTGAAATTCAATATGATTGAATTGTGTTTGGTACTATATTTATATTGTATTTTTCTAAAATGTCAATAGATATAGTGTTGGGTTCAGGTGGTGCTGATCTAACGAAAATAAAAAAACCAGTCTTTATTGACTGGTTTTTTTATTTTTAATGCTTGTTTTTGATTATTTAGTCCAAACAGAAACAACTCCTTTTGTTGGATTGTTCACTGATCCAGCCAAATGCTCCACAATTGCATATCCAGTTGCTCCATAAGCATCTTGGTAGCTGTAGGCATTAAATGTTGCAAATCCACCGCTGACAATGGTTGTATTGGGCGTGCCAGTTAACATGGATGTAACTTGTGATGCAGTTAAGTTAACACTGCCAGAGGTCGCATTACCATTCGCATCAAAAACTAAAGTGGAACCACCCCAGCTACTTGTTGAGGCACCGCAATCTTCTTTGTATGTCGCAAATGTTTGATTGGCCAAACCAGTAGCATTAGTAATCGCCGTTGCTTTACCTTGAACTAAAACATCGATAGATTTTGTAGATGATCCACCGGAAATATTTTCACAAAGTTCAATAACAGATGGGACGTTTGAGTTATTTGAAGCAGTAGAAATTCCTACACCTGCTGTCAAAGGTGATCCCCAAGTATAGCCACCAGAGGTTGTAGTGACAGTTGCTGAACCATTGAAAAAAGCGATGGCATTTGCATTATTTTGTCCTTTATCAATGATGCTTGCTGTCGTTGATGCAGGTGTTCCATTCACATTTTGCAAATAATTGAAATCCAAGTATCCAGTGGTTACTGGATTGCTAGTTGATGGTGTTCCTGAGCCAGAGTTGCCACCACCTGTACTAGCACCATTGCCTCCACTACCGCTATTGTTACTATCACTGCTACCACCACCACAAGCACATAAAGTAATACTAATCAGGATTGCTACTAAAGTACTGGATTTCACAAATGTTCCCCTCGCGTAAATTTAAATTGACTTGCCGATAATCAAGTTCAATTGTATTTGCTTGGAGTGAAGGCATCTATAGAACAGATGTTCTATGAATTAGTGAGAATTTTAGTCAATTCAGCCTTGCCAGAAATGCCAAATTTTGAATAAATGCTATGGGCTTGATTTCTTACTGTCGCTGGTTGATTGCCTAATTTTTGAGCAATTGCTTTGTATGTTTCATTGCGTGACAGCATTTCAGCAATAACTAACTCGGTTGGTGATAACTTTTCAAAGGTCGTCGTTTTTTTAAAATTTAAAAGTATAAAATCTTTTTGCAGTCTTGCAGTAAGTGTGAATTGTTTTCCGATGTAAATTTTTTCGGAAGTTGATCGTAATTTTTCTAACAATATGGATGGGAGAAATGGTGGTGTCCATTCATGAAATTCACTAAATAAAAACTCAACGGAAACTTCATCAATGAAATGAATCGTTCCCATCAACGAACAAATTGCAGTACCGTTCATGGGATTTTTTACTTCGTTAATTTTATGAATTTGACGATTAATGGCAAACGCTTGAAACACGTGGGGAAGTATTATATTTGCTTTGGAATTATCGTCTTGAATATAGTTGACGTTATTTTTTCTACGCCAAAGAGACAGTGTTTGAAATCGATCAGGAATTGCAGGTGTTAGTACCATAACCATCGTTTGAAAGCTCTCGGTTTTTTTTCCATAAGCAACTAAGTTTGGTTTAAGCCGTTTGTCAGAAATAGATAATGCAACTGACTTCCCCTTGTTTTTAAATGCCAAAGCAAGTGATGGATCTTCACTAATTAATTTATTCGGTCCTTCTGCGATTTCAGCTTCAATATACTCTTGCCTGGCATGTAATTTATCGTATGTGGATACGTTATGTGCGGCAGCAGATACCAGTTTTATTCCAGATATAGTTGAAGTGCTAAAATCACAGAAACCGCCTGAATCAAAATGAATCTCTTTTTTTATAAACGAAAAAACTTTGTCCGAAAATTCAGAAACAGAGGTGTTTTGGCTTGCTTGGTATATATTTAATATCAGATTATTAATCTCATCCATAAAAACCTAACTGGCACTCAAAATTCGTAAAATTGGAATAAAAAATTATTGCAGTATTGGCAAATAACATGGTGCATTTTGCAGTATTTTGCAAGTATTGACAAATTCAGGTAATCAATCATTATACGTGAAGCAAACTCCGTGGATGCAAATGTTTCATAAGAATATCTTGGCGGAATGTCTGCCATACCAAAACTCCCAACTAATTTGCCAGATCCGAACAATCTTCGGGATGTGTTTGCATTTAATGTGAGATTGTTGAGAGTACAAAAAGGTTGGTCGCAAGAAACATTGGCTCTTGAATGTAGTTTGGATAGAACTTATGTTTCTGCTGTGGAGCGATCAAGATGGAACATTTCACTATCAAATATTGAACTGATTGCAAAATCACTTGATGTTCCACCGTGGGAGTTGCTAATTCCGCCAAAGCAACTTTTGCTTTAATCATTAAAAAACTGCTAAAATCCACACTCGTTTAGCAGTGGTAACAGATTTGGTAGCAGTTTTTCTGTTTCCTTTTATTAATAATGTTGCTAAGTCCTTGATTTTATTGGTTGGAAAAGTTGATGGGTGAGTTTTTTTCACTGTCCCGTCCGCTCCGCCAGAAAATCGAAAAGGCGAACGAAAGTTCGCCTTTTTTTGTATTCGCAATTTCGAAATTGTTATCCTTAGTCATACGATCGGTTGAACATGTTTGAATATATTCGTACCCATCAGCGTTTAATGCAATTTTTATTGTTGCTGATTATTTTCCCTTCGTTTGCGTTCTTTGGTATTGAAAGTTATACCAGATCGCAAGCCGCTGCTGGTGCAGTCGTGGCGACGGTTGGCGGTCAATCTGTCATGCAAGCTGAGTTGGATGCCGCATTGCGCGATCAATTGGAAAAATTCCGTCAATCCTATGGTGCGCAGTTTGATCCAAAGTTGATGAATACACCTGAAGTGAAGCAAAACGTTCTGGATGAATTAATCTCGCGCAAAGTTGTCGCGGCTGAAGTTAAAAACAATAAGCTATCGATAACTAATCAGACTTTGCAGCAATCAATTCTTGCCAATCCGGGCTTGATTAAAGCTGACGGCAGCTTTGATACTGAAAAGTATAAAAATATATTGGCCTCGCGTGGCATGAGCCCGGCCATGTACGAACAAAACTTGCGCCAGGATATGGCGTTGCAACAGTTAATTGACTCTGTACAAAATACAAACATCGTTCCAAAGGCAGTGGCTGAACGTATTGCTTTGATTGGTGAGCAAGAGCGTGAAGTACAGGCACTGACATTTAAAGCGTCTGATTTCATCTCTCAGGTCAAAGTTACTGACGAGATGGTGAAGGCGTTTTATGATAAAAACGCGGCGCAATTTGAGATTCCAGAATTGATTAAGGCTCAATATGTTGTATTGAGCAATGAAGCGCTTGCTGACCAAATTTCAGTTTCTGATGCGGAAGTGCAAGAGTTTTATAAAAACAATGCCAAAACATACAGCGTAGATGAGCAGCGTCGTGCCAGCCATATTTTGATCGCGGTTGCCAAAGATGCGAGTGCTGCTGATAAAGCAAAAGCGAAATCAAAGGCGGATGCTTTGTTAGCTGATTTGCGTAAAAACCCTGCAGCTTTTGCTAAATTAGCGAAAGAAAATTCACAAGATCCGGTTTCTGCTGAACGCGGTGGTGATCTGGATTTCTTTGGTAAGGGGGCGATGGTCAAACCATTTGAGGATGCTGCATTTAAACTCAATAAAGGCGAAATCAGTGATGTCGTTCAATCTGATTTTGGCTACCACATCATTGAGGTAACTGATATCAAAGCAGCGAGCATCAAGCCACTTGACGACGTTAAAGCGCAAATTGCTGCGGATATTAAAAAACAAAAAGCATCTAAAGCCTATGCTGAAGCTGCCGAAACTTTCGGTAATACTGTCTATGAGCAATCTGATAGCCTTAAAGCAGTTGCTGATAAGCTCAAGTTGAAAATCGAAACTGCGGATAACTTGACCCGTCAGGGTAATCCTGGTGCTCCGGAAACGACGTTCACCAATAACCCTAAATTCTTAAAAGCGATTTTTTCTGATGATGTTGTGAAGAAAAAACACAATACAGAAGCGATTGAAGTGGCACCAAACACCTTGATTGCGGGTCGGATGCTTGAATACAAACCGGCAAGTAAACGTCCTTTGGAGGAAGTGAAAGCGACGATAGTGGCGCGTCTGACACAGACTGAAGCAAATAACCTCGCAGAAAAAGAAGGTAAAGCAAAACTGGCAGCATTGAAGCAGGCAGATGCAACTGCCGGTTTTTCAGATGTGAAGGTATTGTCACGTGCTAAGCAACAAGATGTTCCACCACAAGCGATTGCGCAGATTATGAAAGCTGATGTGCAGAAATTGCCAGCATTTGTTGGGGTTTCTTTTGGTAATACGGGTTACGCTGTTTATCGTATTTCGAAGGTGAATGCGGGGGCAGTTGATGCTGATAAGCGTGCCGCTGAAGCGCAACAGATCTCCAATTTATTGGCGCAACAAGAATTGGCTAATTACGTCGAACTCTTGAAGAAAAAAGCAAAAGTAACGATCAATAAGTCAGCATTGGAAGCGCCAGCTCAACCAGTGCAATAATAGTTGAATTTTTTTCAAAAAAGCGGTGCCAATTTGGCGCCGCTTTTTTTTTTGCAAAAAATTAATTGGATAGTATTCTTATGTGTGTTGTCATCTGGTCGCGTAGATGCTGAAGCTTGCTTAGATTTTGGCAACATTTGATGTGTATCAATGTAACTGATGAGGGCGGTTGTTATTCTGACGGTGTATTTTTACAACAGAGTGAGATCATGACGATAACTAAAGAAAACTCATACAACTATCGGGTTGTACGCCAATTTTCGGTCATGGCTGTAGTTTGGGGAATAGTCGGCATGCTGGTAGGCGTGGTGATTGCGACTCAACTGGCCTGGCCTGAATTTTTAACCGGAATCCCCTGGCTTAGCTATGGACGCTTGCGACCTTTGCATACCAATGCCGTCATTTTTGCATTTGGCGGCTGTGCATTGATGGCAACTTCGTATTACGTAGTGCAGCGCACCTCCAACGTGCGTTTGTTTTCTGATGGCCTGGCAGAATTTACGTTCTGGGGCTGGCAACTGGTGATTGTTGCTGCGGCGATTACTCTGCCATTGGGTTATACCCAAGGTAAAGAATATGCTGAGCTTGAATGGCCTATCGATATCCTGATTGCGGTTGTCTGGGTAGCCTACGCCATCGTGTTTTTTGGAACGCTGGTCAAACGTAAAGTTGAACATATTTACGTTGCTAACTGGTTCTATGGTGCGTTTATTATCGCGGTGGCTGTTCTGCATATCGTCAATAGCGCGGCAATGCCAGTGTCTTTGTTGAAATCGTATTCTGCCTATTCTGGTGTGCAAGACGCGATGGTGCAGTGGTGGTACGGTCACAACGCTGTGGGTTTCTTCTTGACGGCTGGCTTCCTGGGCATGATGTACTACTTCATTCCTAAGCAAATTGAGCGTCCGGTGTATTCGTATCGTTTGTCTATTGTTCACTTCTGGGCGTTGATCTTCACCTACATGTGGGCGGGTCCGCATCACTTGCATTACACCGCTTTACCAGATTGGGCGCAGTCCATCGGTATGGTGTTCTCTCTGATTCTGCTGGCGCCATCCTGGGGTGGTATGGTCAACGGTATCATGACGTTGTCTGGTGCCTGGAGTAAGTTGCGCTCCGACCCTATTCTGCGCTTCCTGATTGTGTCTTTATCGTTCTACGGTATGTCGACATTTGAAGGACCTATGATGGCGATCAAAACCGTCAACTCTTTGTCTCACTATACTGATTGGACGATTGGTCACGTACATTCTGGTGCCTTGGGCTGGGTGGGCTTTATTTCTATCGGTAGTTTGTATTACCTGATTCCCCGCTTGTTTGGTCAGACACAAATGTATAGCAAGCGTTTGATTGAGGTGCATTTCTGGGTTGCAACTATCGGCGTCGTTTTGTACATCGCTTCGATGTGGATTGCTGGCGTAATGCAAGGTTTGATGTGGCGTGCAGTGAATGAAGACGGTACTTTAACTTATACCTTCGTTGAAACTGTAAAAGCAACTTTCCCTTACTACGTAATTCGTCTCACTGGCGGCGCAATGTATTTAGGCGGTATGTTGGTGATGGCATATAACGTTGCGAAAACCTTGATGGCGGCAAAGCCTGTCAATAATGCGATTCCTGCCTTACCAGCTGCGCATGCGCATGCATAGTTCGCAGAAATAAGTCAGAGAAATCAAAAGGAGAAGTTTGATGCGTAATTTTACTCATGATCTGATTGAGCGTAACGTCGGCCTGATGCTGATACTGGTGATTTTGACGATCAGTGTCGGTGGTTTGGTGGAAATCGTTCCGCTGTTTTTTCAGAAAACGACCACGCAGCCAGTGCAAGGCCTCAAGCCTTACACGCCACTGCAATTGGCTGGCCGCGATATTTATCTGAGAGAAGGTTGCTATGGCTGCCACTCTCAAATGATTCGCCCATTCCGTGCTGAAACCGAACGTTATGGCCATTATTCAGTCGCAGGTGAGTCTGTTTATGACCATCCATTCCAATGGGGTAGTAAGCGTACTGGTCCGGATCTGGCACGCGTTGGCGGTCGTTACAGTGACAACTGGCACCGTGATCACTTAACCGATCCACGTTCCGTTGTCATTGAATCGAATATGCCAGCCTACCCATGGTTGGGCAAAACACAGTTGGTTCCTGCAGATATCGTGCCGAAGTTGAAAGCAATGAAAACTTTAGGTGTTCCATACACCGACGAAGAAATTGCTGCAGGTCCGGCTGAACTCGAGAGCAAGACAGAACTGGATGCGCTGATTGCCTATCTGCAAGTTCTGGGAACTGCAATTAAAAACAAAAATTAAGAAAAGTGCTTCCTTGGGTTATCACTTTTTGAGAAGGGGAAAATTATGAATTTCACGATCCTGAGCAGTGTGGTGACGGTGATTAGCCTGTTTGTATTTCTGGGCATCGTCTACTGGGCGTTCAGCTCCGGTAACAAGGAGCGTTTCGAAAAAATGGCTCGGTTGCCAATTGAAAATGAGGATGGGAAATAGTCATGGCTGATTTCTTTAGTGAATGGTGGGGAATAGGGATTTCCATCGTTGTTGCCATAAGTATGGTTGCCTGCGTCGTGTTGTTGTGGTCGCAGTCCAAGGTCAAAGTCAAAGTCGGTGCTGACGGAAAGCCTTTGCCTGCAGAAACGACAGGTCACGTCTGGGATGGTGACTTGATGGAGCAAAATAATCCATTGCCACAATGGTGGAAATGGCTGTTCTATCTGACGATCGCATTTAGCGTCGTTTATCTGATCATCTATCCTGGTTTTGGTGCTCGTCAGGGTACCTTGGGATGGAGCCAGGTAGGCGCTTATGAGAAGGAAATGAAGGACGGCGAGGCACAATACGGCCCAATCTTTAATAAATTTTTGGCGATGGATATTAAAGATGTAGCCCGTGATCCTCAGGCGCATGAAATTGGTCAGCGTTTATTTCTGAATAATTGTGCTCAATGCCACGGTTCAGATGCGCAAGGCGGTAAAGGTTATCCAAATCTGACAGATAACGACTGGCTGTATGGTGGTGATCCTAAAACGATAGAATTGACTATCACAGAAGGTCGCCATGGCATCATGCCACCAATGGGTGCTGTGGTCGGTACAGATGATGATGTACGTAATGTTGCTAACTACGTGCTGAGTCTTTCCAATTCTGCACATGATCCGATCAAAGCGGCGATTGGTAAGCCAAAGTTTGCTGCTTGTGCTGCATGTCATGGCGCTGATGGTAAGGGTAATCAGATGGTTGGTGCGCCTAACCTGACTGATAAGATTTGGTTATATGGCGGCGATATCAACACCATCATGGAAACCATTAACAAAGGCCGTAACAATCAGATGCCAGCACATAAGAGTATCCTGACACCAGGAAAAATTCATTTGTTAGCAGCTTATGTCTGGAGTTTGTCGAATACTGGCAATACAGCAAGTGTGTCGGATGCAGATACCAATGCAATCAAGCAAATCTCTGCTGCTGTTGCTACGCCTGATGCAAGCAATGTTGTGAAGTAAGTTTTATTAAATAAAGAAGCAAACAATGAAGCATATCCCCATTACCCCGGTACCGATTGAAGAGGCAGAGTTAGCCTTATTTGAAGAACGTAAGAAGATTTATCCACGTTCGCAGAAAGGTTGGTTTGCCTCCCGGCGCTGGGTAATGGTGGCTTTGACTCAATTGCTGTTTTACGGCACTGTCTGGCTGGGCTGGAATGACAGGCAGGCAGTGTTATTTGATTTGGTTGCACGTAAATTTTATATATTTGGCTTTGTTTTCTGGCCTCAGGATTTTATCTATCTGGCAGTGTTGTTGGTCATTTCTGCGCTATCCCTGTTTCTATTTACGGCAATAGCCGGGCGGTTATTTTGTGGTTATGCGTGTCCGCAAACCGTCTATACCGAAATTTTTCTATGGGTAGAAAGCAAGGTTGAGGGCGACAGAAATGCTCGCATCAAACTCGATGCCGGACCTCTGACCGCGCGTAAGTTTTCTCTCAAATTCATCAAGCATTTCATCTGGCTCATCATATGCCTGTGGACTGGCTTTACCTTTGTTGGTTATTTCACCCCGATCAGACAGTTAGCAAGCGAAATTTTTAGCTTTACGCTCGGTCCATGGGAAATATTCTGGCTCTTATTTTATGGCTTTGCAACCTACGGCAATGCTGGCTGGTTGCGTGAGCAAGTCTGTAAATACATGTGCCCGTATGCGCGATTCCAAAGTGCGATGTTCGATAAAGATACGCTGATTGTGACGTATGACACAGCACGTGGCGAGCCACGCGGATCACGTAATAAAAAAGTCGACTTCAAAGCCAAAGGACTTGGTTCTTGTGTTGATTGCGGTATTTGTGTTCAGGTTTGTCCTACCGGTATTGATATTCGGAATGGCTTGCAATACGAATGTATTGCCTGTGGTTTGTGTATCGACGGCTGTGATCAGGTCATGGATAAGATGGGCTACGAGCGTGGTTTGATCCGTTACACGACTGAACACGCTTTGACGCGAAAATTAGATCAAAAAGCAATGTGGGCGCGTGTTTTCCGTCTTCGTACTTTGATTTATTCCGGCATATTGGCACTGATTATTTTGGCGACTGCAGTATCTTTGTTTAACCATGTGCCTCTGAAAGTCGATGTTATTCGTGACCGCACCATGCCTAAGATTACAGAAATGGGCGCAATTGAAAACGTCTATCGTTTGCAAGTAATGAATACCCAGGAATCAGCGCGCAGATATAGTGTTGAGATTATCGGATTGCCGGGGGCAACTATCCTGAATAACCCTGTCGTCGAAGTTAAGTCGGCAAATGCCACCGCGGTGCCGATCCGGGTCCGGGTGCCAGCTAATACATTGCAGCCTGGTTCCAATCGCATCCGGTTTGAGATTAAAGATCTGGATGCACCAGATGTTAAAGTGATAGAAAAAGCAGTATTTTTAGTTCCACGTTAGGAGAAGTAATGGACGCCGTTCTGATTCCGAAGAAAAAAGATAAATGGTATAAAGAGCCATGGTTACTCCTGGTGGTTGGTGGGCCAGCCGTCGTTGTCTGCGCGAGTATTTTTACCGGTGCCATCGCATTTATGGGTTCCGATAAAGTGGTGGCGGAAGACTACTATAAGCAAGGATTGACGATCGATAAAGACATCCAGCGCGATGCCAAGGCCAGAGGGATGCAATTGAGCGCGACGCTGAATTTCGATGCTGCCAACAGTAAGATACGCATGCAATTAAGCGGCAAAGGAGAGTTTCCTTCTTCTCTGCAATTGAGCATTGCTCATGCAGCAAATGATGGTATGTCTGTATCAGAAATCATACGCCGTTTGCCGATGACGCAGGTTAGTCCGGGCGTGTATGAAGGTGATTCAAAACTGATCTCGAATATTTCTTCCAGTTCTGTTAAATTGTTTCATCTCAAGTTAGAAGCCTCTGACTGGAGATTAACAGGCGATTGGTTTGAGCCAGAGCAAAAGGTTGCGCAGCTAAAAGCATCATAATTGGAGCGCTTCCCTAAGATTTGTTGTCTGAGGGCTTGTTAATAAACATCCCGGGATGGTCTTGGGCCTTCGGGGGCGTTTGATGCGAGTCCTAAATATAATCACTAGAAGGGGACGAGATTGGAACATACTTTTTCTGAACACCGCAAAGCGCATTTGCGACCTATGTTGATGATCGTGCTATGGCCAGCATTTTTAATGGCATGCGCTGCGACAGGATTGTTTTTTAGTCTCGTTGATCCGATGGAGCTTATCGTGTTGGATGAGCGTCTGCAAATGCATATTTCAGGCGTGTACACGATAGGCTTTTTTGCATTTTGGTTGCTCGGAATTCTTTCTAGTGGATTGACTGCCTTACTTGTACAAAAAGCCCACTAGAATCGAACCCAAACTTATGAATACCTATGAATCAGCTGCTTTCCCAGCCATTGAAATACCAGAAGAATTAATTCGTCGTTTTGATTCTTTCGGTCCGCGCTATACCTCGTATCCAACCGCAGACCGGTTTCATGCGCAATTCAATGCTGATTCGTACATTTCTTATCTGAAAGAGCGTGATGGTTTAACCAATAAGCCGCCGCTCTCTTTATACATCCATATTCCTTTTTGCGCGTCGCTGTGTTACTACTGCGCCTGTAATAAAGTGATCACCAAAGATCGCAGCCGATCAGCGATATATCTGACGTATCTGGAAAAAGAATTAAAACTGGTCACTCAGCATTTATCGCAGCGTGAAAGTCTGAGTCAGTTGCATCTGGGGGGCGGTACACCAACATTTCTGAGTCATGATGAAATGCGTCAACTGATGGCGATGTTACGTCAGCATTTTGATTTCACCGACGATGCAGAGATTTCGATTGAAATTGACCCGCGGACTGTTACTTCAGAGAGTCTGCAAATACTGCAAGAAATTGGCTTTAATCGCACCAGTCTTGGCGTGCAGGATTTCGACCCTGAGGTGCAAAAAGCGGTGCACAGAATTCAAGCGTTTGACATGGTGGCACATACCATCAGCGAGAGTCGTCGCTTTGGCTTTGAGTCTATCAATTTCGATTTGATTTATGGTCTGCCTAAGCAATCGCTGGAGAGTTTTTCCAAGACACTTGATCAGGTTATCAGTTTGTCCCCAGATCGTATTGCTTTATACAACTATGCCCACTTGCCGACTCGCTTTAAACCTCAGCGTCGTATTGCGGAGGCGGATTTGCCGAGCGCAGAGCAACGTCTGGAAATTTTCCTGATGTCATTGCGCCGTTTGCTGGCAGAAGGCTATGTGTACATCGGTCTCGATCATTTTGCAAAACCCGATGACAGTCTGGCAAAAGCAACTTTAGATGGTAGTTTGCACAGAAACTTCCAAGGCTATACCACACGTTCTGATTGTGATTTGATCGCTCTTGGCTTATCCGCGATTGGAAAGGTGGGTAAATCTTACGTGCAAAATTTGCGTACGCTGGACGAATATTATGCCTGCCTGGATCAGGATATCCTGCCAGTTGAAAAAGGCTTCGATCTGAATCAAGATGATTTGATGCGTCGCCAGATCATCATGGATATGATGTGCAGTACAGGCGTTGATTTTGACTCTGTAGAGAAACAGTACGGTATTTCTTTCCGCGATTATTTTGCCACTGAACTACAGACGATGGATACCTACGCATCGGAAGGGTTGGTTGGAGTGACCGAGACTGGTATCCGCGTGTTACCGAAAGGGCGCTTGTTTGTGCGCGCTTTTGGTATGGCCTTTGACGGCTATCTGGCTAAACAGACTGCGGCTAAATATTCGCGCCTGATTTAATTATGCTGACCCTGCCTCTTGCACTTGCTGCCTTAACTGCCGGTGTTGCCGGGGGCGTGCATTGTATAGGCATGTGTGGTGGTATTTCTACCTTATTAAGCAAGGCTGGCACTCGTCAGCCTAAAATCATTCCAATTAATATCGCTTCGATCCACAAGCGAAGCAAAGTATCTGACAGTACGCGGTCATCATTGTATTTTCAAATGCTATTGCAGTCTGGACGGTTGACAACGTATATGTTGATCGGCGCCATGTTCGGCGGTCTCGGCAGTGCCGGATTGGTGTTTGGTCCTTATTTGCTGGTGCATCAAATCTTATTTATCTTCGGCAATCTCGCTTTGCTGGCGCTGGGTCTAAGGGTTTTGGGATTTAATTTGCATTTGGTATGGCTAAGCAAGATCTTCTCTCAATTCCAGCAAAAGCTCTTTGATCGTATGCCAGCACTTAAAAGCGGTGTACGTTTTCCATTTTTGACAGGGATGGTCTGGGGGTGCTTGCCATGTGGTTTGCTCTACAGCGTGATCCCTTTCGCACTTTTGTCGGGGGATTGGTTTGCCGGTGCAATGTTGATGCTTTTGTTCGGGCTAAGTGCCTTACCGCATCTCTTGTTGAGTCAGGGAATTTTTACTTATACGAGCCGACGTAAAACACCAGTCTGGCTAAGAAATGCGGGTGGGGTGAGTTTGATAGGTTTAGGCTTAATAGGTTTGTGGTACTTTGATATGAAGCAGATGCCCGCCTTCTTATGCGTGATGCCTGCAACGTCATAGTTGCGACATTTCAGATGAATAATAACGCAAGGTTCAGATCAGGCCTTGATGTTTAGTAATGTTCCTAAAACCTGATCTGCCGTTTTGACTACCTGAGCATTCAAGTCAAAACCAGCTTTGTACTGGATAGAATTGACAGTTTCCGTCGTCAGATCAGTCCCGCTAGGCGCATTAGCATCGACATTAGAATTGGCAGAGGCTGCTGCACCTGCTTTGCTGATATTGACACTCACGCCACCTGTCACCCCTTGTTGAAAACTAACGACTTCAGGTGTGTACCCATTGGTACTTGCATTGGCGATATTATTTGCCGAGCTGTCGAGCGCTGTACTGTTGGCGACTAAGCCTGATAAGCCACTGCTTAACGATGAAATAGACATAATAAACTCCTGCATACACGGTGGGTATGTTGTTTGCTACAGGAAAGCATATACCTTTTCGTTCTGCATTGCGTCTGTTTTTTTTGTAACATACGATTGATACGTGGTTGAAATCAACCCATCCTAAACATCGCCACATAATCACCGAAACTTAGTAGGGAATGCATTATCTGAATAATAATCCGGTGATAGGCTCAGGTTTCCTTGTCTAAAGGTAAAATGATTTTTAGGGTTGTTCCCTCTCCATTGTTGCTGACAACATGAAATTCACCATGCATCGCTTTGACGCGCTCGCGCATGCCGACCAAACCAAAAGACTGCGTCTTTTGCATGTCATGATCGTCAATTCCTTTACCGTTGTCGGTAATCGTGAAGCTTAATTTGTCACTGAAATGATGAAATTCAATTTGCACGTAATTTGCTTCGGCGTGGCGTGCAACATTGGTCAACGACTCCTGGATGATGCGGTAAATCGCTGTGCTACGGGCATCATCGAGTATTAAATGCTTTTCATCGGCAACCAGTTCACACTCAATTTTATGACGTTGGGAGAAATCCTTTTGTAAAGTTTTCAAGGCGAAAAATAAACCGCCTTCATCCAATGCCCTTGGACGCAGGTCAGTTGCAATGCGCCGCAGCGTCGTGATTGCCGTCAGGATCAATTGATCCATGCTTTTCATGGTTTGTTGATTGTTCTCTATGAGCTGACGATCTCTTTGCAGTAAAGAGAGATCCATGCGTAAGGCTGCTAACAGTTGCCCCAGATCGTCGTGTAACTCGCGAGCAATGTGTTTGCGCTCTTCTTCTCGTATGGTTTGCAGTGTGTTTGATAGTTGGCTTAATTGTGTATGGTAGGCCGCCATTTTTTCTCTGGCAATTTTACGATCCGTAATATCGCGGAAAATGACGGTGTAATATCGCTTACCATTTTCTAATTGATGGGCAATCGAAGCTTCAATTGGAAATTCATCGCCGTCAACTTTGCATCCGGTGACATAAAAGTCTTCATAATGCGTTCCCATTTTGCGTCTCGTAGTACCAGCCTCACCAAATTCTCGCATATGATTGCCGTGGCTATGGCGATGACGCATAGGAATTAATTTGTCGAGCGGTGCGCCAATCAGGTTTTCTAACGGGTAGCCAAAAATTGTTGCTGCGGCAGGATTGGCGAGAATAATAATTTGCTTCTCATCGACCGTAATAATGCCGTCAATCGCCGTATCTATCATGCGACTGAGACGCTCGCGTTGCAGGAATAGTTCTTCGGTCGACCTGACCAGACTTTCGGTTGTTTCTGCTAAAGCTGCATACGGGGTATGAATATTGACCGCGACCATACTGCGGTAGATGGCAATTGCTGCGAATAATTGAAACGTATGACCAATCACGATATCGATGTCACTGGTCGAAGAATATAGTGAAAAATAGACTTCAGACATCGCCATCAAAGCACTTGCAAAGAATAACGGCGCACGTTCTATATGCAAGTGTTCTGCAGTTTTATCCGATTGAAATCGAACAGCGTGTTTATAGAATAAAAATGCTGTAAAGCTATTAATTGCCACCAAACCCATTTCGTAAACGACTTTGAACGTCGTTTGCCCGGTTTTGTCGCTAAATGTGAGTGGAAGTAAGTGCGGTGAGCCAAAAATGATGATTGCTAGCAGCGCCGTGCAGATAGTGCCGGCAAATAATATGGTATATGACTGTTTTTGACTGATATCAGCATCGGTCGGATCTAAAGCCAATCCGAGCAGTGTGACTGCAATTAGCGAACGTGATGCAAGCCAGAAACTCAAGGATTTATGCATGTCCGTGGCAGTTTCAAAGCCAGGCATTCCTTGAAAACTGACAGAATGAAAAAAACCGAGTATCGCAGTACATAAAAAGGCGACAGCCAGAATGGCGCTGCTTTTTTTTCTTGAATCCCCAAAGGCATTCCAGCAAACGATAAAGACTGATGCAAAAATGACGATCGTGATCGTTTCTAAAAATGTATGTACCGGAAGTGGTTGGGATACTCTGAGTGTAGATAGTAGCGCTTGATTTGCCCAGAAAAAGCATGAGACAAGGAAAAGGACTCCTACCAGCCAGCGAACCAGTAATATTCTTTGCGTTGTGTTTGTAGTCGTCGAGGACATGCAGGTTTTAACATTGGTGAAGTGAGGCGTGTATTTTAACGGCAAACGATGACAAATTCCCTGCTCCTCTTTTGAGTTGACTATGCGAAAAAAAGGGTACTCATCTTATGGAGTACCCTTGCAGCGGCGTGTTAGTGTTATTGCAGTACCTGTTTGCCAGATCTTGTTTGGTGCGTTTTTTTAGTGTGACATCAAAACTGGAACCGTCATACTTTCCAGGATTGTTCTGGTGACGCCCCCCATAATCATTTCTCTGAAACGTGAATGACCGTAACCACCCATCACGATCATATCGCTATCCAGGTCATGTGCTAAAGAGAGCAGGGCGTTGCCGATATCGGTAGAAGTTTTATGTACAGAAACCTCCACTTTGATACCGTGTCTGGCTAAATACAGTGCAATATCAGCACCAGGCTGTTCGCCATGTGCGTCTGGTGTCGATTTCGTATTGAAGATGGCGACTTGTACTAAATCAGCTTTTTTGAGTAAAGGAATCGCATCCGTCACTGCTCTGGTGGCTTCGCGGCTGGCATCCCATGAAATTAAGGGGCGTTTTGCGACGGAGTGAAAGTCACCTGCGTACGGAATGATTAATGCAGGGCGACCCGAATTCATGACGATGTATTCAGGAAAGTCTGGCAATACCGAAGGTGATGGTTCATCGCGATTAGTCTGACCCACGATGACCAGATCGCTGTATCTTGCTTGCAAACCGATGCCACCGCCGGCTTCGTCGTTGGCAATCGATGACTCATAAGACCTGACACCGATGTGGTTCACCATTTTATTGAATTCATCGACAGCTTTTTCGGCGCGTTCGCGCAAAAAATTCAAATGGATAGTCAGGTTAGGATCGCTGGCGCTGATGTTGCCATCCTGGTAAATAAATCGCGACACGCCAGTAACGGCGGTTCCTATCAAGTGTGCATCTTCTGAACGTGCAATTTCCGCCGCAAATTTCACTCTCAGACTGGAACGATCAGATTCATCTACGTGGAC
Organism: Undibacterium sp. Ji67W; assembly: GCA_049340365.1. Lineage (GTDB taxonomy): Bacteria > Pseudomonadota > Gammaproteobacteria > Burkholderiales > Burkholderiaceae_D > Undibacterium. The sequence continues at coordinate 483,707 of JBMPOY010000001.1, read as the reverse complement.
AAGTATGGTTTTGTATGACATGAATTGCTCCTGAATATAAAGCAGGGCCGTGCCTCATGGCACCATACATGCCCTGCAGATTATTATGAACCTATCGACAATACTTTGATACTTCTTTTTTGCAACACACTCACTGAATCAAATTCAGGCTGCGACTGCGGTTTCTGTGCCCCATTGTGGGATGAGCTTTTTGCTGACTAAAGTTGATACTTTTTCACTGACTTTGCTGCGTGCCTTTGCTGGTGGCAGTCGGCGCAAGGTTTTGAGTGTCGCGGGGTCGAGCAGACAAATTTCACGTTGCTCTACGCTGATCAAGCCCATTTCATTGAAAGCAGATAAAGTGCGGCTGACGGTTTCCAGGGTTAAACCAAGGTAGCTGCCTATTTCATGGCGGGTCATGCGCAAATTGAAGGAGCGACCGGAATATCCCAATTGGCTGAAGCGATCACCCAGATTGGTCAGAAAGCGAGCTACTTTGGCTTCTGCGCTCAAAGCGCTTAACATACCGATCATCAATTGTTCGCGTACCAGTTCACGACTCATGACGCTGAACATAGCATGTTCCAATTCTGCATAAGTGTGACCTAATGCAGTGAAAATTTTGTATGGCAATAAAATGATATCGCAGTCAGAAAGAGCAACGGCTTCGGATGCATGATGTTGAGTGTGGATGCCGTCGATACCGAGTAAGTCACCTTTCATCGGGAAGCTCAATACTTGCTCATTACCGTATTCGTCGATCAGAACTGTTTTCAAAAAGCCAGAATTGACGATGTACAGTGTGTCAAAACTCTGACCGATCGTATGAATACGTTGTCCAGCTTTAAAGCGAACGTGTTGAAATAAAACCTCTTCATCAACCGAACTCATTGGGGCAGGGATGTGCAGCAAATCACACACTTCACGCAAGTTTGACCATAAGTTGCCGTGGCAGCGCCAGCCAGCTTCATTGATGTTGGCAGACAGGATCGCCTTGCTCGCTGGGTTGCTCAAGCTTGATGGGCGGGATGAAAGCGCTGCTGTAGTCATGTGAGTCTCCAGAGGATGAGATTTAAAATATTAAATAAGTTGATTCGAAAAATTCGGTGCTTGCCAGCGGTTCAAAAAACCAGGTATTAACTGAAAATCTGTCGATTTATCTAAAAAACCATCTGCACCGGCGCGCATTGCATGTTCGCGATTATCTTCAGTGGAGTGGTTTGTTAAAACGACGACTTTTACTTCAGGTTTTTTTTGCTTTATATTTTTGAGTAACTGCAATCCATTACCTGCGCCAAGCTGAATGTCCAAAATGATGGCGTCAGTATCGGTATTGATGACACTCTCAAAAGCGGACTCTACATCGCCAGATACGCCGATGACATGGATGCCTGGTACTTCTTCAACGAACCGTATCAAGCGGTTCTGAATCAGGACAGAGTCTTCGACAATAAATAAATTCATGATGCTGTTGATGGGGAACACCGCTTTGTTTGCATGTGATTATTATGCTGAATCAATGTATTGATTTAAATCAGGGGTTGCTGATTTGATCTATCGGATTTAAAGCGGTCGTTGTAGGAGTTTTCCTACAAGATAAGGCATTTGATGGGAGAAAATGCTGAGGCGACAGATATGTCGCCTTAAAATCTAAAAAGGAATACAGAGGAGGGCGCTGAGGCTCAGGCGTTTGGCGTCAACAGGTGATGAGCAACGGCATATTGAACGAGGTCAGACATATTATTCATGTTCATTTTTTGCATGATGCGCATTTTGTGCGTACTAACGGTTTTAACGCTGAGATGGAGTAAATCGCCAATTTCGGTAATGGTCTTGCCTTTGACTAAATGACAAAATACTTCAAATTCGCGATCTGATAAGCTGACGTGTGGCAGATTGTCGTCTGCTGGCATGGCATTCATTGCTAATTGCTCTGCAACTTCAATGCTGATATATGGCCGCCCTGACGCCACTTTGCGTAAGGCTGTCACTAACTGCGTTCCTGCGCTTTCTTTGGTCAGATAGCCGCGTGCCCCTGCACGGATAGCACGCACGGCATATTGCTCTTCCTCGTGCATGGTCAGGATGAGAATCGGAAGTTTAGGGAATTCATCTTTGATCTGACGGATCAAATCGACACCGCTGCGGCCAGGCATCGACAGATCCATCAATAACACATCAAAATTCACGCTTCTGACTTTGTCCAAGGTATCAAAACCATCGACTGCTTCCGCTACAACTTGAATGTCATCATTGCCATCGAGAATGCGCTTTAAGCCTTCGCGCATGATGGTGTGGTCATCGGCAATCAGAATACGAATCATTGAATTGGTACTAAGTAAAGGTTCATTGCAAGGAAAGTTGCAAGGCATTTACTATTGTACTGTACAAGACTCTCTCCCGTACGTTGTATCATGGCAAAAAGCTGCTTTTGCCATGATTTCTGCCATATTTTTCTGACAGAACGGCGGCTGTTTGTCGGATCTGACATCTTGAGCGGTTTGCTTTACATCTGCCGGGGTAATTTGCTTGTGAGCCTAATTTCAATGAACTTTAGTCCTGTGCACCAAGACAGGAATATTGCATAGCGATAGCACCTTAGTGGTCGTGCTGCCTAATAATAAATTGCCGACGCCGCTACGACCATGGGATCCCATGAAAATCAAATCGCAGCCGTAAAGTTTTGCAGTGTGGACGATTTCTTTTGCCGGGGAGTCGTTGAATTGCACGATGCTTTCAAAAGGGATTCCTGCTTGTTTCGCCGCCTCTTTGGCTGATTCTAAATAGGTCTGACCAAAACTACGCATCGCTGCCTGGTATTCTTCTTCTGTTGGTGTGTTGGGCGGGATGATATCGATATAAATAGGATATTGGTAGGTACTGGCAACGAATACGGCGACGACGTTGGCGTTGATTTGTGTGGCAAATTCAATCCCGGCATGAATCGTCGCGTTAGCGAGTTCTGAGCCGTCAGTTGGCAAGAGAATTTTGGTGTACATACCATGTCCTTTCAAAAAAAAGCGGGTTTTGATGAGGTCATCATGCGCTATTCAGTTTAGTGTCTGTTTGATAAAGAACAAATATTTCGTCACCAGAGCGGGTGTTACCCGCTCTCACCTTACGGTTAGCACAACATTGGCGGGTTACACTCGCCCTGCGAAGTTAAAAGCGCGCACGAGTGACAAATCGCTGTAGGGCGAATGCAAACCGCCAATCCCGGGTTCGCGCCTAACAATAATGTTGCTAAATAGTGCTTTGAATTCGCTCTTCACACAAAGCAATTAACTGTTTTTTGATCGCCGCTGTTGGGGTAGCACCGATGCTGATACGCTCACATTGATGCCACTTTCCAAATTTGTTGAAGATGTGCGCCAGGTCTTGCAATAGAGCTGTGCTGATGCGCGTTTCTGGCTCCAGATGCAGGGATTTGATTTCCATGATCTTTGTCTGCCGATGGGCTTTAGCATCAATACGGCCGATGAGTTTGCCGTGGCGCAGGATGGGCAGGCAGAAATAGCCGTATTGGCGTTTATCGGCTGGTGTGTAGCATTCCAGTCGGTAGTCGAACCCAAATAACTCGGAGGCACGTTTTCTGTCCCAAACCACGGGGTCGAATGGAGATAGCATGCGAACGTTAGTCGATTTGAGCTTATTGTCGGCGGCGAGTTCTAAAGCAGCTAAGTGGGCAGGGTGAACGTAGATTGTCTGATCCCAGTCGGCAACACTTACTTTAACCAATTGTCCCTTTTGTGCCAGTGTTTCAGGGTGACAGGATTCAGAGATTTTTTTCATTCGAAAATAATCAGCGACCCAGCTTGCTTTGGCAACACCTAAGGCTCTGACTGCATTTAACACTTTATAGCGTTCACTTTCCTGAGGTTCTGGTAAGTGAAGCACATCATTCCATGTTGGATGTACGCGTTCGGTCAAATCGTAAAAACGCTGAAAGTGATGACGCCGTGCAACCATCAGTTTTCCGCTGGTAAAGAGGACTTCCAATGAACGCTTTTCTGGCTTCCAACCCCACCATCCTTTGCGTTCATTTGCTTGATTTTCTTGTCGCTCAAAGTCAATGGAACGCACTGCGCCATGATTGGCAATGTGCTGATGTAGTGCTTGTATTTCATCGGTGTGTGAAGCCAACCATTTATGATTGAATTTCCAGCCCAGATTTTCGGGATTCAACATCTGGCGACGATAATGCCCGAAATCTTCAATGGGTAAGAAACAGGCTTCGTGCGACCAGTATTCAAATAACTTCCCCTCCGCCAAAAGCTCATCGAGCCATTCCGGTTGGTAGTTGCCCAAACGACTCCAAAGCACGAGGTAGGGGCTGCGTGCGACAACGTTAATCGTATCGATTTGCAGTGCATGCATCTCGCGGATGCAACGCAGTACATCTTGTTTGCAGGTGCTTTTTGGCGGATTGCTGAGTAACTGCTAAGCATGTAGGTGCAATGCACGGGCCGCGGGAAGGCTGAGATGGTAATCTGCATTCGTCATGTCATGACCCTTGCTGTGCAGTGGGAAATAGATAGTAGAAAAAATTTTGCCTCAAACAAGACCAAAATTGGAGTCCGTTTGAGGCAAGAATTACCTTATTTTAAGGTCGCATGATTGGTTTAAAAATGTTTTAAGCCAATCGCGGCTTTCACTTCATCCGTCGTTTTTGCCGCGATTTCGCGGGCTTTACGTGTGCCTTCTTTCAGCATTTGTAAAACCTGACCGCGGTCTTTCGCAAACTCTTCTCTGCGTTCGCGGATTGGTGTGATCAGATCGTGCAATACGCCTTCCAGTCGTGCTTTGACAACACTATCGCCGAGACCGCCGCGCACATAATGATCTTTCATTGCTTGCAAGCCTTCTTTGTCTTGATCAAATGCGTCGAGGTAGATAAAGGCGACGTTACCTTCCAGGTGGCCAGGATCGGCAACACGCAAATGCAATGGATCAGTGTAGACATTCTTCACTGCTGCTTTGATTTCAGCCGCGCTGGCACCAAGATTGATGCTGTTGCCTAATGATTTACTCATTTTGGCTTTGCCGTCGATACCTGGTAAGCGACCAATTTCTGGTATCAGTGCCTGACATTCGACCAGAATATCCTTGTTCACGAGGCGATTAAAGCGGCGCACGATCTCATTAGTCTGTTCTATCATCGGGATCTGATCTTCACCGACAGGTACCAGGCTTGCCTTAAATGCGGTGATGTCCGCGGCCTGGCTGACCGGGTAAGTCAAAAAGCCAGCTGGAATATCGCGTTCAAAATTTCTTAAGATGATTTCTTGTTTGATGGTCGGATTGCGCTCCAGACGCGCAACTGACACCAAATTCAAGTAATAAAACGTCAGTTCTGTCAGTTCAGGAATTTGCGATTGAATAAAAATCGTCGATTGAGCAGGATCAATACCGACCGCCAGATAATCGAGAGCGACTTCCAGAACATTATTATGAACTTTGACCGGATCATCCATGTTGTCAGTCAAAGCTTGTGCGTCAGCCAGCATAATGTACTGTTGGTATTGGTGCTGATATTTGACGCGATTGCGCAAACTGCCAACAAAGTGACCGAGGTGGAGCGGGCCAGTTGGACGGTCACCCGTCAATATCAGGTGGTTTTTGTTTTCCGGGGTGCTTGCTTGCATAGAGGGTCCATTGCTTTCATGCGTAAAAAAATGCCGCGCAATTTTTGGCGGCATCTTGAAAATCTGCGTCTAAATAAGACACTATGATGCCGTTACTAAAGAATATGTGTCAAGTTTGAAGATATTCCTCAAAAAGTCTGTGAATTTTACCGCGCCTTGTCGATAGAATCATGAATCTGGAATGGTAAAATGAGTGCCCATCTGATGGCCAGGCACAGTGTTGCCATTTACGTAAATAGAAAGAGTTATATTTTGACTGCCGTTTCTCCCAAAAAATTGGTTATTGCTTCACGTGAAAGTCGTCTTGCCATGTGGCAGGCCGAACATGTTCGTGATCGTCTGGCTGTTTTGTATCCTGACTGTGTGATTGAAATCCTGGGCATGACGACACGCGGCGATCAAATTTTGGACCGTGCTCTATCCAAAGTCGGTGGTAAGGGCTTATTTGTCAAAGAATTAGAAGTCGCGATGGCCGATGGCGCGGCAGATCTGGCAGTGCACTCGCTCAAAGACGTGCCTATGGATTTGCCAGAGGGTTTTGCGTTGGCAGCCGTATTGGAACGTGAGGATCCACGCGATGCGTTTGTGTCGAACGATTATGCTTCGCTAGACAACCTGCCGCATGGCGCAGTCGTGGGTACCAGTAGTTTGCGCAGACAAGCGCTGATTTCTGCGCGCTTCCCACATCTGGTGATCAAACCTTTGCGTGGCAATCTCGATACCCGTTTGCGTAAGCTGGATGAGGGTGAATATGCTGCCATTATTCTGGCGGCCGCAGGGCTGAAACGTCTGGGCTTGCCGCAACGTATTCGTGCCTTTCTGGAGCCTGAACAAAGCTTGCCTGCTGCTGGCCAAGGCGCAATGGCAATTGAAATTCCTGACAATCGCCCAGAGTTGGTCGCTTGGTTGGCACCATTAAATCATCAGGCAACGGCGCAGGCAGTGCATGCCGAGCGCACTGTTTCTAAGGCTTTCGGCGGTAGTTGCCAGATTCCTTTGGCAGCATTCGCTACGGTCGAAGGTGATACGATGCGTTTGCGTGCGATGGTGGCGACCCCCGACGGTACGCGTGTTGCACAAACTGAAATTGCAGGTGACGCTAACAATGGCTTAACACTCGCGCAAAAAGCGGCGGACGCATTGGCTTCCCAAGATGCGGAAGGTATTTTGGCTGTGTGTAAATCACAGGCTCAGGATTAATTGAGCGACCAATGCGGATAAAAAAGGTCATTATTACTCGGCCGTTAGCGCAAGCCAGGGATTTTGCTTTTAAAGTGAATCAGATAGGAAGAGAATCGGTTTTATTTCCTTTAATTGATATACATGGTGTGCCTGATCAGGCGCCGATTCGCGAAAAAGTGCAGGAATTGGCGAATTTTGCATTAGTCGTCTTTGTGAGTCCGAACGCCATTGATGCTTTTTTTCAGCACGTCTCTGTTTGGCCTGCAGCAATACCAATCGCGGTGATGGGGGCGGGAAGCCGTTTTGCACTGGCACATCACGGCGTGACGGATCAGAGCGCCTGCATCATCAGTCCAGCTAATTTATTGAAAACGGACTCCGAAACTTTGATGGAAGTCTTGGATGTTGCAGCGCTTGCAGGTAAAAAAGTCTTAATTGTTCGTGGAACAGACGGACGCGATTTTTTATCCGATGCCCTGCGATCTGTGGGGGCGGAAGTGGTATTGTTATCGGCATATCAGAGATGTGCCCCGGATTTTGATGAGCAAAAGAAAATCGAACTCATTCACTTGCTTGACGCTGAACATCAGTGGGTCATCACAAGTTCTGAGGCGCTAAGAACCTTGGTGAGCTGGTGCTCTCAGCTTGGAGGGAGTGATTTCGTGGCAAAACTGCAACATCAAAATATTATCGTTCCTCATGCTCGTATTGCGGAAGTTGCGCAACAACTGGGGTTTCATTTCATCACTTTGACAGCATCAGGCGACGAAAATGTGCTTGTCGCGTTACAATCTCACGTATGAATGAACAGCAAATAAATTCTGGCGCTACTGCGCCGACATCAAACGCTGAACAGCCTGCTATGCAGACTGCAGCTACTCCTGTACAGGTTGTCTTGAAAGATGCCAATTGGACCCAGCCAGCATACCTGCTGTCCGGTGTTCTGGCAGTCCTTCTGGCTGCCAACTGGTGGTCTTCGCAAAACCAGATCAGCACCTTGCGAGAAGAGGTTGCGCGGCGCCTTTTAACGGCGGATACGACCAGCAGCGAAACCAAAATTCTGGCCAAAAACGTCCAGGAGACGGCGAAAGAAATCCAGACCAAAGTTATTTTGCTCGAAGGTAAGCAGTCTGAGGCGCAAAGCCAGCAATTGGCCTTGGAGCAGTTATATCAAGATTTATCAAAAAATCGTGACGAATGGGCGTTGGCGGAAATTGAGCAAGTATTGTCGACAGCAAGTCAGCAACTGCAATTGGCCGGTAACGTACCGGGCGCATTGATCGCGTTGCAAAATGCGGATAGCCGTCTGGCTAAATCGGATAAGCCACAATTCATTACGATTCGTCGGGCAATCGCAAAAGATATTGAGAAGCTCAAAGCGTTACCTTCACTCGATTTGCCGGGTATCGCGCTGCGTTTAGATAGCGTGATTGCACAAGTGGATCGTATGCCGCTATGGGTGGACGAGAAATCAGTAGTAACGGCGACGCCACCTAAAGCGCCTCTGAGGGTATTGTCAAAATCTCAGAATGCGCATGGTTCGGATAAAACAGATAAGTCAGGTAAATCAGCTAAATCTGTTGCTAGTTCTGATGAAGATGTTGGTGATGTAACCTGGTCGATGCGTATGCAAGATGCGTGGCAGAGCTTTTCTAGCGAGATGTGGGGCGAGGTTAAGCAGCTCGTACGGATCCGTAATGTAGAGACGCCGGATGCCTTGTTGTTGACACCAACGCAGTCTTATTTTGCTCGTGAAAATTTAAAACTGCGTCTTTTAAATGCGCGTCTTGCCTTGTTGTCGCGAAATGAAACTGTATTCCGCAGCGATATTAATGCCGCTCAGGATGCGGTCGCGAAATATTTTGATACTCGCGCAAAACAAACGCAGACGGTGCAGGCCTTGTTGGTGCAGGTTCAGGGAAGTAACTTGTCGATAGAAATGCCAAGCTTGTCTGAGAGTCTGAATGCAGTACGTAACTACAAAGTGAAGCCTTAAGAGTATGAGAATTTTTATCCGGCTTCTTATTTTGTTTGCGCTCGCTGTTGGCCTGGCAATTGGTGCGCGGTTTAATCCTGGAAACGTGGTTCTGTTTTTTCCGCCTTACAGGATCGATTTATCCTTAAATCTGTTTTTGTTTTCACTGCTGGTGTTATTCGTCGTCATCTATTTCATTATGGGTGCAATCGTCACTGCCAGAAAAATGCCTAAGAAAGTCGCAGCTTATCGTCAAGGTAAGCGCGAGCGCGATGGCAATAAGGCTTTGCGTGAAGCACTCAAGACTTTGTTTGAAGGGCGTTTTGGCTATGCTGAAAAAGCGGCGATCCGTGCTTCTGAGCTACCAGAAAACGTAGGTGTTGCTGCGTTAATTGGGGCGCGTGCGGCTCACCACATGAGCCAGTTTGAGCGGCGTGATGCCTGGTTGTCGGGTATAGAATACGATCAAGCGTACAAAGTCGCACGTCTCGTCACGTCAACAGAATTGCTGGTCGATCAGCATCAATCCGAAAAAGCCCTGGAGGCTGTACGTGAGTTGCATCTGAATGGTAGTCGTCATATTCAAGTACTGCGTTGGGCATTAAAAGCCAACCAGCAAGCTCGTAAATGGCCAGAAGTATTGAAGTTGGTTCGTACTTTGGATAAGCACCATGCCTTGCATCCGGCGCTGTCAACTCGCTTAAAAGAGTTGGCCTACGAAGATTTGCTGAAGGATCACGGACACGATGCTGAGTCTATCCGGCGTGTTTGGTATGGCATTCCCGCCAATGACAGAATATCTGCGTTTGTCGCTTATCAGGCAGCGCTTGCCTTCAATGCCCGCGGTTTATTTGATGATGCACGTGGCATTGTTGAAAAAGCATTAGCCGAAGAGTGGGATGATCGCTTGTTGAGAGCCTATCGTGATGCTGCTGCGTCTGAAGGTTCTGCTGCTTTACTTTCGCAAATTGATCATTGCGAAAAATGGACTAACGAGCACCCGACAGATCCAGAGCTTGCACTGACGCTTGGTGTTTTGTGCTTGCGTCAAAAATTGTGGGGCAAGGCACAACGTCACATGGAACAAGCATTGTCTGACGCAGTTTCTGCGGTCACCGTCCGTGAGGCAAATTTGAAGCTTGCTCAATTACATGAGGCTATCGGTCAGGAAGCAGAGGCGGCGTATCATTACCGTCAATGTGCGATTGCCACCACGCTATAATTTTTTAAATTTGTACCGACCCATCTCTTTCTGACAAGCGTTTGTCTCAATGCATTGAGCTTTGAAATAGCATTCTGCTTGTTAGGATAATCTTTTCGGCAACATTGCCGAAGTCTTAATTCTGACCAGTTCTTGTTTTGCAATGCACAATTCTGCAAAAAAAGTCGATATAATCTCGCATAACCAAAATTGGCACTTCTTGAAATTTACTGAGAAAGAGTAACATGAGCTTGAATAACGTTTCTGCAGGTCGCGATGTTCCTAATGATTTCAATGTCATTATTGAAATCCCAATGAATGCTGATCCGATCAAATACGAAGTTGATAAAGAATCCGGTGCGATTTTTGTTGACCGTTTTATGGGTACCGCTATGCATTACCCATGCAACTACGGTTATGTGCCTCAAACTATCGCTGGTGACGGCGATCCTGTGGACGTATTGGTGATTACACCATTCCCATTGATTCCTGGTGTTGTTGTTCGTTGCCGTCCTATCGGCGTTTTGAACATGACAGACGAAGGCGGTGAAGATGCGAAAGTATTGGCTGTGCCTGTCGATAAAATTTTGCCTATCTACACGCACTGGCAAAAACCAGAAGACATGAACGAATTGCGTTTGCGTCAGATCCAGCATTTCTTTGAACACTACAAAGATCTGGAAAAAGGCAAATGGGTTAAAGTTGAAGGTTGGGGCGGTCCAGAAGATGCGAAGAAAGAAATTCTCGCTGGTATTGAGAACTTCAAAAAAGAAGCAAAATAATTTGCTGATGTAATCATAAAAAACGCGATCTGAGGGTCGCGTTTTTTTATGCCTGCCTATCTGAAACATCAGCGTTTGCTGATGCAAAATGAATGAAGCGGGTTGGGTTAATGAGTGAATTTAGAGACAATGATTGCCGCAATGGCGACGATCACCGCGACGCCACTCAACAAAAGCAAAGAATTAATTCCTTCTTTCTTTTTTTCGTTGTGCCCCGGAGCAGTTTTTGATCTGCCACCTTTTTGTTTGAGTTTTTTGTCTCGCTCCAAAAAACGATACAAGGCTTGCGACATTTCTTCTGTGCTCTGATAGCGCAACGTCAAATCTTTTTGCATCGCTTTCGTTACAATTTTAGATAAAGACTCAGGTATCCCAGCGTTGACCTCGGTAGGAGATTTGGGCGGCTTATTGGCGATCTGATGAAGTAATTTATCTATATCGTTGCTCTGAAATGGCTTTTGCCCAGTCAGCATTTCATACATCACAGCACCAAGAGAGTAAACATCGGTCAATGCCGTAACAGGTTTTCCCATCGCTTGCTCGGGTGACATATAGTTTGGTGTGCCGAGGACATTGTTGTTGAAGAGGGTGACGTCGGTGGGTCTGTTTTCATCAATCAATCGGTTTGGCGCGCGCGCAATGCCAAAATCGACGACTTTAGGGTGATTATTGGGCAGGATAAAAATGTTGCCAGGTTTAATATCCCGATGAATCACGCCATTGGCGTGTGCAACTGTCAGCGCGTCGGCAATTCTCTGGATGATGGTTGCTGTTTCTATAATGTCAAAGCTTTTTCCAGATGCCAGCATCTGGCGCAAATCCTGGCCCGGCAAAAATTCCATCGCAATAAAAGTAGTCCCACCTTCGCTCGATGCGTCAAAAATGGTCACGATACTGGGATGTGATAACCTTCCCGCTGCACGGGCCTCATTAATGAATTGCTGCTCCCTTTGTTTTCTGTCAGCGGCATTGGGTATCGTGTTGAGGATCTTAATCGCGACATCGCGATCAATCACTGGATCGTGACCACGAAATACTGTTCCATTTGAGCCCACGCCTAATTTTTCAGTCAGGTAAAAGCGACCAACCCGTTTATTCAAAGGGGCAGTCGTGGGCTGCGATGCTGGATTTGTAATGTTATTTTGCATTTCGTCAGAATGCCTTGAACGTTGCAAAATTTCAAGTCAATGTGTCCCTTAATTCAGGATCTTTTTTATATGGTGTGTGTTGATGTAACTCATCGATATACATTTCGACACCATTCGTCTCTTTTTTCAGGAATTGCGCTACGGCATCGCTGAATTCTGGTCGAGTCAGTAAATGTGCCGACCAGGTTTTTTCAGGCAAAAAACCACGCGCCATTTTGTGCTCCCCTTGAGCGCCACCTTCAAAAATGGCGATTTTCTGCTCAATACAGAGTTCGATGGCCTGGTAATACGCGGTCTCAAAGTGCAGACACGGATATGACTCAATACAGCCCCAATAGCGCCCGTAAAGTCGCTCCTGATCGTAAATAAGCAGAGAGGCTGCGATTCTGTTGCCATCTTTGTAGGCAAAAATCAGGTAAATGTTTTCTGGCATTTCTTTGCCGATGGTGAAGAAAAATCGCAGATTCAGATATGGCATAGAGTGATGGTTGTGATAGGTCAGATCATAACAATGTTTAAAAAACTGCCAGTCGTCAGGCGTCGCCTCAGTGCCTCGAAGATGTAAAAAAGATATGCCTTGTTCTGCGACTTTACGTCTTTCAGCCCGTATGTTTTTTCGTTTTTTTGCTTCTAAGGACGCCAGAAAATCCTCGAAGCATTGGTATTGCTGATTTTTCCAGTGAAATTGCACACCGGTTCTGATTAAAAAACCTGCATTTTGATAAAGTTTCAGATCAGCTTCCGGAAAAAACAGTGTGTGACAAGACGAAAATTCACCTGATACGGTCATATGCTTAAACACATCGATTAACAGCGCTTGTATCTCAGGCGTTCTGGCCATCGCGCGACAACCGGTCACTGGCGTGAAAGGAATTGCTGATAATAATTTAGGGTAATAGTCGTGGCCATAGCGCTGATAGGCGTCGGCCCATGCCCAATCAAAGACATATTCGCCGTAAGAGTGGCTTTTCTCATAGATGGGATAAGCGCCCACCAAGTCTGTGCCTTCCCAAATCGTAATGAAGCAAGTGCGCCAGCCAGTCTTTTCGCTGGCCGATCCGGATTCTTCGAGCGCATACAGAAAGGCATAAGATAAGAAGGGATTACGATGGTTTTGTGAGTTCAGAAGGGTTTCCCACTGTTCTCGACCAATCTCTGAAAGAGAAGTGGCGATGCCCATGCGATAATGCTGACTTATAGATGTTAATTCCATTTTTGATTCAATTCAGATTGCACGATTATGACCATTAAAGTTGCCATCGCCCAGATGAATAGTACGGTTGGAGACCTGACCGGAAATGCGGCCCACATATTTGAATACGTCAGTAAAGCAGCCCGGCAAGGCGCAGACATTGTTGTCACTCCAGAGTTGTCTTTAGTTGGCTATCCGCCTGAGGATTTATTGCTGCGTCCGGCGTTTTACCGTAAGACAGAGTATGCCTTAAATCAACTCGCCACGCAGTTGGCGGTATTTAAGGATGTTTATGTTTTAGTCGGGCATCCAGCGGAGGAGCAGGGGCGTCGCTACAACGCCGTCTCTGTATTGGTAAATGGTGCGATTGTTGTCAGTTATTTTAAGCGTAAATTACCTAACGACATGGTTTTTGACGAAGTTCGTTATTTTGCCGAAGGCGAAAAAAGCTGTGTATTTGCCGTCAAAGGCGTCCAATTTGGTATCAATATTTGCGAAGATACATGGGCTAAAGAGGCGCCACAAGCGGCAAAAGATGCTGGGGCGCAAGTTTTGCTGGTGCCAAATGGCTCTCCATTTCATATGCTCAAGCAACATCAGCGCATTGAGGTGATGCGTGAAAACGTCACCGGTAGCGGCATGTCCCTGGTCTACGCTAATCTGGTTGGTGGCCAGGATGAATTGATTTTTGATGGTAATTCGTTTGTGCTGAATACTGCTGGTGAGTTGGTTGTCCAGATGAAGCATTGCGAAGCAGGGGTGCAGGTCGTTGAATTCAATGGTACGGAGCCAGTTGCACAGCAATTTCCGCTCGAGGAGTCTCTTGAAGCACAAATTTATCAGGCGCTGGTTTTGGGGGTACGCGACTACGTGACGAAAAACGGCTTTCCTGGCATTTTGCTGGGTCTATCTGGTGGTGTTGATTCAGCATTGACTCTTGCAATCGCGGTAGATGCCTTAGGCGCGGAGAAGGTGAGGGCGGTCATGATGCCATCACCCTACACAGCAGACATTTCTTTGCTGGATTCGCGTGACATGGTGCAGCGTATAGGCGTACGCTATGATGAATTGTCTATTGCGGCATGTTTCGACGCATTCCGCGCGACCCTCAGCCAGGAATTTGCTGGTTTAAAAGAAGATACAACGGAAGAAAATATTCAGGCGCGCATACGCGGCACCCTGTTAATGGCATTGTCGAATAAATACGGTTCTATTGTTCTTACCACCGGCAATAAGAGTGAAATGGCAGTTGGTTATTGTACGTTGTACGGTGATATGGCTGGTGGCTTCGCGGTGATTAAAGACATTGCAAAAACCATGGTGTATCGTTTGTGTGCCTACCGCAATAGCCTGTCGGATGTGATCCCGGAGCGTATTCTGACACGCGCTCCTTCAGCGGAGTTGCGACCCGATCAGACCGATCAGGATTCTTTGCCTCCTTACGAAGTATTAGACGCGATCATGCAACTGTATATGGAAGAAAATAAATCGCGTGCTGAAATTGTCGCTGCTGGGTACAGTGAAGAAGATGTTGAAAGAATTACGCGATTAATTAAAATTAACGAATATAAACGACGCCAGGCACCCATAGGTATACGCATTACGCACCGGGCTTTTGGACGCGATTGGCGCTATCCGGTGACATCAAAATTCAGAGATTAAAAAATTAAAAGATTGTGAAAGGGAAAAATAATGAAACAAATTACTGCAGTGATTAAACCATTTAAATTGGATGAAGTTCGCGAGGCTTTGGCAGATGTCGGTGTGACAGGCCTCACTGTGACCGAGGTAAAAGGCTTTGGTCGCCAAAAAGGGCATACCGAACTGTATCGCGGCGCGGAATACGTGGTGGATTTTTTGCCTAAGATTAAAGTTGAAGTCGTTGTTGATGACAAAATCTGTGATCATGTAGTAGATGCGATTATCAAGGCTGCGCATACTGGAAAAATTGGTGATGGTAAGATTTTTGTACAAAACGTCGAACAAGTGATACGCATACGCACCGGTGAAACAGGGCCGGAAGCGGTGTAATTATCTCAATGAATCCTGCTTTTAAGACTCATATGACATTGTTAAAAAAAATAATTACCATTTTTTCTGCAGTAGTTGCCGTGTCAGCGCATGCCGAAATTGGCGTCTCTGAACGTAAAATTGTCATCGGACAGTCGGCGGCTTTTTCGGGGCCGGCTGCACAATTGGGGATACAACTCAACGCCGGGGCAAAAGCGTATTTTGACCATGTCAATGCGGCTGGTGGTGTGTTTGGGCGCAAAATAGAAATTTTGCAACGTGACGATCAATATGAAGCCGATATTGCGGCTGCCAATACAAAAAACCTGATTGAAAACGATAACGTTTTTGCCTTGTTTGGCTATGTTGGTACACCTACCAGTAATGCCGCTTTGCCGATTTTTACTAAGGCCAAGGTGCCATTCTTCGCGCCGTTTAGCGGTGCACAATCATTAAGAGATCCTTTTAATAAGCTGATCTTTAATGTGCGTGCCAGCTACAACGATGAAACTGAACATCTGGTTGATCGTCTGGTCAATACCGGTTTAAAAAATATTGCTGTGTTTTATCAGAATGATGCCTACGGTAAAGCGGGCCTCTCTGGTGTTGAACGCGCTTTAAAGAAATTAAATTTGCCGATTGTAGAAACAGCAACCGTCGAGCGGAATAGTTCGGATGTATCCAGAGCAGTAGAGAAAATGATGGCAAAACGGCCAGATGTCATCATACAAGTAAGCGCCTATACGTCGTGTGCTGCCTTCATTAAAGAAATGCATAAGCGAGGCTATACCGGTCAATTCTACAATCTCTCTTTTGTTGGTAGTCAGGCTTTGTCCGATGCGCTCGCTAAAGAGGGGCCTGGTGTGGTGATTTCGCAGGTTGTGCCATTCCCTTGGTCTAGCGCTAACGCGCCAGTGGTGGGGGAGTATGCCAAAGTAATGAATAAAGCGGGCATCAAAGACCTGAATTTTTCAAGTCTTGAAGGGTATATCGATGCCCGAATATTTGTTGAAGGCTTGCGCCGTGCCGGGCAAGATTTAACCAGGGAAAAATTCATCGCAGCTTTAGAAACCATCAATATGAAAAATTTTGATGGTGGTGGATTCGATGTGAACTTCTCATCGTCCAATCATAACGGCTCTAAGTATGTTGATATGACCGTGATTACGAAAGACGGTAAATTCAAAGACTAAGGTCGTTCGTATTTGTTTAGCTGCTACATGGTAGCGACAACAATAAAAAATGGGCCAAATGACGGGTAAAGTCATTTGGCCTATTTTTTAAGATTTCAACAGTACGATCAGTGCCCCGGAACCGCCGTCAGCCGCAGTCGCCTGACTAAACGCCAGCACTTCATCTTTCTGTATCAGCCAGTTTCTGACCTTGTGCTTTAAGACGGGCTCTTTATTCACTGATCCTAATCCTTTGCCATGAATAATGCGCACACAGCGCAAGCCGTTACGGTCACATTTCCTAAGAAACTCACCTAAACTATCACGCGCCTGATCGCGACGCATCCCATGCAAGTCAAGCTGTGCCTGAATCACCCAATGCCCTTTTCTGAGCTTGCGAACCACATCGGCGCCGACTCCGGCGCGGGTGTAACTCAGATCACCGTCAGTTTCAAGCAAAGAATCAGCATCAAATTCATCCGAAAGCGATTCTTGTAACGCAGATTTTTCATCGGCGATATGTTGAAACGGAATTGGTTCAGGTCGCGTCGGAGGAGTAAGGTGCTTGCTGGCAGTTTTGATCGGCTCGACCGCGCCGATGCTGGAACGGAAAATATTCGCTTCTGCTGCCGCTTTTTTCTCGCGCTCCAGGCGTTCCGCTTCAGCGCGTTGCTGAGTTTCTTGTTGCTGCTTTAATTGCTGACCCAGAGATTTCAGGTCAGCAAAATTTTTCAAGGAAGACATTGACTGAGCCTGAATTACTCTTCAAGGAAACGTTGCGCATCCAAGGCTGCCATGCAACCAGTACCTGCGCTGGTGATTGCCTGACGATAGACGTGATCTTGCACGTCACCAGCAGCAAATACACCAGGGATATTGGTCGCCGTTGACATGCCTTCTGTGCCAGTACGTGTTTTGATGTAGCCGTTTTGCATCAGCAGTTGACCTTCAAAAATGCTGGTGTTTGGTTTGTGTCCGATGGCGATAAACACGCCATGCAAAGGAATCGCAGTCACAACACCTTCCGCCGATTTAACATTAATACCGGTCACGCCAGAGTCATCACCAGTCACTTCATCGAGCGTATGGTTCCATTTCACTTCGATTTTACCTTCAGCGACTTTTGCCATTAACCGATCGATCAGAATCGCTTCAGCGCGGAATTTGTCGCGGCGATGGATGACTGTTACTTTGCTGGCGATATTTGATAAATACAAAGCTTCCTCGACGGCCGTGTTGCCACCACCCACAACGGCGACTTCTTTGCCACGATAGAAGAAGCCATCGCAGGTCGCGCAAGCGGACACGCCTTTGCCCATAAATGCTTGTTCAGAAGGCAGGCCGAGGTATTGCGCAGAAGCACCCGTTGCAATAATCAGTGAGTCACAAGTGTATTCACCCTGATCACCAATCAGACGAATTGGCTTTTCTGTCAGCTTTGTGGTGTGGATGTAATCGAAAATAATTTCTGTGTTGAAACGTTCAGCGTGTTGCAGGAAACGTTGCATCAATTCCGGACCCTGAACGCCAAGTGGATCAGCAGGCCAGTTTTCTACATCAGTAGTGGTCATTAATTGACCGCCTTGTTCGACGCCGGTAATCAGCACTGGATTAAGATTGGCGCGGGCAGCATAGATTGCCGCTGAATAGCCAGCGGGGCCAGAACCAAGAATGAGTACGCGAGCATGTTTGGATGTAGACATAGGTTGACCTGCTTAAAAAGTTAAACGATACGCATACCGACATTTAACATATCAATATGCGTTGAGGAATGATTTGCAGATGGCGTCGTAGTAGAGAAAAACAAGCATCAGCGAATAAATTGGCTAAAATGCATGTGATTTTGTACTTTTTGACCATCTTTCTACGTATTTTTTTACGTATTTTGTCCCGAACATCGAACGTAAGTTTAAATTATAGTCTATCCCCAAAAGCTTGGCTGGTTGCCTGCGTTTTGGCTTATGTTTGACCGAAGTTTGGTTAGTCTGGTCTATCATGCTATCGTGTCAGACTTTGGTTGTCTGGGTACCTATTTTCCTGATTTATGACTACAAGTAACGAAGCCTATACCCGAACGAATAAAGCGCCTCCACCGCCACCATTGCCAAACAAAATGGTGGTGCTACTCATGGAGGCCCGGTGGATATTATTCGCTGCCTTAAGTATTTGCCTGATTTTGATCCTGGTGACGTATTCAAAAGCGGACCCCGGCTGGTCGCAATCAAGCGTGGTGCCCAAAATTCATAATATCGGCGGCAAATTTGGTGCATGGCTGGCAGATGTCTTGCTTTATGTGTTTGGTTTTTCAACCTGGTGGTGGTGTGTTGCCGGTCTGCGGCAGGTCTGGAAAGCGTATCGTAAGCTGGCAAACCGTTTCCAGGTGTCACCAGAGCCTGAGCCAGATATTTCCCAGCCTGAAATTTTGATCCAAAAACTGGGTTTCGCGATGTTGCTGACCGGCAGTATGGGTATCGAATATCTGCGTATGTATTCCATGCGTATTCCTTTGCCTTTGGCCCCGGGTGGAGTGCTTGGTGATCTGATCGGACGTGCTGCCTTCAATGCACTGGGATTTACTGGTGCAACGCTGGCGCTATTGCTACTGATGGCATTGGGCGTCAGCCTATATTTTCAGATGTCGTGGTTGGCGATCGCTGAAAAAATTGGCGCTGCCATTGAAGGCGTATTCGTCTTTATCAATAATAAATATGCCGCCGCAGAAGATCGTCGCCTGGGGCAGACCGCTGCTGTTAAACGCGAAGAAGTTGTGGTGCAGGAACGTGCCAAAATCGTTGAAGCACCACCTATCCGCATTGAACCGCAAGTGGTTGCTGTTCAACGATCTGAGCGGGTGGAGAAAGAGAAGCAAGTCTCTTTGTTTAATGAATTGCCAGACACCAATCTGCCACCATTAAATCTGCTCGATGATGCGCCACCTGTGCAAGAAACCGTCAGCGTCCAGACGCTGGAATTTACAAGTCGTTTGATCGAGAAAAAGCTCTCGGACTTTGGTGTTGATGCCAAAGTTGTGGCAGCTTATCCGGGCCCGGTCGTTACACGTTATGAAATTGAGCCAGCCACTGGTGTGAAGGGTAGCCAGATCGTCAATCTGGCGCGCGATCTGGCACGGTCTTTGTCGTTAACGTCTATTCGTGTGGTTGAAACCATACCCGGTAAAAATTACATGGGTCTGGAATTGCCGAATCCTAAACGACAAATCGTCCGTCTGACCGAAATTCTCGGCTCCAAGCTATATAACGACGGCATTTCCAGCCTGACCATTGCTTTGGGTAAAGACATTGCCGGTAATCCTGTCACTGCTGACCTCGCCAAAATGCCCCATTTGCTGGTGGCCGGTACGACGGGTTCTGGTAAATCAGTTGGTATTAATGCGACGATCTTATCGCTGCTGTATAAGTCCGATCCCAATGACGTCCGGATGATCCTGATCGATCCTAAGATGTTGGAAATGTCAGTTTATGAAGGCATTCCTCATTTGTTGGCGCCAGTCGTTACCGATATGCGTCAGGCTGGTCATGCCCTGAATTGGGCGGTGTCTGAGATGGAACGTCGTTATAAATTGATGTCCAAGCTTGGTGTGCGTAACCTGGCAGGCTACAACGTCAAAATTGCTGAAGCAGTCAAAAAAGAACAATTGATCCCCAATCCATTTAGCTTGACTCCGGATGCACCTGAACCTCTGGACAAGTTGCCGACCATTGTGATCATCATCGATGAATTGGCTGATCTGATGATGGTAGTTGGTAAAAAAGTTGAAGAGCTCATTGCCCGTATCGCGCAAAAAGCCCGTGCTGCGGGTATTCACTTGATTTTGGCTACGCAACGCCCATCGGTTGACGTAATTACTGGTTTAATAAAAGCCAATATTCCAACCCGTATTGCGTTTCAGGTCAGCAGTAAAATCGATTCACGCACGATTTTGGATCAGATGGGTGCCGAAGCCTTGCTGGGTATGGGGGACATGCTTTACATGCCACCAGGTACCGGTTTGCCTATCCGTGTACATGGCGCGTTTGTGTCAGATGATGAAGTGCATAGGGTTGTTGAGTACCTGAAAGCCCAGGGGGAGCCAAATTATATCGAAGGCATACTTGAAGGCGGTACGCTGGAAGAGGGCGGAGAAGCGGGTGCCACAACTGAGGGCGCCGGTGGTGGCGAGGCTGATGCCTTGTACGATCAGGCGGTCGCGATTGTGTTAAAAAATCGTCGCGCTTCTATCTCTTTGGTGCAGCGTCATTTGCGCATTGGTTACAACCGCGCCGCACGTTTGTTGGAACAAATGGAGCAGAGTGGGGTCGTATCTACCATGCAGTCAAATGGCAATCGGGAAATTCTGGTGCCAGTCGGCAATGCGGAATAATCCGCGGAGACCCATAAAAGTCCTCACACATGAGGTCTTGATGATAGGAAATACAGTGAATAAACAATCTCAACAAAATCAACAAAATCAGCTAAATAAAAAATGGCTCCGTTTAGTGACATGTGTCGTGGTCGCCAGCACTTTAGCGTCAGGAGTAAGTAGCGCCTACGCTTCAGCAGTAGAGCAATTTAAATCTTTTGTCAGTAACTCTAAGAGTGCCAAAGGCGATTTTATTCAACAGCAAGTCAAGGTAGTGGACGGCAAACCTAAGGTGATCAAAACCTCGAACGGCGTTTTTGTGTTTGCCCGACCTGGTAAATTCATCTGGACTTACCAAAAGCCGTATGAGCAGGTGCTGCAAGCTGATGGCGACAAGCTTTACATCTACGACAAAGACTTGAATCAAGTCACCATGAAAGAACTGGGAAATGCGCTGGGTTCTAGCCCCGCCGCGATCTTATTTGGTGGTGCGGGTACTGCAGATCTTGAAAAAAATTTCAGTCTCAAAGATGTCGCTGACAAGCAAGGTCTGGAATGGTTAGAAGCTACCCCTAAAACCAAAGATAGCCAGTTTGAACATATCGGCATAGGCATGAAAGACGGTGTTCCCTATGCGCTGGAATTGCGTGACAGCTTTGGTCAGGCGTCTTTGATTACTCTCAAAAATGTAGAAAAAAATCCAGCCTTGAAAGCTGATCAGTTTAAATTCGTCGTCCCCGCCGGGGCTGACGTGTTCCGTCAATAAATGAATACCGCAAGTCGTCCACTTACTCCTCTGGCAGAGCGCATGCGCCCTGCAAGCTTACAAGAAGTCATAGGTCAACAACATTTGCTGAGTGAAGGCAAGCCTTTGCGGCTGGCCTTTGCTTCTGGTGAACCGCACTCCATGATTTTGTGGGGACCACCAGGCGTTGGCAAAACGACGCTGGCACGTCTGATGGCAGATGCTTTTCATTGCGAATTTATAGCGTTGTCTGCGGTCCTGTCTGGCATCAAAGATATCCGCGAAGCAGTAGAGCGTGCACAGATTGTCCAAGCCAATTCGCGTCGCCGCACAATCCTGTTTGTCGATGAAGTACATCGTTTTAACAAAAGTCAGCAGGATGCTTTTTTGCCGCATGTAGAAAGTGGCTTGTTCACGTTTATCGGCGCGACCACGGAAAACCCATCGTTTGAAGTCAATAGCGCTTTGTTGTCACGTGCTGCCGTGTATGTGTTGAAATCGTTGACCGATGACGATCTGGCGGCGATGGTCGACAGGGCTTGCGAGCGAGAATTAGGTGGTTTGCAAATAACCCCCGACGCTAAAGCCAGTCTTGTATCGAGTGCCGACGGAGATGGTCGCAAACTGCTCAATAATCTTGATATCGTGGCGCACGCTGCAAATGCCAAGCAAGTTGGCTTAATTGACGCGGTATTGCTGAGTGAATGCCTGGGCGATGCCTTGCGCCGCTTTGATAAAGGTGGTGACGCGTTTTACGATCAGATTTCAGCTTTGCATAAATCGGTACGCGGTTCCAGCCCTGATGGTGCTTTGTACTGGTTGGTCAGAATGCTTGATGGTGGTGCTGATCCACGTTATCTGGCGCGCCGCATCATTCGTATGGCTGCTGAAGATATCGGCCTTGCCGACCCACGCGCACTCCGCATTACGCTGGATGCGGCAGAAACCTATGAGCGTTTAGGTTCACCGGAAGGCGAACTCGCGCTGGCAGAAGCTGTGGTCTATCTGGCTTGTGCGGCCAAGTCTAACGCGGTTTATAAAGCGTACAATGAAGTTAAAGCACTGATTACCAAAGACAAATCCCGCGTTGTCCCTGAGCATTTACGCAATGCACCAACCAAATTGATGAAAGAATTGGGTTACGGCAAGCTATACCGTTACGCGCATGATGAGCCAGATGCCTACGCCGCAGGTGAAACCTATTTGCCTGAGGGCTTGGAGGGGCGATCCTGGTATAGGCCGGTATCGCGAGGAATGGAAATCAAAATTGCTGAAAAACTGGCTTACCTGCGCCGTCTGGATGAAGATGCATCAAAATCCTGAAGGCTTGTAAAAAACAAAATACTCAACAATAAAATTCGTCTATAAATTTAGGGGAAATCCGTCGGGCTTGCTACAATAGACGGTTAATAGGCGATTCGCTCCATTTCAAAAACTTGGCATTAAATTACTATGATAGACATTCAACTCCTACGCAAAGACATTGATAGCGTTGCCGCCCGTCTGGCGACACGCAAATTTCAATTGGATGTGGCAACCTTTAACACGCTTGAAGGCGAGCGCAAGCAAATACAGTCACGCACTGAAGAATTGCAAGGCAAGCGTAATACCCTGTCCAAGCAAATCGGTATGCTCAAAGGCAAAGGTGAAGATGCATCAGCAGTCATGGCTGAAGTGGGCGGCATTGGTGATGAACTAAAAGCTTCCGAAGTACGTTTGGCAGAAGTGCAGCACAGTATGACCGCGTTCTTGCAAGCGATCCCTAACTTACCGCATGAATCCGTGGTCGTTGGTAACGATGAGTCGGGCAACGTAGAAGTGCGCAAAGTTGGCACGCCACGTACTTTTGATTTTGAAGTTAAAGATCACGTGGATATCGGTTCCGCATTGGGTCTGGATTTTGATACTGCGGTGAAGCTGACTGGCTCGCGTTTTTCTGTCATGAAAGGCGGTATGGCACGTCTGCATCGCGCTTTAGCGCAATTCATGCTCGACACCCAGACATTGGAAAATGGCTATACCGAAGTCTATACACCCTACATGGTCAATGCTGACTCTATGCGTGGTACAGGCCAATTGCCAAAGTTTGAAGAAGACTTATTTGCGGTCAAAAAAGGCGGACAG
The DNA here is from genome assembly GCA_049340365.1 of Undibacterium sp. Ji67W. GTDB lineage: Bacteria > Pseudomonadota > Gammaproteobacteria > Burkholderiales > Burkholderiaceae_D > Undibacterium. Next base: position 460,192 of record JBMPOY010000001.1, on the reverse strand, counting down.
GAAGGCGACGGAGAGACTCTCTACCTGATCCCCACTTCCGAAGTGACACTGACCAATACCGTGCGTGACGAAATCGTCGCCGCCGATGCGTTGCCAATCAAAATGACAGCGCACACACCATGCTTCCGTTCAGAAGCAGGTAGCTATGGCCGTGATACACGCGGCATGATCCGTCAACACCAATTCGATAAAGTAGAAATGGTGCAGATCGTGCATCCAGATCATTCCATGGCGGCTCTGGACGAAATGGTCGGTCACGCCGAATCCGTGTTGAAAAAACTCGAACTGCCATACCGTGTCGTTAGCTTGTGTACTGGTGATATGGGCTTTGGCGCAGCAAAAACCTTCGATTTGGAAGTCTGGCTGCCAGCGCAAAATACCTATCGCGAAATTTCTTCCGTCTCGAACATGGAAGCCTTCCAGGCGCGTCGTATGCAAGCGCGTTTCCGTAACGCCCAAGGCAAACCAGAAATGGTCCACACCTTGAACGGTTCTGGTCTGGCTGTTGGTCGCACACTCGTCGCTGTTTTAGAAAACTACCAACAAGCTGATGGTTCTGTGATCATTCCAGAAGCGCTGCGCCCATACATGGGTGGTATAGAGAAATTGCAGCCAGCTGCTTAATCCGGAGATGTAGGCAATGCTTGATAGTGCTGAGTAGAAGCCCTATCAAAACTCAGTAAGTCATTTATGCAAAAAAATCCCGCATCATTTAATTGATGCGGGATTTTTATTTGTGATTCTTTATTTGTGATTCTTTATTTGTGATTCTTTATTTACTCTTGGATGCATCGTTCTCCGAACGGCGATCGATAAATAAGCTATTGCCAGGAATTTTCTTAGCTTGTTTCTTTGCATCAGATGCAGCTAAAGAAATCTGATGGTGGGAATAAAATTTATTCGAACTCGATTTCACCACGCCCAGCGACAAACAAACCAAAGGATAAAAAACTTTTTGCCCCTGGCGATCTTCACTCAGATAGCCGCCGCGTTCGCGATCTTCATTGCTATAGAAGTGTTGAATCTCCTCAGAGAAATGCTGCAGAATCGCTTTGCAACGGTTTTCCCAGTCTTCACTGCGGAACAAAATAATAAAATCATCACCGCCTATGTGTCCGATAAAATCCATTTGCTGATCGCAGTGAGTTTTTAAAATTTCACTGGTCAACTGAATAATATCGTCACCGCGACGGTAGCCGTACACATCATTAAATGGTTTGAAATGATCGAGGTCGCAATAGCATGCCGTGAATGCCTGTTTTTTTTCCAGTAGCTTATCGATGTGTTCATTAATAGGTACATTGCCTGGCAATTGCGTTAATGGATTGGCATAACGCGCTGCCGTGATTTGCATCTGCGTAATTTCGCGCATCAAATCAGGGCCAGTGCAAATGCCCACGTACTGGCCTTGATCGGTAATGATAATCCCATTAATCAGATGATCAGGATTGGTCTCAACAATGATGTGACTGACATCCTGCATACTGGTATTTTTATCGACGACGACTGCATGAGCATCAATAAATTCTTTGCAGGATTTTTTGCCATACAATTCTCGCTGATAGGGGCGAGCAAAACGTTCAATCATGTGGTAGCGATTAATGATGCCGATAGGAATGCCCTGATCAACCACCGGAATAAATTGCAGTTTAGGATTTTGTAAAAAAATCTCATCCACCTGATTGTTCGACATCTTAGATGGAATTGTCGGCGAGGTTTTTAGTATCTTCTCTATCGCAATCGTTTGCTCAAATGCAGCCGAATTTCTCCGCGGATTAGGCGGGCTATTTGCTGTCAAAACCTTCGCAACTTCAGCTGAAATCGCACGGGTTGGCGTTGGGTGAGGGCGGGCAATGTGATAACCCTGGCCGCAAGCAACACCCATTTCACGTATGGTTAACAGCTCAGATTGCGTTTCTATGCCCTCGGCAATCACACGGGTGTCAGATTTTTCGGCAATCGACTGAATCGAGCGAACAAATTGCGCTTTGACAGGGTCATGATCGATACCCTGAATAAAGTGCATATCAATCTTGACGTAATCTGGTTTTAATTCAGACCACAAACGCAGACTAGAAAAACCTTCGCCCAAATCGTCAATGGCAATTTCAAACCCCATCTCACGATAATGAAAAACCGCTTCGCACAACAGCCCATAATCGTGGGTTGGTTGATATTCAGTCAGTTCGATGATCACACGTTCAGGATTGATGCCTAGATCGCGAATATAGTCCAGCGTCTCGCCATTTCTGGTATCGCGTTGCAGCAAGCATTCCGGGCTGACGTTCAGAAAGAGTTTGCCTGGCAATTTTTGCGCAGCAAATTGTTCCAGAATCACGTGCCGGCAAAGATGCTCTACCGTTACCGTCAGATTGTTTTCTGATGCGGCTTTAAATAAGTTCAGTGGCGAATGCAGTGGGCTGTCAGAAGGGCCGCGTATCAGACCTTCATAACCCAAAATGTCACCATTGTGCATTTCGATAATCGGCTGAAAGCGCGCAGTCAGCGAGCGTTGCTCAATAATGCGGTGAAGCTGTGCCGATAAGCTATTGTCATCCGTATTGGCGGCTGCAGAGTATGCCTCGCACGCGGTGGCCATGTTGTGCTGAGAAAGATCTGCCATATAATCTTCTGCCAATACACTATCCATTGAAACTACTTCCTAAAATACAAAGAGCCGCGCTTCACTCATGATGAAGTGCGGTGTTAATTGGTAAATTGTGACTATAGGTAAAATATGTTACAACTTGATGTCAATGTTGATGTGCGGCAATTACGGAACATGAAAATTGATCCTGCTGGAATAAGCGTAGACGGGCAGTTTTTGAAATGTGACCTGATCTGATTAGTCATTTGTTAGCCATTGCGCAATTCGATTGCTAACGAAGCTAGGAAACCCAAAGTTTCTTTGCTATAATCGAAGGCTTCGTTTTTAACGAACAACCAAAGCCGGAGAGGTGGCAGAGTGGTTGAATGTACCTGACTCGAAATCAGGCGTACTGTAACAGGTATCGGGGGTTCGAATCCCCCCCTCTCCGCCAGTATTAAGTTTCAAGCAGTACCAAGAAACACCAAAAACCCGCGTAACTCTCAGTGAGTACGCGGGGTTTTTTTTGTTTCAGGACGTGCCAGAAGAAACATTGACATCCCACTTTTTTGCATCCATGGATAACCCACCTTAAAGTCATGGATGCAAGATGCCTAAACTCGCCACCCCACGGTCGGATATTCAGATTAGGATCAGCTTGCCCAGAGACAAGGCATGTACACAGGCTGACAGCTGGTGGTGCAGTTGTCTTTGAGTTGGATAAGCGGGGGAAGATAAGCATCTCTGAAGGGTTTGCTGGTTCGGTAGGGCGTTTTTACAAGATATCTAGTATTAAGCTAAGTACCTTACCGATTTAGATGAGTCGTGCTGGTTGGCGGCGCGGTTTGTGGCGGTTGGATTCGGATAACCAATCGCGCCGAAAATCACCATTTATACTGATTGCGTACGCAGTATTTATACCAGCAACTAACCTAAAACCGGTGTTTTGTTACACCGTAACACCGATAATCAAGCGCATTCCTACTTTATATCGCAAGTACATTAATTTCCTTAAAAAAGCATAGGCTGCACCAGCATTGACTTTCAAGAGCAAGATAGGCTCTAGACTGCATCAGCGCTAGCTTTGGCTGTCAAAGGGAGGGCAATACATTGTCTATTGGAATCTATAACCTGTGGTCACACCCAGGTAGGGTGGGTTTCATCTCTAGAGCTGCCCTAGAGAAGGCCGGCCTTATAACTTTTTTTCGTGCGCGCAGGTTTTGAGGGTGGGGGGGGCAAAAGTAGAAGGTTTTTTCAGTGGAAACCGTTAGGTTAGGTTGAGTTTTATAGAAAGTAAAAACTACCCCCTAGGGGTTTGAATAGAATATTGTTTTAATGACAATTGTGAGTGGTGAATTTTTAGTCGTAACCATTGCAGAAAGTTTTAGCTAAGTTTGGCCAGAGAAAATTCTTAGGTTCTTTTTCACTGGTTGGAGCGAGGGCGCGAAGATCCCCAATTGTCTCCAAATACGTTGCTTTCACTTCCTTCCTTTGGTAATCGAACGTGCTACATGGACTTTTTTAGGTTCTTTTTCACGTCATAGCAACGTGGGTGCCATGACCCAATAATTTGGCTAGTGAGTTGCAATACTACTTGAAGTATTGATTTCATAATCGTTACGTGTAATCCTTTCGAACAATTTGTATATTTCATAAGTAGATGCCTCAATTAGATGAAAAAACTTTGGAAATTGTAGCGCGCCATTTACAGGAGCAGGCAGAAGCTCGCGCAAATTCGTCAGAGGGAGATCTTTTTGGTAGATCTGCATTTAATCGTTATTACTACGCAACTTATCTTGAAGTTAGATATGGGCTGGGGAAGTTGCAAGATGAATGGTCGGGAGATATGCCACATGCCACCATACCCCAAGTTTTAAGAGGGCAAGTTGTAAAGGCTTTAAAAAATGGATATTCGTTGGCAAACAAAAATAACGACAGAGAGGCTATGTCGCTTTGTAGTGACGGTATTACTGCCGCAAAAAATCTTGCTGAGCTTATGGAAAAAGGTCGAGGAATTAGAGTTGCGGCGGATTATCATCCGGAAATTACTGTAGATTTTAAGTCTCATGTGGATTTTAAACTTAATACAGTGGAAGTCAGTGATGCTCGATCATGGCCTGCTCGTGCTAGGGGTTTTGTGAGTGCAATAACTCAAGCTTGGAGGCAAGTTATATGAGTATTGGTGATGAAATTCAAACTCGTTTGTCTGCAATGGGTATTCAGTGTTCGGGTGCTATTGTGCGCGGAGAACATGGTGAAAGACATTTTCTTGTTCATGTACCTGTGAAGAGAAATGATGAAAACAAACAGGTGCCATCAAACAAGAAATTGCATGATGCAAAATCGGAATTTGCAGAAAACGGCATTGAAATCGAATTTTTATTGCACGATGAATTTGGAAAGGATATCGAGGCTGGATTACGTGCGACTCTGTTGCATTCACATGGGGATTCAATAAGAAACAGTTTTTTGTCAATGTATAATGATATTGCAACTGTTTGGATTGATCCAAAAAAGGTATTGGATGACGAAGAGTTAAAGAAAATTCGAATTGAATCAGAAAGATATTTGGCTAAATTTGAAATTGAAAGGGTTTCTTTTTCGCTTACGACTGGTCAAAATCTCCCCACGATTTTAGTATGTTTAAAGACGATTAGAACTTTAGCACCAGTCAGTGTTAAATCTTTATCGGAGTCTCTAATTTTGTCTGGTTTTTCTATTCCGTCCGAGGATTGGTTAAAACGGAGGCTTGATGTAATTCGCAAGGATGGGAAAATTTTTTTTCGTCGCGACGATGATACTTACGTATTATCTTTAAAGAGCCTAGAAAACTTGGGAACTGGGCGTGGCCGATCTAGTCCAGATATCAAGCGCTTACTTGCACTCGCTAGACGTGGATGATAGGATTGCAATGTGGGGGTCTCGGCGAGAGTGTGTATCATGCTCAATTTGCCAAGATTAAGCGATAGAAGGGTGCCGTAAATATCTTCGGTGCTCCTTCGAATCCCCGAAGATATTTACGGCTCCTATATGAAAGTTAGACTTTGCTAAATGAGGCTCCCACACCCCCTCCTCGAATCTCGATATTTTCTTTTTAATACAGCCAATGATCTATGTAAGGCGGCAGCTCAAGTTGTGAGCGAAATTGAACTATTAGAAATTAGACGATTAGATCAGCTAGGTCTCCCTCCAATAAGTTCGAGGCAAGTACTAGGGTTGATGTTTGGGATAAATTCAGGTTTGATTTGGTCGTTTCAAAGTAGGACGTCGCGATATTACCGTACCTTTTACATCCCAAAAGGAAACCGTACTCGGAAAATTGATGCTCCTCGTGTCGGTTTAAAAGCCATTCAAAAATGGCTTTCGGTTCAATTGCAATATTTATACAACGTTCCCGCGCACGTTTTTGGTTTTGTTTCTGGTCGGTCTCACGTTGACGCGGCATTAGTACATGTAAGAGCAACGTGGGTTTTATCGGTTGATATACGTGATTTTTTTCAGACGACTCCTAGAATTTTAGTTCAGTCAAAGCTGGAAAAGCTAGGATTCAATTCGAAAGAAGCTGATTTAATATCTTCACTATGTTGCTTGCGAGAACGGCTTGCGCAAGGATCTCCCGTGAGTCCTTTATTATCAAATGTTTGTTTCGAAGATTTAGATATTGCTCTCGTGAATATTGCTGAAAAATTTAATGTAAGGCTATCACGTTATGCTGATGATATCGTTTTTTCTAGCGAAGTTGACTATCCAGACGGCCTTAAAGAAAACGTGGAAGAGTTGTTTGTAGAAGCATGTTGGGATTTGGCTGAAGAAAAAATTGAGCTAACTAAGCTGCCAAATCGATTAAAAGTACACGGATTATTGGTTCACGGGGAAAACATTCGGCTGACCAAAGGTTATCGAAATAAAATACGTACTTACAAATATCTTATTGCATCGAAACGACCCGAGGATTTAGAGGAAATTGATAAGATGAAAGGTCACATATCTTACGAGAAATTTATCTTGGATAAGGTCAATGGCTAATTTTTTCAGTTTTGTGTGACTAACACTACTAAGTATATGTTTCAAAAAGAATGGCATGTTTTTAGGACACCTCTGTTGTATCGTAAATTACATTTCACAACTAAGAGCTGACTCTTTGATGCGACCAAAGTCGTGAAGTTAAATTATGAAGTTTTTAGATAATATTTTTTGCATCCATGGTTGCATCCATGGGGTGTTTTCTAAAAATAAAAACCCTTTATTTATATGGCTTTCCGACTACTATTCGACTTCCCCCCCCCGCGCGATTTTACGGGAGGGTTGCACTGGGGGAAGGTTTACAAATCAATTGCGATCGAGATTTGACTACGAAATTCTCAACTCAGGTGAAGCCGATCAATAAACTCAAAAGTCACGATACTGAGATTTTTAAAAACATCACAGAAAATCGTGAACCGATGTCGATTAACCAAAAAGGTGAAATCAAGCAGGTTGTAATAGACGTGAGAAACTTTGATGAGCAGGAAGAGACTCTCGCGTTATTAAAAACTTTGGAATTGGGTAACCTCGATATTGAGCAAGGCAAATTCAGCGATGCTGAGGATGTCTTCGCGGAGCTTGATACGCTTATCATTAATGGGTTTTAAGTTTGTCATCCTTGATTTAGCATAGCAAGATGTTGTCAATATTCGGCGCGACATGAATACATCGCTGACGCGCCGATTGCTACGAATCTCTTAAATTTTAAAACGCCACCAATCTTCACTTCTCACGCCTACCATGATGCCCTGTACCTGCTGACTTGCGCAGGGCGCGAAGGCGTTTGAGTAGGGCTTCATCGGGGATCAATACAGCCGCTACTTTGCCGTGATAGATCACGCCTTCATTGCCGTCGAGGGTGATGATGTCGCCTTCGTGTAGCGTGGTTTCTGCAAAGCTGACGGTGCGGGCTGTCATGTCGATGCGCAGGGTGTCGCAACCGACCAGGCAGACTTTGCCTAGCTGTCTGGCGACGACGGCGGCGTGGGAGGTGCGGGCGCCGCGTTCTGTTAAAAGGCCTGCTGCAGAATCCAATGCGGCAATGTCGCTGGTCTCTGCGTCTTGTCTGACCAGAATCGTGGATACGCCGCCTTTAGCGTGTTCAGCAGCGCTTTGTGCGTCGAGCACGATTTTGCCAGAGACTACGCCGGGGCATGCGGATGCGGCCTTTGCTAAAGGTGCGATGTCGGAAGAGGTTTTGTGTTGTGGTGATAGTCTGATGGTTCCTATCTCTTCTTCTTTTAATTGTTCGGTGCGTTGTAAGGCGGTGGCGGTGTCGATGATGTTTTCATCTAGCAAATCCAGTGCAATGCGGGCGCAGGCAAGGGGAGTGCGTTTGCCTGAACGCGATTGCAGCATATAAAGCACGCCATCCTGGACGGTGAATTCAAAATCCTGCATGTCTGAGAATTCTTGCTCCAGTGCTTGTGCTGCTTCCTGAAGTTTTTGCCACGCTGCTGGTGCAACGGTTGCCAGTCCTTGATTGGCGTCAGCATTGCGGCGGCCGGAGACCACGTCTTCGCCTTGGGCATTGCTTAAAAAATCAACCCAAAGACCTTGTTCGCCTGTGGTCGGGTCTCTGGTAAATCCAACGCCCGCACCAGAATGTGCGCCGCTATTGCCAAACGCCATGCTTTGTATGGTGACGGCTGTGCCTATTGCCGCGTCGATCTTATTTAAATGCCGGTAGGTGTCTGCTTTATCCGATAACCATGATGCAAATACGGCGTGAATCGCTCCGGTCAGTTGCACATGCACGTCTTGTGGAAATGGCTGACCGACCTGTTCTTGATAGATTGCCAAAAAGCGTTTGGTTAATGCGCGTAATTCACTGAAATCCAATTCACGCTCGTCGCGTCCTTGGGCGATGATGGCAATCTCATTTTCAAATATAGACGCCGGGACGCCGGATACGACTTCGCCGTAGCAGGCGACCAGATGACGATACGCGTCCCACACCAGGCGCGGGTTGCCAGTCTTACGCAAAAATCCGGATAAGGTGGCGTCGCTAATGCCAACATTGAGTATCGTTTCCATCATCCCTGGCATCGACACCGATGCGCCTGATCGCACTGACACGATCAGGGGATTGCGGATGTCGCCAAAGACTTCGCCTGCAACGTTTTGTAGTGCGGGTAAGCCGATATCAAAAAGTGGCTTGAAGCATTCTTCCGGACGGTGAGAAAAATCCGTACCGATTACCAAAGCAGGTGGAACTTGCAGCCCGATTTCTGTCATGCGCAATAAGTTGTACGCCTTGGTTCCCATGCTCTCACGGCTAGGTTTGTGATTGAAATGGTGATCAGTGTTGTTGCCCGAAATGAGGAAGAAATGTTTAGGCCAGTGTGTTGAAGACGTCATGACGAGATACCTGTTTTAGTGAACACCATCTTACGCAATGCATACCCCGCAGCGAGCAGATGATCAGAAGCTTTTTCGATGATATTGGCCAGATCGCTGGCAAGGCTATACGCCGCGGCCGACGAATGCAGTGAGCGTACGATGGCCATACGTGCTTGCCGCGACAAATCGTCACACACTCGTTCAGCACGTAGCATGCGCCACAGTGCTTGTAAAAATAAATCGCTGTCTATCGGTTCACCTAAGACATTGATGTGACGCGCAATCTCGATCGCTTTGATTAAATCTTGTATCGCCGCGAGTGTCGTGTTTGCCAAAAGCAGAAGCGCTTGTTTGACTTCTGAAGGGAGTCCCTTGAGCGGCTCAATCAAGGTCATCGAATAAATGAAGATTGCTTCTTCCAAGGCGTCTGCCACATCATCGGATCTTTCGAGTAAGTCCACCACGGGCAGCCATTGGCCGTGCCGTTCTGCGCGCTGTCGTGCATCCATCAATTGATGATCGGCCTGTCTTTCCCAGATTTTGGCGCGAGATACAACGTCTGTCATGTGCATGGCTTCTGTGGATTGCGCACTTTCCAGAACGTCGCATAATGCCATCGCGAGTGTATGACAATAGGCGGCATGTTCTGCCAGCAGGTCAAAGCCAAACGTGCGTTGTTGAAGTGCTCGCGCCAGTAGCATTCGGGCTTCGTCAGCGACCAATGCGACCGGTTGTTGCTGGCGCAAAATGCTGCTGCACATGCGCATCAATTCCAGCAAGAATGTCGTGGCAACGGATTCGCCAAGCACTTCATCAAGGCGATCACCGATCCGAAAAGCTTCGGTATCGGCGGCTTGCATTGCATTAAAAACCAATTGTTCTCCCCCAGCCAGCAGCCATGCCATGTGTCCCCATTCTTCTTTTGCCGCACGTTGAAGAATCAGATAAGCCTGGTTCTTGTTCACAAAGTGGCGCAGGCGCTTACGGGCGCGGTTCCAGTCAATCACAAAAACAATGCGTGAAGCCGCAGCTTCGAGCCCATTAAGCAAGTCTTGCCCTTGGGCTTTGAGAATCGCTGTGCCGACGCGGTAAGGTTTGCCAGCGTTGAGTAGATCGGACTGAACAGGGGCGGATACTGTCCATTCAAAGCCAATGTCTTGCAACATCTCTCTGAAAAACTCAAAGCGTTCGACATGTAAGTCAGAGTAAGTCAGACTCACCGCGTTTTGCTCGACCTCAATGACCAGCACATGCACATCGTTCGTGCCAATGTCATTCTGGATGAGCAAGCGCGTACCGTCGCGGGTTGCTGCGGTATCTAGCCCGGGGTGAGAGAATTTAAGCGGCGCCGTGCGATGTAACCCACGCATAAACGCCTGAATCAGCGGGCGGTCGCTATCTTCAATTTGCCATACGTTAGCGCCATCAACTATTTCGGTCGCGATCTCGCTTGCCATGGCATTGAGCTGCTTATGCAAATCCATCACTAATAGATGGAAACTGTCCCCATCCTTGCGATTACCTTGCGTTAATGCTGTCATTGACTCGCGCGTGAGACCTTCGTCGTCTTTCATCTGTTCAAATTGCTTGATCCAGTGATCACGTCGTGCCGTGATATTGAGTGGAACTGTCCGGCCAGTTTCGCATACGGGACGCGCCATGATCGTGATATCGGCTGCCAACGCATCGAGCAGTTGATTCAATTGCGGCAGGACAAGCATGTTGCCATCAAGATAGGCCGTTTTTATCAAATCTAAAGGCCATACACTGCCTTGCAATCCAGCCTGCGCAAGTTCGGTTCCAAAGTCACTTAGCGCTACTGTCGGCGTGTTGGCATGCTGAGACGCCGACTGGAGCAGTGTCAGATAAAGCTTGAGCCTATCGTTCGCCACGAGTGCTGATTTAACCCATGCTGGCATCAAGAGTGATTGTTTTCCTAGTGCTGAGACAGCCTGTTCTTTAAGCATTGAGATTCTCGGTATGAGCAAAATGAATGTCTAAAGTGTAGGTTTGTTAAGTGACAATTGAATGACAAAGCATCACTTTTTGATGTTCTGAAAAGTGTCAAAATTTAGCCTTAGAAGTCGATGTTTTGAGTTTATTTCTGCTATGAAGCGTCTGCTTAGTAGCACAAGTGAAGTCACAACTTTGTTGCTTCAGCCTTCAACTTTATTTGATCAATTCTTGATAAATATCAAGTGAGAAAAACTCTCCGCGAGAATAGTAATGATTGAGTTTCAGTGCTCTAATTTTTCAATGCAATGAGTATTGGTGCGTTGCATTCAAGACCTGATGACGGTGAAAAAATAAGGGGGTGTTGATAACCAGGTATATGCAGTTGTCCAACGGAAGAGGGAATCACCGATCTTCAAACTGAAGTTGAAAATTTAAATTCTTTATGGAAACAAAAAAGCCTTTAAACTAACGAACTTTGAAGAAAAACCTGCCTTAACACTAAGAAGAGCTGGAATTCTATCTGTGGTTAACAATAAAAATTCTAGGTCTATACTGAAGAAATGAAAGCTATTGCCAGATGGACCCATCTGTTGTTACTGATTGGTGTTCTCATAACACCTGTACATTCACGGGCGATGGCGACCCGTGTGATCTATCCCGCAAATGATGTTCATACCGATAAGCGTTTTGATGATGTAATAGAAATTTTGCATACGGCGTTGGAAAAAACTAAAGCAAAGTATGGGAAATATGAGTGCATCCCCAGCGGCACGATTGTTCCTAAAAAACGTTCAATTCAGGAGTTGGAGCAAAACACAGGTGAAATAAACGTCATCTGGAATCCGACCTCGGAAGAAATGGAAAAGAAATTTCTGGTAATACGCATTCCATTGCGTAAAGGCTTATTAGGTTACCGGATATCATTAATTCGCAAAGAGGATCAAAGCAAATTTGATCAAATCAAAACCGAAGATGATCTGAAAAAATTTACCATCGGACAAGGTATCGACTGGGTTGATATTCCTGCTTACACCTCGCGTGGTATCACCGTGATTCAGGCACCTTATGTTCAGCTTAGTGCGATGCTTGCCAACAATCGATTCGATATGTTCCCCAGAGGTGTTGGCGAAATCTTGTCTGAGTACGAGCAATATCACGAACTTTATCCTGATATTGTGATTGAGAAAAATTTACTGATCTATTATCCGTTTCCATACTATTTCTTTTTTAACCCCGCTGATCGCCAATTGAAAGAGCGCATTGAAGCGGGATTAAACATCATGCGTAAAGACGGGAGCTTTGACGCCATTTTTAATAAATATTATCAAACGGCGATTAAGCAATTGAATGTAAAAAAACGCCGTCTGATTAAACTGAGTAACCCGGCGCTGCCTCAGGGTACGCCGTTAAGCGATCAGGGATTGTGGTATATACCTAAATAGCAATGAGGCACTAAGGTTTGAATATAAGTGCTTTTTGATTCTAAAATAGGTACATCTGAGCGCCGGTAAAGAGCTGGTGACTTTTTGAGTTTGATCCGTTTCATTGTTCCAGCAATCAACAAACTAAATATCGGCATGTAGACGCAAGCCATATACTGTGACCGGACCGCGATCCAAGTTATAGCCTGGATTTTTAATGCGTTGATAGTCAACAGTGATGGTCGCGTGTGGGTGAACGCGGATGGCGTAGTAGGTTTCCAAAATCTTTTCTGCGCCATAATTGAGTGTGCCGTCACCAATCAAAACACCAAGCCCTCCAGCCTTAAAGTATCGCTGCGCGTCGCCTGAGATGCTATTGCGTGCAGTTGCGAGGCCAATCGTATCGTCATGCCGTCCCCAGCGGTCGCCTTTGATTTGGATGCCAGCAGAGAAGCCTTGGCTGATGTCCGTGAATTCGTAAACCTCTTTGTCACCAGGGGTTTTGCTCAAACGCACAAACGCGCCGATGTCAGACATTAATTCTTGTTCGCCATTTAAAACGAAACCATAGTTGGATGCAGAATGGCGATTGGCGGCTACGTCAGGTGTCGTGTTGTTGGCTATCGCACTCTGAACGGCATCGCTGTATTTACTCATTGACGCGTGGTTCAGGTAAGCGAGCAACTTCAGCTTGCCCGGGTGACCTGCGAGTTGGTGGCGTTCTTCCACTTCGGTGATGAATTCAAACTGATGGAAATCAATGCCAGTAATTTTACCATTTGGAACCGGCGACATTTGATAGATACCATTGCGCCACGTCCAGTTTCCTTGATTCCATTCAGCGGCTGCGCCATAAGTGTAGCCCCACATGTCGGCTGCATAATCAAGTGCGCCGCCATCAATCATCGCCCAGTTCAAAAAATCTGAACGCGGATCATGCGCGTAGGTATTGTTATCAAAAATGTCGACTACCGCCATTTTTCCCACGGTAAGGGTGAGGTTGTCGGTACTTTGTACGCTCGCCAATTGATTGGCGCCAGCTTCAACGACGACTTGTTCCCCACCAAAAGGAAATACCTGACGTACAAATAGTCGAGGCATGCGAAGGTAGGGCATGTTTGCCCCTTCTTTGTAAGCGCCGCCACTGGGAAAACCAGCCGCACCAAACGAGTGGCTCAAGCCAAAACCCTGATCAATTTCTGCATTGATCCACAGTTCGGCGTTACGCCATAACTTTGTGCCTGCAAACAGCGTGATATCGGTCGTCTTTTCCTGGCGACCGTTTGGATCCATGCTTTGCGGACCACGATAAGGGGAGGTGAATCGGGGATGTCCTTGCAATATTGTCGTCACTTGCCCATGCACCGCCCATGTTTCCTCAGCTTGAGGAGCGGTGACTGGGGCGGCATTATCAGCATAGCTCTGTGGGGCTAGCGCTAAAATGGTTACGCCCAACGCCGCTGCAACGACGGTTTTTAGCTGTTTGTTTATGCGAGTTGAGACAAGGGCAGATTGGTCTGGTAATAAATTGAAAATACGTTTTCTCACACGATTTTTCTTTATCAAAAATATCATTCGTCGTTTCGTTTTAAAGTGAAGCCAGCGTCATGAGGATTTTATCGCAAATGCAGTACGTTCATCTTCATTGCTTGGACGAGCAGGCAACATACGATCTCGTCAGGCTGAAGAAACGGCGGCATGCAATCAATGTATCTTGTGCTTGGAATTAGCCTTTGACCTGGGACAAGTCTGTACGTCTCATGCGCTCCGCATCCGATCAGCCAGCTTAGTATTATTGCGAAAAATAGAATGCCACCAATAACGCGAAGACACCATAAAATCCACTGACAATCAATAATTTGCGACCATCAACAACGCCGCGTCGGAATAACTGCCAAAGAAATGCGATCGCAAACGCGGTGATAATCCCTGAGGCCAGCAGCGGCCCATCAAACAACCATGGCGTAAAAAATATTCCCAAGGCACTAGGTATCGTCGCCTGTATCATCATGGCGCCAGAAATATTTGCCAGTGCCAGCCTTTCTTTGCCTTGTCTGACCCAAATGAGCGCATTCATGGTTTCTGGCAGCTCTGTAGCAACCGGACTCAGTAGCAATGCCACCAAATGCGGCGAGCAATTCAGGGCAGTGCCGATCGCTTCGAGCTGTCCAACAAATACGTGTGATGCAATGCTGATGACGATGAGCGCACATGTGACTTGAAATGCAGCACAATTCAGGGATGGCTCAGCGACTGAAGGATAGAACTTCAGCGGCTCTAATTGTTCTTCTTCTGGTGCAGTGTCGCTGGTTTGAATTTCGCGCCAGACGTACCCCGCATAAGTCGCAAGAAATAAAAGTCCTAACCAAGGTTTATAGGCAAAAGCCACCAGACCTAATCCAACTTTGACGATAAAGACGGCAAGAAAAGCGGCCTGGTCATGACTCAGACGAACATGATCGACTTGCACCTGATGATTAACACGTTGAAGTTTTCGCCGATGAAAAATCAATGCCGCGCCGACCACCGCATAGGCCAGGGTCGCCAACACGAGTGGGCCGCCCATTGCGGCACCAATGCCTATGTCTTTTTGTGCAGATGTTTTGCCGAAGGCGACCGCCATGAAGGTGACGGCACTCTCTGGTAATGCTGTACCAAATGCGGCAAGAACTGAGCCAACAGCGGTGGCACCAAGATTTAATCGATGTCCGAACCATTCGATACCATTGACGAAAAATTCGCAGGCGATATAAATCGCGACAGCTGAGAGAATGAAAAGAATAATTGTGAAAAACATAGCGTCAATAGCCGGGCGAAATGGGGAACAATGGCGCAACCCTATGCTTCGCCCGGCACGGCAAACATATGGTGGCCAATGGTCTCGCCTGGCTTGACTGCAACAGCAGAAGCTGACCGCGCCATGAGTTTTTTACTCAAGTTTGTTGACGTGGACTCTTTAGTGGGGAACTAAAGATGGCTACTCCCCAATGACAATGGCACGCATTGTAGCAGCCAGTTTTTAACTTGTCTGCGTATATTTCTGGACATTTGAAAACGATGGCGCGGTCATTAAAATGGTTTTAATGACTCATTCATGCATCATTAATGATGCATGAATGAGTCGAATTGCCGTTTTTTAGGCAATTATTTGATAATTTTGCTAATCAGAAATAATTTTAATGCAATTTAATTGGCTTTGTAGGCAAGATGTAATCAATTGCCTATAGTATTAATAACTTCATTGGAGGGCATGGTTGCAGTTGCTCTCATCTTTGAATCTTTTCAGAGTCTGTTTTTGTATCAATTAATTTTTTCGCAGTTTGTGCGGCAGAATTAAATGATGGGTATTTATGAGGAAATTATGAATTTCGTCCGTTCGTTCTGGATTTGCCTTTTGTATATTTTTCTGTGCGGATGCGGACATTCTGATTCATCTGGAAGTAGTTCTACGTTCCCCTCATCACTTGCGCCTGAGCCTTCGTCTAAGTATAAAGTTGCGCTGGTTCTCAAAACTTTCAGCAACCCTTTTTTTGTTGATATCGAGAAAGGGGCCAGGCGGGCTGAGCAAGAGCTGGGCATTGAACTCATCGTTAAAACTGCAGGTCAAGAAACCGCTATCGAACAACAGATTCAGATTGTGCAAGGTTTGATTGAGCAAAAAGTGAATGCGATTGTGATTGCCCCTGGCGATTCACGACGATTAATTCCGGTTTTAAAAGAAGCTGATAAAGCTGGGATCGCGATTATAAATATTGATAACCAGCTTGACCCTCATGTGTTGCACAACTATGGTATGAACGCGGTGCCATTTATCAGTGTTGATAACGAGCGTGCCAGCTTTGCCGCAGTCAAATCGGTGATTGAAAAAATCGATAAACCAACCCAGGTGGCTATTATCGAGGGCTTACCAGGTGCAGAGAATGCCCGCATGCGGATGATCGGGGCGGTGAGGGCTTTTAATTCAAATCCTGTGATACAAATCGTGGCAAAAGAAACTGCCCATTGGAAGATCGATGAGGCGCATAAGGTAGCGAAACATATTTTTGAAAAATATCCCGCGGTGCAGGTCATTTTTTGTGCTAACGATATGATGGCATTAGGTGCCATCAAATATATTTCTGACAGTGGTAGAAAAAATGTGCAGGTCATTGGTTATGACGCACTCGATGATGCAAAGGCAGCTATTCGTGCCGGACAAATGCGTATGACCGTCGACCAGCAGTCCGCCGTGCAGGGGTATCAGGGTGTGGTTCTCGCGGTTCGCGCCTTGAAAGGAGAAAAAGTACCTTCAATGCTTACGGTTGAGACGCATTTGGTTTCGGTTGATACGCTTAAATAGGCGGGGTTGGATTTGAAACTCAATTTCATCAAGTTAAATATTATTTATAAACTGATTGGCTACCTGGTCATCGTTAGTGTGTTACCGCTATTGATTTTTGCAGTCAGCTCGTATGATGTGGCACAAGAAACCATTTTGGATTTGACCAGTGAATACAGTTCTCAATTGGTCAACAATCAACGCGATTATCTTCAGTTGCAGTTGCAACAAGTTGATAATCTCGCGTCGCGGATCGCAACGATAGATGAAATTGGTGAGGTTGCTGTCAAAACTGATACGTCCAACGAAATGAAACGCGACGCTTATGACGATTTATCGACGCAGGCAGAAATTCGCCAGAATTTGAACTTGTATAGCAGTCTCAAAGGCGTCGCATCTATCGATTTTTATACCGCGAAAGGGCATCGTTTCTATGTTGGTGAAACTTTAAGTCAGCCCGATGTTGATATTCATGTACGTGATGCTATGTATCGATCGGCTATCGCTTCCGACGGCTCATTGCAATGGCTTAGTCTGGGTACGAAGTTATACACGACACCGAATGCTGAAAAACTATTGACTGCATTTAAGATTGTGTGGCGCTACTCTGGCGACACGCAATTGTCAGAACCTGTCGGTATGCTATTGATTAATTGCTCTACTAACTATTTATTTGAACATTTCAGCAAAGTGGATTTGGGTCATGGTTCTTATATGATCGTTACTGACGCGGAAGGACGGGTAATTTACGCGCCGGATAAAAAGTCGATCGGAGAAATGATGCCTGCCAGCCTGAGCGATTGGCTAATGAAAGGGAATATTAAATCTGGTTTGCATACAGACAAGCGTGATTATTTGGTCAGTCTGGCGAGTATCAAGAGTGAGGGATGGCATTTGTTCGGAATTATTCCTCAAGAAACGTTGCTTGTTCCTATGCGAAGAATGACCGAAATCGTGGGGCTCTTGATTGTTCTGAGTTCAGTTATTATTTTAGTGGCCAGTCATCTTTTTAGAAGAAATATGGTGGCACCAATTCAAGAAATTTCCAAAGGGTTTCGCCGCATTCAGGAACAAAAAAACGATCTGGTTGAACACTTTCCTGTACCTAAAAGCAGAGACGAAATTAGTGAATTGGTAGTCTGGTTTAATGCGTTTGTCGATGCCCATAAAATACGACTGCAATATGAAGAACAGCTATTGGAAAGTCAGTACAAATTCTCTAGTATTTTTCAGCAAGCGCCTATTCCATTGGGATTAGTGAGAATAGAAAACGGTCAATTTGTTGATGTCAATGATGTCTGGTTGGCCCAGTTTGAGTTTGCCAGGGAAGAAATTGTTGGGCGGACTTCGTTTGATGTCAATGTATGGGTTGATCTCAGTGAGCGACAACTCATGCTGGAGCAAATCCGGCAAACGCAGTTAGTTAAGGTCGAAGTGCGTCAGCGCGCCAAGAGTGGGCGCATTATGATTTGTATTTTGTCTGGTCGCCCAATCAAAATAAATAATGAGCGCCTATTTATTTTTTCTGCGGTGGACGTAACTCGCCAGCGCGAGACCGAAAAAGAAATTCAAGAAATTAACCAGCAACTCGAATCACGTGTGTTGTCCCGTACGCTCAAGTTACAGGAAACCAATGCAGAACTCAATGAGGCGCTTGAATCACTCAAACTGACAAAAGGTGAGTTGGTTCGTTCGGAAAAATTAGCCGCGTTAGGTTCTCTGGTTGCAGGCATCGCGCATGAACTCAATACTCCGATCGGGAATAGCGTAACAGTAGCAAGCACTTTGCAAGATGATACGCGCGATTTACGCAGGGCAGTAAAAGAAGGTAATCTGCGTCGTTCAGTAATGGAAACCTATTTTGATATCATCGAGAAAGGCACCGAATTACTGCTACGTAATCTTGGCAATGCGCACGACCTGATTGCAAGCTTCAAACAAGTCGCTGCAGATCAGGCGAGTAATCAACGACGACGTTTTGATTTGAAAGAGACGATAGAAGGAATCATGGTTACTTTGGTGCCCATGTATAAAAAAACTGCATTTATACTCACCAGTGAGCTAGCGCCGGGTATTAAGATGGATAGCTATCCCGGGCCTTTGGGGCAAGTATTGACCAATTTAGTCACTAACGCACTCACGCATGCGTTTGAAGGGCGCAAGCACGGAACGATGCGCCTGGTTACGCGCCTGGTCGACGAAACACATGCCGAGATGGTTTTTAGTGACGATGGTGTGGGTATTCCAGCGGAGAATTTACCACGTGTCTTCGATCCCTTTTTTACGACAAAATTAGGGCAGGGTGGATCTGGCCTGGGCTTAAATATCGTGTACAACATCGTCACCAGTGTACTTGGCGGAACCATACAGCTAGAGTCTGTGGTTGGTGTTGGTACCCGATTTATCATTACCTTACCGCTAACGCCTGTCGAACTTGAAACACTTGCACATCAGGGATCATAAAATCTCTGCAACATCGGCTCATTTGTAGTCTGCCATCGACTTCCCTCCACACATCACAGCTAGTTCGGTATGATTGAGTTTTGTCTGAACTGTTGTTTATCTTTATACTTCTTGTTTGATGGCATAATTGCAATATTCGGCGTGTCCATCGAGATAGATTGAGAATTTTTCTATCTTTTGGATGATGTCCGTTGAGTTGTCAATAGATTTGCGCATAGATAATGGGGTTCTTTGCTTATTAAATATCGGTGAAAGAAAAAAATAATTACCGTTTCTTTTACGTTATTGTCGTGCCAATATGCAAGCTGTCCCGAAAAACTGTGGACTTAAAGATGTTGTATCGAGGGCGCTCCTGGCCTATGTTGGGAGTAAAAAATTAAAATATTTTGCTATGGTTTGAGATCGGAGTCGCAACATGAGCGAGTCAAAAACAGAAACCGAATTGGTAGTTTCGCCATTAAAGGCAGTATCTTTGTACGATGGAAATCCCCCCGAATTGCGTTACGAATTGCAAGCCGACCGGCAAATCGACTTAAACAAATTTACTGACGAGCAAAAAGCGAGAATCAATCAGATCGCTGCCAGTGTGTCGTTTTCCGATACCAATAGCCTGATGTCATTTGGCGCTGATGCACAACGTGAATTGAGTAAACACCTCGATCAGCTATTGGAAGGAATGCGTACCAGTGAAGCCGGTCGTGCGGGAGAGATTACGATCGCATTGGCAACCACCTTGAAAGACTTAAATCTCCCTAAGATCAAGCAAGAAGTCGCTGGTCAAAGTAGTCTGGCAGAACAATTTGGAAAAATTCCTTTTGTTGGTGAGTGGTTCTCTGCCTTACGGGCATTGCAGCAAAATCATAAAAAAATTACTGAGCATCTGAATGCGATTGAACAAAAGTCGCAGGCGCAACTGACCACGCTCAGATCAACCAACGATAAATTGGATCGTCTGGTTCAAGCTAGTATTGAGCATATCAAAACCATGGAATTGTATATGGCCGCGGGCCAGATACTGATCAAACGAGCCCGTTTGGAATTTGAACAAAAGCGTTTGACCGTCGAACAATCACGTGATGTGGTTGAAATAGCTAAGTTGCGCGATTTTGCAGAGCAAATCAATGCGTTTGAAACACGTATTGTTCGTATGCATGTGGCACACAGCCAGTCTATCGTTTCGGTGCCAGAAATTCGCGCCACACAAACGGCAGCCATGATAGAAATGAATAATGTCATGGACAGCATTCTGTTTGATCTGCCTGCATTGAAGCGGGCTATTCTTAATGTGGCGGCCATATCGGAAACAGCGAAAGCATCCAAAGCGACCGATGCGCGTCGCGCCTTGTCCAGGGACCTGGGAAGCATAGGTAGTGATCAGTTGCAAGATGCCTATTTGAAGGCGAAAAACAGTCAGGGCGATTTTGCGGCAGATGTGGCGGTACTCGCGCAATCAGCAGATAAGCTGTTGCAGACGATCGCTCTTGGTCATCGTCTGGATCTTGAAAATGCCGATAAGCGCGAAAAATCTATTCAAGATTTGAACGCACTGAATCGCAAATTCACTGAAGGTTTGCTGGAGTCAGGTAACCAATTTGTCCAAAAAACATCTTCTTAATATCGTCTTAATATCGTCTTCACTGACTCACGTCGGAGTGTTTTATGTTTCGTATTCAAGGTTTTTTTAACCCTTACTTATCTGTCGGTCAGTCGCGTCTTGATACGGTGCTGACGATCTCATCAGATGTGCAGATTGTTCCTCATGCAGGTGGTCGCAAAGTTGTTGGTTTTGTGCTGGATGTCTCGGGCTCTATGGGTGGTGAAAAACTCTCCCAGGCAAAGAATGCTGCGCGCCGTGGCATTGATATGTTGTCGGACGATATGTGGTTCTTTGTGGTCAGTTTCTCAGGTAGCGCTGACATCGTGGTGAAAGCAAGTCCGGCAACCGCTGCGAATAAAGCGTTTGCGCATAGTGCAATTCAGGGTTTGCGCGCGTCGGGTTCAACATCCATGTCGGCTGGATTGAAAACTGCTTATCATCAGGTCAAAAGCAGCGGCGCCACTATGGCGAGTGTGTACTTTCAGACTGATGGCGAAAATGGTTCAGAAGACAGTGCCCACCTTGCCGCCGTGATTGAAGAGTGCAAAGGCGTGTTTCAGTGTGATTGTCGCGGTATCGGCACTGATTGGAAACCAGCGGAATTGCGTACCATCGCTTCAGCTTTATTAGGTACTGCTGATGCGATCACAGATCCCGCTGGTTTGGAAGAAGATTTGCAGGCTTTTTTAAGACGTTCCATGTCGAAAGGAATATCCGGCGCAGTATTGCGCGTCTGGTCGCCAAAAGTTGTCAAGCTGTTAACAGTAAAGCAAATGAGCCCTGATATTATGGATTTGATGCCAGTAGCTAAACGCGTCGATGAAAAAACCCTTGATGTGCCATTGGGTGCCTGGGGTAATGAGGCGCGTGATTTTCAACTTGCCTTTGAATTGCCTGCAGGTGCTGTGGATGAAGAAGTGTTGGCATGTCGTGCGAGTGTGGTATATCTCGAAGGCGGCGTCGAAACGAAAGTTGCTTGTGACCCGATCGCCGTCAGATGGTCTGGCGATGACATGCTGACGACACGTATCAGCAAAGAAGTTGCGCACTACACCGGACAAAAAGAATTAGCGGACTCGATCCAGGAAGGTCTTGAAGCCAAGGCCAAAGGCGATGAAGACAAAGCCACTCGTCTACTAGGACGGGCGGCAAAATTGGCGCAGGAATCAGGCAACGAGGAGGTAACGCGGCGCTTGAAAAAAGTGGTCGAAGTGATTGATGCCGATGCTGGTACCGTACGCCTGAAGAAGTCAGATAAAGCCGCTGATATGGAATTAGAATTAGGCGGAACGCGGACGGTACGTCGTCGTACTGGTACCGTTGGCGATGCGGTGAATAATACTTAGAAAAACATTTAACAAAATTCATTGCATCAACACCAGGTTTATATCATTACACTTTCACTGAATTGAAACCATGAGTAATATTTGTCCTAAAGGTCATTTTTCCACGGATACGGATTATTGCTCGGAGTGCGGTGCTCCGATTAAATTATCAGCAGCGAATAATAACCTGCCCATTGCACCGAAGGTGGTCGATGCTCAGCCGGCAACTGCCAGCGCAGATTGTCCGGATTGCATGACGCCACGTCCTGGCGGTGCTCGTTATTGTGAAGTGTGCCGCTATGATTTTGAACTCGGTACATCGTTTAATGGTTTGCAGAGTTTAACGACGCCTTCCACCGCCTCAGCACCTACGCTGCAAACCCCTCAGCCGATAGCTGTTACGCCTGCACCAGATCAGCTAATAACTGCTGTCGCACCGGTAATGGCAGAATCTGCTGGGTTTGTACCTCCATCCGTTGCGCCAACGCCATCCATCGTTGAGGATAGCAGCGCTTCGACTCAGTTAGTTGAAACTGCCGTCAGCGTTGTTGATGCAAATGTTCAGCCGCAGCGCCTTAAGCTCATTATTATGGTCGATCCGACCTTGTACACCGAAAATGACCCGGAAAATCCGTGTCCGGTCGGAGCGCCCGACAGAGAATATCATCTTGATCTGGATGAGCAGACTCTGGGTCGGCAGTTTGAAGGTAAAGGCATTTATCCAGAAATTGTCGTTCAGGATCCAGGCATCTCCCGCCGGCATTTGAAATTGATGCGCGATGAAAAAGGAAACCATACGGTTCTTGATTTGGGCTCTGCGAACGGTACTGAACTCAATCAGAAGCCTCTGGATGTCGGCATCTTGTCAAACATCCGTCCCGGCGATCAGTTGTGTTTAGGAATGTGGACCCGTATTCGCGTCGAACTTCGATAATCAAGCCTTATTTTTAAGGATAGCAATTTATGTCTTCTTCTTTGTCGGCACCAGTGACATCCGTTGGTAATGGAAATTTACATGGGGCGGTGGTCGCCCCTGATGGGTATCGCGTATCGGATGTACCCAGGCAACTTAAACTAAGACGAGGCTTGTGTGTTGCGCTCAGTTTATGCGTTTTTGTTGCGGCTTTTTTTGCTTTCGATAGCTATCGATCAGTAGTTAATACTGTTGGTAAAGATGCGGTTCCTTCTATTGTCGCCGCTGAGCAGATACGTGCAGGATTGGCGGATGCGCATACCAATCTCATGGATCTTTTTTTGCTAAAAGAAGAAGCGAACGGGCCATCAGGCACGGCGTATATGGCTGCGATGAATCAGGCGCACGATAAGTTGCTGTTGGCGGCGCAAAATATTACCTTCGGTGATGAAGAACGTAAGCCAATTCTAACGGCGATGACGCAGTTGTCAGAATATGAGCGCGTCGTCGGCATGGCAATGGTCACTAAAGAGCCACATGACTTGTTGCTCAAGGCCGACGCATTGATGCGAGAACATATTTTGCCTGCAGTGGTTGAGCTGGATAAAGCGAATTTTAAACATCTGGCGAGTAGTTATACCGAGGGCAGGCAAACTGCAAAAAATTACTATGTGACCTTTCTATTATTGTCTATGTTGTTGATCGTGGCATTGATAGAAGCACAGGTGAAAATGTTTGCCCTGTTTAAACGCATCGTCAACCCGGTCATGTTATCTGGCTTGTTGATATGTATCGCCAGTGTTTCTTACATGGTAATTAAAATTGATCAAATCTCGTCGGATCTGCGGATTGCCAAAGAAGATGCGTTTGATTCCGTCCATGTTTTGTCTCAGGCGCGAGCTTTGGCTTACACCGCGAATTCACAAGAAAGCATGTACTTGTTAATGAATGACAAGCAAGCGCAAGCAAAACAGACTGTATTGTTTGAGGATGCTGCCGATAAAATTTTCTCTTCGAAGATAGGCGCGGCAAACGCCTTAATTGCCAATCCCAAAGAGTTGAAGGGGCGTGGCTTACTGGCTGATGAATTGGCGAATGTGACCTTCCCGGGTGAGCATCAGGCAGCGGTTGATACATTGAAAGCCTGGGTCGATTACGTCTACATTGACAAAGAGATCCGTCAATTAGAAAACAGTGGCAAGCATGAACAAGCGGTTGCTCTTTGCGTCGGCAAACTTGAACATCAATCAGACTGGGCATTTGATCGTTTTAATGCAGCGTTGTCAAAAACATTAATGATTAACCAGATCCAATTTGATGATGGAATCGCCAGGGCAAAGTCCTCGATAAAGTATCTTGCTTATCTGTTGGCGCTTCTGTTATTTGCACCCGTATTGGGAACGGTATTTGGTATACAAAAACGTTTGGTGGAGTTCCGCGAGTGAGTAATATGGATGATTCGCTGGCGGTCTGGCAGCAACGACTTGCCGCTATCAGTGCGAATGCAAATGAGCTAGCGGATGCTGAAAGTACGAAACGGATTCGTATCAAGCTCAGGGCTGGTAATTATTCAGGTTTGAGTAAGACCAAAGCAGAACGAGCAACAGCCCAATTAAGTACCCTGGTCGATGATTATTTGTTGTTAGCCAACATAGTCGATGAAGCATTGACTATTGCGCGGGGCGGTCTATTTATGTCATCGTCAACCCGTGACGAAAAAATATCCGCGCTACTAGAAGGTTCTTCCATCGTCAGGACAACCGGGCAAGTCTCAATCAAAAACCGCGACTTGTTAGGTAGTGCTGCGCAGAGCTCACAATTGACGCCCGCGGCGCTCTTACTGATCATGCAAAATGAATTTGAGCAGGCCAGAGATACCTTGAATGAGTTAGATCTGGCGGAAATCAAAGGGGAAGAGGCATTAGCAAGCCTTAAACATGATTACAGCTTGATGGAACAACGTGCTCAGGGATTAAAAGCAGAATCGGATCGTCCGTCGTTTATCGAGATTCAAGGACTTCAGGCAGATCCGATTAATGCCATAGACGGCATAGAAGCTTTACGCCGTAGTCTTCGGGTCTGGGCGGCCAGGCTGGATGATCTTGAACACACCAAAGTGTCAGCGGCGAAAGAAGTTGAGCAAGCAAAACTGACATTAAACGAGTTAAAAAATCTGGAGCGGACGTATTGTTCTCAATGCGAAAAACTCAGTCAGCTATGCGGTGCACAGATATTGAGTACCTTAAAGATGCCTGGCACTTCGCCGATCACGATGTTGCAAAGCTGGTGCGAAACCTTAGAGAATAGTTTGCATGCTGGCCAATGGTCGGCGGTGCTGGTGGGGATGACTAGATTGCAGATGGCGATGACACAGGCGCAGGCTGACTTGAATCGCGCGATCGCAGAAGTACAAACCCGATGTGCAGAAGTCGATGAGTTAAAAGGGCGCTTTGCGGCATATAAAGCAAAAGATCAGGCGCTCAGTAGGCAATTCGGCATTGATGAATCCCGACAACTGCTGCGCGCACAAATTGAAACT
Organism: Undibacterium sp. Ji67W; assembly: GCA_049340365.1. Classification (GTDB taxonomy): domain Bacteria; phylum Pseudomonadota; class Gammaproteobacteria; order Burkholderiales; family Burkholderiaceae_D; genus Undibacterium. The sequence continues at coordinate 434,707 of JBMPOY010000001.1, read as the reverse complement.
GATTTTTTGATGCAGCCTTTGGAGCTGGAAAATTTACGTGTCAAAGTGTCTCAGTATCAGCAGATGCTTAGCAAGATTGTTCATTGAGATAAATGAACCCTGTATTGGGAACCGTTTTTTAAAGACCGCTTTTCAATAAGCTCGGATAGTAAAACTTGAGGTGATTTTATGGCAGCGTCCTGTCAATATTGCGGTGGTGTCGTCGTTGACGATGTGTGCGAAGATTGTGGTAAGCCAGCCAGTAAAACGCTGCTGACGGCGGCGACTGGCGGTCTGGAATTGCCGTCCGGAGTTGTTGCGCCGAATTTCTCTGCAGACTTTACGACGGGTAATGTGACCACCGGACGCACACGTGGTTCGACACGCTTTACCGTTAATTATCCGGTACGTTTGCCAGAAACTGGTGGCGCTAAAACGACCCGTCGCCGCGCTGGTATCACCTCCCACTCAAGCACACGCCGCAATGCCCTGGGTGGTGGATTGGTATCTCTGCCAGATTTGCCGAATCAGGATCCATTAAAGCTATTAATGGCCGATCCTGAAGTACCCTTACATAAACGCCATTGCCCGAAGTGCGACGCGAAGGTCAATCGTGCCAAAGGTTTTTGTCCTTCTTGTGGCACTCCTTACGATTTCGTCGCACGTCTCAAAGCTGGCGACGTGGTTGCTGGTAAATATGAAATTAAAGGTCCGATTGCATTTGGTGGTTTGGGATGGATCTACCTTGGGTGGGATCAGGTTTTACAACGCTGGGTGGTACTTAAAGGTTTGCTGAATGCAAATGACGAAGCGAGTGCGGCTGCGGCTGTGGCAGAGCGCCGTTATCTGGCGGCGTTAAAGCATTCTAAGATTGTCGCTATTTATGATTTCGTGAATCAGGGTACTGAGGGCTTTATTATCATGGAGTATGTTGGCGGACAGACAGTACATAGTCTGCGCAAACAACGCGGCCCATTGCCCGTGACCGAAGCAATTTCCTATATTTTGGGGATATTGCCAGCATTCTCCTATCTGCACGGACAAGGTCTGGTGTATTGCGACTTTAAACCAGACAATATCATGATTGAGGCGGGGGATGTCAAACTGATTGATATGGGCGCTGTCAGAAAAATTGGTGATCCGAACGGTGATATCTACGCCACGATAGGTTTCTCAGCACCTGAGGCTAGTACCGATCCGATTGCCGTGTCGGATTTGTACACGCTTGGCCGGGCGTTGGCGGTGTTGATCATGGACTTTAAGTTTTCTTCCGACTATGAGTTCAAATTACCGAGCCCAGATAGCGTGGAGGTTTTGGCAGAAAACGAATCTTTATACCGGTTTCTACTACGCGCTACACATACTGATCCGGATGAACGCTTTCAGACTGCAGATGAAATGGGTGAGCAATTATTCGGGGTGTTGCGAGAAATTGTCGCCTTGCAATCAGGCCCTAAACCTGCTGAAAGCAAAGTCTTTTCTGGTGACCGATTAATCCATGCCTCAGCACGTGAATTGGCAACGCAAATCAATCCTTTATCTTTGCCTAATCCTCGCGTGAGAATCGATGATAGAGCGGCTGGTGAGGTGATTTGTGTGTTGAGTATGATGAATGCCAACGAGCAACTGGGAGAACTGCAAAAACTGGCAGAAAAAAACGGTGACAAAGCGACCGAGCCAAGATTGCGCTTGGTTGAAATGTTGATAGCGAATGCAGATTTGTTGCCCGGGCAGCGCGATGCCGTGATCGAATCGACCTTAACCAAGTTAGAAAACGCTGATCCATTTGACTGGCGGGCAAGTTGGTATCGCGGTTTATACCTGATCACGAAAAATGAAGGCGCAAAAGCTCTGCCGCATTTTGAACGCTGTTATTTTGAAATGCCAGGTGAGTTGGCACCGCGCCTTGCAATGGGGTTTGCTGCGGAGATCGCCAATGATTTCGAGCAAGCCTTGCCTTACTACGATAGGGTAGGTCAAGTCGATCCGGCATTTGTTAGTGCCCATGTTGGTGCTGCGCGTTGTCATGCCAAAGCGGGTCGCCTCATGGATGCCTTCAATATTTTGCAACGCGTTCCTGGTAATCATGCTTTGCATACAGAGACACAACTGAGCGTTGGCGAAATGTTGCTCGCTTATCCGCACACAGTCGATATCAAAGTCATGCAAGTGGCAGAAACGGCGATTAAATCTGTATTGGGCAGTGGAGGCTCGGTATTCCAGATAGCTGGACGCCTGATTAACCTGTTGGTGGAGCGGACTAAGAGCGCAAACTGGCCAGCGAATACCACATTTTTAGGTGCCGAATACAATGAGCATTCCTTGCGGATTGCGGCAGAAGGTCAATTCAGACAAGCTGCCAGGTTAGCTAAAACTGAGGCAGAACGCCACTATTGGGTGGATCAGGCAAACCGCGTTCGCCCGGTAACCTTACTTTAATATTGGCAGGAGTGGATAGTGGATTGTAAGCAGTGTGGTGAAATGCTTGGTGCAGGTTTCTCATTTTGTGAAGCCTGTGGTGCGGCGATTCCAGTCGTTACCGAGAGTAATCCTGTTGGAGGTCAATCCAATGCGAATCGTATCGCTTGTGTTTGCGGTCATGCGGAGATAAATGCAGATGGTATCTGCGAGAATTGCGGTCGCAAGCAGCCGAGTATTGATTTGCCTGAATTGCAGGTCTTAAATGCGATGACTGTCAGTGCCAGCCATCGCGGTCTGCAACATACCGAAAACCAGGACGCGGTAGCAATGCGTGATAGTGACGGAATTTTTGCATTGGCCGTTGCAGATGGAGTCTCTACTGCTTGCCGTTCCAAAGAAGCGGCCCATGTGGCGGTGACAACAGCGTTGGCTAGTTTGCAGGGGCAAAATGATTTGTCAGCCAGCCAGCGTTTGCAAATAGCCGTCAACGCTGCGAATGATGCGATCTGTGCTTTGCCGTACGATGATCCAGTAATGGCAGAACCAGAGGCAACATTGGTGTTAGCGATGATAGAGGCGGGGCAATTACATTTTGCTTGGGCAGGAGATTCCAGACTGTACGTGGTCACTCATGATGGCGTGATACAGTTGACCGAAGATGACTCCTGGCTCAATCAGCAAATAAAAGCGGGTATCAGCATCAATACAGCAATGAAAGATCGCAATGCTCATTGCATTACGCAATGTCTGGGGATGCGCGATGATGTTCCCGTGATTCATGTTGCAAGCAGACCATTAGAAAACAATACAACGATTTTGTTATGCTCAGATGGATTGTGGAATTACTGCGATAACCCGGAAAAGATGCTGGCCTTATTCAATTCAAACTTGACGGTAAGTGAGCAATGTCTGAAGTTGGTCAATTTTGCTAATCAACAAGGTGGACATGACAACATCAGTGTGATTCTGCATCGTTATTCATCGCCGAATTAAAAATATTCTAACTTGTACATCTTAGCTGTGATGAAGGTAGGTGTCGTTTGCCGGGCGATTTCTTTCTACACCTCTTTGAGCAACGCTACATAACACTTCGTTGAGAACCTGGCGATTGACCGGTTTGGTCAGGTATCCGTCGAGCCCGGCCTCAATCGCTTCTTGCTGTTCGCTCGCCATGGCTGAGGCCGTCAAAGCATGGATAGGAATTCGTTGAGTAATATTTTTTTCTTGCTCGATTCTGCGTATTTCTCTGGTTGCATCCATGCCGCCCATGACTGGCATCTGCATATCCATTAAAATCAGATCAAACTGACCCGCTTTCCACATGGTGATCGCTTCCTCGCCATTGTTTGCAATACTCGTTGTATGACCCTGGCGGCTCATTAAATTAACCATCAAACTTTGATTAATCGCATTGTCTTCGGCAATGAGTATATTTAATTTACGTATTTCTGGGCTATCGGAACGTTTTTCGGGTTCCTGTCTTTTGGCTGCTTCGGGAGGAAGATTGACCGGAAGTTCTAACGTGAATTGGCTACCTTTTCCAACCTGACTGCTGACAGTAATGCGACCACCCATCAATTGCGCTAGCTTATTGCAAATGCTGAGGCCCAAGCCAGTGCCGCCAAAACGCCTGGTGGTTGATACATCCTGCTGTGAAAAAGCATCAAATATGCGACTTTGAACTACCTCAGGGATGCCGATGCCGGTATCTTTTACGCTGATGAGTAAGCGCGCCGGCGCTTCATTGCTGACATAAGCAGATAACGTAATTTGTCCCTGGTCGGTAAATTTAATTGCGTTGCCGAGAAGATTATTGATGATCTGACTTAAACGAACCGGGTCACCGAGTATCAGAGGTGGCAGCTCTGAACTGAGGTCTGTCTTTAATGTTAAATTCTTTTTGTTCGCTGGGAATTCGGCAGTCTTAAATAAATCCGTCAGCAAATCCTTTAGCGAAATTGGAATGGATTCCAGTTCTATCTTATTGGCTTCTATTTTACTGAAATCCAGGATGTCATTAATAATCACTAACAAATTGTCGGCCGAGTGTTTTGCCATGCCTAGAAATTCTTGCTGGTTTTTGTTTAGTGAACTGTCCAGGCATAGATCAATCATGCCTATGATGCCATTCATTGGCGTGCGGATTTCATGACTCATATTGGCAAGAAAAATGCTCTTTGCCTGATTAGCTTGTTCTGCACTGTCTTTGGCGGCAATTAGAGCTAAACGCGACTTCTCACCTTCAGAAATCAGGCGCTCGATATTGGACAGAATCACGGCAATATTCTGTCCTTCTAAAGATAGGTCGGCTGATGGGGGGAGTAAACTAATTAAAATCTGTCTTAGTGAGTGCAATGTATTTTCGCGTTCGTTGAGCTCATTACGCAATTGACTGGCAGTATTTTGCAGGCGTATCAAGGTCTGCCGGACTTCAAGCGGTGCTTCGCTGATCAGGGACTCATTTTCAAGGTTGCGTCCCTCTATCATACCAAGCTCAAGAACGCGACTTCCCTGAAGCTTACCTAGCCAATTTTTGAGCGGATACCATATTAAAATTAATCCACCGATGAAGCTGGCGAGAGTGAGCGCTATGGCGACCTGCATCATTTGCCACATACGCCCGGCTATTTGCAGGTTATCAAAACTCAATCTTAGTACGCCGTAATCGACGCCGCCGACTTTGATAATGTTGTTATCGTCAAACAAGTGGTTTTCTACGCGTTCAGTGATCCAGGATGGAATATAACCATGATTGCTCACCATTTTTTCATGGCTACTTACAATGCCCTGGCGTAGCGTGATAAATTTGGCAGAAGAAAAATTAGGACTAACGACCATGTGGTCCAGGGTGCGTTTGATGGTGTCAAAATCACCGATAACCACGCTATCTGAGACGCTGTTAGACGCCAATACCAGCATCGATTCCGCAGATTCTTGTACGTCTTCTATTTCTTGCGTAAAGCGTGTTTCATAGTAAAGACCAATAGCAGTACACATAAATGATAGCCAGGTCACGGTGTAAAGCGCGTAGACGCGCAAAACCAGAGATTGCGGAAGTAAGAATTTCAGCAAACGCACGTCAACACCTCAGGCGGCAATGTTTTAGCGTAAGCTGGCGGGTAGATTTTGATAGAATTTTTTATAGTTAGCATACTCGCTACCATCAGAGGGTATAAAGAAACTGCTTTCTGATAAACCGATTTTTGCTGATGCTTGTTTTAAGATGACTTTTCCGATTGGATCGTCTTTCATACCAAAAAAAGCAGTTGCGACCACTTTTAGGTCAGCCGGGCTGACTTTATTTGATGCCATTAAAGCGAGATCATAGTAAGGTTCGGACTTCCATAAGATCCGAAATTTTTTATTTTCCCGCACGCTATAACTTTCAATCAATTGCGAATTGCCGCCGACTGCTTGTACCTGCCCGGAAAAAAGTTGCGCCAGTGCCCCATTCTGGTTCCCACCAAAAAAAACATTGACTTTGATCTGTTGATCAAGAAGATGTGCCATGGGGACTTTGTAAGCAATCAACGCTTCTGGTCCGGGGAACGCTATATCTTTTCCACTCAGTTGTGAAATGTCGGTTATAGGGGAGTTTTGAGGAACGACAATTTCTCCGGAAATAGGTGGAATATTGCGACGCCCAAAAGTTTGCCAGCCAAGTTTTTCTCGTTCTGGCGCAAACAAATGATTGGTGAAGGCAAAATCGACTTCTTTTGCAAGCACATAGCTCGTTGTATCGGCGGAAGTACGGCCGATCTTTAAGATCAGCTTGACGCCACTTTTTTCCGAGACGTAGCTAATAATCGGATTCCAATAGGCGGCAGTTAAGTTGATATCATATTGATTGACGGGGGAGAAGCGATATTCTGAACCCGCAAATGCATTGCCACTGAGGAGCGTGCAGAGAGAAATGCAAAGAGAAAGAGTTAAACTGTTACTATAAAGAAATGACGGTTTTGCTTTTGCGAACATTGCAGCCTCATTTTATTTGTCAGTTGTATTTCATTATAGTCAGTTTGACAGCTCATCGACGCTTTGCAATAAAATTTGCTTTATTTCACTTTCTGATGAGCATCTTTATTGGTCAATTTTATTGATGTAGCAGGAGGGTGAAATTGATTTCACGCAGTATTTGAAGAACAACAAACAATGAATGATAAAAGTAGCAGCTACAATAAACGTTTTTAATGTTTTTCTTATTGGACGTTCTTCACAATGACAGAAAAAAGACCACTTTTGAGTGTTGATCAGGCGCTTGAATTCATCTTGCAAGCCGTGCGTCCACTGACAGAATTTGAAACGATTCCGACGATAGGCGCATTTGGCCGGATTTTGGCGCAAGCACAAGTTTCTTTGCTGGATGTGCCACCGATGGATAATACCCAGATGGATGGCTATGCCGTTCGTGCGGCTGATTGTGTCAATGGCCCAGCCAGGCTGCAAGTGACTCAGCGGATTCCGGCGGGACAAATTGGTTATCCTCTGCTTGCCGGAACCGCTGCACGTATTTTTACTGGTGCCATGATCCCTCCGGGTGCGGATGCAGTTGTGATGCAAGAACAGTGTGTGGCTGATGACGATGAGGTCATCATTAAACATGTCCCGAAAGCCGGGGAGTGGGTTCGTCGTCGCGGTGAAGATATACAGGTTGGCGCGACGATACTCACAGCTGGAACTAAATTAGGGGCTGCCGAATTGGGTCTGGCGGCTTCGGTAGGATTAGCTCGTTTACCAGTGCTACGTAAGCCGAAAGTCGCCGTTTTTTTTACTGGTGATGAATTAGCGATGCCAGGCGAAGAATTAAAACCCGGTGCTATTTATAACTCGAATCGTTTTACCCTGACTGGTTTATTGCAAAGCATGGGCTGCGAAGTAACGGACTTTGGAATTGTGCCAGATACCTTGGAGGCCACGCGCGACACCTTACGTAAAGCAGCGCAAGGGCATGATCTGATTGTGACTTCCGGTGGGGTATCTGTTGGTGAAGAAGATCACATTCGTCCTGCTGTTGAAGCAGAAGGGCGTTTAAACATGTGGCAGATTGCTGTAAAACCCGGCAAGCCGCTGGCATTTGGCGAAGTCGGGCAGGCATTTTTTATGGGCTTGCCAGGCAATCCCGTCTCAAGTTTTGTCACGTTTTTATTGTTTGTCCGGCCATTTATTTTGCGTATGCAAGGCGTTGTTGATGTTGCTCCGAAAGCTTATTCTGTGCGGGCTGACTTTGATTGGCTCAAAGCTGATCGTCGTCAGGAATACTTGAGGGCGCGTATGAACGCAAATGGTGGACTCGATTTGTTCTCAAATCAAAGTTCAGGTGTGCTGAGTTCAGCAGTCTGGGGTGATGGTCTGGTCGAAGTGAGGGCTGGACAGTTGGTCCATGCGGGTGAAATGGTACGTTTTATACCGTTCTCTTCTTTTTAAGATCGCCTGTTTTTCAGGTTCAACGAATTCGTTCTTTTTTTGGTTCTATGAAAATTCAATTACGCTTTTTTGCCAGTGTTCGTGAAAAACTTGGCGTGTCCGAGCAAACAGTCGAGGTGCCGGAAGAAATTAAAACTGTCGGCGATGTGCGCGCGTGGCTCGCTCTGCGTGGAGCAGATTGGGCGGAGACTTTGTCCGACGAGCAGCCTTTGCGTACCGCGTATGACCACGTCATGTGTGAAGCAGACACGCTCATTGAGGATGGAAAAGAAGTCGCGTTTTTCCCACCAGTGACGGGAGGCTGATCATGGTAGTGCGCGTCCAGCTTGAGGATTTTGATCTGAGCACCGAGATCAGGCAGCTACGTGAAAATAATCCGCAGATTGGTGCTGTGGTGAGTTTTCTTGGTTTGGTGCGCGATCTGAATGATGGGCAAAACGTCAGCGCGATGGAGCTGGAACATTATCCAGTCATGACGGAAAAGTCTTTGCAAGATATCGCTGCACAAGCTGCCGTTCGCTGGTCTGTGACTGATAGTTTGATTATTCATCGGGTTGGTGCCTTGTTACCCCTTGATCAGATTGTGCTGGTGGCAGTTGCATCACAACACCGCGGCGATGCTTTCGCGGCTTGCGAATTCATCATGGACTACCTGAAAACCCAGGCTCCATTCTGGAAGAAAGAGCAAACATCAAGGGGCGCACGCTGGGTCGATGCACGCGAAAGTGACGAGTTGGCGCGTCAGAAATGGCAGTTGGATTAGTTCCTTGTATTAGTTGCTTGTATAAGTTGCTTGTTATTCGTATCTGGTCGGCGTTCGCCGACCAGCTAGTCTCTTTATTCTCCCCCTATCCTGCAGGTTGTTGAGTTTTCTATCAGTTCGCGTATAGATCACTGTTAAATAGTCAATATGTAGAAAAATAGTTCTAGACAAAAGTTTCTAGAACATTTATTCTGGATGTGTTGATGGATTCACCCATCTATTATCTATTTGCGATCTTCGTTTTCCCAGGGAATTAAGGAAAATCCATGACCCAGAAGTCAAACACACCCAAACCCACTGCGGCAGAAATTAATCTGCTCAAGGTCCTATGGCAAATCGGGCCGGCGACCGCCAAGCAAGTCCATGTCGCCGCACATGCCGAACGACCAGAGCTAGCGTATGCGACCGTACTTCGCCATTTGCAATTAATGCATAGCAAGGGGATTTTGAAACGCGACGAGAGTCAGCGTTCTCACATTTATGCGCCGGTGCAAGAGCAGGATGATATGCAAACCAATTTGCTCAAAGACCTGATACAAAAAGTATTTGCAGGTTCCGGCAAGGCATTGGTGATGGCAGCGCTACGCAGTCATGTGAGTCAGGAAGAACGGGCTGAAATCGAACAATTCTTGGGCGAGGATAAATCATGAATACCAATTTTTCAGTTGCAGAAATCATAGGTTGGCCTTTACTGCATTTTGTCTGGCAGGGGATAGTGATCGGCTGCATCGCTGCGCTGATGTGTGCACTGTTGCGTAATCGACGTCCAGAAACACGTTATCTGGTTCTTTGTGTGGCCTTATTGATTTGTGTCGGCTGGCCAGCTTTTGGCATCTATCAGCAAGTGATTACTCCGCAGGCTATGGGGCTGGAAGCCGCGCTGGACTTGATTCAACAATCTGGTGGCCGGTTTGATGTGGAATTTGTTAAAGATAACAGTGTCCTTAACACATTGCAAAATCAATTACCTTTGATTGTCACCATCTGGTTGTTGGGCGTTAGCTTGATGGTTGCTCGCTTGGTGGTTGGTTTATTGTGGGTCAGGCAGTTAGGGCGAAACCTGTTACCTCAGGAGCAGCAACAATTGCAGGTGCATTGGCAGGGGCGTACCCGATTGATGGCGCAGGCATTTGGTTTACAGCGTCAGGTCGCGTTCAAAATAGATACTCGCTTACAAACACCTGTGACCAGTGGATGTTGGCAGCCAGTAATTGTTATGCCCGCATCCTTGTTTTCAGGTATGTCGCCGGATTTGATTGAAGCCTTGTTGGCGCATGAGTTAGCGCATATCAAACGCTGGGATTACCTCGTCAATATGGCACAGCACCTCGCTCTGGCGTTCTTGTTTTACCATCCGGCAGTGTGGTGGATTTCACGCCGTATGGATATTGAACGTGAACAGATCGCTGATGATGTGGCGGCAGCGGTCTTAGGTAAGCCAAGAGCATTGGCATTGGCATTGCAAAAGCTCGATGGATGGCAATCGGCACCAAGGATGGCGCTGGCAGCCAACGGCGGACATCTGTTAGCACGCATCAAACGTTTGATGAGACCTGATCAGCAGGCGTGGCGCTGGACGATGGCATCGCCGGTATTGGGTGTGATCCTGAGCTGTGCTGCCGTGAGCGCTGTAGCTAAATATGAATATCATGCAAATGAAGAGCATACTCAGGCATTGCAAGGGACAATACAAGCGCAAAAAAGCGACCCGACAGCCGCGCCTGTCAAATTATTGGTCAAACTTAATTCCGCGCATGCGATCGTTATTGATGATGCCAGTGGTCAGATTTTGTTGCAAAAGGAGGCAGATAGCACCGTCCCAATGGCATCTCTAAGTAAATTGCTGACCGCCATGGTCGTGTTGGATGCGCATCAGAACATGCAAGAAATCCTTACCGTGACTAATGAGGATGTTGTGGCACTCAAAGGCGCTTCTTCGCATCTGAAACCAGGTAACCGGCTGACGCGCCAACAAATGTTGGAAATGACATTAATCCCTTCGGATAACCGGGCTGCACAAGTGCTGGCGCGCACTTATCCTGGTGGTGAAGCTGCATTTCTTGCGGCAGCACAAACAAAAATTGAAAAGCTAGGGTTATCTCATATGCATATGGAAGAACCCACTGGCTATAGCAAGAATAACGTTGCCAGTGCCACCGATCTGGCACGTCTTACCCAGGTGGCAATGACTTATCCTGAATTGCTTCATGTTGCAAGTGCTGCTGCAACTTCTAAAGCGAAGTTGATGGCGTCGCATGGTGCGAAGTCGCAAGAGACGAGTCACCAAAATACAAATATTTTGGTTGGTCAAAAAGACTGGGATATTCAAATTTCAAAAACTGGTTTCACACGTGATGCGGGGCGCTGCATCCTGATGCATCTGAATATTGCCGGAAAAGCCATCACTTTAGTGTTGCTTGGTGCGAGCGAATTAGCACAAAGAACTGACGATATTGTGCGTATCAGAGAGGCAATCGAACAAGAGTCCGTATCGTCTTGATTGCACTCATGTTTAAGTGATTCTTTCAGGCAGAAGTTTCATATTTGACCGGAAACTGCTGCCAATCCTTTGACCATTTATCGAATTACGCCGCGGAGCAAGGTTATTTGCAACGCGAATTGCGTAATGGAGTCGTGTTGCCTTTTTTATGAAAAAAAATCTTAGTCTTTATGCTTTGCAACAGGTTTTTGCAGCGTCGTGCATCCTGGCCTTTCCAGTAGTCGCCGTTGCAGAAGCAGATCAAATCCAACGTGTGGAATTAAACGGGGTGAATGCCACTAACAAGGTACGGCAAGGTGAACCAACCATAGTCAGTGTATTTGGAAAAGAGGAATTGGCCCGCTATGGTGACACAGTCTTAAGCGAGGTCTTGAAACGTTTGCCTGGCGTGACAATTAGCGAAAGTAAAAATAAAGGTACAGTTATTTCTCTGCGTGGGCTTGGCGTTGGATATACACAAATTTTACTGAATGGCGAAATCATGCCAGATGGTTTTGCGATTGATACGATTGCTCCCGAGAACATCGAACGCATCGAAATCATGCGGGTCGCAGGTGCAGATAGCAGTGCGCAAGGGATAGCGGGTAGCATCAATGTCATCTTGAAGAAAAAGACCACTCAGGATCAGACTGAAGTGAAATGGCGACTTAATCAGCAACTGGGCTATGTTGACCCGGGACTGACTTTTAGTAGCTCGGGCAAGTCCGGTGATTTGGCATATAACCTCAGCGCTGTGCTTGATCGTAGTCGTACCGATAATAACGATAGAATCGATGAATATTTGTTGCAAAAAGCAGCACCAGATTCAAGGCAGGCTGAAACTTTGCTTTCGGCGCGACAATTGCAACAAGCTGCACAAGTACAACGCGACAGTCTCAGTATTACGCCACATCTCAATTGGCAAATAAATCCGGATCAGACCCTGAGTTGGCAGGGATTTGTTAATCAGGTTTATTTACATCAAACCAAGCAGGAAAGTGAAACAACACTTGCTGGTCCAACGACCGATTTTCCGCACAATACCAGTGTCTGGAATGGGCACTTAAGTACCGCTCGTAATACGTTTAGTTGGGAGCGTAGCCTTGAGAATGACGCTAAATTAAGTCTGACAACCGGATGGAATTATTTTAGGCGTGCCTCATTTTTTCAATTCTGGGGAAGTGACGTTGGTGGTCAATTGTTGCAGCATCGAGATGTCAGTGCAGATGCAAATGAGAATGTATTTAAATTGAATGGCAAATATCTGGTGCCAGCCATAAAAGATCATGCGTTGTCCATGGGGTGGGAAACTAGCTACGGAAAAAGGCAAGAGCAACGCACAGAACACGATCAGGACGCTGGCGGAAATCAGGTTCTTTACACCAATCAGCAATACGATGCGTCGATGACAAAGTTGGCACTGTTTGCACAGGACGAATGGCATCTATCTGAGAGCTGGCTGAGTTATCTTGGTCTGCGTTGGGAACATGTCAGCGTGCAAAGTGATGTCGCAGGCGGCTTTGCACTGGCACATACCGATAGCTTGTTGAGCCCGATTGTGCAAACTGTCTGGAAGCTTGATGCGCAAAGGCAATGGCGTTTCGCACTCAATCGCACACTCAAAGCACCAACTTTGGTGAATTTGATTCCACGCATTATTCGCATCGACAATGACAATGGGCCGCTGAACCCTGATCAGCAAGGTAACCCGGTTTTACGTGCCGAAAAATCGTGGGGGCTAGATGTCGCTTACGAGCAGTTTAATGCGGAAGGCAGTATGTTGAGCGCCAGTTCCTATATGCGCAAGATCTCGGATGTTACGATCGATTCCTTATCGCAGCAAGCCAACGGATGGTTAGTCATGCCGGTCAATAACGGTAATGCAGTTGTATTGGGGATTGAGCTGGAAACCAAATTTGCACTGACGGCGATTGACGCGAGTTTGCCCAAAATTAATCTGCATGCGAACCTTAATCGTAACTGGTCGCGTGTGATGAATGTTCCCGGTCCGGATAATGTGATGCCAGACCAGGTGAAGTTCAGCGCAAACGTAGGCATGGATTATCAGCTACAAGCCGGATGGACTTTAGGCGGCAATTATTCGTTCCAATCACACGGAGCAGAAAGAGCGTCGGCATATTCCTATGCAAGCCAAAATCCGCAGCGTAAGTTGGATATGTATTCCGTCTGGAAAGTCAATCCGCAAACACAGATCAGGCTGTCAGTTAGCAATCTTTTGCATCAGGATAGCCGGCAACGTGATGATTATGAAGACACGCAAATCCGTGCTGGGCAACAGATCGTCAAAGCCAGAAATGCGGTCTGGCATTTGTTATGGGAGCAGCGTTTTTAGAGGTTGAATTGAGCAGATGTGTGCGATGTCGTTCCGGCTCTGCGTATAATGAGGGATTACTTTCAAGATCAGGAGTCACGATGTCTGATACCTTAAGCTACCCATTATTTCCGGAAATTGAACCGTTTCGCACGGGCATGCTGCCTGTTGATGATCTGCATACCCTGTACTGGGAAGAAAGTGGCAACCCTAAAGGCCAGCCCGTCTTATTTTTACATGGTGGCCCGGGTGCTGGAACAACGCCAGGGCATCGACGTTTTTTTGATCCTGCACACTATCGTATTGTGATGTTTGACCAACGCGGTGCGGGTAAATCAACACCACTTGGTGAATATCGCCAAAACACGACACAATTATTGATCGCAGATATCGAAAAAATCCGTGCGATGCTGGGGGTTGAACAATGGCTGGTATTTGGCGGTTCCTGGGGTTCTACGTTGGCGCTGGCATATGGCGAAGCGCATCCAGAGGTGTGCCTGGGTTTTATTCTGCGTGGAATTTTCTTATGCACCAAAACTGAGGTCGAGTGGTTTGTGAATGGCATGAAATATTTCTATCCAGAGGTTCATCAACGTTTTGCAGAAGGGGTGCCAGAGCAAGAGCGCGGTGACCTCCTGCAAGCGTACGTCAAGCGCTTATTTTGTGATGATCCTGCGATTTATATGGAAGCAGCACGTAACTGGAGTCGCTACGAAGGTTCATGTTTATTCCTGAAGCCGCAAGCGGCAGCGATTGCCAATTTTGAATCGGATGAAGTCAGTCTGGGTATCGGTCGCCTGGAAGCGCACTACATGCTCAATGCTGCGTTTATGGAAGACGACGCCTTGATTAACAATGTCGCAAAAATTGCGCATTTGCCAGCAGTGATCGTGCAAGGGCGTTATGACGTAATTTGCCCACCGGTCTCCGCTTATCGTCTGCATCAGGCCTGGCCGACGGCGGCATTTCATTTGATTGGCGATGCTGGTCATGCGGCAATGGAACCGGGGATTGCGAATGCCTTGGTTCGCGCAACCGAGGAGTTTAAGAAGAACGCAAGTTTTTCATAATTAATTTCCTGCTTACAACATGTGTTGCCCAAAGACATACAAACTTCGGGCAAACTTGCGCTATCACAAATCGTTTTGTCTCGTCTGCTCCACACTGCTTGAAAACAGCCCCACAGCCCCAAATTGTGTTGGTAACTAATCATTCAGGAGCAAAAAATGCGTCTCGATAAACTGACTACCAAATTGCAAGAAGCGTTAGCCGATGCCCAAAGTCTGGCGGTGGGCAACGACAATCAATACATAGAGCCGGTACACCTGCTGCTTGCTCTGATCAATCAGGATGATGGCGGTAGCCGCTCATTGCTGCAGCGGGCAGGCGTGAATGTGAACGCACTGTTGAATGCCTTAAAAGGTGGTCTGGACCGCTTGCCTAAGGTGTCTGGTACTGATGGTCAGGTACAAATTGGGCGCGAGCTAACCGGATTGCTTAATCTCGCTGATAAAGAATCGCAAAAACGTGGTGATGAGTTTTTGGCTAGTGAAATGGTTTTACTTGCTTTAACAGAAGATAAATCCGAAGCCGGGAAGTTATCCCGCGAAAACGGCCTGTCGCGCAAATCCTTAGAGACTGCCATTGCCGCAGTACGTGGCGGTGGCAATGTCAATTCGCAAGATGCTGAAGGTCAGCGCGAAGCACTCAAAAAATACACTCTGGATCTGACCGAACGCGCGCGCTTAGGTAAGCTTGACCCAGTCATTGGTCGCGATGATGAAATTCGCCGTGCAATTCAGGTTTTGCAACGTCGTAGCAAAAATAATCCGGTATTAATTGGTGAGCCTGGCGTTGGTAAAACAGCCATTGTCGAGGGCTTGGCGCAGCGTATCGTCAATGGCGAGGTGCCAGATAGCCTGAAATCCAAGCGCGTATTATCGCTCGACATGGCGGCATTATTGGCGGGTGCCAAATACCGCGGTGAATTTGAAGAGCGCCTCAAGGCCGTACTCAAAGAAATCGCCATGGATGAAGGTCAGACCATCGTCTTTATCGACGAGCTGCACACGATGGTCGGTGCGGGTAAAGCTGAAGGTGCCATGGATGCCGGTAATATGCTCAAACCTGCTTTGGCACGTGGCGAACTGCACTGTGTGGGCGCAACGACACTCGATGAATACCGTAAGTACATAGAAAAAGATGCTGCATTAGAACGTCGCTTCCAGAAAATCATCGTTGATGAGCCTAGCGTGGAGGCGACAATTGCTATCCTGCGCGGCTTGCAAGAGAAGTACGAAGTCCATCATGGCGTCGATATTACTGATCCGGCTATCGTTGCAGCGGCAGAGCTATCGCACCGTTATATTACTGACCGCTTTTTGCCTGATAAAGCGATTGATTTGATTGATGAAGCTGCTGCCAAAATCAAGATCGAGATTGATTCCAAACCTGAAGTCATGGATAAGCTTGATCGCCGTCTGATACAGCTGAAGATCGAACGTGAAGCGGTAAAGCGTGAAAAAGACGAGGCTTCGCACAAACGTCTGGGTTTGATCGAAGAAGAAATTGAAAAATTATCGCGTGAATATGCTGACTTGGAAGAAATCTGGAAATCAGAAAAAGCCATCGTTCAAGGTAGTACGCATATTAAGGAAGAGATAGAAAAAATCCGCCTGCAAATGGAAGATGCAAAGCGCAAAGGTGACTGGCAAACCATGTCGCAGCTGCAGTATGGCCGTTTGCCAGAATTGGAAGCGCAACTCAAACAAGCCGATACGCAGGCCGAAAAAAATGAGACAGGTGGCGGTAAGTTGCGTTTATTGCGCACGCAAGTTGGCGCTGAAGAAATTGCCGAAATCGTCTCTCGCGCCACCGGCATACCTGTGTCACGCATGATGCAAGGCGAGCGCGAAAAGCTGTTGCATATGGAAGATGCTTTGCACGAGCGTGTGGTGGGTCAGGAAGAGGCGATTGTTGCAGTCTCGGACGCTATTCGCCGTTCCCGTGCGGGTCTGGGCGATCCGGGGCGGCCTTATGGTTCGTTCTTGTTCCTAGGTCCTACAGGCGTTGGTAAGACCGAGTTGTGTAAAGCTCTGGCTGGATTCATGTTTGATACTGAAGAATCGTTGATTCGTATCGATATGAGTGAGTTCATGGAAAAACACAGTGTTGCGCGTCTGATCGGCGCGCCACCAGGTTATGTTGGTTATGAAGAAGGTGGCTATCTGACCGAAGCCGTACGCCGTAAGCCATACAGCGTAATTTTGCTCGATGAAGTTGAAAAAGCACATCACGATGTATTCAATGTCTTGTTGCAAGTGCTGGACGATGGACGCATGACCGATGGTCAGGGGCGCACGGTTGATTTTAAAAATACAGTTATTGTCATGACATCTAATCTTGGTTCACATCAGATTCAGGCAATGGAGGGCAGTGATCCGGCAGTGATTAAAATGGCAGTGATGGGCGAAGTTAAATCACACTTCAGACCAGAATTTATCAACCGTATCGATGAGATCGTGGTGTTCCATGCGCTTGATGCGAAAAACATCGGTGCCATTGCTAAGATTCAGCTTAAAACGCTGGAAAGTCGTTTGCAGCAAATGGACATGGGCTTGCAGGTCAGTGATGCAGCGTTGTTGAAAATTGCTGAAGCAGGTTTCGACCCGGTCTACGGCGCACGTCCTTTGAAACGCGCAATCCAGCAAGAGATAGAAAATCCTTTATCAAAACAAATCTTGCAAGGCAAGTTCGGGCCTAAAGACGTGATTGCAATCAATGCGCATGAAGGTGAGCTTGTATTTAGCAAAGCCTGATGGTGCGTTGAACTGTGAGTAAGGCGGGTGTAACCCGCCAAGCTTAGCTTTCCAGCGAAGGCGGGAATCTGGTGTCTTTCGGGGTATGTTTGGAAAATTGTACGATTGAAAGGCATTCGATTCCTGCTGGAAACATGCAGGAACGACAGTTTAGTAAAGTATTGCGGCTCACTCAGTCTTCTGTGCAACACAGTAGCTACTCTACCTGCCGGAAAAATGTCGTCGGTGAAACCCCAAAGGTCTTTTTAAACATCGCAGAAAACGCCGACTGACTGGCATAACCAAGCTCCGAAGCCACCTGCGATAAGGGCGTGCCATTCGCAATTAAGGGGTAGGCGCGCGCGAGGCGCATTTGCTGACGCCAGTCGCCGAAACTCATATGGAGTTCCTGCTCAAATAATCGGGTCAGTGTACGTGCTGAGGCGCCAGCTTTGCTTGCTAACATTTCCAGCGTGTCATTGCTGGCGGGATGGGCGAGTAATATCTCACATAAATTTTTCAAGCGTTTATCTTTCGGCATTGGCAAATGGATAGGCAACGGTTTGGCGGAGGTTAATTCATCAAGGATGACTTGCACTAAATGTTTTTCACGCAGACTATCCGCTTCGAGGTGCTCCAGACTGAAAATCAATTCCCGCAATAAATTCGATACTTCCAGCACCAGGCAATGCTGTTTGCTCAATGGCGAATGGTCGGCGTGAATATGAATTGCGCGCAGATTCGATTCGGTGAGCAAACGTACTTCATGCACGGTGCCAGGTGGTATCCAGATTGCACGCATGGGTGGCACAAACCACACCGTTCCATCAGCGATGACTTGCAGCATGCCTTGCGGGGTATAGGTAATTTGGCCACATGGGTGGCTGTGAGGTGCCAGGTCTTGCGAGATTTTCAGATTACGGGCTATCAAACGTACTGGTCTTTCGAGCGTGGGTAAATTTGGTGCAGTCACCGGTAGATTATGGGTCAGTATAGGAGTTGCCATAGGGTGAGTTGCACCTGCTCGCCGGGATTTGAGAAAGAATTAGCCTCCATCTTAGATCGGAACGACTATTTTTGCTGATGCCAGGCTGAATAAGCGTTCTAAAATCACACATTGGCACTGGTACTCAGGCAAGCTAGAATAAATCATTCAACAGAAAGGATAATACAATGAGCTTTGCAACCTGTGATCTCTGTGATGCCAATGAAGACAAATTGGCGAGTGGTGCGTTGTCTGTATTGCCTCCTGTTTTTCAGGCGTATGGTGCTGTTGACCAATTTTCTGGTCGCGCAAGTACGCTCAAGTTATTTGAGGATAATGGTATGGTGCGCACTGTGTTGGAAACGCCGGGTCAGGGGCGCGTTCTGGTTGTGGATGGTGGTGGCAGTTTGCGTTGCGCATTATTAGGTGGCAACCTTGGCGTGTTGGCACAAAACAATGGGTGGGCCGGTGTGATTGTGCATGGCTGTATTCGTGATGTGGCAGAAATCAACGACTGCCAAATAGGCGTGCGTGCCTTGGGCGTGATGCCCGTGCGTAGCATTAAGCGTGGTGGGGGCGAGCACGAGGTGCGTATTTCAATTGCTGGCGTTGCCGTTCACCCAGGCGATTGGATTTACGCTGATCAGGATGGTATTCTGATTTCTCAACAGGCTTTACAATAAAACTTAACGACGGCGCAAGGCGGTAAATTCTTCAGGTTCCCATTCGCGCATTGCTAATAGTAATGCAGTGCCACGCCGCTTCCTGATGGGGGCGGCTAAACTTTCTGTGTGTAATTCCGCAAATTTGCTCTTGAGCAGGCGCAGCTCTGCATTGAGCTTACTCGATGCTGCATCGGTCAACATGCCATGAATAAAATTCAGTGTCTGGTCATCCTGATTGAATTTTGCAGCCAGAAAGTCTGGCATTCCTTTGTGACGAAAATAATTCTGTATTGGCCCCTCAGGTAGCCAGTCAAAATCACGTGCCAGATTGAGACGTATGCGATTACCCGGCAATAAACTCAATAAGCCTAATTTATCCAGCTTCAGCAAATGCCGCAGACATTCAGTTTCCGAAATGCGGTAAACGCTAGTGATGTCTGTGTTCGTCCAATGATTAATGGCGCACACCGCAACCAACAATAACGTCGTGTCAGCGACCAATTCTCTTTCCTGTGCCAGCTCCAGTGTGTGCAGGCGTTGGCCCTGAGCATCCGCCTCTTGCATCAGTTCCGTCAGACTTAGTCCTAGCATCTGACTGATTTGCGACAGTCGTTTTATGCTGATGGAGGCGGCGTTTTCCGTTTGCAATAGACGTTTGACGCTCGCTTCAGACAAATCCAGTGCCACCGCGACATCGCGGTATGTTTTGCTCTGGAGTTTAAGCTGGTGCTTGATGGTTTTAAGGATTTGGCTAATTTCACTCATAGTCTGGTAGTAAAACGTAATACTTGTATGTCGTTGAGTTGCTACTTATTTGGAAATAGTTTCATATTTCTATGCTTCTTGGCAAGCTGTGCTTATCAATTTCTGATATCGGAGAGAGAAATGCACAAACGTTTTGCCCACTTGCCTGCCTTATTGAGTTTGTTGATCGTGATTGGCATGGTTTTGCGTGGCCCCATCCCTCAACTTGCGCATTACCATGATTTTGCTGATCAATCAAAGTGGATGGGAATGCCACATGCTGCTGATGTATTGAGTAATTTCGGTTTCGTATTGGTTGCTGTGCTTGGATTTTATTATGTGATGCGAAGCAGTCAACTGGTGTTAAGAGCCAGCAGTTTTCCCGCGTATTGCGTGTTCATTATGAGCTTGTTGTTGACTGCGGCGGGTTCCTGGTTTTATCACCTGGCTCCTGATGATGCGCGTTTGTTTTGGGATCGTTTGCCCATTGCCTTGGTATGCGCAAGTCTTATATCCGCCGTTCGCGCGGAGACTATTCCTGGTTTTACTAAACTGCGTTCATGCATAGAGCTATGCCTGGCTTTGGCTTTCGCTGTGTTTTCTGTGTTCTGGTGGAAATGGACATCGGATTTGCGCCCTTATTTGTTACTGCAAGGATTGAGTTTGATTTTAATACCAGCGTGGCAAATGATTTGGCGTGCGCCGAAACCCGATCGTATCGCATTTGGTTTGGCGATGGTATTGTACGTGTTCGCTAAAATTGCTGAGGTATCAGACGGCGCGATAATGAACCTGACTCACATCGTGAGCGGACACAGTATCAAACATCTGCTGGCAGCCCTCGCTGCTGCAGTGATTGTTTTGCGTCTGTTACAAAGAGAGAGAAAGTTTTAAAATCGGGCGATGTGTTTGGCGGGTTGCGCCTGCCCTACAAAGTTGCAGTATTTCTGAATGCAAGATTTAAGTCTTAGTCGGTTTTCAATAAAATTACTCATATTAAATAAGGGAAATAGTATGCCATCAAAAATTCAAGCTCCAACCGGTGCCTTTGTCGCTGCATCTTGGGTAGCTATGTTGTGTGGGTCTGCTGCGTTTATCATCGGGCTTTGGAATTCCACAATGCAGCTCAATGAACGTGGTTATTACTTTACTGTTCTTCTGTTTGGCTTGTATGCAGCCATTTCTTTGCAAAAATCTGTGCGGGATAAATCCGAAGGCATTCATGTGACGGGCATTTATTTTGGTGTATCCTGGTTTGCACTGGTCGCGGCAATCATGTTGCTCGTCATTGGTTTATGGAATGCAAGTTTGCAATATAGCGAAAAAGGTTTCTATGCAATGTCATTTATCCTGGGATTATTTGGCGCTGTAGCGGTACAAAAAAACATCAGGGATATGGCAGTTTTTCATGTTGATACAGATATGACACATCATCAGGAAGAGTAAATTGTTCCGAATGCATAGAAAATTGCGGCGTAAGCTATTTGGAGCTAATTGTCAGCTTTGGCATAATTGATACGTCCAATACAAATTCATGTTTGGGCTTGTTGTGCCATATCCTGCATAATCGTTGGATGCGAAATATTAATCAAAATTTGAATCAAATTACTTGTCTCAAGGTGCTGCGATGTGGATAGATACGCATTGCCACCTTGATGCCTCTGAATTTAACGGTGGTTCGCTTGCGGTTGCTGAGGCGGCGAGGCAAGTTAGTGTTGATGGTATTGTGATACCTGCTGTGCACAAAAATAATTTTGAGCATGTGGCGCAGTTGGCGCAGCAAGCGAGTAATTGTTTTTATGCTCTAGGTATTCACCCTATGTATGTGCCGACTTCCGATGAGCAGGATTTGGTTTTGTTGCGTGATCGCGTCGCTGGGTTGATGGCGCAGCCAAGTGACGATCGACGCTTTGTCGCCATTGGAGAAATTGGTCTCGACTTTTTTGTTCCTGCATTGACGCAAAGTCCATTGCGTGAGAAGCAAGAGTTTTTCTACCTTGAGCAATTAAAAATTGCGCGTGATTTTGGATTGCCAGTATTGCTCCATGTGCGACGCTCGCAAGACATTATTTTAAAACATCTGCGCCGTATTCAAGTTGTCGGTGGCATTGCGCACGCTTTCAACGGTAGTGTTCAACAGGCCAATCACTTTATTGATCTCGGATTTAAATTAGGCTTTGGCGGTGCGATGACTTATACACGCGCTTTGCAAATCCGTCGGCTGGCAACTGACTTGCCTCTGGAGGCTATCGTATTAGAAACCGATGCGCCAGATATTCCGCCGAGCTGGAATTCACACGGCGTCAATAGTCCGGTGGAATTGCCGCAAATAGGTAGTGTACTGGCTGAATTGCGTGGCATGAGTTTGCTTCACATTGCCGAGGCTACCAGTGCTAATGCAAAAAATGTTTTGCCGCGCATGAGCAGGTAAAAAAGCGATGCGGGTGACATGCCTTTTTTTTGTTATGGGTGTCGCCTGTTTGCAGCAACAAGCTGCTTTGCTTTCGTTAGCGCAGCTTGGCTATCTGATAGCACTTGCTTCGTTGATCTTTTTTGCTGTTCGCCGTTTTATTGATAAAACGGAAAATCCGTATTTCTGGCGTAATTTCAATCGCGGTCTATTCGCTCTGGTTGTAGGTTTTGCTTGGGCAAGTTGTTTTGCGCACTTCTATTTGCGCACATCGTTACCGTCAGCATATGAAAATCAGGATCTGACGATCATTGGCACGATAGATAGCCTTCCCTTGCAAATGGCAGAGGGGCAGCGATTTAATTTTGCTGTTGAGCAGATTCTCGATAGTAGACTGAGGGCTGACGATCAAGCTCACTTTCCGGAAAAATTATCTTTATCGTGGTATTTAAAGCGACAAGCCACTGATGATCCTGAAAATCCCGGCGTTCGACCTGGCGAGCGCTGGCGCTTTAAGGTGCGACTAAAACGACCCCATGGGGCTGCCAATCCTGATGGCTTTGATTATGAGGTTTGGCTACTAGAGCAGGGCATACGTGCTACCGGAACGATTCGTGATGACGCAGGTAGCGGCGCTGTTAATCAGCGTTTGGATGAATTTGTGTGGGGTATCGGCAATCTTGTTGAGCGCGGCCGCGCAATATTGCGTGATCGTATTCATGTGGCTTTGCCAGGGTATCCGTATGCCAGTGTGATTGTGGCATTGGTGATCGGAGATCAACGCGAAATCCCGCAGTCTGAATGGACAGTGTTTAATCGGGTTGGTATCGGTCACCTGATTAGTATCTCAGGTTTGCATATCACGATGGTGGCAGGTTTGTTTTCGGGGTTGCTGGCTTTTTTGTGGCGACGTTCTTTTTTTCTGAACTTGTCTTTGCCTTTGTATATCCCTGTGCAAAAAATTGCAGCGTTAGCTGGGGCAATGATGGCGGTGCTTTATGTGGCATTGGCGGGTTTTGGTGTGCCAGCGCAACGTACGATGTATATGTTGCTCGTGGTCGCAGTGGCGATCTGGAGCGGGCGTATAACGAGCTTTTCTTCGGTGCTTTGTCTGGCTTTGTCTCTGGTGACTTTACTTGACCCATGGGCGGTATTGTCGCCAGGTTTCTGGTTGTCGTTTGGCGCGGTTGCCGTGATTATTTTTGCGGCAGGAGGTCAGCTGCACCCCGATAGTGACGGTCGGTGGCAGAAAATCGTTCGCGATATGCGTTTGGCTGGTCGTACCCAATATGCGGTGACGATAGGGCTGGTGCCGTTGACGATGTTGTTATTCGGGCAGATATCTTTGGTGGGGCCGGTTGCCAATGCGGTGGCGATACCTTTGGTAAGTTTTTTTGTTACGCCACTGGCGTTATTGGGTAGTGTTTTACCGATGCCGCTTTCAGGTCTTGTGTTAAAACTTGCGCATGGTTTGATTCAGCTTTTAGTTTGGTTTTTAGATTATTTAAGTGCATCACCAATGGCTGTGTGGAGTGCTGCCTTGCCTTCATTTTCGATTTTCTTGCTGGCGTTGGTGGGGATGTTGTGGATGTTGTTGCCCAGAGGGTGGCCTTTGCGTTGGCTCGGTGCGGTATGTTGCTTGCCTCTGGTATTTCAACCGCCGCTGGCAATTGCAAATAAAAATTTGCTGGTGACAGCATTAGATGTGGGGCAGGGTATGGCGTTGCTACTGGAAACTGCGCATCATCGTTTGCTGTACGATACCGGTCCCTCTTACTCTGTTGATTCAGATAGTGGGAGTCGTGTCATTCTGCCGTACTTGAAAGCACGTGGGATTAATGCGCTCGACATGTTGATGATTTCGCACAATGATAGCGATCATTCAGGTGGTGCGCTCAGCATTCTAAAGCAATTACCTGTGAGTCTGACAAGTAGCTCTTTAGCTTTGGATAGTCCAATTGTGGTGCAATCAACGCAACATAGGCGATGTCAGGCAGGGCAGGAGTGGGATTGGGATGGCGTGCATTTCGAAATTTTACAACCCGTGCCAGTCAGTTATGAGAGCATCAAATGGAAGCCCAACGCCCGCAGCTGCACTCTGAAAGTCACAACCGATCATCATTCCATGTTATTGCCTGGTGATATTGAGGCGATTCAGGAAGATGAGTTGATCAATAGTATTCCCGATAAATTAAAGGCAGATGTATTATTGGCACCACACCATGGAAGTGGTACCTCATCGACGCCAGCATTTTTGCATGCGGTAAGTCCTACACTGGGAATTTTTCAGGTTTGTTACCTGAATCGTTACCATCACCCCAAGACAGAGGTGTATTCACGCTATGCTGATTTTGGAATAAATCGTCTAAGAACCGATGAATCGGGTGCAATCACATTACAATTCAGCGCATCATTGCAGTTTTCTCAATTCAGACAGGAGCATGCGCGCTATTGGTATGGTCAATAATGCGGTAAATCATTATGAGCGAGCAATCCGGTAAACCTATTCTTCACTTTGCCCATGGCAATAGTTTCCCTTCAGGGTCATATCGTGTATTTTTGGATCAATTGCGTCCCCACTATGATGTACGCGTTACCGAGATGTTCGGGCATAATCCTGCCTATCCTGTGACTGATGGCTGGCGTCATCTGGTGCAAGAACTTATCGACACGTTGGATGCTAATTATCAGCAACCCGTAATTTTGCTAGGGCATTCGCTTGGCGGCTTGTTGTCATTGATGGCGGCCAGGGCGCGACCAGATTTGGTGCGTGGTGTGGTGGTGATTGATTCTCCGCTGGTGGCTGGTTGGCGCGCAATGTTACTGAGATTTTCGAAAATGCTTGGTTGGGCACAGAAATATGGGCCCGCGCGTTTTTCTGAAAAACGCAAATATGTCTGGAAAGACAAAGAGGCGGCCTATCAACATTTTGCCTCTAAAGAGGCGTTTGCAATCTGGCCACCAGAAGTTTTATGGGACTATATCAATGCCGGGACGGTGCCATGTACTGAAGGGGTGACACTGCGCTTTACACGCGAGGTTGAAACAGCAATTTATCTCACCCTGCCGCATGGTATGGGGCGCTTGATACGGCGCCCGCCTGCAGTACCGATTGGGTTTGTCGGAGGTACGGAGTCGATAGAGTGTGCCCAGGCAGGCGATTTTTACACCAAGAAATTGATGGCTGAAAATTACGTCCTGATACCAGGGGGACATTTAATACCAATGGAAACGCCAGTACAAACAGCAGAGGCGGTTTTGAAGATGCTGGCGAAATTAAAATTGAACTGATCTTACGCGAATCGAATATGAAATTTTCTCAAAAAAGTTTGGCCTCCTTGGTGGCGTCAACCTGCATTGCGGTGTCTGGCATTGCTGCTGCGAACGACAATGCATCTGCAAACTTTAGTGCTCCTTCCTGGCAGCAAGCAAAAACCGTGATGGATCAAGGCAAGGCGATCTGGATGCTGGAATTGGAAAATGATAGTTTTCTTTTAAACAGAGATGATAAGTTTTATACCGCTGGTGATCATTTGCAGAAGACTTATGTTGTGCAGTCGGATTTGCATTCGGTTGAGTATGGGTGGCGTATCGCGCAAGACTTATATACGCCATCTGATGTTAAGTTATTGCCGTCGCAATTGGCGTCAAATGATCACCCCTATGCGGGTTGGTTGTACGGCGGCGTCTTTAATAATAACGTCGATGTGACTGGCAAAAGCTGGCGCTGGGGTGTGGATATCGGTTGTTTTGGTCAATGTGCTGGTGGTGCTCGCACACAGGCACAATTGCATCGATTGATCAATCAGCCTTTGCCGCAAGGTTGGAGTACTCAGTATCACAATGAACTTGGCGTCGTTTTGTCGGGTGAAATGTCGCCAGGTCGTTTGCTTCCATTTGCTGGCGTTGATATCACACCGAAGGTGCACGCTCGTTTCGGAAATATTTTTACTGATCTGGGCGCAGAAGTCGCGGTACGGTTTGGTCGTTTGAACACCTTGCCTTACCAGTCGGCGAGTTATGGATTTTTACGTGGCGACGTGAAAGCGGTTGCTTACAACGCAACGATAGAAGGCGCTTATTTTAGTAAAGACGTACCTAAGGTGCATGCAAGAACTGCTGGTGGCGAGATTGAATTGGGTTATGTGTGGCAGGCTGGGAAGTATGGCGCTACCGCCTCAATTTTTCGGCGTGCGAATGAAATAAAAGAAATGTCGAACGCTGTTGGCGCGCAAA
Source organism: Undibacterium sp. Ji67W (assembly GCA_049340365.1). Taxonomy (GTDB): domain Bacteria; phylum Pseudomonadota; class Gammaproteobacteria; order Burkholderiales; family Burkholderiaceae_D; genus Undibacterium. Next base: position 408,472 of record JBMPOY010000001.1, on the reverse strand, counting down.
ATATTGTTCGCTTGCAATTTTTATATGCAATGTAAATACAGGTGAATTGCAGATTTTTTTAAATGCATGAGCGGGAAAGTGTGAACTCTGTTGCAGAGTGATGTATAATTCGAATTTCCCGCTTGTGCCGTCTGGCACCTTCTGCAATGACTAAGTTCGTATTCGTTACGGGGGGCGTAGTCTCCTCATTGGGCAAAGGCATCGCTGCCGCCTCTCTCGCCGCCATTTTAGAATCGCGCGGTCTCAAAGTTACTATGCTCAAACTGGATCCGTATATCAACGTTGATCCCGGTACCATGAGCCCATTCCAACATGGTGAAGTTTTCGTGACCGATGACGGCGCCGAAACCGATCTGGATCTGGGGCACTATGAGCGCTTCATCACTGCTAAGATGAAGAAAGTGAATAATTTCACAACAGGTCAGATTTATGAGTCCGTAATCCGCAAGGAACGTCGCGGTGAATATCTGGGTAAAACTGTTCAGGTTATTCCTCACATCACCAATGAAATTCAAGAATTCATCCATCGTGGCGCAGCGGGTGCTGACGTTGCACTGGTTGAAATCGGCGGTACTGTCGGCGATATCGAATCTCTGCCGTTCCTGGAAGCTGCACGTCAATTAAGTCTGCGTGCTGGTCGTAATGCCGCTGCATTCGTGCATCTGACATTGGTTCCTTATGTTGCTGCTGCTGGTGAATTGAAAACCAAGCCAACGCAACATAGCGTGCAAAAATTACGTGAAATCGGTATTTTCCCTGATGCGCTGTTGTGCCGCGCTGATCGCCCGATTCCGGATGATGAGCGTGCGAAAATTTCGTTGTTCGCGAACGTACCAGAAGAAGGCGTTATTTCGGTCTGGGATGCAGACACGATCTACAAAATTCCACAAATGTTGCACGATCAGGGCTTGGATAAGATCGTTTGCGACAAATTAATGCTGTCACCAAAACCAGCTGATCTGACGATGTGGGATAAATTGATTTATGCCCTCGAAAATCCGAAAGAACAAGTTACCATTGGTATGGTTGGTAAGTATGTTGACTTGACTGAGTCCTATAAATCGTTGACTGAAGCTCTGCGTCACGCTGGCATTCACACAGAAAGTCGCGTCAATATTGAGTACGTTGACTCTGAAGAAATCGAAGCCCATGGTACTAAAGCATTGGAAAAATACGATGCGATTCTGGTTCCCGGTGGCTTTGGTAAGCGTGGCGTCGAAGGTAAAATCCTTGCCGCTCGCTATGCCCGTGAAAACAAAATCCCTTACCTCGGTATTTGCCTCGGTATGCAAGTTGCACTCATCGAATACGCCCGTCACATGGCTGGCCTGACCATGGCGAACTCAACCGAGTTTGATCCGGAGACAGAGCAACCAGTCGTTGCGCTGATCAATGAATGGAAAAATCACGACGGTAAAGTTGAACAACGTGATGAAAATTCTGATCTCGGTGGCACTATGCGTCTGGGTGCGCAAACTTGCGCCATCAAACCAGGTACACTGGCAGCAGAAATTTACGGTAATGTAGTGACTGAGCGTCACCGCCATCGTTACGAAGCGAACAACCATTACCTGACGCGCGTTGAAGCGGCTGGCCTGGTGGTTTCTTCTCGTACAGCGACCGAAGATTTGTGCGAAATCATGGAATTGCCACGCGAAGTGCATCCGTTCTATATCGGTGTTCAGTATCATCCGGAATTTAAATCAACACCACGTGATGGTCACCCATTGTTCATCGCTTTTGCTAAAGCAGCACTTGCCCATAAAAAGGCACAAGGATAAATAACATGAAGTTATGTGGATTTGATGTTGGTCTTGATCAGCCTTTCTTTTTGATTGCTGGTCCATGTGTAATCGAGTCGCGTCAAATGGCGCTCGATACAGCGGGCTATCTGAAAGAGATCACGCAAGAACTGGGCATACCATTTATTTACAAGTCTTCTTTTGATAAAGCCAATCGTTCCTCAGGTAATTCTTTCCGTGGTTTGGGTATGGAAAAAGGCCTGGAGATTCTGGCAGATGTCAAAAAGCAGATTGGTGTCCCTGTGCTGACCGACATCCATTCCATTGAAGAAATCACACCAGTCGCCGCCGTGGTCGATGTGTTGCAAACGCCAGCGTTTTTGTCGCGCCAGACAGATTTTATTGAGGCGTGTGGTCGCTCTGGTAAACCAGTGAATATCAAGAAGGGGCAATTCCTTGCTCCGCACGATATGATCAACGTGATTGCGAAGGCACGTGCTGCTGCTAAAGCTGCTGGTCTCAATGAAGACAACTTTATGGCTTGCGAACGCGGTGTATCGTTTGGCTATAACAATCTGGTATCTGATATGCGCTCATTAGCAATCATGCGCGAAACCAATTGTCCGGTCGTATTTGACGCGACGCATTCAGTGCAATTGCCAGGTGGGCAGGGCACATCTTCTGGTGGTGAGCGCCAGTTCGTGCCAGTACTGGCACGTGCGGCGGTGGCGGTAGGTGTTTCTGGATTGTTTATGGAGACCCATCCGAATCCTGCTGAAGCTTTATGCGATGGTCCAAATGCAGTGCCTTTGAATCGTATGAAGGAATTGTTATCTACCTTGGTCGATCTTGATCGTGTGGTGAAAAAAACGAGTTTCCTGGAAACCAGTTTTTAATTGAATGTAAACCTCATACTGCTACCGAAGTGATATGAGGTTTTTTTGCACTTAAGTTTCGTAGTGATGCGACTGTGACGGCATGTTTTCTTTTTGCCTTATTGTGCAAATGGATAAGCTGATCAGATAAGCTGCTACATCAGATTTTTTACTTTGTTCGCTATATTGATCGTTTAGGAGAATTGAATGAGTGCCATCGTTGATATTATCGGCCGTGAAATTATTGATTCACGCGGTAACCCAACTGTTGAATGTGATGTGTTGCTTGAGTCTGGCGTGATGGGTCGCGCTGCTGTTCCTTCTGGTGCCTCTACTGGCTCCCGTGAAGCGATTGAATTACGTGACGGCGATAAATCCCGTTACCTCGGTAAAGGTGTATTGAAAGCCTGCGAAAACATCAATACCGAAATCGCTGAAGCTATTATGGGTCTGGATGCAAATGAGCAAGCATTCCTCGATCGTACTCTGATCGACCTCGATGGTACCGAGAACAAAGGCCGCCTTGGTGCAAACGCGATGTTGGCAGTGTCCATGGCAGTGGCGAAAGCAGCAGCAGAAGAAGCTGGCTTGCCGCTTTACCGTTACTTCGGTGGTTCGGGCGCGATGCAATTGCCAGTACCTATGATGAACGTCATCAATGGTGGTGCTCACGCGGATAATAATCTGGATATTCAAGAATTTATGATTATCCCAGTTGGCGCACCAACATTCCGTGAAGCAGTTCGCTATGGTGCAGAGGTTTTCCATGCACTGAAAAAAATCTTGCAAGAAAAAGGTTTGACGACAGCAGTCGGTGATGAAGGTGGTTTTGCACCTTCCGTTGATAACCACGAATCTGCGATCAAAATGATCATTCAAGCGATTGAAGCAGCTGGCTATGAGCCAGGTACGCAAATCGCTCTGGGTCTGGATTGCGCCGCAAGTGAATTCTACAAAGACGGTAAATACCACCTCGAAGGCGAAGGATTGACTTTGTCTGCAGCAGATTTTACTAACCTGTTGGCGACTTGGGTCGATAAATATCCTATCATCTCCATTGAAGATGCGATGGCTGAAGGTGACTGGGAAGGTTGGGCAATTCTGACAGAAAAACTGGGCAAAAAAGTACAGTTGATGGGTGATGATCTGTTTGTGACCAACACCAAGATCCTGAAAGAAGGTATCCAAAAAGGTATCGCTAATTCTATTCTGATCAAAATTAACCAAATCGGTACATTGACTGAAACGTTTGCAGCGATTGAAATGGCAAAACGTGCAGGCTACACCGCCGTTATTTCTCATCGCTCTGGTGAGACAGAAGACAGCACGATCGCAGATATCGCTGTGGGTATGAATGCTTTACAAATCAAAACTGGATCTATGTCCCGTTCTGATCGTATGGCAAAATACAATCAATTATTGCGTATTGAAGAAGATTTGGGTGAAATTGCAAGCTACCCAGGTCGTGATGCATTCTATAATCTGAAATAATTTATCGCTTTCAGATGAGAAAGGGGAACAATGTTCCCCTTTTTATCGTTTTTCATTTCAATTTTAACGCGAGTTTTTGTGCGACTGATTGCTGTTTGTTTTATTCTTTTGCTGGCACTGATTCAGTACCCTTTATGGTTGGGGAAGGGCGGATGGCTGCGCGTCTGGGAATTTCAACGACAAGTTGAGCAAGCTAAAGCAAATAACAATAAACTCAAAGAGCGCAATGCTAAACTCGAATCAGAGGTCGCAGATCTGAAATCCGGTACCGACTCCGTTGAAGAGCGAGCCCGCTTTGAATTAGGTATGATCAAAAAAGACGAAGTTTTTGTTCAGATTCTGGATTCAAATGCAATCATGCCGGCGTCTATTCCGGCAGAAACATCACCACCGTTAGCACCAAGAAATACCGCAAAAAAAATCGGCTCAAAGCATTGATTTTTACATTTTCCTCTCGTCACGTGGCTTTCGTCCGGCTAATCGCAAGCGAAGCGATTGCTAAAACTCATCCCATTCATCACTTTTTACATTGGCGATTTTGCGTTCAGCTGGTTTTGTTTTGTTGGCTAATGCCGCTAATACAGGTTTCGCTGCAGACGTTTTATCATTGGCAGCAGCCATGCGCACGCCAGAGCTCACAGTTTTAAATTGATGATTTGCGTTATTTTCTATCTGAAATACGCTCATCGCATGTAGTAACTTTTTCGCCTGATCTTCTAACGATGCCGACGCTGCAGCAGCTTCTTCCACCAAAGCTGCATTTTGTTGTGTTACTTGATCCATTTGCATAATGGCGTGAGAAATCTGATCAATCCCTGATGTTTGCTCCTGGTTTGAGGCTGATATCTCACTCATGACGTCGGTGACATGTTTTACGCTTTGAACCACCTCAGCGATCGTTGTACCTGCGTCATTGACAAGCTTACTGCCGATAATGACATTTGCGACAGATTCATCAATGAGTGCCTTCACTTCTTTGGCCGCCGCTGCCGAACGTTGTGCGAGATTTCTGACTTCAGAAGCGACGACTGCAAAGCCACGTCCTTGTTCTCCAGCGCGTGCCGCTTCAACCGCTGCATTCAAGGCCAAAATGTTGGTTTGAAATGCGATGCCGTCGATCACCGAAATGATGTCGACGATTTTTTTTGAAGAAGTATCAATTGCGCCCATTGTTTCTATGACTTGACCGACGACATTTCCGCCTCTGGCAGCTACTGCAGAAGCTGACTGGGCAAGTTGGTTGGCCTGGCGTGCATTGTCTGCATTCTGTCTTACGGTACTGTTGAGTTGTTCCATTGATGAGGCAGTTTCTTCTAACGCCCCAGCTTGCTGTTCAGTGCGAGACGATAAGTCCATATTGCCTGTTGCAATTTCGCTTGCGCCGTGGGTAATCGTATCGGCACTGGTTCGCACATCCTGCACAATTTTAGCGAGGCTTAAGCGCATTTTATTCATGGCGTAGAGCAGGCTACTCGTATCGCCTTCGCGCATATCAACGACAACATTCAGATTGCCAGCGGCAATCTTTTCTGTAATTTCTACCGCATAGGCTGGCTCGCCCCCAAGTTGACCTAGTATGCGACGAGTAATCAACGCGGCCAGAGTTAATCCTGCAACCAGCGCAACCAGGACGCTGATGATCAGCGAATTGGTTGCAAACACGTACTTTTGGTTCATGCTGGTAATGGCATCCTGATTTTGTTTTTCCTGTTGATCTATCATGCCCTGTATTTCCTCAAACCATTTGTCTTGAGGGGCTTGCACTTTATCGAGTAGTGTCTGGGCAGCGTCTTCGGTTTTATTTGCTTCGATCAGTGAAATCACAATGGCAAAATGCTGGCGCACTTCGTCGCGACTGGTATTGATTTGCGACATGATCTGTTTTGCGCGCTCAGTCACTATCATTGCTTGTAATTTTTCAGAACTCACATCGTAATTCTTATTCGCTTCATTGAAGCGTCCCAGCATCTTTTTTTTGACATTTGGGTCGCTGTAGATGAGGTAGTTACGAATTGCTCTGGCAGATGCATTCAGATGTCCGCGCAAAGCATAAGCATGAGCTATTTTTACGTTGTTGGTATTGACGATGACATCCGCCTCATGTTTGTTGCTGGAAAGCAAGTTCCAACTGAAGACGGAAATAAGAAGAATCAGGGCGAGCATCACACTAAAAGCAAGCGTAAGCTGTTTTCGTACTGTCATGTTATGCATCGTAGAACTCCCTTCAAAGTATTCAAAGCAAGCTATCAGGCAAGAACAAAACTTTTAATTGGTGCTACGTTTTACGTCATATATTAATCAATTTTAAAAAAATTGGATTATAGATAGCTTCAGTATATGTTGCGAAAACAGGGTTGTCATCTCCAATTTATGGTGATGATATCGATTTATTGATTTACCCCAAAAACGTAACTATCGAACCTTATCAGGTCAAATGAAGGCAGGTGTTGTAGGAAAATCACCTCGTGTTGACGACGCTTATCTGGCGATAGTTTATCGAATATCGTCTTCTTTTAAGTTGTGATCGCATTGTTGGTATCAATGTAATTGTGCTACGTAGATATTTCTTCCAGATAAGTCTCTTTTATAGTCGCTGTGGTTCTGGCGCCCAACAAATTGTAATTGCTTCTTTTGCGCTACCCACGTCATTGGTGTTGCATCATACGGGCTTCTGAATTGGTTACCTGCCGCTTCGACAAAATTCTGTATTGCATCATCGCTCACGCCTTTGCGGTGCAGTTCAGTTTGCAAACCAACCAGGCGGATATAGCCGTCAAGATCGGCGATTTGTTCCATGTATCTAAAATAGCTTTCTGGATGTGCGATCTGTTCTTCGTAAAAGACTTTGCCTACTGGGTTGTAAAGAAAATGAATGTAATTTGAAAAAGTGGGTTTGTTGGTGTCTTTTGTGCGCAGTTTTATTTCATTTTCAGCTTGCTTGAAACCTGATGGTGGAAGATGTGCGGCCTGTATTATCGTTTCAAGATAATTTGCCATCAAATTTATAGTGATATTTGGTTGATAGAACGCTTTAATAAGTAATGTAGAAAACTTTTCTGAAACGGTTTCTGGAACGCCTGTCACATACTCGGTTGTCAGATTTTTTAAAACAAATTGGGTTTCTTTTTCAAATGAAGAAGCCATTGAAAGTTCAGCTTCGCTCAAAGGGCGCAACATGTCACTCATTTCGTCACCATTGCTTTTGAGTACCCCGGGATAGACTTCAATGACTTCACTGATCGCCTGGACTTGTTTTCGAAGCATGGCGCTGATGATGTATTTGGAAACGAGTGTCGATGACTGTCGCATTAAGCGGCGTAAGAATTGATCATTTTTCTTTAACGCATCGATACCTTCTTGAATTTTTCCATCGGCAATATTAAAAACGGCTTTCGTCATGACCAGGTCGGAAGCATGCAACAACGGAAGGTATAAAGCGTGGGGTGCAGCGATGGTAGAAATTGGTGGTTCCTCAAAGTTTGGGAGTTGTTGAATCATTTCATAGCGTTTTAACAGAAGTGAACTCTGTGAGATCAGTGCTTCTACTTTACTTCTGTTTAAAATATCTGCCTCAATACATGTGCGGGTGACCCCCCTGCAGCGATCGTTCTGTGGTGTAAAAAGAGTCGTTGTTTTATAAGTTACTTTTTTTGTGTAGTCAGTTCGCAACGGATCTGCCTTGCTGAGGTCTAGATATTTTTCCGTTACTTCCTGCCCTGTTTTTAAGACGTCCAGACTTTCATCGGCATCCATTGCACTCAATATAAAGTAGCCATTGCTTTTGGGATCAACGGCATTGGTCTGGCCGTCAAGCATGGTTTTTGCCTTTGAATCCAGTGGCTCGTCGTTGAAATTGATCAGAATTCCTAAAACAATAATAGAGAGTGCCAGCGCAGCGACGCCACTGATAAACGTCAATGTCCAACGTAGGATGTTTCTGAGCGGTGAGATCCTATTTGAATTTTGATTCAAGGAAATTTCCATGCCTGCTCCCTTATTGTTACGTCAGTCTTTAAAGTGATGTATCAGAGGTAAAACTTCCATCATCTCTCTTGCGCATCGGCGATTGGAGGTGAGAGGAAATTGGTTATGACAATAAATTAAATTTAAATAAATTGCAATTATTGTATTGTAGGTTTGCAGTTGCGGTGTGCAATGCATATGAACCTTGTCGCAAGATTAAATGACTGTAAATTACGACTTTTATTTGAGTTGTATTGCTTTTGTTTTTTGAAGTGAAGAGCAACCTTAACGTTTTTTAGATTTATCTTTGAAATTCCTTTACCTTTAAATAGTTTAGGTTTAAAGTATATTTCACTTGATTGCGTAAATCCTGAATTCTTCGCTGAAAAATGAAGTGATAGGAGGTGACATGGCTATAAATACACAAACGGTGTCCGCTCATGTGGATACGTTTGCCTACGATAACTTGCCGCCGCGTGAACAGTGGCCAGAGTTAAGTTTTTCTTTGCCCGAGCTGGCATATCCCGAGCGGTTTAATTGTGTCGCAGAGATTGTAGATAAAGCCTGCGCACAGGGTTTTGCCGAGAAGGTCGCTATACGCACCTACACAGAAGCCTGGACGTACGCGCAATTGCAAGAAAAAGTAAATCGCATTGCTCATGTTCTGGTACAGGATTTAGGGATGGTCGCAGGAAATCGCGTCTTATTGCGCGGTGCGAATCACCCCATGATGGCGGCCTGTTTTTTAGCGGTGATTAAAGCGGGTGGTATCGCTGTGCCGACTATGCCCTTGCTACGCGCCAAAGAGTTGGGTGTGATCGTTGAAAAAGCAGAAATCACGCATGCACTTTGTTCTTATTCCTTACATGAAGATTTAGAAAAGACCCGCCAGGAGCAACCGCGCTTACAGCACGTGATGTACTTTTGCGGTGGTGATGATTCGCTTGAAACCCGCATGCAATCGAAGTCTGCCGAGTTTACAGCAATTGATACCGCGGCCGAAGACGTGTGTCTGATCGGCTTTACCTCTGGTACAACAGGTAAACCCAAAGGGACCATGCATTTTCATCGCGATGTATTAGCGATTTGCGATTGCTTTCCACGTTCTACACTCAAATCTGCCGTCAACGATATTTTTATAGGGACACCACCATTGGCGTTTACCTTTGGGCTTGGTGGCTTACTACTGTTTCCATTGCGGGTAGGTGCCACCGCAGTCTTGCTCGAAAAATTAACGCCAGAATTATTACTCAAAGCCATCGCCGATTTTAAAGCGACGATTTGTTTTACTGCGCCGACCTTTTATCGTCAGATGACAGGACTAGTGTCGCAACATGATCTGACCAGCTTGCGTAAAACCGTCTCTGCAGGTGAGGCGTTGCCAATATCGACGCGCGAAGCGTGGCGTCAGGCGACCGGATTGATCATGATTGATGGCATCGGTGCGACTGAAATGTTGCACATTTTTATTTCCGCTGCTGATGAACAAGTGCGTCCGGGCGCAACTGGTCAACCTATTCCTGGTTATCAGGCATGCATACTGGATGAGGATGGAAATCAAGTATCAGCGGGTGTGGTTGGGCGCCTGGCGGTGAAGGGACCCACCGGGTGCCGTTATCTGGCGGATGAGCGCCAAACGAAATATGTATTGAATGGTTGGAATCTCACTGGCGATGCGTATCAGATGGATGCAGATGGCTATTTTTGGTATTGCGCCCGTACCGACGACATGATTATTTCAGCTGGTTATAACATCGCTGGCCCAGAGGTGGAAGAAGCGATTTTATTGCACCCAGCGGTCGCTGAATGTGCGGTCGTCGGTATTGCTGACGAAGAGCGAGGTCAAATCGTCAAAGCATTTATTGTCGTTCGACCTGATGTGGTTGTTGACGATATGTTAGCCAAAGAGATTCAAGATTTTGTAAAGCAATCTATAGCGCCTTACAAATATCCACGAGCGATCGAATTTAAAACGGCATTGCCGCGAACTGAAACTGGCAAATTACAGCGTTTTAAACTACGCGTTGCGCAGTGACATGATTTGACGATGATCCAAATCAAGATCATCGAAACTCAATTTTGGGAAACGAGATGAATATTCTTTGCATAGGCGGTGGACCAGCCGGATTGTATTTTGCTTTACTGATGAAGAAGCAACATCCAGCGCATCAGATCACAGTCGTAGAACGTAATCGTCCATACGATACGTTTGGTTGGGGCGTCGTTTTTTCTGATCAAACTTTAGGTAATCTCGTCAAGGCGGATGAAGATACCGCACGTTCGATTTTGCAGGCGTTTAACCATTGGGATGATATTGACACCCACTTTAAAGGGCAGGTCGTTACTTCTGGTGGACACGGCTTTTGTGGGATAGGCAGAAAGCGCTTGCTGAATATTTTACAGGCGCGTTGCGAAGCGCTTGGCGTTAAGCTGGTATTTGAAACTGATGTATCCGATGATCAGGCGTTGGCAGTCCAATATGATGCCGATATCGTGATCGCTTCGGATGGTCTCAATAGTCGCATCAGAACGCGCTATGAGGCGAGTTATCAGCCAGATATTGATACACGCAAATGCCGCTTTGTCTGGTTAGGCACCAAAAAATTATTCTCCGCTTTTACCTTTGCGTTTGAAGAAACCGAACACGGTTGGTTCCAGGCGCATGCGTATCAGTATGACGGTGATACTGCAACTTTTATTGTCGAGACGCCAGAAGACGTCTGGCTCAAAGCTGGCATAGACAAAATGTCGCAAGAAGAAGCGATCGCATTTTGCGAGCGTCTGTTTGCCAAATATCTGGATGGCAATGCCTTGATGGCGAATGCTGCACATTTACGTGGTTCTGCGAACTGGATTAAATTTCCACGCATTATTTGCAAAAACTGGGTACATTGGAACACCGTCAATCAAAAACAAGTGCCAGTTATTTTGATGGGTGACGCCGCACATACGGCACATTTTTCAATAGGCTCTGGTACTAAATTGGCTTTAGAGGATGCGATTGAGTTAAGCAATAGCTTTGCGCACTATGGTGTGCAAGGTATGCACGCAGTGCTTGATCACTACCAGCAATTGCGATCTGTCGAGGTACTGAAAATCCAAAGTTCGGCACGTAATTCGATGGAATGGTTTGAAAACGTTTCACGCTACACTGCGCTTGAAGCACCGCAATTTGCGTATTCTATGTTGACCCGCAGCCAGCGTTTGTCCCATGAGAATCTGCGTGTGCGCGATGCCAGCTATGTCCGTAGTTTTGAGCACTGGATTGCTGAGCAAGCGTATGCCAAAGCGGGTATTGCTATGCCTGCCAATGCACAAGCGATTCCACCGATGTTGACACCTTACAAGTTACGTGATGTGGTGTTGAAAAACCGTATCGTAGTTTCACCCATGGCGCAATATTCTGCTGTGGATGGCGTCGCGGGAGATTACCATCTGGTACACCTTGGCAGTCGGGCGATGGGTGGGGCGGGTCTGGTGTTTGCCGAAATGACTTGCGTCTCTGCGGTTGCACGTATTACACCCGCGTGTCCCGGTCTATATGCACCCGAACATACGGTGGCATGGAAGCGGATTGTCGATTTTGTACACGCCAATACCGATGCCAAGATCGCTGTGCAATTAGGTCATGCGGGTGCCAAGGGTTCGACCCGCGTTGCTTGGGAAGGTATTGATCAGCCGCTGACTAGCGATAACTGGCCTTTGATTTCCGCTTCTGAGCAGCGTTATCTGCCCGGTGTTTCGCAATTGGCACGAGCGGCGACGCTGGCTGATTTAGACCAGGTATTGCATGATTTTGTACAGGCAACAAAAGCCGCAGAGCAGGCTGGATTTGATTGGCTGGAATTGCACTGCGCGCATGGTTATTTGTTGTCTAGCTTTATTTCTCCGTTGACGAATCAACGTGACGATGAATATGGCGGGTCGTTAGAAAACCGTTGCCGTTTTCCTTTGCAAGTGTTTGCGGCTATACGCGCTGTGTGGCCGCAAGAAAAGCCGATCTCAGTACGTATCTCCGCGCATGATTGGGTGGAGGGTGGTATCACACCTGATGATGCGGTACAGATTGCCCTTTTGTTCAAAGCAGCGGGCGCTGATTTGATTGATTGCTCTTCAGGACAGGTAAGTAAAGCAGAGAAACCTGTGTTCGGACGTATGTTTCAGACACCGTTTTCTGACCGTATCCGTAACGAAGTGCAGATTCCTACGATGGCCGTTGGCGCTATTTTTGAAGCGGATCATGCTAATAGCATTATCGCTGCTGGTCGTGCAGATTTGTGTGCGATTGCACGCCCGCATCTGGCTGATCCGGCATGGACTTTACATGAAGCCGCCAAACTTGGCGTTACCGACATCGCATGGCCGAAGCAATACGTGGCCGGTAAATTCCAGTTGGAACGTAATCTCGAACGTGAACGCCAGATTGCAGCAGCGAGCGCCGGTATGACGCCGCAGCAAATCGCGGCAAAGTTACTTGAAGGCTGAGCTTGATCATGACCGAAAAAAATCTGGACAATAAGCACGCGCTGATTACTGGTGGAGGTAAAGGCATAGGCTATGCGATTGCTGATACTTTGCTGGCGCAGGGGCTAAAGGTAACGATTGCCGGACGCAATGAGGAAGTCCTCAAGGCTGCAATGAAAAGTCTTAGCAGTGCACATGGCGAACCCGGGATCGCTTACATCGTACTTGATGTTTCTGATTCAAAAGCTGTTGAAACCACCTTTGAACTCGCAGCACAGCAGCTGGGGCCTATCGATATACTGGTCAATAACGCTGGTCAGGCAAGTTCTGCGCCATTTTTAAAAACCGATACTGCACATTGGCAGCAGATGCTGAATGTGAATTTGATGGGTACGGTACATTGCACCAAACAGGTACTGCCACCGATGTTGGAAGCGGGTTGGGGTCGTATTATTAACGTTGCCAGCACCGCAGGTTTGACTGGTTATCCGTATGTCAGTGCTTATTGTGCGGCCAAACATGGCGTGATCGGCTTGACCCGCGCACTGGCTTTGGAGTTAGCAACCAAGGGTGTCACAGTCAATGCGGTGTGCCCTGGTTATACAGAAACAGATATTGTCAAAGAGGCGGTCAGCAATATTATGTCGAAAACCGGCAGAACGGAAGAGCAGGCACGTGCGGCGCTGGCTTCCGGCAATCCGCAGCAGCGATTAGTGCAACCATCTGAGGTAGCTAATACAGTCGCCTGGCTGTGCCAGACTCAGGCAAGTGCCATCACAGGTCAGTCTATCGCCGTTGCCGGTGGCGAGGTAATGTAATGGATACCGAATTGAATAAGGGTGAGCTGGAAGTCAGTTCCGATCTGGAAACGCGATTGACTGGTGACCACCATGATTCTTTACGCCTTTGGTTACGCATGCTGTCTTGTACGGTGATGGTAGAAGCAGAGATTCGTTCGCGTCTTCGCAACGAGTTTGGCATTACTTTGCCGCGTTTTGATCTGATGGCACAACTTGAACGTTACCCGGACGGATTGCGTATGGGTGAATTATCTAAGCGCATGATGGTCACTGGCGGAAATATTACTGGCATTACCGATCAGCTTGAGCAAGAAAACCTGGTGGTGCGGGTGCTTGATCCTAAAGACCGGCGTGCCTACAGTGTCAAGCTTACAGCGAGCGGACGTGAGGCTTTTCAACGCATGGCAGCGGTGCATGAAAGCTGGATTGCCGAATTATTTTCCGGCATGCCCGGCAAGCAGAAAGCCCATTTATCCGAATTATTATCGCAAGTAAAAAATCACTTGAATGTCTCAATAAGCAAGTTTGAAAATAAGTCTGAACAGGAATAAACCATGAAATACCTCCCGGGACAAACCCATCAATTACCAGGTGGCCGCCTGCATCTGGCGACCTATGAAGCGCAGCATTTTTATTTTGAAGTGGCAGATACGGTTGCCACGATTATTCTAAATCGCCCAGAACGTAAAAATCCATTGACCTTTGAATCCTACGCTGAACTGAGGGATCTGTTTCGTGCACTGGCGTATGCCGATGATGTCAAAGCGATTGTCATTTCTGGTGCCGGAGAAAACTTTTGCTCGGGTGGTGATGTGCATGAAATTATCGGTCCGCTGACCCAATTAGACATGCCAGGCTTGCTCAGCTTTACCCGCATGACAGGTGATCTGGTGAAGGCGATGCGTGCTTGTCCGCAACCAATTATTGCGGCAATCGACGGCGTTTGCGCGGGTGCGGGTGCGATCCTGGCATTGTCTTCGGATATTCGCTTTGGTACGGCGCGAAGCAAAACCGCGTTTTTATTTACGCGTGTTGGTCTGGCTGGCTGCGATATGGGCGCATGTTCGATTTTGCCGCGTTTGATAGGCCAGGGACGGGCGTCTGATTTGCTATATTCCGGTCGTTCAATGTCTGGAGAAGAGGGTGAACGTTGGGGCTTTTTTAATCGACTGAGCTCGCCTGACGATGTGTTGTCTGATGCTCGCCAATACGCAAAAAATCTCGCCGAAGGCCCAACATTTGCGCATGCAATGACAAAAAAAATGTTGCAGCAAGAATGGAATATGGGCGTCGACGAAGCCATCGAGGCAGAAGCACAAGCACAGGCAATTTGTATGATGACCAATGATTTTCATCGTGCTTATCATGCGTTTGTGGCAAAGCAAAAACCTGTATTTGAGGGAGATTAAGCATGACGCACGTATTATCAGACGCAGACCGTCGTTATCTGGATTGGCCCTTTTTTGATCAGCATCATCGCGATTTGCAACAGCAACTTGATTCCTGGGCTGCGCAACATATTTCAGACGGTCATAGTCATGACGTGGATCAGGCATGTATAGACCTGGTCAAGCAATTGGGTGAGGGTGGTTGGCTGACGCATGCGATTGGTGGTAAGACATACGGTGCGGCAACGGATGTGATTGATACCCGGGCGTTGTGCCTGTTGCGCGAAACCTTGGCGCGCCATTCTGGTCTGGCAGACTTTGCGTTTGCGATGCAGGGCTTGGGTTCTGGTGCGATCAGTTTGTTCGGTACCGAAGAACAAAAGCAAACTTATTTAAGTGCCGTAGCGCGTGGTGAAAAAATCGCTGCCTTCGCTTTGTCGGAACCAGAAGCTGGCTCTGACGTAGCAGCAATGCAATGCGCCGCGACACCAGATGGTAATGATTACATTTTAAATGGCGAAAAAACCTGGATCTCTAACGGTGGCATCGCGGATATGTATGTGGTGTTTGCCCGCACAGGTGAGGCACCTGGCGCACGTGGTATTTCGGCTTTTATTGTCGATGCTGGTTCGCCCGGCTTTGAAATTACCGAACGCATCGACGTGATTGCACCACATCCGCTGGCACGTCTGAAATTTACGCAATGCCGTATTCCGGCCTCCCAACGTATAGGTGAAGCGGGGCAAGGCTTTAAAGTGGCGATGGCGACCTTAGATGTTTTCCGCACTTCAGTTGCTGCCGCTGCGCTGGGATTTGCGCGTCGTGCAATGGACGAGGCTTTACATCGCGCGACAAGCCGCAAGATGTTTAATCAGACTCTCGCTGATTTCCAATTGACACAAGCAAAGTTCGCGCACATGGCAACTGCCATTGATAGCTCGGCCTTGTTGATTTACCGCGCTGCCTGGCAGCGTGATCAAGGTAGAAAAGTCACCAAAGAAGCGGCAATGGCTAAACTGACGGCGACCGAAAGTGCGCAACAAGTGATCGATGCTGCCTTGCAAATGTTTGGCGGTCTTGGCGTAGTATGCGACGTGCCTGTGGAACGCCTGTATCGCGAGATTCGTGCTTTGCGCATTTATGAAGGTGCGAGTGAAGTCCAGCAATTGATTATTGGCAGAGAGTTACTCAAAGAATTTGCTGCGACCATATCAGGAGAAGAAAAATGACGCAAACATTAATGCAAATTCTTCAACCAGAAGGCTGGGCCAGACCACGTGGTTATTCGAATGGCATTGCTGCCAGTGGGCGCACAATCTGCGTCAGCGGCATGATAGGCTGGGATGCGCAGGGACAATTTCATACCGATGATTTTGCCGGGCAAGTGCGTCAGGCACTGCTTAATATCGTGGAAGTATTGGCGCAAGCCGATGCCAGACCAGAACATATCGTGCGCATGACCTGGTATGTGACTGATAAAAAAGAATATGTTGATGCCTACAAAGAAATCGGCGTTGCTTATCGCGATATCATTGGCAAGCATTATCCAACCATGACCGCAGTGCAGGTGGCTGCGTTGATTGAAGACCGCGCTAAAGTAGAAATTGAAGTCACGGCGATTATTCCGGAGTAATTTATGTTGCGAGTCATTGCGGTGGTGGGGGCTGGTGCGATGGGTAAAGGGATCGCACAGATTAGTGCCCAGGCGGGTTTTCAGGTGCTATTGTTTGATGTGAACACCGCTGCAGCAGAAAAAGCGAGAGCAGATATTTGCCTGCAGTGGGATAAAATGCAGGAGAAGGGTAAGCTCAGTCCGCACTTATGTTCGGCAGCCAAATCTAAGTTGCGGGTGGTCGATACCTTGTCGGGATTGGCATCCAGTGATCTGGTGATAGAAGCCATCATCGAGAACCTGGATGCCAAGCGCGATTTATTTGCACAATTGGATGAGGTGGTCAGTGAACATTGCATACTTGCTACCAATACCTCGTCCTTGTCTGTGACCTCAATTGCGGCAAAGACCCGGCTGCCACAACGCGTGGCTGGGCTACACTTTTTTAATCCCGTACCTTTGATGAAAGTGGTCGAGGTCATTCACGGTCTGCGCACTAATACGGCAGTGATTTCGCAATTGCGGTCTTTTGTGCAGGAAACCGGACACACCCCAGTATTGGCCAAGGATACCCCAGGCTTTATCGTCAACCACGCCGGACGCGCCTATGTGACCGAAGCGCTTAAAATTCTTCAAGAAAATGTCGCCGATGTCAGTGTTATCGATCAAATTATGCGTAGCGCAGGTTTTAAATTGGGCCCGTTTGAATTGATGGACCTGACCGGGCTGGACGTGTCCCACCCGGTAATGGAAGCGATTTATCAGCAATATTATCAAGAGCCACGTTATCGGCCTAGCCAGATAGCGGCGCAACGCTTGCAGGCAGGTTTATTAGGACGTAAAAGCGGTGAGGGTTTTTATACCTACCCAACGGCCCCTGATCTATCTCCGACGATTCCTGAATCGGTGGATGCGCGTTGGCATATTCCGATCTGGATTAGTCGGCAAGATACCGAAGCGCATGCCTTGCTATCTGCATTTTTTGCACACCGTAATATGCCGCTTGACACCAGCACTTTGCCCTCTGAAGACGCTTTGTGCATCGTCACCCCCTTTGGCGAAGATGTCAGTACCTGCGTTGTACGAGAAGGACTGGATGCGCACCGGACAGTGGGGGTTGATACCATGTTTGCAAGCGATGCATCAATGACAGTCATGCAAAATCCCGCGACCGATGCGCATTTGGCACAACAATTGAAAAGGAATTTGTCAGAATTCAATTGTATTGTCCATTTGATACAGGATAGCGTCGGTTTCGTTGCTCAGCGTATCATCGCCAGTATTGTCAATGTCGCCTGCGATATGAGCCAGCAGGCTGTTTGCAGTCCGGCTGACCTTGATCTGGCAGTGGTATTAGGGCTGGCTTACCCCGACGGACCTTTGAGCTGGGGCGACAAACTCGGCGCTTCGCGTATACTATTGGTATTACGGAATATGCTGGACAGCACTGGCGACCCGCGTTATCGTCCTAGTCCGTGGCTGGTACGCAGGGTGCAATTAGGCTTGTCTTTATTGCAGCAAGCGCAAGAGGCGAGAAATTGAGCTTTATTCAGAGTTGCTTGCTTCATGATTGTTGAGCTATACCGTATTAAAAATTAACACAAAAAATATTCAGGAGAATTAGATGGCTAAGGCAGTATTTAGTTGGGAAGACCCTTTGTTATTGTCCTCGCAGTTGACGGACGAAGAGCGCATGGTGCAAGACGCTGCGCGCGCCTACAGTGAAGAAAGACTCGCACCACGAGTGCTGGAAGCTTTCCGTCACGAAAAAACTGATCCTGCCATCTTCAGGGAAATGGGCGAACTTGGTTTACTCGGTTCTATGATCCCCACCGAATACGGCGGAGCTGGCCTCAATTATGTATGTTACGGTCTGGTCGCTCGTGAAGTCGAGCGCATCGATTCTGGCTATCGCTCAATGATGAGCGTACAGAGCTCGTTGGTGATGGTGCCGATCAATGAATTTGGTAGCGAAGCGCAAAAACAAAAATACTTGCCTAAACTGGCGACCGGTGAGTGGATAGGTTGCTTTGGTTTGACTGAGCCAAATCATGGTTCCGATCCTGGTAGCATGGTGACCCGCGCTAAAGCAGTTCCAGGTGGTTACTCATTGTCCGGCGCTAAAATGTGGATCACCAATAGTCCTATCGCTGACGTTTTTGTGGTTTGGGCAAAAACTGACGATGGTCGTATCCGCGGCTTTATTCTGGAAAAAGGCTGGAAAGGCTTAACCGCACCGGCAATCCACGGCAAAGTGGGCTTACGCGCTTCGATCACTGGCGAAATCGTCATGGATGAAGTGTTTGTGCCAGAAGAAAACCTGATGCCGCACGTAGAAGGCTTGAAGGGCCCGTTCACTTGCCTTAATTCTGCACGTTACGGAATTGCCTGGGGCGCATTGGGCGCGGCAGAGTTCTGCTGGCATACGGCGCGTCAATACACCATGGATCGTCAACAATTTGGTCGTCCTTTAGCGGCTAACCAATTGATCCAAAAAAAGCTTGCCGACATGCAAACTGAAATCACGTTAGCGCTGCAAGGCTGTTTGCGTTTAGGTCGTATGAAGGATGAAGGTACTGCCGCTGTCGAAATTACGTCGATCATGAAACGTAATTCTTGCGGTAAATCGTTGGATATCGCCCGCATGGCGCGCGATATGCTCGGTGGTAACGGCATCTCCGATGAGTTCGGCATTGCCCGTCATCTGGTGAATCTGGAAGTCGTCAACACCTATGAAGGTACGCATGACATCCACGCGCTGATACTTGGTCGTGCACAAACTGGTATCGCTGCATTCTAAATCATCCGCTTCATTGTGAATGAAACAAAAAAGGCAATTCCTACAAGGTAATTGCCTTTTTTTTTGCCTTATTTTTATGCTCGTAAAAACTCAGCCAGCCTGATGGGCACTAGAACGATTGTCCTTTACTAATCGCATCGGTGACGCAAATAGCGCAAGTACAACGATCAACATCAACATGGCTCCACAGACAAAGAATAACTGTGTGAGTTGCAGACTACGCATTATCCAACCAGATAGTGCAGCCGATATTGGTCCTATACCCATGAAGATAAACATAAACATACTCATGGCACGACCCAGTAGGGCAGGCGGCACCTGCGTTTGTATCCAGGTGAACACTGCGACATGCAGATAACCACCAAGACTAGCTATCGTCAATAAAATCAGCACCGCTTGCCAGCTAGATTGCACCAAACCTAAAGGCATAAACAAAAGTGCAATGATAAAATCAATCAATAACATGGTGCCACCCAGCGTGCCAAAACGCAGATTGGGTTTGATGCCAGAAATTGCCATTCCTAAGAGTGTTCCTGCACCGTGAGCACCCGCTAATAAACCAAAAGTGCCAGCGCTGTTGTTAAGCTTGGTCGCTAGCAGAGGCATCACAATTTGCATCGGTCCCATAATAAAAAAGGCGATGGCTGACCAATACATGAAGCAAGTACGTAACTCTTTTTGTTGCCAGCAAAATTGTAAACCTGTGAAGACATTCTTTAAGATACTCACAGCGTCAGATTTATTGTGCGCATCGTCTCTGGTCTTTACTTTATTTAGGGTCCATGCTGAAATCGCGTAACTGGCGCAATCCAACAAAAACGCCGCACTGAGCCCAGTTGAGTCTTTAATTCCGGCATTTTCTGATTGCCCACATATTGCAATGAATATACCCGCCATGACGGGACCTAAAAACATACTGACCTGACGTATGCTCAGCGTAATGCTATTGGCTATTTGAAGCTGCGACAGAGCGACCACGCGTGGGAGCATCGATGTTCCAGCCGGTATGCTAAATGCCGTGGAGATGCCCAGGCTGAGCGCCAAAGCGTACACCATCCATAAATTCAAATGGCCAGAGAAAACTAAACTTGCAAGTGTGGCGAGCAATACGGTATTGATGTACTTGGTGATCATCATGACGCGTTTAGGCGAATATTGATCAACGATGGCACCACCGATAAAAATAAACAATGCACGAGGCACACCTAACATTGCCAGCACGATTCCTAAGATCAAGGTGTCGCCAGTCATTTTTAATACTAACCATGGAAGAGCGACCAGGGTAAATTGATCACCCAGCATAGAAATCGTACCTCCGCTCACCATCCAACGGAAATTTTTATCACTCAATAAGGCCGTCTTTGCAGTTGCCTTTGCTTCTTTGGATTGTTGCGGCTGCATAATTATTCCTTTATTTTAATTGTTGTTTGATCTCAGCTTCTAAATGGATGAGGCCTTTTCTGGCGTAAGTCATTAGCTCTTGAGTCAAGCTCCCACTCAACAAGACACCGCTTTCTTTGGCATGAATTTCTCTCACTTTCGCAATGGTTGCCATGTCACCACCCCACGCGTCTAAAAATAGGCCGCGCCATTTTCTTAATACGGTGAGAGTTTGCGTAGAGGTAGCGGGTATGCCAGCTTGTATGAGTTCACGCACTTCTGAAAAAATTAAATCCCACTCCAAAGAGTGCTTTAGCATTGAACTCCGGAAGCAACGCAATTCGTGCTCACTCAGATATTTTCTGTAAATGCTGTAACGCACTTCAATGCTGGCTTGTGTAATGAAATCCATCAATTCGTTGTCGACGCCAGTCAGTGTTTGTAGCGAAGGCTCATTTCTGTGCATCTTGGTAATAATAGTGAGATAGCGTGGAATTGATGGCATGGTCTCATTCATCGTCGTAACCCACCGCACCGCCAGATCTTTCGCCTTTGCATCATCCGGGCGTATTCCAGCCTGCAATAATTTTTTGGCTTCTTTGATCAATGCTTGCATGCGCAAATCCGGAGAGACACTCCCATTTTTATGGCGCCTTAGTTTATCCAGGTCTTCCCGCGTAAAATATTTATCGGCGACACTCATCATTTCCAGTAAGCCTAACCAGTAATCAAGTTGTGGTTCCTGGTTGGCATGAAGTAATTCCTGAAGATGCTGAAGCTGGTCACGTAAAGCAAAGCTGCTGGCAATTTGTTGTTCAAGCATAGCCACCTGTTCAGAGACAACATTCTCCAGTCCGACTTGATCTTGCTCTACCAGTGTGGCAATCTCAGCCAGGGACAAATTCAGGCGGCGTAAAGCCTGTATTCTATGCAGGCGAGTAATATCGTCACGGTTGTACAGGCGGTAATCAGACTCAGAGCGTTCTGAGGGGCGTAGTAGCCCGATTTTGTCGTAGTGGTGCAGAATGCGTACAGTCAATCCGGTACGCTTTGCAAGTTCACCAATTTTTAATAACATGGCAAGTCTCCATTGATTTTGCGAGACTATAAAGCCTGACACAGTGTCATGGTCAAGTACTTTATTAGCAAGCCGCTGATGAGGTTTCCGTGCGCTGCTGATGATCTGAAGAGAACAAATTATGCATCCTGATAAAGTTGACCGTCAGCGCCTCAAAAAATTAACTGATCTGCCAAATATTGGTAAAGCGAGTGCAGGGGATTTGCATTTGCTTGGCATTGATACGCCAGTTCAGTTAGTTGGGCGCTGTCCTTATGAATTGTTCGATAGCTTGTGTCGCCTCACTGGACAGCAACATGATCCGTGCGTGATTGATGTCTTCATGTCGGTAACGCGATTTATGGAAGGAGAACCAGCGCGGGTCTGGTGGGCTTATACAGAAGAACGCAAGCAGACGCTGGCTCTGGCCAAAGAATGAGGCATTTGAATGATGGATACCAGATGGGGAAGCGGACGCTAATTCTCCATCTGGTTTTTTTGGGTCTGTCGAACTTAATGCTTAATTTCTGTCGGCGCCACGGTGCCTTCAGCTAATGTATTAGCGACAAATAATTGCGTGCAATCAACCTGATCAAAGCCGTAATGCTTTCCGCAGAAGTCACAATTAATATCTAGTCTGCCGATTTCTGCAATAGCTGTTTCCACTTCTGCCTGACCTAACATTTTGAGCATGTCGCCGACTTTTTCACGGGTGCAGCCGCAGTGGAAAACCGGATGCAAAGGATCAAATACGCGCAAGGTTTGTTCCCAGAACAGGCGGCGCATTAATGTCTCGGTATCGGTGCTTAGCAATTCTTCGTGCTTCAAAGTATCACCGAGCATGACAGCGTGGCTCCACATGTCTTCACCATCTTCAGCGTGCGCGCCAGAACCGCCGATTTCTGGCAGCTTTTGCAACAGCATGCCACGAGTGACTTTTTCATTCGCCGCGAGCCACAGTTTGGTGTCGAGCTGCTCAGAGCGCAACATGTAGTTTTCGATGACAGTTGCAACGGTATCACCATCTAAAGGAACAATCCCTTGATAAGCCTGCTGCCCAGGCATTTTGTCGTTAGGATCGAGGGTAATCACGAAGCGTCCTTGTCCATGCGCATGAACCAGTTCGGTCAGCGTTTCGTGATCTTCAATAACGGCGTCGTCAGCTAATTTGGCCGTTGCTCTGATGCGCAGATCGGCATCGCATTCAACGACCATTAACTTGACCGGACCATCACCATGAATTTGCATAATCATAGTGCCATTAAATTTCAAATTGGCTGACAGTAAAGCCGAGGCTGCCATCAGTTCACCCAAAATGGTTTGCACGGCTTTTGGGTAGACTTTATGAGACAACATCTGTTGCCATGAAGATTCCAGTTCAACCAGCTCGCCACGGACGCCAGCGTTTTCGAACATGAATTTTTGTAAGGTGTCAGTCATTTTCTACTTTTTTCTAAAACGGGTATGTCTTTTTGAATACTCAATCACTTCTTCAATCATGCAGATCGATGGATTAGTCGATGCGTTTGAGTTCTGTTTTATACAATTGACCACGCATGGCGTAGTTGTCGGTATTCCGGTGCATACCACGAATATCTTGCTCTGTCAGTTCGCGCACTGCCTTGGCGGGTGAGCCGATGATGAGTGAATTGTCCGGGAACTCTTTCCCTTCTGTTACCAATGCACCAGCGCCTACCAGGCAATTTTTGCCGATTTTTGCACCATTTAAAATTACGGCTTGTATGCCTATTAATGAGCCTTCGCCAATCGTGCAGCCGTGCAACATGGCCTGATGGCCGATGGTGACATTTTTACCGACCATTAAGGGATATCCGGGATCAGTGTGTAAAATGCAGCCTTCCTGCACATTGCTATTTTCACTGATCGTAATTAATTCATTGTCACCACGTATGGTGGTATCAAACCAAATGCTGGCTTTGGCTTCGATTTTGACCTTACCGATGATTTTGGCGGTGTCAGTAATGTAAGCTGAGGCATCGATATCTGGTGCAATGTCGCCTAATTGGTAGATGGGCATATGAATTCCGTAAAATAGATGCTGAAAAGGGGTGACGCAAAAGCGCTACAGCTTCGCTGTGTGCCAAGCGCGTGAATTGCATGCAGTTGCTATTTTAACGCTGCCTTTGGACTTACGTCAGATTTAACAAAAAATGAGTATTTTGAAAACGGATTTTTAATGGAATTACGCGCTATAGCCTTGCAAGCTTTACTTGCTACCGACACAGATACCAAATGCGCACTATTGTCTGCCATTCCTGATGATGTGCAGGTTGATTGTGAGAAGCAATTCGTCGTTCCAGTTGGCATACCTGGCCGCCCAGAGAAACCAGAACTGATTGCGCCAGGTAAAGTCGGTCGTCGCTCAATGGTAACGGTAGAAGGGCGTGCGATACTGGTTCACGCTCTGGCACATATCGAGATGAATGCAATCAATCTGGCGGCCGATATTTTGTGGCGCTTTGCCGGGATGCCAGAGAAATTCTATCGCGATTGGTTGAAAGTCGCCAAAGAAGAAGCCTATCATTTTCAATTACTCGAAGCGCATTTGCGCACGATGGGATATCACTATGGTGCTTTTCCTGCGCACAATAGTTTGTGGGAAATGGCAGAAAAAACCACGGATGATTTACTTGCTCGTCTGGCATTAGTCCCACGCACTTTGGAAGCACGTGGTCTGGACGTGACACCTGGCTTGTCTGCAAAATTAGCCCAAGCCGGAGACAAGGCGGGTGCCGATATCCTCTTGATCATTTACCGCGATGAAATCGGTCACGTGGCGATCGGCAATTATTGGTACCAAAGCCTGTGCGATGCCCAGGGAGTCGATACGATAACAACGTATTCACGTTTGGCAGCGCAATATCAAGCCCCAAAATTGCGCGGACCATTTAATCTCGATGCGCGTAAGAAAGCTGGTTTCAGCGAGGCAGAGTTGCAAGCATTGGAAATTTAATGGATAAGCTATCACGTGTTTGGCGAATCGTTGCCAGGCTTATTGAGTGCTCGTTGCAGCAATGCGCGTGACAAGAGCTTGTGAAACGGCATGATGGTGAACAGGTAAATTCTGCCATAGAGATTGTTGATTTTAACCAGAGTGGACATGCTTACTTTGGAGCCGTTCGGACCGGCTTGAATACTGATCCAGATCCGAAAATCAAGGTGCTTATCGTCGCCACCAACAACAATTTCATTTTCTGTACGAGAAATGATCGGAAAGACGTCTATCTTTCCCAGCCCGAGATCACGAAAGTCAACACCAGCCTTTATCCCAAAGGGACGCACGAGCTTGTTGCGCAATGTCATCAGCATATTGACGGCGCGTGGCGGATTGGCAAACACAACGCGTGCCGCTTGCTCGGCGCTTGCATAGACCCGCTCAGCCTGACCCGAATAACCGTCAGCAAAGTCGATGTGGGGCATTCCCGCTGCGTTAAATGCTTCCGCTGGGGGATGGATTGAAAAGACCCTGTTTGTCATGATTGTGAACTGCGCTATGGGGTATAAATGTCGACGAGGAGATATTTTTTATTAGACGTTATATGTTATCTCTAAGTCAATAAATATTTTTAAATCAAGCATGTGCCGTACGAATTGTTTTCGCTATCGACAACAAGTGAACAAAGCAACTCAGAAATAAATCAAAAAAAAGCTCTGAAGCCGGTATCTTCAGAGCCATATCTACTTATTTTTTATGGACATCCCACACTGTATGAGCGGCTTTCGCTCGTTAGTCACCCGCTTTGATACTGCCTATGCCTTCGACGGATTTTTTGATGGTGTGCGGGTGTCCATAGTAGGTTAGACTGCCGATACCTTGTAACGTTGCGTTTAATTTTTCAAATGCAGTCACGCTAATTGAACCGATGCCTTCACCGTGTACTTCGACTTCTTTGGCGCTTACGTCTTTTGTATCAATTGAGCCTACCCCTTGAGAGCGAATAGTAAGGTGGTTGACTTTGCCATTTGCGGTCAGGCTTCCAGCGCCTTCGTATATTAGTTCAAAATTGTCGCTATTGAGATTGTTGAGTTTCGTTGATCCCGCACCTTGGAAATTGAATTTTTTAATTCTGGAACGGTGATGATGATTTGGTCTGCATCGGTTATTTTCAGACGTTTATTTTTGTCAGAAATGACTAACTCATTCCCAGCCACGACAGTGCTAAATTTCTCGATGAATTGGGTGTCCCCTTTAAGTGTGATTGACTGCGCTTTTCCAACTTCAACGATAATTTTGCAGGCACTCTGGGTATTAATGGTGTTGAAGCTTGAGACGTTGCGGGTCTGTTCGTCGGCGAACACACTGGTGCTTAAAAAGCACAAGGTCAGGCTCATTGCTACAGTAGTCAGGATAGGGCGCATACGATTTACCTTAAATTTTGTCGAATATTAAATCAGCGTATTCTGAGTTTTTTTTGGTGGGGCTTTCGTTTCAGAATTGAAGCGAGTATGACTGATTCGTATCCGATCCACCATCGCCGTGCGACGAATTGCAAAAAACGCTATCTGAACTGTTTGATCGCTGCTGTTTTAGCTGGATTTGCCATCGTTAAAGTTTTTTGCATGCTTCTCAAAATGCAGTGCATCCATCCAACTTCCATTGCGCAAAATTGATGCATGAGAGTGGCCATATTGAGTGAAGCCGCATTTGCGGATCACACCCACTGAAGGGAGATTATTGACAATGATCGTAGCCTCGATGCGCCAAAGTTTTAGTTCGGTCAATGCGTGCTCGACAATCTTATTCACAGCATTGCTGGCATAACCTTTGCCACCGTGGCGAGCGCTGAAGCGGTAGCCAAGTGAGGCTTTGAAATACTGTTCACGTTCTATGCCACGCAAAGTGACCCGACCAATAATTTCTGCCTCTAACCACACCAGATAGTGAAGTTCCGTGCGTGCATGGGCCGCCCATTGTGCCTGTTCCAGACTTTTGCGGACGGCTTCTTTTGAATAAAATTGATCACCGCGGCTGGCTATCCATTGTTCAAAATGTTCTCGATTTTCAAGTTCAAAGGCAAGTAATGCCTCTGCGTATTCGGGAAGGGCAGGGCTGATATGAAGCTGAACGTCAGAGTTTGTGTTCATGGAGGCAGTGAAAAGAAAAGGTGTGGCAACAATAAGGATTCTTTTACCACTCATCATAGCTCAAAAGCAACTCTTTTGTCCTGGGAGTAAGCTAATGAATTGGCAAGACCTGCCGATAATATCTCGAGAGGTATGGTGTTAGCGCTGGGATGATTGCCAGATTTGTTAATTGTGAATTACTAAAATTTGATTTCTTTTGAGGTTGGATATGACCTTGCGTCCACAGCGTTTATTTGTGCCATCCCTGGCGATGATCATGAGCCTCGCGTCGGCGTTTTGTGCAGCTCAGGCATTGACTCCTGCGCAAGACCCCGGGCGAAGAATACTGCTGACTGGCTTTGCTGTTGCTCATCCCGCTCAATTGATCGATATCGACGATATTGCACTTGGCTTTCCCAGAGAGTTGGCGCGGCGTTTGGAGCAAGGGCAACAATTTTCAGTCAGAAGCACACCAGAGTTGTTGTCGTTTAATTGGCAATTAGATCCACCGACTCCAAAAATGCTGGCGCAAGTCGCGGAAACGTACAAGGCGCGGTATGTCATCTCAGGAGATGTCAGAAATGCTGGCATTCGTACTCAGCCTCTGATGTTTGGTCTTTGGGAAAAGAAAATCCGTTCTCTGGATTTGGAGATTTATGTCTATGATGCGCAAGCCGGAACCATGGTCGAACGTTTTAAATTTACGGGCAATGCAACTGGTGATGTGGTAGTGGGAAAAGATTACAGTTTTGACGGTGAGGCATTTCGCTTTACGCCATTTGGAAAGGCGATTGATGACCTCATTGAGCAGTCGGCACAAACGATCAGTGCCACTCTGATCGTTCGTCCGTAGTTTTCCTGGGGCTTATATTTTATGTTTGTTGTGATCTGACTCTATGCGTCTGAGCACATGTCGTTGGATTTTGCCAGTGGTGGTCATTGGCAGGGCATCGATAAACTCGATTTCTTTCGGATACTCGTAGGGGGCCAGCTTGCCTCGTACATGGGTTTGTAGTTCTTTGATTAAGGCATCGCTCCCTTTCATGCCCTTACATAAGACAATATAGGCTTTGACGAGGTTGCCACGATCTTTGTCTGGTTTTGGTACCACAGCGGCATTAGCTACTGCCGGATGTTGAATCAGGCAGTTTTCTATTTCGGAGGGACCTATCCTGTAACCTGCAGCCTTAAACATGTCGTCGGCACGTCCCTGGTACCATAAATAACCATCGGTATCGGCAATTGCCAGATCGCCTGTGCGGCACCAATCACCGCTGTACTTGTTGCGTGTGGCGGCATCGTTTTTCCAATAGCCCATAAAAAAAACTGGGTCAGGGTGGCCGTGAATATCGTTGCGATTGACGGCCACTTCGCCTATCGTTCCTACTGGCACTTCAATTCCGGATTCATTGATTAATGCGACCCGGTGCCCCGGGTAAGGGCGGCCCATACTGCCTGGTCGCGCGGGCCAGCGTTGATGGCAGTTGCCCACGATGTAATTGACCTCTGTTTGTCCGAACATTTCATTTGGCGTAACTCTTAGCGCTGTCTCACACCATTTGAAAACAGTTTCACCCACTGACTCTCCTGCGCTCATAATTGCGCGGAGCTTGAGTTTGTAATGCTGACGTGGTTCCGGGAAGGCTTTCATCATCATTTTTAACGCAGTTGGGAACAGAAAGGTATTTGTGACCTTGTATTTTTGCAGCAAATAAAACGCGGTCTCTGCACTAAAGCGGCCTTGATAGGCGACGATGGGTTTTCCGAAATACAAGGTCGGAAGTAACGCATCCATTAAGCCGCCTGTCCACGCCCAGTCAGCAGGAGACCAGAACACATCTTTCTCTTGCGGAAACCAGTTTTGAGAAGCCACGAAACCCGTGAGGTTGCCAAGGATTGCTGAGTGTGGGATCAAAGCGCCTTTAGGATCGCCGGTGGTGCCACTGGTATAAATCAGGATGGCAGGATCGGTGGCGCGGGTCTTCTCTCTTTTGAATTCCTTAGGCATATCGGCGACATAGGTTTCCCATTCCAGTGCTGCAAAATTCTTTGGCACCTGATGGCAATCAACGCCAATCACTGTTTTTAAATAAGTGCATCGATCAGCGATTTGCATGTAAGCATCAACTCCGCTCTGATCCAGAATTAATGTCGTTGCCTCGCTATGACCTAGACGGTATTCCAGTGCTTCTGATCCAAATAAAAAAGACAAGGGCATGATAATCGCGCCCAGTTGCAGGCAGGCCATGACAGTGATCGCCATTTCGGGTCTTTGCGGCAAAATACAAGCGACCACATCGCCACGCTGGACGCCTTGCTGGCGTAATAAGTTGGAGAGTTGATTTGATTTTTTATACAACTCGGCGTAACTGATTTTGCTGCAATTGCCAATGCTGTCTTCATAAAAGATTGCCGTGCGTTTCGTTTCTTCTGCCCATCGGCGGCAGCAGACCTCAGCAATATTTAAATGTTCGGGCACTTCCCAATGAAAATCCTGAAATAAGGCTTGATACTGATCTTCTGTCGTACGGTTCAAAATTGATTCCTGCAGTTTCATCCAGTCTCCGTTATAATTATCGAACGGTCGTTCTATTATGTTTATTTTATGCCTGACCATTGTTCTATGCTACTGCATATTGCCATACCTGCGCAAAACGTGGCTGATACCTGATTGCTTTTGAAGAAAATTGTACATTGCCATGACATCCACTCATTCATTGATTAATTCCGCTTCGCGATCTGAATTCATTCAGATACGCGGTTTGCAATACCATGTTCGTCACTGGGGTAAGCCGGATGCACCCGTGATTTTTATGTTACATGGTTGGATGGATGTGTCTGCATCTTTTCAATTTGTGGTCGATCATCTCGAACACGATTGGCACGTGATTGCCCCCGATTTACGTGGTTTTGGTCTGACCGAGGCGCCTGGTACGGACACGTATTGGTTTCCGGATTATCTTGGCGATCTGGATGCCTTAGTTGATCATTATGTTCCTGAAGGTGTGGTAAATTTACTTGGGCATAGCATGGGCGCGAATGTGGTTAGTCTTTATGCTGGCACTCGCCCGGAACGCATTCGTAAATTGATTAATCTGGAAGGTTTTGGGATGCCAACCACTCATCCAAAACAAGCCCCGGGTCGTTATCGGAAATGGCTCGATGAATTGCGTCAACAGCCAGAGTTGCGCACTTACGCATCGCAATCCCAGGTGGCTGCACGTCTGCAAAAGACCAATCCAAGATTAACCGATGAACGTGCTGCCTTTTTGTCCGAGTTCTGGTCGCGTGAAAATGCCGAAGGACGTTGGGAAATTCTCGGTGATCCGGCACATAAGCAAACCAGCCCTTTACTATTTCGCGTTGAAGAAGTGATGGCATGTTGGGAGCAAATTACAGCGCCAGTGCTATGGATGCAAGCGGACGATACAAATGTCTGGCATTGGATGGGACCTAAAGAAGAAGCACAAAAAGAAATTGATCGCCGCCTTGCGCATATTCCGGATTTGCAAAAAGAAATGATCATGGATGCGGGACATATGTTGCATCACGACCAACCAGCGTTGCTGGCGCAGTTAATTGAGACATTTTTATTGAAATAATTTATTACTTTATACGTCGAAGCATTTACACTCTTAACCAATATTTGTCGAAAGTGTAGTGGAATTTAAAGGATTTGGTTTGTCAGAGCACCGTATAGAAAAAAGCCCGCATGCAGAGGGCAAACGCATCCAAGAACATGACACGCGAGGCTATCAACGTTGTCTGGTGATGGCTGGTGGTGGTTTTCGGTTTGGTTATTACCTCGGCATCTACGCTGCTTGTCAGGAACGAGGTAAAACACCGGATGTGATTTTAGCCAGTTGCGGAGCGGCAATAGCCGGTACCATCATCCATCATTTGCCCGACAACGCACAGCGTTTAGGGTGGCTGACTTCGCCCCAAATGCATGCATTTTGGCGCGGTCTGCAGGCGAATCCTGAAAAGAGTCTGTTCAAAGCCATAGGTGGCGTTGCCAAACGTGCTTTGTTTGCCAACGATGTCAGACGCATTCCGGATTTGTTTCAGGACTATTTGTTCGATATTCCTGCGCACTTGCCGTTGCCAGAAAATACGCATTACAGTGACGCACCAGATTTGGCGATCGTCGCCGGGCGATTGTTATTTTCTAAATCTGAAGTAGGGCAGTTGCGCGGTAAACGGAAGTTGTATGCCGAAACTATTTTTTCTAATCAACGCGTAGCGAGCATATTGGACGGCATGTCTTCACCGCTCTCCAGTAACGAATGGAAACATAGTGCTGTCGCTAATCAATTGCAATTTGAAACGCAGGTACCGGTTGTTGATGCGGTCCGAGCATCGATTTCTGATATGTATTATTTCCGTTGCCATCAAATTGGCGAGCATTACTACATGGGGGGGGTGTTAGATCTGTTCCCCATAGAAATAGCTCGCAAACTAGGGCGCGAAGTGATTATGGAGCGCAAAGGTCTGTATAATAAATTCATCGATTTGCCCGCTTTGCGCCTAGTTATGGGCATACACGGCAATCAACGTTTGCATAAAGTGTTTCAGCAACAGGCGGATTATTGGGTCGATACCGCAGACATGGAGCAAGCGTTGGTCAAGCATCAAATTAGCAAGCAGCTATTCTGGTTACGCAATCGTCTGGCTTTGCGTATTCCTGAGCGTCACGAAGATTTTGTCGAGATGATCAATTTGCAGTGGCAATATGGTTATCGTAAGGCAATGTCAGCGTTCAATGCTAATTGAAATTTAAGCTTATTAAAACTGCATTAATCTCAATGCAGTAGGCATACATCTGTTGGTATTGTATAGAGATCGTCGCTTCTGCGTTACACTTATACTTTGTAATGCAGCTTTTTGAAATTCAATTTCAGCGACCAATTTCGACAAAATCAAGATGAACGATAAAATTCCTTTCGGCTTTACCACCACTATATTACATAGCGACCGCCAAAAAGACATAGAGCACGGTTCCGTCCATAAACCTGTGCACACCTCGGTACTATTTGCTTACAAAGATGCGCGTGATCTGGCGCAAGTGTTTCAGGGAAAGCAGTCTGGTTATCGCTATGGTCGCCAGGGCAATCCTACTGTCGCCGCGCTGGAAGACAAAATTACCAAGATGGAAGGTGGTGCGTCTACCATTACCTTTGCAACTGGTATGGCAGCCATCGGTGCTGTGTTTCAGGCATTGCTGCGTCAGGGCGATCATGTAGTTTCATCCCGATTTTTATTCGGGAATACGAATAGCCTCTGGCAAACTGCAAAATCTCAAGGGATAGGTTTAAATCTGGTTGATGCAACCAATGTCGCCAATGTAGAGGCGGTGTTGACACCAGCCACGCGTCTGGTTTTTGTTGAGACGATTGCCAACCCGCGCACCCAGATTGCTGATTTGAAACGCATCGGTGAATTATGTCGTGAACGTGGGATTCTGTTTGTGGTCGACAACACGATGGCATCGCCTTATCTTTTTCAGCCTAAGTCGGTTCATGCGGGGCTGGTCATCAACTCACTGACTAAATCGATTGCTGGTCACGGTAATGTGCTAGGCGGTGCAATCACTGATACTGGCCTGTTCGACTGGAGCACCTATCCGAATATTGCTGATAACTTCCGCAAACAAGCACCTGCGCAACAAGGTATGGCACAGATACGCGCAAAAGGCTTACGTGACTTTGGAGCGACTTTATCGCCAGATGCTGCACATCAGATCGCGGTCGGCGCAGAGACACTGGCCTTGCGTATGGAACGTGAATGCGCCAATGCCCTGGCGTTGGCGCAAATGCTGGAAGCTGATCCGCGAGTGGCTGCCGTGTATTACCCTGGCTTGCCTTCGCATCCGCAGCATAACTTGGCAACGGAGTTATTCCGTGCTTATGGTGCATTGCTGAGTCTGGAATTAAAACCGGAAATTGATTGTTTTGATTATCTGAATCGTCTCAAATTAGCTATTAATGCGACCCATCTCGGTGATACACGTACGCTGGTGATACCGGTGGCGCACACGATTTTCTTTGAAATGGGCGCAGCACAACGTGCTGAAATGGGCATTGCAGATTCATTAATTCGGGTGTCCGTCGGGATAGAAGATACGCAGGATTTGCTAAGCGATTTTGCTGCCGCTTTGAATGATGAATGAGTAATTTTGTTGGGAATGCTGCGTGCTAACTCCTTGCAGTGAGTAACACGCAGGAGTTCAATTCCCATTATGTAAGTTGATGCAATCTCAATAGTAGTTGGTGATCTGACGAAAGGCAATGATGTTTCGACTCTCCTTGCGCATGACGATGCGCGATTGGCGTGCTGGTGAATTACGGTTTTTACTGCTAGCTTTAGTTGTTGCAGTCGCATCTCTTTCTTCCGTTGGTTTTTTCGCTGATCGATTACGTAGTGGTCTCAATCGTGATGCGCATCAATTGCTGGGAGCCGATTTATTGATCAGCGCTGATCAGCCCGTCAATTCAGAATGGAAAACCGAAGCACAAAGGCGAGGTTTGCAGGTTGCCGAGACCGTGGTGTTTTCTAGCATGGGTATTGTTGGTGAAGGCGATCATGCTTTGGCCAAGCTGGTATCGCTCAAAGCGGTCAGTCAGCATTATCCTTTGCGCGGAAAATTGAAAGTGAATCAACGCGTAGGCAATGTTGAGAAGGAAGTCGCCACTGATGATATTCCCGCACCTGGTACTGCCTGGATTGATCCTTCATTGCAGATTGCGCTGAATCTGAAGCCTGGCGATAAATTGCGTCTTGGTGATATGGCTTTTGTATTCACCCAAACCATTGCCGATGAGCCTGATCGTGGTGCTGGTTTTATGAATTTTGCACCGCGCGTCATGATTGCAGTGAGCGATTTGCCTGCGACCAATTTGGTGCAAAATGGCTCGCGCGTCACTTACCGTTTTCTAATGGCGGGTGCCAACAAAGAAATTGCGCAATTTCAGACGCATTTAGAATCACAGATTGAGCAGCAAAAACTTAAAGGAGTGCGACTAGAGTCGCTACAATCTGGTCGCCCGGAAATGCGCGCGACGCTCGATCGATCAGAGCAATTCTTATCCCTCGTCAGTTTGTTGTCGGCAATGCTGGCGGCGGTGGCAATCGCCATGGCTGCACGCCGTTTTATGTTGCGACATCTGGATGCCTGTGCGATGTTACGTTGTTTGGGTTTGACACAAAATCAGGTCACAATGATGTACCTGTTTGAATTTTTGTTGCTGGGATTATTGGGTAGTATCGTCGGTGTCACCGTTGGTTATGCTGCCCACTATGCGCTACTGGAATGGCTGGGTAGTTTACTGGCGAAAGATTTGCCTGCGGCAAGCTGGCTGCCAGCCTTGCATGGTGTTGCCACAGGCCTATTGCTGTTGGTTGGGTTTGCTTTACCACCGGTTTTGCAACTCAGAAACGTCCCACATAATCGTGTTATCCGCCGTGAACAAGATGCACCGCAAGCCTTAACTGTTGTGACTTATGTATTGGGTTTATCGATGTTTGTCGGGCTGTTGTTATGGCAAACGGGTGATGTGAAATTAGGTTTGCTGACGGCTGGTGGTTTTTTATTAGGGTTATTGGGTTTTGCATTGGTTTCGTGGCTGTGCGTCATTTCATTGAAGCGCGTGCGCAATGTGTTTCACTCCACATCGTGGCGTTTTGCGGTCACTGCATTACAGCGTCGACCAGGTGCCACAGTAATACAGATCGTGGCTTTGGCACTGGGTTTGATGGCATTGCTATTGTTGACGGTGGTCAGAGGTGATTTGATCACAGCATGGAAAAAATCAACGCCTGCCGATGCACCTAACCACTTTGTGATCAATATACAGCCTGATCAAAAAGACGAGATCGCGAAACGGCTTGCGCCATTTGATCACCCGTCTATGTATCCCATGATACGCGGTCGTTTGATCGCTGTGAATGCCAAAGCTGTGACTGCAGAAAATTACGAGGAAGATCAGGCAAAACGCATGGTTGACCGCGAGTTTAATTTATCGGCAATGACCGAAATTCCGGCATTAAATCAAATCACTGCTGGGAAATGGTTTGATGATAGTAGCGCTATTGAGCCTGAGGCCTCGGTTGAGATTGGTATCGCTAAAACGCTCAAACTTAAAATAGGTGATCAGCTTAGTTTTGACATCGCTGGCCAGCAAGTCACTGCAAAGTTGACCAGTTTGCGTAAGCTTGATTGGGGTTCGATGCGGGTTAACTTCTTCATTGTACTTAATCCAAAATCCATGGTCGATATGCCAGTGACTTGGATCACCGCATTTCGATTGCCTGCAAATGATGTACGCTTTGTTAATCAATTAACGCTCGATTATCCGAATCTGACGGTTGTAGATGTTGGTGCCATGATTAAGCAATTACAGAGCGTGCTGGATCAGGTCATTACTGCAGTAGAATTTTTGTTTTTGTTCACGTTGGCGTCGGGCGTTCTGGTGTTGTACGCTGCATTGGCGGGATCCCAGGACGTACGACAACGTGAAGCGGCGTTACTCAGAGCCTTGGGAGCGACACGCAAGCAATTGTCCTACGCGCAATGGATAGAGTTCTTACTGATTGGTAGTGTTGCAGGTATATTGGCGGCAAGTGGTGCGTCTGCCGTAGGCTGGGCGCTGGCGCATTTCAGTTTTAATTTTGAATGGAATTTTTCCCCACTAGTGTGGCTCGTTGGTGTATTTATTGGCGCGGCATGTGCCTTGTTTGGGGGATGGGTAGGTTTACGCAATGTGTTAAATCAACCGCCACTGTTGAGCCTGCGTGAGAATTGATCCACGATCGGAATTTAAATTTAAATATCTTTGAAGGATTTTTGAAGGATAACTATGGCAAACCATTCTGAAGACGCTTTGCGTTTATACGTCGATAGCCAATTTTGCAGTCCTTATGCAATGTCAGCTTTTGTCGCCCTGCAAGAAAAGAAACTGCCGTTTGAATTAATCACGTTAGATCTGGCAGCGAAGAAAAATCATGAGAAAGACTTTACCGAAAAATCCCTGACCCAACGTGTGCCAACTTTGCTGCATGGTGATTTTAGTTTATCTGAATCTTCTGCCATTACTGAATATGTGGATGAAGTATTTGAGGGGCCTGCTTTGTATCCAAAAGACGCAAAACAACGCGCCAGAGCGAGGCAAATGCAGGCGTGGTTGCGTAGTGACCTGATGGCGATTCGCGTTGAGCGCAATACGCAAGTTATTTTTTATGGCAAAAAATTTGCACCTTTATCGGAAACGGCTTTAGCTGTAGCACAAAATCTATATTTTGTTGTTGAGACCTTATTGCCAGTCGGTCAGCAAAATTTGTTTGGTGAGTGGAGTATTGCTGATACAGATCTGGCCTTAATGTTGCACCGTCTTGTGCAGCATCATGAAGCAGTACCGGTACGTCTCGTTGACTATGCACATCATCAGTGGCAACGTGCTTCTGTGCAGCAATGGTTGCAGCAAGGCAGACCAGTTTTGTAGAACGTGTCGCACTAATGCGGCAGAGAAATTTCTTTTGTGAGTAGTAATGAATAATGAAATGAAGCACGAAATCAAGCAAGATACTAATCAAGATAATAAGCAAGCAGATCAGCAAGAACAAAACAATGCGGATGCGGAAGAAGAAAAATCGAATTTGTATGCATTGATCGGTGGCGCAGATAATCTGCGTCAGATGGTTGATCGTTTTTATGATTTGATGGAATTGGAGCCGGAATTTGCAAGTATCCGAGCGATGCATCCGGTACCCATGGATAGTTCGCGCGATAAATTGTTTTGGTTTTTGTCTGGTTGGATGGGTGGGCCAGATTTGTACATTAGTCAGTTTGGTCATCCACGTTTGCGTGCGCGTCATTTGCCGTTTGCGATTGCCAGTGTGGAGCGTGATCAATGGCTACGTTGTATGGCGTGGGCAATGCAGGATGTTGGTATTGAAGAAGGCTTACAACAGCATTTGATGCAGTCGTTTTACCAAACCGCCGATTGGATGCGTAATACGCCGGGTTGATACCATCGTCGTGTCTCAACTGCTATCGAATGAAGATTTACGCCTTTTAAAAACATGACCACATTTGAACTCGTATTATTGGCGGCGTTGCTGCTCGTCCTCATCTTGATCGTGATCTTATTGATCCGTACCAGCAGTGCGCAAAAAGATCAGCAAGGTTTGGATTTGCAATCATTGCAGCACTTTTTGCAAACATCGCAGCAACAGCAAATGCTGAGCGATGAACGCACGGAGCGTTCGCTGCGCGAGCAAGTGCAATCAACTGCTTTGGCAACACGGCAAGAACTTGGGACAAACTTTTCACGTTTACAACAAGGCCTGGCAACGCACTTGACTAGTGTTGCTTCCTTGCAAAAAGGGCAGATTGATGGGTTTTCGCAGCAGTTGACCAAGCTCAATGAAAGCAATGCGCAGCAGTTGGAACAAATGCGTCTGGCATTGATACAACAAAGTCAGAATGCACGCGAAGAGCAGGGCAATAGCCTTAAGTTATTTGCCGATACCTTGAATCAGACGCTAGTGAACCTCACTGAATCCAATGCCCAGCGCATGAGTGAAATCCGCGCTACTTTGGAGCAAAAAATCCAACAGCTGCAAGCCGAAAATGCCAGCAAGCTGGAAGAAATGCGCAAGACAGTCGATGAAAAATTGCATGCGACTTTAGAGCAGCGTTTAGGTGAATCGTTTAAGCTGGTTTCTGACCGCCTTGAAAAAGTTCATCAAGGCTTGGGCGAGATGCAGCAATTGGCGATTGGCGTTGGTGACCTCAAGCGCGTATTGACGAACGTCAAAACCCGCGGCACCTGGGGTGAGGTGCAATTGGAAATGGTGCTGGAGCAAATGCTGACGCCAGACCAATATGCCAAGAACGTCGAAACTATTCCCGGCACTGGTGAGCGGGTAGAGTTTGCCATCAAATTGCCGGGCAAAGACGAAGGTAAAGTCCCAGTTTGGATGCCTATTGATGCAAAATTCCCGAAAGAGCAATACGAACGTTTGCTCGATGCAGCAGAGCGTGCTGATGCGGAAGGGGTGGCAAGCTTTGGTAAAGAGTTGGAACGGGCGATACGTTCTGAAGCAAAAACAATTTCAGAAAAATATGTCTCGCCTCCATTAACGACTGATTTTGCGATTCTTTTTTTACCAACCGAAGGTTTGTATGCGGAAGTGATGCGCAGGCCTGGTTTGGCAGACGATTTACAACGTACGTGCAGAGTGTCTATTGCGGGGCCATCCACTTTGTCTGCGCTGTTAAATAGCTTGCAGATGGGTTTCCGTACCTTGATCCTTGAAAAACGCTCATCTGAAGTCTGGCAAGTACTGGGCGCGGTAAAGACCGAGTTCTCTAAGTTTGGTGATGTGTTAGCTGCAACCAAAGCGACACTGGAAAAAGCAGCGAGAAACATTGATCAGGCGGAAGTACGCACGCGGCAAATGACGCGCAAGTTAAAGGATGTCGAAGCCTTGCCCGTCGATGCGGCCCAAAATTTGTTAGGTGCGGCAGAGCTTGGCGGTGATGCCGATTCATAATGGTTAAATTTTTTTGTCTGTGCGGTCACCTAACAGAAAACGCGCCCCGGCACCTTTGCTGGAAACTTGATCTTGCGGGTTGTAAAGCGCGCAAGATCTGAGTGAGAGACAACCGCAGCCTATACAAGACGTTAATTGATCACGTAGTGCAATCAATGCATCAATGCGTTGCTGTAACAAAGGTTGCCAGGCGCTGGAGAGCTTTTGCCAATCGGCTTTATTGGGTGTTCGTTGGTCGGGCAGTTGCTTGAGCGTGACTTCAATTTCTTCCAATCTTAAACCCGCGTTTTGTGCTGCACGTATAAACGCCACCCGGCGTAAGCTGTCCTTTTTGAAGTGCCGACGTTGACCAGCAGCAGTGACGCTTTCTATCAAGCCTCGTTCTTCATAAAACCGGATAGCACTGGCATTGATGCCAGCGCGCTTTGCCAGCTCGCCTATAGAAATTAAATCTGACATGTGTTGACTCCTTCTATGAATCCACGTTTTTAGGACTTGACTTCAAGTTTACTTGAACTTGTATTCTTGTGCTGTATTCAAATTTCTCAGGGGTGGAACATGCGAATTATCAATGATTCGGGCGTCTTACATAATCTATTGGACGCAAATAAAAAATTCGCACTGGCTGCGAAAGGTACTACAAATCATTGTCCTATGGCGTTGGTTGCGCTGGCAAACATGGGGGCGAGTGATCAAGTATTACAGGAGTTCTTTGATTATTGGCGGGAAACTTTTGCCATTGATGTCACTGCGATGCCATCGACCTTAAGTTTTCAACGCCATAATTATCGTCTATGCATAGGACAGACTTCGTGCTTTTCTGAATTGCAGGCATATTTAACACAACGAATGCTGGTTGAGGGCAGCCGTGCAGTGCTTGAGGAGGTCTTAAATGAGATTCCCTTTGCCCCTGCTAGCGGTGCTTTTCACTCGCTGATCCGCTTAGCTTATGGGATCCGCGCGGAACATCAGGGGGAGGTGGCTGCTGGCCTGGCGGCAATGATAGTGAATAACTTTCCTACACAGTTGTCGACGCTAAATTCTGAATTTGATGGGTCAATGGAAGGTGCTTTTGCTCAGCTTTCTTTGGTGTTCGGCGGTCGAAAATTTGCAGGTGAGATGATTACCAGCAAAATGCGTGCAGTGATGGCAGATAAAGAATTTTTATTGGCGTGCCCGACACTACCGCATTGTGATGATGCATTAGCAGGAATGCGAGTGTTGGCAATTCATTGTTATTTCCACACGCAGAATTTTACTGCCTTACATATGGTGACGGCATTGCAGGCATTTTCTGACTTAGCGGCACTTATCCCGGAAATGTGGTTTTCACGAATGATAGGTGATCTTTGGGTCGCCTTGTGCGTCGCCTACGTGTCGATAGGCGCCCCAGCTTTGCCACCACTTCAACCTGTGACTTTATTGGTCAATAGCTGTGTCAGGGGACAGGACGGTCTGGATTGGCAAGATTGGGAGAGATTATTTGCGCTGGCACGCCGTTCTAAAGATGATCATGTCATTAAAATGACTTACAGCTGTTTTCTTGAGTTTCAAATTGTGCCAAATCCTTTGTATCTTCAATCGGTCAGATTGATGCATGGTCTGGTGAATTGAATCAGTGAACTTGCGCACACTGACAGGGTGGCGTGCGCAAGTTTTTTAAATTATCGATCGTTAGTTGCTGCCGATATTGAAGTTTGCTCTGGCGAAACTGGTTGCATTGTCTCCCAGTAGTTTATGTGTATGAGTCGTCGGGTGGAGCAAGTCCCAAAACACAAAGGTATCGGCATTCGTGCAATTGCTACGTGGTGACCAGACGTAGGTGTAATTCAATGTCGAACTTGAATTAATATTCAGACAGGATTGTGTCGTGTTGTTCACTCCATATTTGGATGGATTATTTAACAGATCGGTAAATAAGCTATTGGCGTCAAAAATGCGAATATTGATATTGTTGCCGTAGTTGGCTTTCAACGTCGCAACCATATCAGCCTGTTGCTGATTAAGTTGTTGAACCTGTGCTTTGACGGATGCTGCATCGGTGCGTGTCGCGAAAACCGGAGCACGTGAGACATCCGGTAAATTGACCAGTAAGATATTTTTTCCGCCGGCCGCAATCAGATTAGTCAGTGCTTTTTGTTCCGCGGCGATAATCGTCGCCACAGTGCGCCCGTAGTTGACCAGATCATTGCCGCCAACGAGCAGTGTAAATAAGGTGTTCTGCGGTTGATAGTTGGGCGCACTACGAGTATAAGAAATCCAGGATGCCACTTGCTGGCTGATGTCTGGGATGACAAAGTAAGTATCGGCAGCTGCACCTGCAACGGCCCAGTTGTAGATTGGCAAATTCAGATTTCCTGAGAGGTAATCTAGCCAGTTTTTATCGTTGCTAAATCGTCCGGCAAAATAACTTGCTTTGTTAGGAAAGACCCAATCAGTTGCGTTATACATGTTTTGCATGTCCGATAAGCTATCGCCAAACGCTACAATTTTGTTGATGCTGCCATTCTGAATAACGGCATCTAAGGTCCATACCGTATGGTTTAATGATGCTGAGCTATCTGCCGCGGCAAACAGCGCGACAGGCGTATTGATACCTTGAGAAGTAAGTGTACTCTGGCAAATGGATTGCAAAGTGTTTTGGGTGGTTGCGCTGTAAAACATGTTGTTCAGGTCAATATTGCTATACCAGTAGCCATTAATACGGTAGTAATCATTGCTGGCAGGGTCGCGGCCCCAGATATAGCTTGTCGCTGGCGTCAGATTTGATGGATTAGTGCGATAAAAGCAGCGCAGGTAGGTGTAGGTGTTGCTACCAAACGCATAGCTTGAAGCGCTGGCTAATGCCAAAAGGGGAACGCAAAGGCTGAGTAAAAGCGTTTTGAAGTATTTCATTTTGTCTCCAGATTTTAAGGGAGGATTTGCGCATAAAAAACGGCTACTTTTTCGTTCTGAGAAGACAGCGTCGAGCCGGGAAGTTCTAACTCAAATCCTCTGAAATATTGCTGGTAAACATATCCAACTTTGAGAGTGAAACGCGGACGTTCGTTGGACATGATGCGAAACTATTTCCGACGATTTTTTAATGCTGAGAATTGCTTACTGCGAAAAACTGTTGCGATAACTGTTGCGATAACTGTTGCGATGTGACAAAGGCGGTGAGGTTTTCCGGCTTTTTTGAATTACGGAAATGTTTCCGCAAAAAAATTGTAAGTGTGCAGAACTGATCGGGTGTCGACGAAATCTAGAAAGATCACTCTAATTTGGAGAAATGGAGCTAACTTCGTCTTAATTCACGCAAATCTCAAATCAAATTAGCTGTATGGTTGCAGAAATCGCACGCTCACTTTTTGATATTGGACGCAGTGAGGGTTTTTTCAGGTGTAGGTCGTGGTCGCGACGCGGTAGCCGTTGCGTCCACATTTTTTGACTTCATACATGGCAATGTCCGCTTGTGCCAAGACTTCTGCGGTGACAAAACTAGCCGCATGGATGAAGCTGATGCCTATACTCGTGCCAATGCTGGCAGAATTATTTGTGCTGAGCTGGAAGGGAGTCGAGACTTGCGCAATAATTTTTTTTGCAATTTCTTCGGCGATTGTTTGTTGGTGAAGGTCGTGCAGCAATACTATAAATTCATCTCCGCCTAGTCTGGCGATAAAATCGCTTTTTCGCAAAGTCTTATGTAATATTTTGCTAAACTGGATGAGCACCTCATCCCCGGCCTGATGACCAAGTTGGTCATTGACCTGTTTAAATTTATCCAGGTCAATGAGCATGATAAAGAAGGGACTGCCTTCACCATATGAATGGGCTTTGGAGCGGCGGGACATTTCTCGCTCAAAGCCGAGACGGTTATAGGCGCCGGTGAGATGATCTGTGATTGCTAATCGAGTCGCACTTTCTTCTCGCAATTTTCGCTCGGTTATATCATTCATTAAACCTTGAAGTTCACCATTCTCGGTGGCATGAACAACCAGATGTACCCATTTTTTCTGCTTTTTTGAATCAGTCTCTAGAAAAAAATCTTCGGAGACGACTCGCATTTCATTGATAGCATTATCTATCATCAGATGTAAGCGCAGCTCCTGACCTTTCATAATGTCGATGAGTGCATTGCCGAAGTTATTTTTTTCTACACCTAACATCTGAAGTAAGGCTGGATTGCATGACGTCAATATGGCGTCTTTGTTCATTTGGAAAATTCCGGTTTCGGCATTATCAAAAATTGTCTGAAATTTTTTCTCGCCTAACGCATGTTGTATTCGCAGTTCTCTTTCTTCGTCAAGGGTCGCCACCAGATTGGTAATCAAACGATTGACATCGTTTGTCAATTGACCCAATTCGTCGTACTTATTCTTTTCTGCTTGTGGCAATAGTTCGCCTTTTTCGGGGCGCAGATTATGCAGATTGTCTGAAATTGTTTTTATCGGCCTTGTGATAAGTGATAGGACGATGTATGCAACCGCCGATGCCATAAGTACGGTTTGTAAAAACAAAAGCAGAGAGATGATCCTGGCTTTTGTTGTGCTTTGATCGTGAATTGCTTCTTGATTGACCCTGATTCTGATATGACAAACTTGCTCTGTTTTATTAAATGGCGAGT
The DNA here is from genome assembly GCA_049340365.1 of Undibacterium sp. Ji67W. GTDB lineage: Bacteria > Pseudomonadota > Gammaproteobacteria > Burkholderiales > Burkholderiaceae_D > Undibacterium. The sequence goes on along the minus strand of JBMPOY010000001.1, from coordinate 365,656 downwards.
AGATATCTTTCTGGATGTAATCTGACTCTTTGCCTGCGGTATCGCTTAAGTTCTGAGTTGTTTTTGGAAGGTTTTTGTTGACTTCGGAAAGGACGGCGTATTTGTTGAAGATCCGGACTTCTTTAATATTTGTATTTTTTTGCAAATCATTGGCTACATCATTGCTTAAATTTTTGTCGGAAAGGTAGCACGCGACGGCTACTGTGTTTTCTACAGAATTGAGTAGTTCTTTGATGTTTGCAATAGTATGTTTTTGTTCTGTATTTACCAAATAGAAATACGTGAAGACAGAAAAAATGCTTCCGACCAATACGGCCATGCCAAGTACAGCACTGGCGCTGCGAAAGACGATGCTGGTGCGTATCAGTTCTCTCATCTGGCTTAAGGCGTAGGATTAAGTATATAGATCAGTTTAACCCGTTTATCTAATTTCTTTCTATCGATATAACCGATGGCGCCTTTATTCTCGCCGACGATATTGAGAACTTCATCCATGGATTCTGCTTGTAGAGGTGGCGATCCCAGGCCTGAAAAGTGCAGGCGTGCCCGGTATGAATTGATTTCTGGCAGCTCTTTGCCAGTTAATGATGCATAAAATTCCGCTTTTTCAGTCTCCGTATTTCTTAAATCAATTGGAAGTGCAGTGAGTCCATTTGGGAATTTACGATTTTTCCCCATATAAAGATTAACAATCTCGGTTTTGCTTAACTTGTTAATTCCATTGTTCGCATTGGTGATGACGACGAGTTCAGCCGAGGCACTTCTAAAAAATGCCATGGCGACAACGGTCATCAACAAAAGCATTATCTTTTTCATGTTGAACTAAAAGATAAAGTTATAGGCGGCACTGATTAAATTAGCGTGTCCATTCCAGCCAGGTTGCACTTTACGCACTAATAAATGGTCATCGTTGCGAATATGGTCGATCTGTATTTTGATATTGCTACCGTTCGTCACATCATAGCGAATCCCGTAGCTAAGACTGGTTTGAGAGTTTTCTTGCCCTATGACTCTTCGATTAATGCGAGTAATTAAGGTGGATACCGCCTGCGGCATATCGGGGCTTATTGCTAATTGGGTGCTGCCATCAATTGGGCGGGCGGCAGATAGACTTGTGTAGGGAGTCCATTTGCGTATTCTGTAACTTAAAGTCAAAAAGGCTGCTATCGAGTGAGGGATAATCAGGCTATCTGAATGAATATCGTTGAGCATGAATTGCCCTAAAAAAGGGCCGTTACCGTAAACAATCCCGAGGGAAGCATACCGGACAATTTTTTCTTTTAATGAAAGCTGATTGGCTATCACTGCGCCATTTGGTATGAAAATTTGATAATCCGGAGATTGCAGTCTGGCTAACGTAGATGTTAGTCGTGGATATTCATTGGCGATTTTCAGGGCGCTATAAGAAGCCCTGATTGCCCAATGATCCTCCTCAAATTCAATGTGGCCACCTAAAAGTTTTGATCCGGCCAAAGAGAGAATTTGATTTAAATTTCCCGTTTCTATTTTCTCTCTGGTAATGCCTCCATAAAACTTGAGCGTCACTTTTCCATCGTCGATGTTGCGTGATAGTTTTGCATCGGCGCCATCGAAGTACGACACAATTAAACTGCCAAAGAAGTCTATGGGCGGCCTTATCCAGATATAAGAATAGCCGACGTTTTTTGAGTCGGCGAGCATATAGACGTCAAAGCCAAGGCGTCCTGTTCTGATACTCAGATCGTCATTTGGAAGATAGCGGAGATATGCCCAGCTCAATTGGGGGCGGAATTGGTCTGGATTGCGACGACTGATCACCTGAATGGCGCCATCAAGCGTGTCAGACAGTCGACCATCGACTTGCAGTCCCAGGTTGCTATCCATACCAACATCTGTCTGGCGAGTGTAGCCAACGCCATTATTTTGTGACAGATCGCGAATAACGTCCACTTGTCGGGTATCGTTGTGGACGATCCCTAATGTGCCAAAGCCAGAGATTGAAAAGTCGTTATTGTTTGTTTCGGCAAAACTATATGACGTGCAACAAAGTGCAAGTATTGTCAGGGAATGGAGTACGATTAATCGGAATGGCGAATCAAACATAGGCGAGTTCCTATATAGACTTGACTTGCTTTAATCGCAGAATTGTCTTGTGGTAGCTTAATTTATTATCTGCTGTTCCGTTTGAAATGAAGTGACCACATCAGATTAATCTTATCTCAGATCGCCCATTTATGACAGCTTAAGCTTGTTGTAAATTGTTCGGGTAAATAAAAAAAAAGGGCGCTAAGCCGGTTTTGCTTAGCGCCCTTTTAAGATGGAATAGTTACTGTGTTCTAGTTGCTGAAGTGATAATAATTGGTGTTACTGGTACGGTAGGTAAGCTACCTTGAGCGGAAGTTGGCACTGAATCGATCGCGGTCATCACGTTTAACCCACTGACAATTGTTCCAAATACTGCGTACCCGCCACTGGAAGTGGTGGCGTTAAAGATCGCACTGTTGTCAACGACATTAAAATAAAATTGTGAAGTGGCAGAGTTTGCAGCACTTGTACTTGCCATACCTATTGTACCTTGCGTATTACTCAGGCCCGTTGCTAAGGTGCTTTCCAGAGTAATCGCTGAGTAAGTTGGGGTTACTGCGGTAAGACTAGGGGTGTATCCGCCCGCTTGAATAACCTGCTTGTCAGCGCGATGAAATATGGTGTTTGAGTAGAAGCCACTTTCAACATAATTAAGGAAGTTGTCTACTGAAATGGGTGCTGCACCGGGATTGAGTTCAACCACAATGTTGCCCATTGTCGTCGCTAAGGTTACTTGCGGTCTTGCTGCCAGAGGAGCGCTCATTGATGCGAAGTACAGTCTGTTGTTTGCTGCATCCGTGATGACCATGTCGAAAGGGCCAACACGGATAATTTTGCAAGTAAATGTACGTGTTGTATTTGATCCGCCCGCAGATTCTGTCAAGGTGTTGCAGCCGGGATTTGTAATTGTAATTCCTTGCTGCAAATTTTGGCCATTAACAACCATAGTAATGGTCTGGCGATATCCTACAACTGTCGGTGAAGTATTGAGAGTAGGTGAAATGCTAACACTGCTGACTGTTGCTAAAGTAGTATTGCCAGAGGACTTTGAGCCGCCGCAGCCGCTCAGAAATACGAGGGATGCCAAGGCACCCAATAACCACGTTGAAGCTTTCAATCTAATCTCCATATCTAAAAAACGAATTGTACTTTGCCTGCTGTAAAAAATGCTGCATTTATGTATGTATATCTTGTCACATTTCGTGACGAAAATTCTCTGATGCCTGGATTTTCTTATGTGGCAAATGAATTTTTTGTATAAATTTTTAAAAGTGCGATAAAAATGAGGTGTTTAAAAAAAGTAAATCACACTGGGTGAACCTTATCCACCGATGTATGACATCTCAATTTTTTTCTCGGTGGCCTGATCTTTTGTTTCTGTCAGGCTGCGCAATTCCGAATAGCGATCTGTGCGTGATTGCCAAATGGATGCAATAACGTTGGAAATGAGCAAATCGGAATGTTGTTCTTTGCTCCGGATGATATCCCTTAAATCGTGCCCTTCAGTGGCAAATAAGCACGTGTACAGTTTTCCTTCGGTTGATAGTCGTGCTCTGCTGCAATCTCTGCAAAAAGCGTTGCTGACGCTGGAGATAAAGCCAATTTCACCCTGATGGTCTTGGTGTTGCCAGCGCTGTGCAGTTTCACCTGCGTAATTGGCTGGTAATAAGCGTAGAGGCATACCTGCTTCCTGAAGCCGTTGAATGATCAGCTGTGAAGTAATAACCTCATTTGCGTGCCAGCGATTCGACGCTCCTACGTCCATGTATTCAATGAAACGTAAGATGTGGGGGCTATTCTTGAAATGGCGCGCCATATCGGTAATTTCATGATCGTTGACGCCAGCCTTGACGACCATATTGATCTTGATTGGCCCCAAGCCAGCAGCATGTGCGGCATCAATCCCATTGAGTACGTCGGATACAGCAAAGTCCACGTCATTCATTTGCTTGAAAATCGTATCGTTCAGTGAATCCAGTGAAACAGTAACGCGATTGAGCCCGGCATTTTTCAGGCTTTTTGCTTTTTTCTCCAGCAATGATCCATTTGTGGTCAGCGTTAAATCTGGTGCTGATCCATCAGAAGTTCGTAGTTCTGCCAACATGGCAACCAAGCCTTCAATGTTTTTACGTAACAAAGGCTCACCGCCAGTAAGGCGAATTTTCTTAACGCCATGGCTCAGGAAGATTTTCGCAATTCGGGTAATTTCTTCAAAGCTTAGCAGGGCATTGTGTGGTAAGTACTGATAATTTTTGTCGAAAATTTCTTTCGGCATACAGTAGACGCAGCGAAAATTGCAACGGTCGGTAACCGAAATGCGTAAATCATGTAAAGGGCGTGACAAAGTATCCGTCAATTTGCCTTCGGGTAGCTTTAATTGTGCAGGGATGGTGAGTGTGTCTCGATGCCTGCGAATATCAATCAAAGGAATAAATTTTTCCGTCATCTGATGCAACTTGCGATAAGTGCTAATTAATGCAGAACGATACCACGAGAATTAAAATCAAGAGCGGACAAAGCTATTAATGATCATTTTGATATGTGAATGGCTTTGCTGGGAAAGACACAGTGGATTGCTCGTATGCATAAAAAAGCCGGCAGAGCATAGAGCTTTGCCGGCTTTAAATTAGTGCAAATTAACGACGAGTTTCAACCAGAACCAAGGGCTCGGTAGAGACCGGTGGTAAAGGCTTGCGTTCACGTGGCACGCGTGGTGCTGGTACGATCTTGCTTGCACTTTCCTGCGCTACACGCAGTTTCTCTGGATCGGTGCTGGCCAATTGCAGACCGGCAGCGCTCAACATACCATGCAGTTGTTCCAAAGGCATCAGTGCCGAGCTGGGAACTGGATTTGCAATGCTTGTTGCAGGTGCAATCACTACTGAAGGTGTGACTGGTGTAGCGGCTTCAGTAACAACTGGCGCTGTTACCACAGGTGATGCGATCACTTCTGCTATCGGAGCGACCGTTATTGCCGGAGCAACTTCAGGTGCAACAGGTGCGTGCGCTTCAACTAAGAGTGATGGCTCCGTTTTTGTCGCAATGCTTGCGACTGTTTCTGCTTGTGTCACAGTTGAAGTTGTTTCAGTTACAGCATTGCTGGCAACCATCACTGGCGCTGGCGTCATTGCTGCCACTGGTTCAAAAACCGCAGTGGCTGGTGCAATATGGGTCTCCGTTGGAGCAGGTGCTGGGGAAACGGCCACTGCTACAGGCGCTACTGTTGCTGAAACGAGGGCAGGTGCTTGCGTAACTGCAGGGGTTACTTGCTCTGTGGTTGCTTCATGCGCGGCTTCATTCGTTGTGGGATTTTCAACTACTGATACACTGCCAGATTCAATTGCCAGCTCGCCTTGCTCGTTCACTTCACCAGGTTCACGTTCACGACGGTTGCGATTGCGACCACCACGACGGCGGCGACGACGACGCTCTTCGCTTTGTTCCGCGTTTTCATCCACACCTTGCTCAAGGTTTTGCAGTGGTTCTTGTGCCGGCATCACTTCAACAGGCACCGGGTCCAGGTGCTTTTGGATTGCTTCTTCTGGCTTGGCTTCTGCTAACAATGCTTCTTTGCGCTCTTCGCGTTGGCGTTGTTGGCGCTCGCGGCGGCCTTCTTGAGGTTCTTTAGGTTCACGTGGTTCACGAACTTGCTTAGCTGATTTTGGAGGGCGTGGCGTTTCAATAGCTGGCGCTTTTGCCGTTTCAGTTTTTTCAGCGCTTGTGACTGCCGGACGATCTTCGCGCTCTTCGCGATCGCGATTGCTGCGATTACGATTGCGTTGATTGTTGCGTTGATTGCGTCCGTTACGACCGCGATCAGCAGATTTTTCTTCGGCTACGACAGGTATGGCTGTTTTTGTCGTCGATTCTTCAGATTTACCAAAGAAAAAGCTCATCAGTTTGGCAAAGAAGCCTGGTCCGGCGGCTGCCGCTGGTGCGCTTACCACAGGTGCAGGAATTTCTTTACGTTCTACGATAGGTGCTGTTTCTGGTGTGATGCTTTTCACCATGGCTTCCTGGCGCGGCTTTACATCTTCTTTTTGGCGTTTGCTGTAGCCAATGTCGGTATCCGCTTGTTCCGCCATCGCGTAGCTAGCATGATGTTCTTCCAGACGTGGGTCGTCGTGTTTCAGGCGATCCAGTTTGTAATGTGGCGTTTCCAGATGGGTATTTGGAATCAGGATCACAGTGACGCGATGGCGGGTTTCGATTTTCAGAATTTCGCCACGCTTTTCATTCAGCAAGAAAGCTGCAACATCCACAGGTACTTGTACGTGAATTGCTGCTGAATTTTCTTTCATTGCTTCTTCCTGAATAATACGCAGGACTTGCAATGCAGAAGATTCAGTGTCGCGGATATGGCCTGTACCATTGCAACGAGGGCAGGTAACGTGACTGCCTTCAGACAAGGATGGGCGCAGGCGCTGACGGGACAATTCCATCAAGCCAAAGCGAGAAATCTTGCCCATTTGCACACGTGCGCGATCGTAGCGCAGTGCATCTTTGAGGCGAGTTTCTACTTCGCGCTGATTCTTGGCGTTTTCCATGTCGATAAAATCGATCACGATCAGGCCGCCCAAGTCACGCAAACGCAACTGACGTGCAACTTCTTCAGCTGCTTCTAAGTTGGTATTGAGTGCAGTTGTCTCAATGTCTCCACCGCGGGTTGAGCGGGCAGAGTTGACGTCGACAGAAACCAATGCTTCAGTATGGTCAATAACAATCGCGCCACCAGATGGCAGTGGAACTGTGCGGCTGTACGCAGTTTCGATCTGATGTTCGATCTGGAAACGTGAGAACAGCGGTACATCGTCACTGTAACGTTTGACACGATGCACCATGTCTGGCATCACGTGGCTCATAAATTGCTGAGCTTGTTCGTAAATTTCGTCTGTATCGATCAGAATTTCACCGATATCAGGTTGGAAATAGTCGCGAATCGCGCGGATCACCAATGAAGATTCTTGATAAATCAGGAAGGCACCGGGGGAAGACTTTCCAGCGCCTTCAATTGCACGCCAGAGTTGCATCAGGTAATTTAAATCCCATTGCAGCTCATCAACATTGCGACCAATGCCAGCAGTACGGGCAATCACTGACATGCCGGTTGGCAGGTCGAGCTTATCCATGGTTTCGCGCAATTCCTGACGATCTTCGCCTTCAACGCGACGTGATACACCGCCACCACGTGGGTTATTCGGCATCAATACCAGGTAGCGTCCTGCGAGAGAGATGAATGAGGTGAGGGCTGCACCCTTATTGCCACGTTCTTCTTTTTCGACCTGAACAACGATTTCCTGACCTTCGCGCAATGCTTCCTTGATGGAAGTGTTACGAACGTCGATGCCTTCTTTAAAGTAGCTGCGAGCAACTTCTTTGAAAGGAAGGAAACCGTGACGCTCTTCACCGTAGTTGACGAAGCATGCTTCCAGCGATGGTTCGATGCGGGTGATGACGCCCTTGTAGATGTTTGACTTACGTAATTCGCGACCAGCGGTCTCGATATCAATGTCAATGAGTTTTTGCCCATTAACGATAGCAACGCGCAATTCTTCTTGCTGCGTGGCATTGAACAACATACGTTTCATTTTTTTACTCCGTGACCTGATGGTCATCTTTTGCCCTTGCTTCATTCGGTGAAGCAAGAGCTGTACTGGTGCCGGGATGTATGCCAGAACGGAGAGTTTGAAGGGGGTGGAAATGCCAATGGCGTAGCCGGATAGCATCGGGTTAGCAACGTGTCAGCAACTAAGCTGAATTGCAATGAACCTCAATATCTACACTGCTTCGCGCGCGGCGCGTGTAATTTTTGCAATAAATTCGAGTGCACATGTCCCCCGCATTCTCCGGTTTAGTTATATTTGTGCAATAACTAAGCAGAACGCCAGGCGATGCGCAACTTTGGTGTCAGACCATCTTATTTTGTTGTGTCTGACGGAATCGCCTTTATTACAAAAACTACCTTAGACAAGCATGCTCATTAACAATTAAATAAACATCTCTTGTCCAACTTATCCTTACATTTCAAGCTCTCTGATACAACCTCGTCTACTTGTGCCCGATAGCAACAGTTGGTCGCTACCTTGGTACGCAAACGAGGGCGCATACACATCTTTTTCCATCATATTTGCAAACTGGCGAGGCTGATGGTCTTGCCCCTGTGTAAAATAGCTGTTTATTTCTCTTACACTGCTAAAGCGTAATTGCTGAAGCGAAAATGATTATATATTCAAAATGAAGGACTTAGCGACAATTAATAGGGGAGTGCATCAAAAACAGGTGCAAAATGTTCCCCACGAGCAGCCTTCAGCGTCACAGCCGAAAGTCCAATTGCTGACGATCTCTGAAGAAGAGGCTGGACAGCGCATCGATAATTTCCTGTTGCGCATCTGTAAAGGCGTGCCAAAAAGCCATGTTTACCGTGTGTTGCGGTCCGGTGAGGTACGCGTTAATAAAGGGCGTATCGATCAGTTATATCGTCTGGTGGAGGGCGATGTTGTCCGCGTTCCTCCTATACGAATGTCGGAACCGTCGACGCAAGTAGTGCCTAAACTCGAGTTTCCGATTGTTTTTGAGGATAGTCATTTGTTGATTATTGATAAGCCTGCCGGTGTTGCAGTACATGGCGGATCAGGCGTCAGCTATGGGGTCATTGAACAATTGCGCTCATCCAGACCTGAAGCCAAGTTTCTGGAGTTGGTGCATAGACTTGACAGAGAAACCTCGGGATTATTGCTGATCGCAAAAAAACGTACAGCATTAACAAATTTGCATGAGCAAATGCGCGATGGCCTCACTGATAAGCGCTACTTTACATTGGTGTATGGCGACTGGAAAAATGCGCGTCAGCATGTCAAATTACCATTGCATAAATATACGACGGCCGATGGTGAACGACGGGTTCGGGTGCAAGCAGACGGATTGGCTTCACATACTGTATTTTCTCTAAAGAAAAAATTTAAAGAATTTGCACTGCTCGAAGCTGAATTAAAAACAGGTCGAACCCACCAAATTCGTGTGCATTTATCAGCGAACGGGTTTCCTATCGCCGGAGACGATAAGTATGGTGATTTTCCGCTCAATAAAGCGTTGCAAAAAGCCACATCTGAGCGCGGGGTTTTAAAGCGCATGTTTTTACATGCGCACCAGATTACTTTTACGCATCCTGAGACTGGCAAACTGACAACGGTCAATGCGCATTTGCCTAAAGATTGCGATGACTTCTTGCGCAGCCTTTCTGGTGCGTAAAAGTGTTGATGGCTTACTAATGGTATTATCTCGTTATTGAATAGCAACTTTGACACTTGTTTGGTAATGTCTTTTGAGTATTATTTGAATAGGTGTCGCACTTTTAAATATGGCAAAAAAACAATTTGATTTTATTGTTTTCGATTGGGATGGCACTCTGATGGATAGTACTGCCACTATTGTTAAATGCATTCAGGCTGCTGCCCGCGATTTGGGTCTGCCTGTGCCTGACGATAGTGCGGCGGCCTATGTTATTGGTTTGTCTCTGTCTGAGGCGATGGCTGCTGCATTACCAGATGTCGATCCAAAATATTATCCACGGATGGTCGAGCGTTATCGTTATCACTATCTGGCCAAGGATCATGAGTTACCTTTGTTTGATGGGGTACGTGACATGCTAAGTGATCTTGCGCAACAAGGATATTTTTTGGCAGTGGCTACAGGGAAAAGCAGGGTGGGCCTAAGCCGCGCGCTGCACACAGCCAACCTGACTTCCGTGTTCGATGCGACACGCTGTTCTGATGAGACGTTTTCTAAGCCGCATCCGGCGATGTTGCAAGAGCTTACCCGCGAGCTGGGGCAGGAAATGCAGCGAACTCTGATGATCGGTGATACGACGCATGATTTGCAAATGGCTGCGAATGCTGGTGCTGGCGGTGTTGCAGTGGAATATGGTGCGCATGCCCCATCATTGCTAGCTGCTCTTAATCCTTTGTATTCGGCTACCAGCGTGCGTGAGTTGCATCAGTGGCTCAATCAACATGCCTGACTGGAGAATAGATGACGTCGATATCGATTTGCGCCTCCGATGAATTAATTGAAGGTGGCTTGGGTGTGCGGTTTCCTGTGACAGCGGGAAGTGACGATGCAACGGGCTTTGTGATTCGCTATGCAGGTACAGTCCATGGCTATTTAAATCGCTGCGCACACGTACCGGTAGAACTTGACTGGAATCCTGGTGAATTTTTAGAATCCAGTGGGCTCTATATTATGTGTGCGACACATGGTGCAATCTATGAGCCTGAAACCGGCCATTGTTCCGGGGGACCTTGTCGCGGTAGTCGCTTAAGAAAAATACAGGTCAGTGAGTTAGATGGCAAAGTTTTTTGGCATCCAGATGACTATATCCAGCCTGTCATTGCGTAATTGTTGAGGTTTTTTATGGAAATGCAGAACAAGGATGTGCCTGTCTCAGGCACATCAGAAGCGATTGGCACAGCCTCCCATTGGGAGCGCGAAACCTTAGAAAAATTGGCATTTGCAAGTTTGCAAGAGCAAAAGTTGCGACGTCGTTGGAGCATATTCTTCAAATTTACCTTCATTGCGATTGTCATTTTTGGCGCGTATCGATTTGGCGGTCTGTTTCAAACTGATAGTGATAATAGTGCTCTGCACACCGCTTTAGTTGAAATTGATGGTGAGATTGATACTGAAGGTAGCGGTAGTGCGCATGATGTCATTCCCGCACTTGATCGTGCGTTTGCAGAGTCCGGCTCAGTGGCAGTCATTTTGCGCATCAACAGTCCTGGTGGTAGCCCTGTTCAAGCAGGCATGATCAACGATGAAATTGTACGTTTGCGCGAGCAATATCCAGAGAAAAAATTATACGTAGTCGTCGATGAAATCTGCGCTTCTGGTGGGTATTACATTGCTGCGGCGGCTGACAAAATTTTCGTAAACAAAGCCAGTGTTGTTGGCTCGATCGGTGTGTTGATGGATGGTTTTGGATTTACTGGTTTGATGAATAAATTTGGCGTCGAACGACGCTTGATGACGGCTGGTGAAAATAAGGGTTTCATGGATCCGTATTCGCCGATGACGGAAAAGCAAAAAGCCTATTCTCAGGCAATACTCAATGAAATTCATCAGCAGTTTATCGAGGTGGTGCGCAAAGGCCGTGGTAACCGCCTCAAGGAAACACCTGAAACTTTTTCTGGCTTGTTTTGGGTTGGTAGCAAAGCAGTCGAAATGGGTTTGGCTGATGGGTTTGGAACGGTGGATTCGGTTGCTCGTGACGTGGTCAAGGCAGAAGATATTGTTGATTACACACAAAAAGAAGACCTGCCAGAACGCGTGCTCAAGAAATTTGGGGCTTCTGTCGGTAGTGCTGCAATGTCGACCCTGAGTAAATCCAGCAAGCTGACCCTGCATTGATGCCGTGAATTAGTTTAGTTAATTTTTTCAATCCAGCTTCACGCCTGATAGTTTTAATTATCTTCCACTCGACGGGGCGTTGTTCTATATTGAGTCCGTAACTGGTTCAAAACGGGAGGTCGATATAAAATTTATTTCGTTTCCAAGGTGGTTTGCATCTGAGCCCCGGTCGTAGTTTGTTTTGCCGGTTATGTATGAAGTAGATGGATGACAATTAGTGGTGTAAATTTCCGTATTCTGAGACGGATTAGAGGTCTCTAAGATTCCTCGTAGCTTAGCCAAAAAATTGAAGAAACAAAAAGGCGGTGGTGCAATGCCACCGTCTTTTTGCTTTTCCTGCTCCGGCAAATAGCCAGCAATATCACCTATCGCATTTCGGCAAGCGATGTGATTTTGTCAATAGCTTAGTTGGTGTTGCGGCATATCAAAGATTTCACAGGCGTAATCGGTTAGGATAGTATTATTGCCAATTACTAACTCTACACTCCGCACGTTTCCTATGGCGATCTCACTTTCTCACTTGTTGGAAATGTTACCTTTTCACACGCATCGTGTAGAAAAAATCGTGTGCTATCACTGCGGTGAAAAAATGCGTGAATCCAAAGCTTTATATATTAAATTTAATGGTCAGCAAAGAGCCGTCTGTTGCCATGGATGCTTATCAATACTGCATGCAATCGAGCGCAACAAAATGGTGGATGAGTATTTGCAAGCCAAATCAGCACAATTGGAAGTGCTATGAGCATTACGTCAGGTGTTGATTGCAAAGCCGACTCTGTGATCGCATGTCAGCAACAAGAAGACCAATTCACGCAAACTGAAAAACTCAGTCTGTCTGGCATGCATTGCGCTGCCTGTGTGCAACTGATTGAATTTCGAGTTCGGCAATTGCCTGGTATTGATTTATTTAAAATTAATGCTGCGACCCATAAGGCAGACGTCGTTTGGCAGACAGAAAAAAACAATATCAAAAATATTATTTCTGCGATTGTCCATCTTGGGTATGGTGCGTTGCCCTCTACGCAATCACCTGACGAATTTGAAAAGAAAGAAAACAAGTTGGCTTTATGGCGCCTGTTTATTGCGGGTTTCGCCATGATGCAGATAATGATGTATGCGTTCCCAGCGTATTTGGTGCCGGTACCGCAAGTAGATGGTGATTTGACGCCAGATCTGGATAAGTTGCTCAAAATAGCCAGTATGTTGATTACTGTGCCGGTGGTCGGCTTTTCTGCCTTACCTTTTTTTAAGGCGGCTTGGCGTGATTTGCACTATCGTCACATTGGTATGGACGTACCAGTTTCACTGGGGATTTTGCTGACCTTTTTTGCTAGTGTCTGGGCGACTTTTCGTGGTGGCGTGGTCTACTATGATTCAGCAATTATGTTTGTTTTTCTTTTGCTGGCGGCGCGGTTAATTGAACGTAAAGTGCAGAAAAAGACCACCACCGCCCTGAGGGTACTGACACAACTCGTGCCAGTGGCTGCTCAGAAATTAATTAATTATCCGCACAGCCGTGAAGTTCAGGCGCTTGACGCAACTGCTTTGCAAACTGGTGATCTGGTTCTGGTTGCGCCAGGTGGGCAAATTCCGGCTGATGGCGTCGTGTTGGAAGGCCATAGTGAATGCGACGAAGCGCTGATGACGGGTGAGTCGCGTCCCGTACTTAAAACGGTTGGTGATACAGTGATTGCAGGGGCTATCAACACGAATGGCACCTTAATTATCAAAGCGCTTAAAGTCGGGATGGAAACCCATTTGTCCTCATTGATAGGAATGATGGAAACCGCTGCGACGGAGAAACCGCCAATCGTCTTGTTGGCTGATAAACATGCAAGTCGCTTCCTGGGTATTATTTTACTGGTGGCACTATTGACTGGCCTTGTTTGGGTATACCTTGCACCTGATCGTGCTTTGTGGATTGCGATTAGCGTCATTGTTGTGACATGCCCTTGTGCTTTATCTTTGGCGACCCCTGGGGTGATGTCGGCTGCGATTGGTCTGTTGGCAAAAAATGGGGTATTGATTAAAAATGGAAAAGCGATTCAGACCATGGCTGAGGCGACACATTTTATATTTGATAAAACCGGAACGCTTACGGTAGGCAAACTCAGGGTGGTGAATCAATTGTTGCAAAGAGAGGTGGTGCAAGCGGAGGGCATTGCCTTTGTGCTGGCATCCGGATCTGGGCATCCAGCTGCCAGAGCGATTGCCGACGCCTTGGCTGCGCAAAATGAAAATACCTCAGGAATGCAGGTGACCGATATGCATGAGGTCGCTGGCGGAGGGATAGAGGCGCAAATTGACAATCATTACTACCGTTTGGGTAGTGTTGATTTTGCTCTTGGCTTGGTGTTAACATCAAATGCAAAAAACAAAGAGGAATTTGAGATTCCGCCGATTATGCGCGACGCCACTGTTTCGGTATTAGCTGATCAGGATGGTGTGATCATGATGTTCGCTTTGGCTGACACCTTGCGAGTTGACGCCATTGAAACAATCAAAAAGCTACAAGAACGCCACAAGAAAATATTATTGTTGTCTGGCGACCGGGATGAGGTAGTACAAGGGGTCGCGCGTGAGTGTGGCATTGCAGACGCCAGAGCTGATCTTAGCCCTGCCGATAAATTTAATATAGTTCAGGCACTTCAGGCCCAGAGAGCAATTGTGGTGGTGATTGGTGATGGTATGAATGATGGTCCCGCGCTGTCGTTGGCGAACGTTGCCGTTGCCATGGGACAGGGAGCGCCAATATCTCAGACCCGAAGTGATGTCTTGCTGATGTCTAATCGATTAAGTGACCTCGATTTTGGTTTTGTTGTTGCTAATAAGGCGTTTCGCTTAATCAGGGAAAATTTGATCTGGGCGATTGCCTACAATTTGTTCGCGATTCCGGCGGCGGTAATTGGTTGGTTGGAACCTTGGCATGCTGCATTAGGTATGTCATTGAGTTCACTGATTGTTGTATTGAATGCGCTGCGATTGTACTTATTGCCGCAACCCGATTATGTCGTATCAGAAAATTTAAATTAATTATGGATATCTTATATCTCTTGATACCACTGAGTTTAATTCTTGTTTTTGCGATTGGTGGTGTATTCTGGTGGGCTATCAATAACCGTCAATTTGAAGAACTTGATCAGGAAGGGCAGCGTATTCTTGATGATGTGAACGGTTGAATCGCCTATTGGCTGGAAATGATACGTTTGGCACTCAACTCAAAATCCGCTTTACTCAAACCCGTATGGCTAATTTGTTGCGCTTGATTGAATTTAGAAAAATTGCGAGCAATCGATTTAGTGTAGGCGGGATCGTAGTGATCTTCCAATAAACTTTGCACCACATTGGCGATCGCCCCATTTAATGCTTGTTTCTTCCATAAATTTATTTTTTCGTTTCCATGTAAATGGCTAAGAAAGTTGAGTTGATGGTTGAGTTGCTCGGGATCTTGCACAAAATGCGCATAGTCTTCCATCAGTAAATTTACCCTTTCCGACATCGGCATAGAAATCGAAATGCAAGCGGATTCCCGCATTTTGCTCATGAACGCATCGGGCACACGTAAATTCCCAACTTTTTTACTTTCGGCTTCAACGTAAATTGTACGATTGTGATCTGCATTTTTTAACAGATTCCAGATTCTGCTTTCAAACATTTTTTGAGTAGGTTGTTTTGCTGCTGGAATATCACCTAGTACCGAACCACGATGTTGAGCGAGTTGTTCGAGGTCGAGAACTTGTTCGCCCAAAGACGCAAGGGTGTTTAATAAACGGCTTTTGCCGCTACCAGTAGTGCCACACAGAACTTTCAATTGAATAACGCTCGCTAATTCTGGAATCGATGCGTTGACGTGTTGGCGATAGGCTTTATAACCACCTTGCAACTGTGCAACGGGCCAGCCAATTTTCGAGAAAATAAGTGCCATACTGCCGCTGCGATTGCCGCCACGCCAGCAGTAAATCAAGGGGCGCCAGGATTTTCCGTTTCCTTGAAACTGTGTGCTCAAGTGTCGACCAATGTTCATTGCGACCAGTCCCGCACCAAGTCGCTTCGCTTCGAAAGACCCTGTCTGTTTGTACAGCGTGCCGACTTGTATGCGCTCTTCATCGTTCAGCACCGGGCAATTAATCGCGCCCGGGATGTGATCTTCGGCAAATTCGGCAGGGCTACGGACATCGATGATGGAATCAAATTGGGCTAAGTTATCTGCAATGTTGTCGAAGCAGATCAGTTCTGGATATTTCATTATTTCATTTCGTCAGTAATGGCGCTAATTGTGGCCAGACGTTATTTAAAATCAGAGGATGGGCGCTGGCAATAGGATGGATTCTGTCTGCTTGAAACAGATCATCCCGTTCAGCAATTCCTTCCAGTAAAAAGGGAACGAGTCTAATTTTTTGTTCTTTAGCGAGTTTCGTATAAAGTGAGAAAAAACTTTGGGTATACTCTTTACCGTAATTGGGAGGAACTTTCATGCCCACCAGAAGCACGTCCGCATTCGCTTTCTTTGCGGCTGTGATCATGCTGCGGAAATTTTCTTCAGATGCTGATAGAGCTAAGCCTCGCAAAGCATCATTGCCGCCTAATTCAATAATGACGATGTCTGGTTTTAATTTGTTGACCAGCGCTGGCAGCCTGGTTTTTCCTCCACTCGTCGTTTCTCCACTGATGCTGGCGTTAATGACGGTAGAATTTGGGTTGGAGTCAGCTAGTTTTTTTTCCATTAAGCTAACCCAGCCTTGGCCGCGAACCAGACCGTATTCTGCCGACAAGCTATCGCCAAGCACCAAGATGGATTTTGATGCAGAATGTGCGTAAACGAACGGCGTTAAGCTGCTTATTGCGAGACATAGCAGAATCCGACTTATATAAAATTGACGACAGCATAAAAAAGACAGCATGACACATCCTAAAGTAAGCAGGCAAATGGCAATTGAAGTGAATAATCTGGTCAAGCAAGTCGAAGACGCAAGCGGACACTTAACTATTCTGAATGGTATTGATTTTACCGTGCAAGCAGGAGAAACGCTTGCAATTGTTGGAGCCTCAGGTTCAGGTAAGTCAACTTTGTTAGGTATTCTGGCGGGTTTAGACATCCCTAGTTCGGGATCGGTTCATCTGGATGGGGTTGATTTATTCGCTTTGAATGAAGATCAGCGGGCGCAATTTCGTAAAAAAAATTTAGGCTTTGTTTTTCAATCTTTCCAGTTGTTGATGCATTTGACTGCGCTGGAAAATGTCATGTTGCCACTAGAACTGCGTGGCGATAAAGATGCAAAGCAAAAAGCTGAAAAAATGTTGGAACGTGTCGGTTTGTCTTCACGATTAAAGCATTATCCAAAATTCCTCTCCGGCGGAGAGCAACAACGAGTTGCGTTAGCCAGAGCTTTTGTCACTGAGCCGCCTTTGCTGTTTGCTGACGAGCCAACTGGGAGCCTTGATGCGGTGACTGGAGAGGCGGTTATCCAGCTCATGTTTGCGCTTAATCTGGAGCGTAATTCGACTCTTGTGTTAGTGACGCATGATCTTTCGATTGCCGCCCGGTGCGGCAGAACCTTGACGATAGCTTCAGGACATCTGGTCAGCGACAAGTTGTCGCACATGTCCGTGTAACTTTAGCTTTAGATGCCGCAGTTTTTGAGATTGTGTCGGTGAATTTCTCCATGTTCATCGATGGATATCCATCCACCGCGAACGCTTCCATTATCACAATCCCAATCGGGTAAAACGTAACGATATTGTCCATTCTGCTCATGTAAGGCCGGGCGGTGAGTGTGTCCGTGGATCAGGTAGTGGCATGCCGTTGATGCAAACAATTGCGCTATCGCTGTCGGATTCACATCCATGATGGAAAGCGCTTTCTGACTTTGTTGCATCTTGCTGTTTTCGCGCATGCCCGACACGATGGTTTTTCTTTGTGCCAGAGGTAAGGCAAGAAAATTGCGTTGCCATTCAATATTTCGAACTTGGGAGCGGAATTGCATGTATGAAGTATCGTCGGTGCATTGCTCATCTCCATGACAGAGGGCAATTTTCTTTCCAGCTACTGTGATGATGCTGGGGTCTGTTAGTAACTGCATGCCGGTCGCTGTAGCAAAATCCTCGCCGATTAAAAAATCGCGATTGCCTGCGATCCAGAATAACTGGATTCCTGCTGACGTCAGATTGTGCAAAGTTTGCACAATTTCTGCATTGTATTTGTCGAAGATGTCATCGTCGCCAACCCAATATTCGAACATGTCTCCGAGGATATACAGTTGTTCAGTTTTGGTTCCTTGTTCGACAAGAAAGTTCAAGAAGGCAAGGGTGGTTTTTGGCAGCGATGGACTCAGATGGATATCAGAAACAAATAGCGCAACCGTTTTGGGTTGCGCTGTTGTTTGCTTTTCGGAATTTTTCACACTAGATCGAATGATGTTCGGAAAGAGCAACCATTTGCTTTAAATGACTTCAACTTTTTCAATGATGACGTCTTCCACAGGAACGTCCTGAAACATGCCTGAACGTGATGTTTTGACGCCTTTAATCTTGTCAACGATTTCTTTACCTTCAGTCACTTTGCCGAATACACAGTAGCCCCAGCCATCTTGACCTGGATAGTCGAGGAAGCTGTTATTTGCAGTATTGATGAAGAACTGTGCTGTTGCGGAGTGTGGTGCGCCCGTGCGTGCCATAGCGATGGAGTAACGTTCGTTTTTCAAACCGTTGTTGGCTTCATTTTCGATCGCATCCAACGTTTCTTTTTGGTTCATGCCTGGTTCAAAGCCACCGCCTTGAATCATGAAGCCATCAATGACGCGGTGAAAAATTGTCCCTGCGTAATGACCGGAAGCTACATAAGCAAGAAAATTAGCAACAGTCTTAGGTGCTTTTGCTTCATCAAGCTCAATCGTGATTGCGCCGTGGTTAGTAGTCATGAGAATGGCCATAATAATCCTTGGTAATGGGGTGAAAATAAGGGATGAAAATAAGATATACGGAAATTTATTTTATAACAGTTGCAGATTCTATGATGATGTCCTTTTTGGGGACATTTTGCATCATGTGTGAATCACTTGTTTCAACAGCTTTGATTTTTTCAACAACGTCCATGCCCTTGATAACTTTGCCAAAGGTGGTATATCCAGCGGTAGCGATTAAAGCTTGCTTTCGTGGCGCTTTGGTTATTGTTCCGCGGTAGTTAAATTCTACAGGATCGCCTGCAGGCAAGGGTTGGTGGTTGAGGAAATCATTGTCTCTGACATTGATGAAGAACTGTGCTGTGGCCGAATCAGGGTCTTCAGTCCGCGCCATCGCGATCGTACCTACGTCGTTCTTCAGTCCTTTTTCCAAAGCCAGAGCTGCTTCTGAGGCCACGGGCTTACCGGTTGGCTTTTCTTTCATATTTTTATCATAACCACCACCCTGAATCATAAAATTATCAATCACACGGTGAAAAATGGTGCCTTTATATTGGCCTGCTTTGACGTATTTAATGAAATTATCGACCGTTTTTGGTGCTGCTTCAGGGTGGAGTTCGACCACTATCTCACCCATATTGGTCTTGATTGACACCTTGGGTAATTCGTCAGCGTATGTCTGTGCGGTGTTCAAGCTCAAAATAGAGCCGAGTAACAGGCCAATTAATTTTGTGTTTGTTGATTTCATTTCAATTCCTCACGCTAGACAGTTGATTCATAGATGATTCGCCATTTGTTTGACTCTTTTAACCAGTACTGGCGCTTACGGACGTTAGTTTTGGTTTTTCCGGAGGTTGTTTCCTGGGTGAAAGTGCTGACGATAATTTCATCTTTCCCAGGATAGCGGAAATGCGTGACATCCTTTAATTGTATGAATGGACTTGTCCAGGATTCCCAATTTTGCCTCTGTTTTGAAAACCAGGTATTTAAATCCTCACCTTGAAGGGATTTAAAGTTACGCGAGTAATTGGCAAAGATACGATTAGCATTTTTGCTTTCCATGTCAATTCGCCAGTCGTCGAGTAGTTTTGCAGCGAACTGACGGTCAGCCAACCATTTTGCCTGACTTTCAAACTCTACCTGATCGCTGATGATGACGGGTGTTTTACCGATATCGACTAGCGCTGAAATTTTTAAAAAATCCGGATTGGTCAGCACTACGCAACCATCAGAGGCAAGCGGTGGTCTGCTAAAGTTGGCTGAAGGCATTCCGTGTAGCCAAATGCCAGAACCGCTGCGACCATTAATTTTGTCCCATTCGTTGGGGTAGTTAAGGGGCAGGGCGCCCGGACCATAAAAATCAGGTAGTTTGCCGCCAGAGAGGCGACTGGTAATGTAATACACGCCTAAAGGTGTTTTTTGATCACCTTCTTTGAATTTGTTGATCCCAAATCTGCCGTGGCTGATATAGTGGTCGCTCAAGAGTTTGGGCTGGCCACCAACATTCTCATAGAGATATAACCGTGACTTGTTCGCGTCAACGACTAAAACTTGTTTTTGATCATCTCTGAGTTGCAGAACCGCTTTCGGAATAAGTGCCGGATTAGGGCGTTCACGGTACGATCGGATCCGCATTGCCGCTTCATCGCGCATTTCTTTAAGCTTATCGGCCTGGGCATTTGCTCCGGCGCCGAAGCTAGTCACGGGACGTGCATGCATCATTAACAAATCACCGCGAATGAGGTGTGCCAATTGGAAATGCGGATATGCATCAATTAATTGATCTACCTTCTCTTGTGCTGCTTGCAATTTGTTGTTGGAAAGGTTTTGGTAAACCTCGATCAGTAATGCATCAGGATTGGGTGAGTCTGAACTCATTTCCAATACGGAGGCTTTGCCAGGTCGAGTTTTTGCCGCAGCCGTAGCAACTGGCAACATGATGGCCAGGCACGACAGCAGGGAAAGGGCGCAGCAACGCTTCTTCGTCACCAGAAATTTGGTCGAAGTATCTTTAAACGCAGAAAAAAACATTAGCTACCCGCGCGCTCCTGCTTGATTTGCCATTTGCCATCTTGCTTGATCAAGATCAAGGTTTTGCGGCTGTTCGCTGTCAACTGATCAGATGTGTAAATCTGGCGAAATTTTACAGTTGCTTCATTGTCATCAACGCTTACTTTAATGTTTTCAAGTTTCACGTTGATGTGACCTTTGCCTTCTATACGATTGCGGCGTTCCTCAGCCCAGGATTTGCGTGATTCACCCTTAGGGGGCTGAAAGTCTTTCGCGTAATGACCTAAGTAGATACTGGTGTCTTTGTTACTCCATGCCTTAGCCCAACTTTCAACAGTTTTAATGACATCTTCGTCAGCTTTATCGGCCGCTGGGGCTGGTTTCGATTTTATGCTGGTTGGCTCTGGTTTTGCTGAAATTGTCTCGGGCTTGCTAGTGACTTCAGATTTAGCTGGAGCTGTTGGTGTGGCAACTGGTGCTTTGGAAGGGGAAGTCTGAGCTAGCAAGGTCGCAGGTGCTGGATTGATTTTTGGATTAACGCTGCCAGAGCTGCCGACCAGATTTCGTACCATGGTCAGTTTTAATTTCGCAGTGGCATTGCCAGAGTCTAACTGTAGCGCCTTATCGTATGCCTGGCTGGCCAACTTGGCATAGACATCGCCAAGATTTTCGTGTGCAGTACCATACGTCGGGTTAGTGCGGATCGCCATTTCCAAAGAAGCACGGGCTTTGTCGTATTGCCCTGAAGCCGCGTATAAAACCGCTAAATTATTATATGGCTCAGGTAGCTCTGGATAATCGTCAGTCAGTTTGGAGAAAATAGTAATCGCTTCTGCCGATTTATTTTGTTCGGTAAGGATTAGCCCCTTCAAAAATCGCAATTGCGCGTCTTTTGGTTTGGTTGCCAGCGCACTATCAGCTTTTTGCAAAGCTTCAGTTGTTTGGCCGGCACGAAGCATTTTTCCGATGTCGCTCGCCTCATCAGCGAAAGAAGGAATCGCGATAAGCGCTAGAGATAAATTGGAAATAACAAAGATACTTCTAAAGGTTTTGCGCATGGTGTTCTGGCTTAGATTTATCAGAGGTTGACTGAACATGAAGGCAGTAATGTTATACTGAAACTATAATAAAGTGCCATCTTATCAAATAAGTGCGTCACAATGGGCTTTTGGTCATAGAAACATGTTATCGAAGCACACAACTACGTGGTTTTTGTGAAAAAAGTCAAAAATATTTTCTATTTGAATTCTCCGATAGTTTTAAGTTAACTTATTTTCTGAGTAGTTGTGATTTAAATACGAGTAAATTAGGTGCCTGATTTTTCGCAACTGATTAAATTGACAGAAAATAGCCGGAGTAGGGCACAATTCTCTTCTGATAAAATTTTCGAACACATGAAGCTGGACAGAACGGCTATTTTTGATATTTAATCTGCTCCGTTCAAATATTTTCTTGTTATTGCCCGTCTCTGACGTGGAACAATGAGGAAATATAATTGTAGGCAAATCTGTCGGTGCAATGTGAAGTTTTTTGAACTTTCATTGTTAAATCGATTAATGAGAAGTTATGGCGCACGCTAACTCCTTTTATTGGCTTTTGCCTTAAATTTGCCTAATAAAGCTTTTTTTTAACTCGTGTGGATTTAAGGGGGCACGATGACTAAAACGACATTCCTGAGTTTTGAGCAATCTATTGCTGAATTGGAAACGAAAATTGAAGAGTTGCGATTTGTTCAAGATGATTCCGCAGTAGATATCTCTGAAGAAATTGATAGATTATCAAAAAAGAGTCAGATGTTGACCAAAGATATCTACGCTAAGTTAACGCCATGGCAGGTATCGCAAATTTCGCGTCATCCACAACGTCCATACACCATGGATTACATCAATCAGATTTTTACTGATTTTCATGAGCTCCATGGTGATCGTAGCTTTGCAGATGATTTATCTATTGTCGGTGGATTAGCTCGCTTCAATGGTCAGGCATGTATGGTCATTGGTCATCAAAAGGGTCGTGATACCAAGGAGCGCGCATTGCGTAACTTCGGCATGCCAAAGCCAGAGGGCTACCGTAAGGCAATGCGTCTGATGAAGTTGGCAGAGAAATTCGATATTCCCGTATTTACTTTTGTTGATACGACGGGTGCCTGGCCTGGCATTGACGCCGAAGAGCGGGGGCAATCTGAAGCGATTGGTCACAATCTGTATGTGATGGCTGAACTCAAGGTGCCGCTGATCGCGACTATCATTGGTGAAGGTGGTTCCGGCGGAGCGCTGGCATTGGCGGTAGGTGATGCCGTATTGATGTTGCAATATGCGACCTATTCAGTAATTTCTCCTGAGGGATGCGCCTCTATTTTATGGAAGACCTCTGATCGTGCGGCAGATGCAGCGGAAGCCTTAGGTTTGACAGCGCACCGATTGAAGGCGATGGGTCTGATTGATAAAATTATTAATGAACCTTTGGGCGGCGCCCATCGCGACCCTAAACAGATGTGTGCTCTGGTTAAGCGCGCGCTCGCAGATACCTTGCGCCAGTTCCAGGGTATGAAAACCAAAGATCTGTTGGCTGCGCGTCATGAAAAACTAATGAGCTACGGCAAATTTAAGGAAACTAAAATATCCGAATAAGTAATCCGAATGACTGCACGTAGTTTAAGTGGTGCGCTGATGCACCACTTTTCTGAAACCTTAAATTCACTTTTTTCGGAATCGGGAAAATTTCCATCAGAATGTGGCCTGGCTGTTGCGTACAGTGGTGGCCTCGATTCATCGGTTTTGTTATCTCTGACTGCTGAATATTGTCGGATAAACAATATTGCTCTGAGCGCGTTCCATGTATATCATGGTCTCAGCCCGAATGCTGATGAATGGCTTGCGCACTGCAAGTCAATTTGCGAGAAATTAGGCGTCCATTTCGCCTTCGAGAAAATTGTTGTCGCCAATAATGAAGGTGATGGAGTTGAAGGGAGTGCGAGAAAGGGGCGCTATCTGGCGCTTGGCAAAATGAGTGCGGCGTCTCAAGCTATGATCGTGCTGGCTGCCCATCACCAAGATGACCAGGCGGAAACCTTATTAATGCAAATGTTGCGTGGTTCCGGAGTCGCAGGTCTTTCTGGCATGGATAAGTTTAATTTTGCTCCCGCGTTATTTGGCAATCCTTCGGTAGTGATGATGCGTCCTTTACTTGATGTCTCCAGGGCTGAGCTGGAGCGGTTCGCGCATGAAAATCAAATCGTCTATGTTGAGGATGAGTCGAACGAAGATGCGCGCTTTCTTCGGAATGCGTTAAGGCATCAGGTGATGCCTGTTCTTGAGAAAATTTCGCCCGGCTTTGCTGGTCGGATGTCGCGTACAGCAAAGCATATGCAATCGGCACACAATTTGGCTGAGGCCTTGGCAGAGCAGGATCTTGCTCATTGTTTGTCGGGGCCGGCGCTTGAATTGGATATGCAACGTATGCGTTTGTTAAGCCCGGAGCGTATTAATAATCTATTCAGATTGTGGCTTTCTAAGTTCGATGTGCGCATGCCATCCACTTCACGCCTTAATGAGATCAGTAAGCAGATATTCGACGCAAAAGACGATGCCAGAATTACGATTTTTCACGAAAAGCTGGCGATTCATCGTTATCAGGAAAAAATTTGCGCATCGGATCGTGCGCGTGAGCCAGTTAATGATGAATTGAGTATCAAATTTAGCTGGAACAGAGAAGAATCGTTACCATTCCCGGATTTTCATGGAACTTTATATTTTAGGCGCGGTAGTCGCGGACTGTGCCCGGATTGGTTGGAACAGCAAGCGCTTTGCCTCCATCTGCGGCGAGGTGGCGAACGCCTGAAGTTGGCAGAAAATAGATCCACCCGTGATATGAAGAGCCATTATCAGGCAATGCGCATCCCGTTTTGGATTCGTCAGCAATTGCCTTTTGTATCTATCGGTAGTGAGCTTGTTTATGCTGCTGGTGTTGGGATGCAATCGCAATTTTGTTCGGATTCTGAAAGTGAACAAAGTGAAGCTCAAGTTGTGCTCGAGTGGGTAGCTGATTAATCTGGCTGGCTGTTTGATTGCATTGGGAATTAAAAAGGTAAGTAGATGAAAAAAACTCTGAGACAAATCGTTTTGGATACAGAAACAACGGGTTTGAATGTTCGCGATGGCAATCGCATTATTGAGATTGGTTGTGTTGAGTTAATTGATCGTAAATTAACCGGTAATAATTATCATCAATACATTAATCCAGAGCGTGAATCAGAAGAGGGCGCACTTGCCGTCCATGGCTTGACCACTGAATTTTTAAGTGATAAGCCGAAATTCAGTGAAATTTCAAAAGAATTTTGCGAGTATATTCAGGGTGCTGAGGTCATTATTCATAATGCGCCTTTCGATCTGTCCTTCCTAAATGCTGAATTTTCTCGCTTGGGTCTCGGATTATTTGGTGAGTATGTCGAAACTGTGATCGATACCTTGGTGCAGGCCAAAGAATTGCATCCGGGTAAGCGAAATTCTTTAGATGCTTTGTGTGATCGCTATGAAATTTCGAACGCTCACCGCAAGTTACACGGTGCTTTATTGGATGCTGAGTTGCTTGCGGATGTGTTTTTGGCGATGTCTCGCGGGCAAAATAGTTTTGCCATTGATTTGGATGAGGAGGATGCGCCGGTTGTTCAGGAATCGCATATTATTGACCTTCCTGTCGGCGATGTATTAGTCAGACTAGCTGATCAGAATGAGCTTGCGGAGCATGAAAATCTCTTAGGTGGACTTGATAAACAGTTGCGTCAATCATGCATATGGCGCACACCGGCTTAATAACCAGCGTGCGCCTTATCTTTTGACTATGAAATCCCCCTCTGATTGAGGGGGATTTTCTTTTTTGCGGACGTATTATTGTTGCGATTTTGCATAATTGTGGCTCGATGGCAAAAAAAATCAAAAAAAAATTAAAGTTTTTCTGGCCGCTACCGTTAATAAAAGTAAGAAAAATATTTTTAAATTTTTTTAAAAAAACCCTAAAGTTCCTGTTTTTTCTGCCGTTAATGATAATAAGAGAAAACAAGAATTTTAAGTTTTTGTATCTAAGTTGTTGATTTTGTTGGGAAATTTTCCGGTTTAGTGGAAAAAATAAAATTCATTAAAAACAGCATATTTTTTTATGCTCGTTATCAATTATTTCTTGTAGGATTTTTTCCTACGAGAACGCTCCTATTTTTCTGGATTTAAATCCCGTGTATTGCCTATACACGGCGTTTTTGCGTGCGCTCACAATCTGTCTCACTGGCAACGGAATATGGCCTTTGAAAAACGGAATGGAGGGTGGGAACATGACACAGAACGATATGATGGCTGAAATTCGCGACGCAAACCTGAGCTATTTAATGCTGGCGCAGCAAATGATACGTGCTGATAAGGCGACCGCTATCTTCCGCCTTGGCATTGGTAAGGAGATCGCAGACTTGATCGAAGGATTGAATAATTCTCAAATCTTGAAACTGGCTGGTTCGAATATGATGCTGGCTCGTTTTCGGTTTGAAGATAGTTCAATTCTTTGCATGCTGACCAACTACAACAAAGAACGCGCACTTGCACACTCGCATGCTGCCATCCTGATGGCTGGACAACCAGTAGAAGAAATTCACTGAGTTGTTTCGATATTCTTTTGGATGGAGGTTGTGATGGCTGGTAAAAGTGTAGTGACTGAGGCGCATGAAATTCAATTGGCGGTTGATCTGGTCAATCTTGGCGCGAGATTGCAACTTCTCGAATCGGAAACATCTCTGTCTCGGGAGCGTTTGCTAAAAATATACAAGGAATTGAAGGGTGTGTCTCCTCCGAAGGGAATGCTCCCTTTCTCTACGGATTGGTTTGTCACGTGGCAACCAAATATCCATTCTTCCTTGTTTATGAATATTTATAAATACCTCAATGAGCATGCTGAAGTATCCGGTGTTGAAGCTATTGTTAAGGCATATCGTCTATATCTTGAGCAAGTTGGTTGTGTTTCAGCCGATGATGCCGTGCTATCGTTGACCCGTGCATGGACATTGGTGAGATTTTTTGAGGGAAAAATGCTAACATTTGCAAAATGTTGTGAATGTGGGGGGCATTTTGTTGCACATTCGCTTGATTTGCACGATCATTACAAGTGTGGTCTGTGTCATGTCCCTTCGAGAGCGGGCAAGACTAAAAAGGCTAAAGACGCCGACTCTTCTCTGGAGATGGTGGCTTAATAATCTTTGGGAGGGGTCTTGGAATTAGCGTCATCCAATAGTCGCGAAAGCCATGTTCCTCCGGAGATAAGAAAAATAAACTCCCCGGCTTTACGCGCACTTCTTATTCAAGTTGCATCACTGCTTTTTTGTGTGGTGCTTGCCTATACAAGTAGACACTTGTCAGGCTATGTAATTCCCTTCTTTGCTCTTCTTGCGTTGCAATCCCTTCTGTCCTTAAGTCTGGCATATATTTGTGGCCTGGATTGGTGGTGGCGCGTAATTGAATTCTTTTTTCCAATTGCAGTTGTTTTTGCATTGTATTTCCGGTTCCCGCCAACAATCAGCTTGTTATTGTTTTTTGCTTTATTTCTGATTTTCGGTTCAACGTTTCGTACCCGTGTACCTTATTACCCATCGGAGGCTACTTTGCCTGCAGCGATCCTCGAGTTGCTGCCTGATGGGAAGAACGTCGAATTTTTAGACGTTGGCAGTGGTTTTGGCGGTTTACTTTTTGATTTGTCGAAGGCTCGTCCTCAATGGTCTGTTTCGGGGGTGGAGATCGCGATGTTCCCATGGTTGGTAAGTGTTGCTCTGGGGAAATTACTGGGCTATAAAAATATTAAAATTTCCCTCGGTAAATATGAAGATATTCATTTTTCAAAATTTAATGTTGTTTTCTCTTATTTATCACCGGTTGTCATGTCAGAAATATGGACTAAGGTGCAAAATGAGATGTCGCCCGGCACTCTTTTTTTAAGCTACGAATTTTGCATTCCTGATGTTCCGGCTTTTGCTGAAATACAGACGGCGGAAAATGCACCAATGTTGTACGTTTGGAAAATTTAATGTTGCGATGGGGTATTTAATTCTCTGAATCAACCTTTTTTAACTCTTATTTGTTGCATTTCAAGTGTCTCCTATGAATTGGGCTGCTATGATAGGAGAAAGTTATTCAAGTGTAGATTTTCCTTCAAGGAGTAAGTTCCGTGTTAGTCATCGTTGGCTATATTGTCGTTATGGGTTCGGTGTTTGGCGGCTTCGCAATGGCCGGTGGTCATCTGGCTGTCTTGTTTCAGCCATTGGAGCTGTTGATGATCGGAGGCGCAGCTGTTGGTGCTTCTCTTGTGGGAAATAATGCCAAAAGCCTCAAGGCAACTTTGAAGGCTGTTCCAGGTGTATTTAAAGGTTCCAAATATACCAAAGCTTTATACATGGAATTGATGACTATGTTGTTTGATGTCCTGACTAAAGTACGCAAAGAAGGTTTGATGTCGATTGAAGGCGATATCGAAAAGCCAGAAGAAAGTCCTTTGTTTAGTAAATACCCTGCGATCGTTCACGATCACCATATGATGGAGTTTATAGGGGATTATTTGCGACTGATGGTTTCTGGAAATATGGATGCGTTTCAAATCGAAAACTTGATGGATAATGAGTTA
This sequence comes from Undibacterium sp. Ji67W, assembly GCA_049340365.1. Lineage (GTDB taxonomy): Bacteria > Pseudomonadota > Gammaproteobacteria > Burkholderiales > Burkholderiaceae_D > Undibacterium. The sequence continues at coordinate 337,631 of JBMPOY010000001.1, read as the reverse complement.
GAAACTCACCACCATGAAGCGGCTGTTCCAGCCCATTTCATTGCCAAATTGGGTGACGGTTTGCCAGCGTTTGGTATTGTTGCAGCTGTGATGGGGGTGGTGCATACGATGGAGTCGGTGGGTATTCCCCCCGCTGAATTGGGAATCTTGATCGCACATGCTTTGGTTGGTACTTTTTTGGGTATTTTGCTGGCATACGGTTTCGTCGGTCCATTGGCTGGTCTGATGGAGCAGCAAATGGATGAATCTTCTAAAACTTTCCAATGTATTAAAGTGACTCTGCTGGCAAGTTTGAATGGCTATGCACCTGCCTTGGCGGTTGAGTTTGGTCGCAAAGTTCTTTATTCAACTGAACGTCCGACGTTTAGTGAGCTTGAAGAGCATATTAAGCAGTCCAAGTCGAAATAGCATGATTGGCAAGGGTTAAGTATGGCAAACGAAGAGTTACGCCCCATCATTGTTAAACGCATCAAAAAAGTGGCAGGCGGTCATCATGGCGGTGCGTGGAAAATCGCATACGCAGACTTTGTGACGGCAATGATGGCTTTCTTCTTATTAATGTGGTTGTTGGGTTCAACTGCCAAGGGAAATTTGCAAGGTATCGCAGAGTATTTTCAGACTCCGTTGAAGGTCGCGATGGCAGGTGGTGATGGTAGCGGTGATAGTTCGAGTGTGATTAAAGGTGGCGGTAAAGATCTCAGCTTGCGCGAAGGACAAAATCGTAAAGGTGATATTGAAGCGCAAAAAAAATCGTATAACTTGCAAGCTGCAGAGGCTGCTTTGGCGAAGGCTGATGCTGAAAGACTAAAAGGCTTGAAAGCGCGTATTGAGGCGGTGATCGAATCAAATCCTACCCTCAAGCAATATAAAAAACAGCTATTGCTCGATATAACAACTGAGGGTTTGAGAATACAGATGGTCGATGAATTAAATCGCCCGATGTTTGCTTCTGCCAAGGCAGAATTGCAACCTTATACTAAAGAAATTTTGCATGAAATTGGCAAGGCACTAAATGATGTCCCAAATCGAATTAGTTTGTCTGGACATACTGATGCAGCTCCATATGGTATGGGTGAAAAGGGGTATAGCAATTGGGAATTGTCTGCAGACCGTGCAAATGCTTCCCGGCGAGAATTAATTTACGGCGGTATGGATGAATCTAAGGTATTGCGTGTAGTCGGATTGTCGTCTTCTGTTCTCTTTGACAAAGATGATGCTTTAAATCCAATAAATCGTCGCATCAGCATTATTGTTATGAATAAAAAAGCCGAAGAATCTGCGTCTCAGGACGGTGGCTCAGTTGAAGTGACCAGTCAGGCAGATTCGAGCACAGAAGTCTCTGTCGGTCGGGAAAAGTAGTGCTTGAAAATATTTCAATGGCTTAGATTATGCGGATAGGATGCTGAAGATGTCCAAAAAGAAAATGTTGGGCTCCCAAGTTAAACAATTATTGTCCGGTGTTTCGGATCACGGAAGCGCCCATTTGTCCGAGGTCGAAACAGATCTTGCTCAGACCGCATTGTTGCTTGGTGAGGCAATAGAAAAACTCGGCGTCAGCTTTCTGGCCTTACATTCCGCTGTATTGAAAGAGCAGGACGAGATTTCCATGATTATTGGTGCTGGTTCAATATCTGGAGAGAGTGTAGAACGTTTGAAAGTTATTCAACAAGAAATTGCACAACACATCAATTCGGCAGTAACTTGTTTGCAGTTTCAGGATCTTACCAGCCAACTTATTTCACGCACGATGCAGCGTTGCGAGGGTTTGCGTGAAGTGTTGACTGCTCTTGGTGTGGTGGGAGATGACATTGCTTCAGATATAGAAAGTGATGATATTGCTCATCTCTTGAAAGATACAACTTTACGGTTGGAAAAGCAGAGTGCGGATCTGCAGGATCTTTTGAGAAAGGCAGTTCACCAAAAGCATTTGAATAGTGGTGATATTGAATTATTTTAGTTTACGAAAAACCCAAGGCATTTTGCCTTTCATTGGTAAAACGGAGTAATTATGGCCAAGACAATTTTAGCTGTGGATGATTCTGGCTCATTGAGACAGATGGTCGCTTTTAGTCTGAAAGCTGCGGGATATCAAGTCATTGAAGCTGTAGACGGGCAAGATGGGCTTGAAAAAGCGCGCAATCAAGTCGTCGACCTCGTCTTAACTGACCAAAACATGCCTCGTATGGATGGGCTGACTCTGATTAAATCGCTGAGGGGTCTCGCCACCTACCAGCGGGTGCCTATCTTGATGTTGACAACTGAATCTAGTGATGACATGAAGGCTAAAGGGCGTGCTGCAGGAGCAAATGGATGGTTGGTCAAACCTTTTGATCCTCAAAAATTAACAGAAGTGGTAAAAAAAGTAATCGGCTAAGTGAGGTCGTTTTGCATTTTTGTCGTGCCAATGTAAATCTCGGAGTTTAATAATGACGATTGACATGAGTCAGTTTTTCCAGGTCTTCTTTGATGAGGCGGATGAGCTTCTGGCAGAGAAGGAAAAATTGTTGCTTGCGGTCGATGTTTCCGCTCCTGATCCGGAGGACTTGAATGCTATTTTCCGGGCTGCGCATTCAATCAAAGGTGGTGCTTCGACATTTGGCTTGAATGATATGACGGAAGTGACGCACGTATTAGAGTCGTTGCTGGATAAAATCAGAAAAGGTGAAATGGCGCTGACGGGTGATCACGTTGATGCTTTTTTGATTGCCAAAGATATTCTTAAAATGCAATTGGACGGCCATCGTTTAGGAACTCCGGTTGATCAGGACGCGGTCGCCGACGTCAGAATGTTATTGCAATCGCTATCGCAAGACGTTCCTTCGTTTACTCCACCGCCCCCTCCAGCAGAAGTAATTGATCATGGCTCTATTGAGTATAAAACTGCTTATAAAATCGAACTTCCAAATGTGAGCCAGGGTGATGCGAGCGCATTGATGGCTGAGTTAGGTTTGTTGGGTATGATTTCCCGCGGAGACGACCACACAGACAAAGTCGTACTTCATTTGCGAACAAATGAAGGTAAAGACGACATCATTTCTATTTGTTCGTTTATTTTGGATCCGGATTGTCTCTCTATCACCGAAGAAGCCGTATCTGACCAACACGCTCAAAAACAGGATGCGCAATCTGAAGACGATTTGGGCTATGGATTTTTCGAACCGTTAGATTCAATGTTTCCCCCTCTTGAAGGACAGTCTGAAACTAATTCTCTGGTTGATGGTTCAAATTCCCCTGTTGCGAATATTGTCAAGCCGATTGCCTCAGTTGAGAAAAAAGTCGCTGCGAAAAAAGAAAATGAGAAAAGCCATAGTTCACAAGAGTCGTCCACTATCAGGGTAGGCATTGAGAAAGTAGATCAACTGATCAATTTGATTGGCGAGTTAGTGATTACCCAGGCAATGCTTGAACAGCGCACACAGGATTTGGATCCCATCGCTAACGAACGTTTGCTCAATAGCGTCGCGCACCTCACCCGCAATACACGTGATTTGCAAGAAGCAGTCATGTCGATTCGCATGATGCCTATGGACTATGTCTTCTCTCGTTTTCCGCGCATGGTCAGAGATCTGGCAACGAAACTCGGTAAGAAAGTGGAATTTGTTACTTACGGTGCGTCGACAGAACTGGATAAGGGCTTAATTGAACGCATCGTTGATCCTTTAACTCATTTGGTCAGAAATAGTATCGATCACGGTATCGAAATGCCGGCGTCACGGAAAGAAGTCGGCAAGAGTGAAACCGGTCGACTTTCTTTGTCTGCTGTCCATCAAGGCGGTAACATCGTTATTGAAGTCAGTGATGACGGTGGCGGTCTGCATCGCGAAAAAATCTTAGCTAAAGCGCGTCAAAATGGTTTAACCGCTCCTGATTCAATGACTGATCCAGAGGTTTGGCAACTCATTTTTGCTCCGGGATTTTCTACGGCTGAAATTGTCACTGATGTTTCTGGCCGGGGTGTCGGCATGGATGTTGTTAAGCGTAACATCACTGCAATGGGGGGGGTGGTTGATATACGTTCTGCGAAAGGTTACGGCACTACAATTGTCATCTCTTTACCTTTGACGCTGGCGATTCTTGATGGCATGTCAATTAAGTTGGGTGAGGAAATTTATATTTTGCCTTTAGGCTTTGTCGTTGAATCCTTGCAGCCTGCGAAAGAGGATGTTAAAGAGGTCAATGGTAAAGGGAAAGTGATTAAGGTCCGTGATGAGTATTTGCCTCTCGTTCCGCTTTATCAAAAATTTGACTTAGAACCAAAGTTTTTAGATCCGTCCGAAGGTATTGTTGTCATTGTTGAGGTCGATGGTAAAAAAGCTGCTTTATTTGTTGATGACCTTGTTGGTCAGCAACAAGTGGTCGTTAAAAACATTGAATCCAATTACAAGAAAATTCCAGGCATATCAGGGGCTACTATTTTAGGTGATGGCGGTGTTGCTTTCATCCTGGATGTGTCAGCACTTCTGAGATCAGTTAAATAAATTCGAAACAGTAATTTCTTTACATGAAGGACAAGAAATGACGCAAGTTGCACAATCTATTAATGACCAAAATTCACCAAGCGGACACGTAGAGGCTGATATCGCCGGGCATGAGTTTCTTGCATTTACCTTAGGTAATGAAGAGTATGGTATTCACATTTTGAAAGTGCAGGAAATTCGTGGTTATGAGGCGGTAACGCGTATTGCTAATGCGCCAGAATTTCTTAAGGGTGTGATTAATTTACGTGGGATTATCGTGCCTGTCGTTGATATGCGCATCAAGTTTAATCTGGGTAGTCCGACGTACGATCAATTTACCGTTGTCATTATCCTTAATATTGAAGGTCGGATCGTAGGGATGGTTGTCGATAGTGTATCGGATGTGACCACCTTGTTGCCGGAGCAAGTGCGCCCCTCGCCGGAAATGGGAACTACATTTAATACCGAGTTTTTGATTGGATTGGGAACTCTGGAAGACAGGATGTTGATATTAGTTGATATTGACAAATTAATGTCAAGTCCAGAAATGGGTTTGGTCGATCAGACAGGTTAAGTCGACCACCATTGAATTTTTCTTTGGCTGGTTGAAATAATAATTTCTTGGAGATAAGTGTATGAACTTGCGCAATTTTAAAATCGGTGCACGATTGGGAATTGGTTTTGCACTTATCTTGGGTGGAATCGTTGTGGTGATGCTTTTGGTCAATGCGATGAATTCGTCCAACAGAAAGGAAATGACCGATAACCTCAGTCTTGCGAGTCAAAAGCAAGCTTTGGCTAACACAATGAAAAGCTCCCTCTACGAAGCCGGTATTGCAATGCGTAATATTGGTATTCAGTCAGACGTCGGAGAAATGCAAAAAGAAGAAGGGAAGGTAAAAGCGCAACGAAAAATCTATCAAGAGGCCAAAGAAAAAATTTTGCTTCTTGGGCTGACGGATGAAGAAAAAAATATTTTGAATGATGTTGAAAAACTAGACAAGCAAAGTGAACAACCATTCAAAGACGCAGTCGGTCAGGCGCTCGCATTTAATGGTGAAGGTGCCGTTAAAATTATTACGACGGTTCTGGAACCATTGAGTAGCAAGGCGATTGGTGGAATTAACAGATTAGTTGATTTGCAGGATGCCACATCAAAAGGGGTCTTTGAGTCCTCAGCGAAGACAAGCGCGAAGCTGACCTATAGTTTGTATTTTATTTTGCTATGCGCTTTGGGTCTTGGTGCTTTTTTTGCATGGATATTGACCAATAGCATTACCAAACCTTTGTCGGATGCCCTGGAGTTGGCTGAGACAGTCGCAAGTGGAGATTTACGTAGTCAGGTGACGGTGCAAGGCAGCGACGAGGTTGCGCTTTTATTTGCCGCACTGAAGAACATGAATGATAGTCTGGCGGCGACAGTTGGTCAGGTTCGTGCTGGAACGGAAACAATTACTTTGGCTTCTCAGGAAATTGCGTCTGGAAACGCTGATTTATCTAGTCGTACAGAATCACAGGCAAGTTCACTTGAGGAAACTGCTAGTTCAATGGAGGAGCTTACCAGTACTGTGCGTCAAAATGCCGATAATGCGCGCCAGGCTAACCAACTCGTTGTCTCCGCTTCTGGCGTTGCCGTGAAGGGCGGGGCGGTCGTAGGGCAAGTGGTAAGTACCATGGGATCAATTAAAGAAAGCTCCCGCAAAATTGTCGATATTATCGGTGTGATTGATGGTATTGCATTTCAAACCAATATTTTGGCGTTAAACGCCGCGGTAGAGGCAGCAAGAGCTGGAGAACAGGGGCGTGGGTTTGCGGTGGTCGCTGCTGAAGTGCGTAATTTGGCGCAGCGAAGTGCCAGTGCGGCAAAAGAAATTAAGTCGCTAATAGGTGACTCTGTTGACAAAGTTGATCAAGGTAGTAAATTGGTTGATGAGGCTGGTAAAACAATGGATGAAATTGTAACCAGCGTTCAGCACGTCGCAGATATCATGAGTGAAATTACTGCTGCTAGTCAGGAACAAAGTGCAGGAATTGAGCAAGTTAACCTCGCTATTACTCAGATGGATGAGATGACGCAGCAAAATGCAGCCTTAGTTGAACAGGCTGCTGCTGCGGCTGAAAGTATGGAAGAGCAGGCGATAGCCTTAGGCCAGGCGGTCAGTGTATTCAAAGTGAACGCAACGTCTCAGGTGAAAACGTCTTTTTCCCCGGCAAAACAGACTTCTGTCAGTCAACGTCCAAAAATAAAAGCTAAAGCGATAAGTTCAAATGTCACTAGTAACAAACCATCTAAGCCAAGGTCTGATTCGGCACCGGCTGCAGATACGGATGCTTGGGAAGAATTTTAATGTCCCAGAATTTTTGTTGGGTTGACCTGATGGTTGGTCATTGATGTTTTTTGTGATGTGGGACAGAGTATAAGGAAAAAAATGGCGGCGAAAGAAAAGTCAGAAGGGTCTAAAGAATTTGAATTTCATGCTCGCGATTTTGATCGGGTTCGAGATCTTATTTACAAGCGTGCTGGGATTTCTCTTGCTGATAGCAAACAGGAGATGGTGTATAGCCGCCTTGCCAGACGTTTAAGGGCAACTGGAATCAATTCGTTTTCAGATTACCTCAATACACTGGAGCGGGAGCACGAAAGTGACGAATGGGAGGCCTTTACTAATGCTCTGACTACGAACCTTACTTCATTCTTTCGGGAGGAACATCATTTCCCCATTTTGGCCGATCATGTAAAGAATAAGAAAGAACCCCTGCAAATTTGGTGCTCGGCAAGTTCTACTGGTGAAGAGCCATATTCGATTGCGATGACATTGTGTGAAGCTTTTGGGAGTTTACGTCCACCTGCGCAAATTATCGCAACCGATATTGATACAAACGTATTAAATACGGCCTCCAGAGGCGTCTACAACATAGACAGAATTGAGAAATTATCTGCTGAGCGGGTTAAAAAGTTTTTTCTTAAAGGCAAGGGCGCGCAAGAAGGTTTGGTTCGTGTCAGGCAGGAATTAAGAGACATGATCACTTTTAAGCAGCTAAATTTGTTGGAAGGTAGCTGGCCGCTGAAGGGGCCATTTGATGCTATTTTTTGCCGTAATGTGATGATTTATTTTGATAAGCCGACTCAAGGAACAATTTTGAAGAAATTTGTTCCTTTGATGAAGCCTGATGGTTTGTTGTTTGCAGGGCATTCAGAAAATTTTCTTTATGTGTCAGATGACTTTAAGTTGAGAGGGAAGACGGTTTATGAACTCGCCAGCTTACATTCTGCCCATGGAAAGGGTGTCGCAAATCATGCGCACAAAGGTAGCCTATGAGTCAATTGAGTGAAGAACACTTCGCGACGAATGTCTATTACGACAGAACATTTGACTGTGATGCAGCCAAAATTTTGCCGGGTGAATTTTATTTCACAAACAAAGATATGCTGATTGTCACGGTGCTAGGTTCCTGTGTCTCTGCATGCATTCGTGATCGGGTATCTGGTGTTGGAGGTATGAATCATTTTATGTTACCTGACACTGGTGGAGATGCCGATAATCCTGTCTCTGCCTCTATGCGCTATGGCACATATGCAATGGAGGTGTTGATCAACGAATTGCTCAAAGCTGGCGCTAAGCGAGAAAACATGGAAGCGAAAGTTTTCGGTGGGGGCAACGTATTGCGTGGTTTTACAGCAATTAATGTAGGTGAGCGGAACGCAAAATTTGTACTCGATTATTTAAAAGCTGAGCGGATGCGCGTTATCGCTGAAGATCTGAATGATATTTATCCGCGAAAAGTTTATTTCTTTCCAAAAACAGGTAAAGTACTTGTCAAAAAGTTGAAAGTAGAACATAACGATACGCTTAAACGTCGCGAACAGGATTATGCAAGCAGGCTGAAGTCGACATCGGTTGGTGGTGAAGTGGATCTATTCTGATTCAGATTCCATTTGTTAAAGCGGCACGCTTGTGAATACGAGGTTTTACAATGAAAATAAAAGTTTTAATTGTCGATGATTCGGCACTTATTCGTAGTGTTATGAGTGAAATCATTGGTAGTCAGCCAGATATGGAAGTCGTAGGCGTGGCGCCTGATCCGCTCGTGGCTCGTGAATTGATCAAGCAAACTAATCCAGATGTTTTGACCTTGGATGTCGAAATGCCGAAAATGGATGGCCTGGATTTCCTTGAACGATTAATGCGGTTGCGTCCGATGCCGGTGATTATGGTTTCTTCATTGACGGAACGAGGCTCTGAAATAACAATGCGTGCATTGGAATTGGGTGCCGTAGATTTTGTCACTAAGCCTAAGTTGTCGATTCAGAGCGGCATGCTCGAATATGCTGAATTGATCGCAGATAAAATCAGGATTGCATCTAAAGCCAGAATTCGTCCACGTACGATGAGCGTTGCGGGGCAGCCTAAATCTACGCAAGATTCCTTGCCTATGGTAAGAAATCCTTTGACCAGTAGTGAGAAACTGATCATTATTGGAGCGTCAACAGGTGGTACAGAAGCCATTAAAAGTTTCTTGGTTCAAATGCCATCCGATTGCCCTGGTATTCTGATTACGCAACACATGCCTGAAGGCTTTACACGGTCCTTTGCTAAACGTTTAGATGGGCTATGTAAAATATCAGTCTCTGAGGCGGCGGGTGGAGAGCGGGTGTTGCCTGGTCATGCTTATATTGCACCTGGGCATTCGCATCTGTTATTAGGGCGTAGTGGTGCGAATTATGTGACTCAACTCGATACTGGTGAGCCTGTGAATCGACATAAGCCTTCGGTTGACGTATTGTTCCGCTCAGCGGCGAGTTATGCAGGTAAAAATGCGGTCGGTGTTATATTGACAGGCATGGGTAAAGATGGTGCAGCAGGTATGCTCGAAATGAAAAATGCTGGTGCCTATAATTTTGCGCAAGATGAGGCAAGTTGTGTGGTATTTGGTATGCCGCGCGAAGCAATAGCGGCAGGCGCAACACATGAAGTTGCTTCTTTGAATGACTTGCCAACAAAAGTGTTACATTATCTTGCTACACAAGGAAGCCGTGCTTTAAGGGTTTAATTGATAAGAAATGATGCTTAACTGCAATTTCAGCACCTTTTAAACTTAATTTGACCGATAATACTAATAACTGTAATTAAAGAAATAGTGGAGTAATTCATGGCCGATCAAAATCTGAAGTTTTTAGTTGTAGACGACTTTTCTACCATGCGCCGCATTGTAAGAAATTTGCTCAAAGAATTGGGTTATTCCAATGTTGATGAAGCAGAAGATGGTGCAATGGGTCTTGCCAAATTAAAAAATGGCGACTTTGATTTTGTCATTTCTGACTGGAACATGCCAAATATGGATGGGCTGACTATGCTACAGCATATTCGCGCCGATCCAGCTTTGTCAAAATTGCCAGTGTTAATGGTGACGGCTGAGGCGAAAAAGGAAAATATTATCGCTGCTGCACAGGCCGGTGCGAATGGTTATGTAGTTAAGCCTTTTACCGCTGCTACTTTGGATGAGAAGCTTTCAAAAATTTTTGAAAAGCTGGGTAAGCCTGCGTAAGCAGAAATACAAAGTACTGAGGTCAATATGAGTCAAAATATAAATCAAAATACTCAGCAAGAAGATCTCCTGTCAAGAGTCGGGCACATGACACGGCTTTTGCATGATAGTTTGCGCGGTTTGGGTTTGGATAAGCTTTTGGAGCGCGCGGCGGAAGATATACCTGATGCGAGAGACAGGCTTGACTACGTAGCTCGCATGTCGGAACAAGCTGCGCAGCGCGTATTAAATGCGACGGACATCGCAATTCCTTTACAAGAGGAGCTGGATGTCGGCGCAAAAAAAATCAACTCTTCATTGCAGGCATTAGTTTTGCAGCCTGCAACTCCTGAGCAATATCAGGAACTGACGAATGAGATGATTCAGTATTTGACGTTGGTGAGCAATAATAGTACTGAAACAAAGGCCCATCTGATGGAAATTATGATGGCGCAAGATTTTCAGGATCTCACCGGGCAAGTCATCAAAAAAGTAACTGTGTTAGCGCAAAATCTTGAGCAACAATTGGTGCAATTGCTGATCGATTATTCACCGCACGATAAGAAAAAAGAAGTGGCTGATGGATTATTAAATGGGCCGCAGATTAATCCTGAAGGCAAGGCTGACGTTGTTGCTAATCAAAGCCAAGTTGACGACCTGCTCGATAGTTTAGGTTTTTAAAATTTCTGGTTTCGACAAAATATATTAATAGCAAAGTCGACATGATCGAAGATAATTTTATTTTACGGGAACCTTTACTTGATCCTAAGCAGCGAGTAATTGGTTTCCAATTTTCATGGTTGCAAAGTGATCCGAATGCTGAAGTTAGCTTAGAGAATCTCAACTATCTGCTTGAGTTTGTTGCTGGACACCTTAACGATGATGATAAAGGCTTTCTGTTAGGTGAAAGTCTGCTTTTTCTTGAGGCTGCCCCCGAGTTATTGCAGGCAGAAGGTTTAAGTTTGTTCCCACCGAAGAATACCGTACTTATTTTGCATAAAAAATATTTTGCAAATGAAGCGACTTTGGAGGCGGTTAAAAAGTTGCGTGCGCTTGGTTTTGGAATTTGTTTGCGCGGAGCTGAGATTACAACATTGGAGCGTTCGTTTTTCGCCTATGTTTCGCACATCGAAGTAAAGTTAAATGCGTCAAATTTTGCATCTCAGGCAAAGGTATATGCCAGTTTGAAGCAGTCAGCGGTAAAAATGGTTGCGCGTAATGTTGCAACCTGGCAGGATTTTGACGCGTGTTCTGCGTTGGGCTTGGATAGTTTTGTTGGTAAGTTACATTTGACTCCGCGCCCTAGTTCAGCACCGAAAGCGCTAAATTCGTCTCAGACGACAATCCTGCAACTCATGGAAATGGTCAGAAAAAATGCGGATGTTCAGCAACTCGAGTTAGTGGTGAAAAGAGATCCGACCCTGGCTTACAAGTTGCTCCGTTATATCAATTCTGCTGGATTTGGTTTGCGGACTGAAATTCAATCGTTGAAACATGCTGTACAAATGCTGGGATATAGTCCCTTATACAGGTGGTTGACCGTACTGTTGGCGACTGCAAGTACCAGCGGATATTCACCTGTGTTGCTGGAAACTGCTATAGTTCGCGGCCGATTCGCTGAAGTTTTAGGGCAAATGAAAATGTCCAAGGCAGAAGCTGAAAATCTATTCGTTGCGGGTATGTTTTCGTTGTTGGATCGCCTGCTGGGTTTGCCAATGCAAGAGGTCTTGTCTACGATTCAGCTACCTGATGTGGTTACTGAAGCTTTGATATCGCGCGGTGGAATCTATGGCCCATATCTGGCTTTGGCTGAAGCATGTGAATTAAATAGTATGTTAGTAGGTTCGTTGGCTGAATCAGTTAAAATATCTGCTGAAGACGTGAACGCAGCGCATTTGGCATCTCTAGTTTGGGCCAAAAACGTTGCTGTCGCAGCGTAATTGTTTGTTATGCTTGAATATGGCAAGCGTTAACGCTTGCCTTTTTTTATTTGGACTTACCCAAAACCAACTCAACGGTGTGATGGCTCGTTGTCGTACAATTTGTACCTCGCGCCCTTGACGCTCGTTGGGAAAATTTTGCGTAAGTCCTATTTGTTGTCATTATTTTGTTGAATTGTTATTGAATGCAAGCACAGAAATCACCTCTATTCCCTGATATGCCGCCTTGGTTGGTATGGATAGTGGCTATCTATTTCGTGGGATTTAGATTGGGTGGATATGCTGTGCTCGACAATAACGAGGGACTATATGCCGAAATTTCCAGAGAAATGTTGCATTCCGGAGAGTGGGCGCAGTGGATTATTCCGCATTTGAATGGACTTTCCTATATGGAAAAGCCACCATTATTGTATTGGCTGACGGCGATGTTTTTTGGCTTGTTTGGGGAAGCAGAGTGGGTGGTCAGATTGGTGCCAGCTTTGTCATGCCTGGGATGTGTTGGGCTTATTTTATGGTTTTCGAAGCAAGTTAATCGCGAAGCGGCTGGTAAATTTGCTGCAATCGTTTTCGTCTCTGGTCTGGGTGTGACAGCAATGGCGAGGACGCTCATGTTCGACATGTTGCTGACCGTATTTTTAACTGGTGCGGTGATGCACGCGTATCTTTTCCTCGAACATCGACAAAAGAATTTGCTATATCGCAGTATGGCCATGCTGGCGTTTGCGTTGCTAGCCAAAGGATTTGTGTCGCTGATATTGTTTTCAGCGATTTTGGGGACTTACATGTTGATAAGCGCAAGCTCGATAGGTGAGTTCTTTAAAAACTTGGCCTTATGGTTCAATTGGCGTGGCTTATTGGTATTTTTTATGATTTCTGCCCCGTGGCATATTGCTGCCATGATGACAGAGCCGATTTTTGCCTGGTTTTATTTTATCAACGAACATATTTTGCGTTTTCTCGGAAAGCGCGAACCGCACGACTATTATGCAGGTGCGTGGTGGTACTACATTCCAAGGGTAATCATATTTTTATTCCCTTGGTCGCTCTTCTTGCCAGGTCTATTGTTTTCCAAGGGGCAAGTGGTGCTGCAAGACAGAAAATTACATCTATTTCTGTTCATGGCATGGTTGATGCCTGTCCTGTTTTTTTCTAGTTCTAGTGCTAAAGCCAATTATTATTTGGTCGCAGTCATGCCAATGGCTGCAATGCAATTGGCTTTTATGGTGGAAAGTAAAATAAAATCGGTAAGCTGGAGGCTATTGACTCCCGGAATTGTTTTGGTTGCATTCTATTCGATCGCGATTTGGTGGTTGCTTACTGCAAGCCATGAAGGTATGAAGGGGTTGTTGATCGACGGTATTGAAGCATCAAGTTATGCTTTGCGTAGTGTGATTGCATTGCTGGTTGCTGCACTGGTGAGTATGATTGTTGCGTTTCGCGTGAAGAGAGTGGGTGTATTTGCTTATCTTTTATTACCAGTGCTGAGTCTGCCCATGTTGTTGCAAACCTTAGTTGCGTTGGATGATTTTAATTCGGCGCGTTCAACGATAAGTGTTTTGCAGAAAGATGATGTTGCTTCTGACGTTTATTTATTTCATGTATTTGAACAGCAATCCTCGGTTCCATTTTATTTGAAAAAGCCAGTCCGGATCGTCGAGAGTCATAGTAGTGATTTATTTTGGGGTAATAAATTACATAAAAATAACATTGTCATTGATGACGCTGAATTTATGACTTTGACGGCGGCCAGAAAAATTTCATTGCTCGTTGTGAAACAAGATTTGGATGAATTTAAGCAAAAAAATTACTACAACCAATTCAAACAGATTGCACAAATCGGAAACACCTCAGTTTTTTCAAATTAAGTCAGCAATTTGTGGGGATTTAATTCGCACTGTTCTGGAGTGCGACTAGGCATCAAGGTATAATCACGGTTTTCTCGTCCAACCTGCGATAGTTAGAGAGAAACTGTCTCGTGCTATTGCCCAATACCTCTCACGCCATGTTGATATTGCCAGGCTCTAACGCCCTGTCTGCTTTTCGTACCTCTAATCTTCTTAACCGTCTGCAAGAAGTTGATACCAATATTGTTGGTATCACTGCAAGATATCAACATTTTGTTGATGTCAGCTCTGTACTGCAAGAAAGTGAAATTGATCGCTTGAAAGCGCTGCTCGTCTATGGCGAATCGTTCAGTGGAACAGAGGAGGGCGAAACTTTTGTCGTGATACCTCGTCTCGGTACTATTTCTCCGTGGGCGAGTAAGGCGACTGAAATTGCCCTCAACTGCGGCATGCCTCAAATTCGTCGGATAGAGCGCGGTATCAGCTATTTTGTGCAAATGAAAACCGGCTTTTTGGGCGGAACCAAAGAACTCAAACAAGCAAACCGCGATGCGGTAGCCGCTTTGCTACACGATCGCATGACCGAAATGGTTTTGTCGCACACCAATGAAGCACAGGCACTGTTCAGTACACTTGAAGCAAAGCCTTTGGCGTTTGTAGATATTTTAGTCGGTGGCAAAGCCGCATTGCTCGAAGCGAACACAACTTTGGGGTTGGCGCTGTCAGATGATGAAATCGATTATCTGGTGGATGCATTCAATACCGCGAATCGTAATCCTACCGACGTTGAGTTGATGATGTTCGCGCAGGCCAATAGCGAACATTGCCGCCACAAAATATTCAATGCCGACTGGACAATTGACGGTGTCTCTCAAGACAAATCCTTGTTCAAGATGATCAAAAATACTCACGAATTGCATCCGCAAGGAACAGTCGTGGCCTACAGCGACAATTCATCGATCATCGAAGGTGCGACGGTTCAACGCTTTTATCCAAAGTTTGGTGAACAGGGTAATGTGTATCAGGCGTCTGAGGAACTGACTCACATTTTGATGAAGGTGGAAACGCATAATCACCCGACCGCGATTTCTCCTTTCCCGGGAGCTTCTACTGGCGCTGGTGGCGAAATTCGTGATGAAGGTGCAACGGGTCGTGGTGCAAAGCCAAAAGCTGGCTTGTGTGGTTTTACTGTGTCCAATTTACAAATTCCGGGTCACGTACAGGCGTGGGAGAATGCCAGCGACTGTAATACAGGTGAAAAATCGGCAGCGGTATACGGCAAGCCAGATCGTATCGCATCGGCGTTGCAAATCATGGTTGATGGCCCATTAGGTGGCGCGGCATTTAATAACGAATTTGGTCGTCCAAATCTGGGTGGCTATTTCCGTACCTATGAACAAAACGTTGCTGGGACCGTTTATGGTTACCACAAGCCGATTATGATTGCAGGTGGTATTGGTAATATCTCCGCCAAACACACACTCAAAAACGATTTGCCAGTAGGTAGTTTGTTGATACAGCTTGGCGGTCCTGGTATGCGCATTGGTATGGGCGGTAGCGCAGCATCGTCGATGGCAACTGGCACCAATACGGCAGATCTTGATTTTGACTCGGTACAACGTGGCAATCCAGAGATGGAGCGTCGTGCGCAAGAGGTGATCAATTCCTGCTGGCAAATGGGCGATGACAATCCGATTTTGTCGATTCACGACGTCGGTGCTGGCGGCTTGTCGAATGCGTTTCCTGAAATTACAAATGATGCCAAACGTGGCGCGATTTTCGATTTACGTAAAATCCATCTCGAAGAAAGCGGCATGGCTCCAAAAGAGATTTGGAGTAATGAATCGCAAGAACGCTACGTCATGGCCATTGCCCCAGAAAGCCTGGAATTATTCAGCAGTTTCTGTGAGCGTGAACGTTGCCCGTTTGCCGTTGTGGGCACAGCCACAGAAGAGCGTCAATTGAAGGTGATCGATCCTGAGCATCATAATTCTCCGGTCGATATGCCAATGAATGTATTGTTGGGTAAACCACCTAAGATGCATCGTATCGTTGAGCGCGTTCAAAAAACATTTGCACCGTTGGATTTGACCGGCATCGATTTGCGTGACGCTGCGCATCGCATTCTGAGTTTGCCAACTGTTGCCGATAAATCTTTCTTGATTACGATTGGTGATCGCAGCGTCGGCGCAACCACCGTGCGTGATCAGATGGTTGGTCCATGGCAGGTGCCTGTTGCTGATTGCGCAGTCACTACCATGAGTTTTGAAGGCTATCTGGGTGAAGCGATGTCTATGGGTGAACGTACACCATTGGCCGTCATTGATGCCCCAGCATCTGGCCGTATGGCAGTGGGTGAGGCAATTACCAACATCGCAGCAGCACCGATCAAAGAAATTTCTGATATCAAACTCTCCGCAAACTGGATGGCCGCCTGTGGTCAACCAGGCCAAGATGCAGCCCTGTTTGATACAGTCAAAGCAGTCGGTATGGAATTGTGCCCGGCGCTGGGAATTAGTATCCCTGTCGGTAAAGACTCCTTATCCATGCGCACTACCTGGAAAGAAGACAACCAGAGTAAATCTGTCATGTCACCAGTATCGTTGATCATTTCTGGTTTTGCTCCTGTCTACGATGTTCGCAAAACACTGACACCACAAATTCGTCTCGATCAGGGCGATACCAGTCTGATTTTGATTGATCTTGGCCGCGGTAAAAACCGTCTCGGCGCATCGTGCTTTACGCAAGTGATGCAAGCAATCGGTGATCGAGCACCTGATGTGGATAGCGCCGAAGATTTGAAAGCCTTCTTTGCAGCCATTCAACAATTAAATCGTGACAATAAAGTCCTGGCGTATCACGACCGTTCAGATGGCGGCTTGTTTGCGACGCTGTGTGAAATGGCATTTGCTGGCCGCGCTGGATTGTCGATTAATCTTGATATTCTGACGATGGAAGCAGAACACGCAGCAGATCAGGGTGATGCTAAAAATTGGGCAGGGCAGGTTGCAGAACGTCGTAACGATCTGACTTTGCGCGCCTTGTTCAATGAGGAACTTGGTGCTGTGATTCAGGTTCGTACTGAACAACGTTCTGAAGTCATGGATGTGTTACGTGCGCATAACTTGGGTGCTTGCAGCCACATCATTGGTAAAGCACATCAGGGCGAGAGCATAGGCTTCATGCGCGATGCTAAAGAAATTTTTGCTGAATCTCGTTCTTCATTGCATCAAATCTGGAGTAAAACCAGCTGGCAGATTGCACGTATGCGTGACAACCCCGCTTGTGCAGATGCCGAGTATGCGCGCATTCTGGACGTGCAAGATCCAGGTATGCAACCAAAGATTAGCTTTGATATGCAAGCGGATATTGCTGCACCATATATCGCAACAGGTGTTCGTCCAAAGGTAGCTATTTTGCGTGAGCAGGGCGTCAATTCCCACATTGAGACTGCCTATGTGATGCATAAATCAGGATTCGAATCTGTTGACGTGCACATGAGCGATTTGATTGCTGGTCGCGTTAAATTAGCCGATTTCAAAGGTTTAATCGCAGTCGGTGGTTTCTCCTACGGCGACGTATTGGGCGCAGGTGAAGGTTGGGCCAAAACCATCTTGTTTAACAGCATGATGTCTGAACAATTCTCAGCGTTCTTCCATCGCAACGATACCTTTGGTCTGGGCATCTGTAACGGATGTCAGATGATGAGTAACTTGAAATCGATTATTCCTGGCGCAGAAGCGTGGCCTAAATTTACCCGCAATAAATCGGAACAATTTGAAGCCCGTTTTTCCATGGTAGAAGTGCTCGAATCAAATTCCATTTTGTTTGAAGGCATGGCGGGTACACAGACGCCAATCGCAGTCGCACACGGTGAAGGTTTTGCTGACTTCTCTACCACTGGCGATATCACCAAAGTGCAAGCCGCAATGCGTTTTGTCGATCATCGTGGACAAGCAACAGAGGCGTATCCATACAATCCGAACGGTTCTCCGCAAGGCATCACGTCGGTCACCAATGCAGATGGTCGCTTTACTGTCATGATGCCGCACGCAGAACGCGTATTCCGCTCCGCGATCCATTCGTGGCGTCCAGATGACTGGGCAGAAGACTCACCTTGGATGCGCGTTTTCCGTAATGCGCGTAAATGGGTGGCTTAAAATTTAGGTTGGTACAACGTTTTCATTAGTTTGATAAAAAAGCTCTCGAGTTCTTAAACGAGAGCTTTTTTTATACAAAATCGTCATTAAAATTTTAACGACATTAATTGAAAAAATAATCGCAAATTAATTTCCCGATCCTATAGAAACTGACGTTAATTTTTGCAGTGACTGACTTAGTTGTGCTGCCCCGCGACCTCAGGTTTTCTGGTAGCGAGGTGTTTAATTGAAGCGCATCCTCTAAGCTCGCGTTCTAAGCGATCGAACGTCCTCATCTGCTCGACGTGCCGTGTTATTGAAGTTGAAGATTATTTTTATAAATTTTTCCGTCTTTCATAATTACCTTCAGATTTTTATCAGTCGAGGAGGTCGGTTTTTTGCCAAATTACAACCCTCTGCAATTGTCAACTTTGTGCCTATTATGCTTAGATCATGGTAGCTATTCAATGCTCGCTTCTGAGAAACGACCTGCCACTTAACGATGATGGCAGATGATTAAACCGTGTTTGATGTTGCTATTTATTGCACTTGGTTTTTAAAGGTATGAAATTTATTTAAAAGAAAAGTTGCGAATAAAATTCCGCAAGGTGCTGCAAACGTGTTTGGAATTGACCATGGATGATCTGCAAATGAGAAAATGTCGTGAGCGCTGAGTCCGAAATGTGAACTCCAGAATGGCCATGAAAGAATAAATCCGCAAAAGCACGCCATTGGCGTAATTGAATTGAGCTTGCGCAAAAAAAACGCCGTGGATATGGTCCAGGCCGTTGATACGAAAAATATTGGAATTGCAAATGTCAGCGCGTCGAAGATGACCAATGCAAGCACAGTATGCTGTTTTCCGAACCATAAAAAATATTGTTTTGGTATCGTAAGTGCAGCTAAGATTCCACCGATATAAATGGCTGCATAAAACAGAAAAAAGCCAGAAACTACTGCTGTAAATACTGTTGGAAGCTTGTTCATTCTTGACCCCAGGTTCAAAAAAGACGGACAACCGCAGAACTAGCTCAGGTTTTTTTGTATCGTTTAAAACCTCAGTCTGGATTGGGTTCTACGATAACAGTTGTGATGAAAGCTGGCAATCGCTGATGTATAAACACGGACGGCTAAAATGAAAAGAGGAGGGTGACCCTCCTCTTTTGCTGCATTAGTTATGATTTGCTATTGAGTATATCGACTTTAATCAGATTGTCATCCGGCGTTCTGTCTATGTACTTGTTGTCAGGGTCGATGCCAGCTTTTGCAGGCTCACCTTTGACAACAACCGTGAACGACATGTTTTTACGATCAATGAAGCGACGTTCGCGTAACAAGGGGTTGCCATCTTTGTCGTCGACACCGATATCCATCCATTCATGCAATGGGACTTCTTTCTCAGCGCCTAATTCGTCTGCTTTGAACTTTGCAGCTTCGATTTTCATGCTGACTTCATACTTGCCATCGCTTAATGGCTTCGCAGATGCGGACAGTGCACGGTTTTCAAACAAAATAATGGAATCAAACAAATCGTCGATCAATGATTGTTTGTCGGCTGGCGTTACCTTACGAATGGCATCGACTAATACTCTGCTGTTTGGATAAGGTGCACCTTTGCCGCCATACTGATTAATCACATCTCTTAAGGCTTCGTTGACTTTATCTTCGCCAATCTGATCCTGCAGCAGATACATGACAACGCTACCTTTTCGATAGTGCAGGTATTGTTGATTTTCGTTTAAAGCTAAAGGCAGCTCTTTTTTGCGTTCTTGTCCCCGCCCCATGAGGTAACGGTCTAATTCAAATTTCAGGAATCGACGCATTTTCGCATCACCATATTGATGCTTCATCACCATCAGAGCTGAATATTGCGCCAACGTTTCTGAAAGCACGGTAGCCCCTTGCGTATTTCCGGCAAGAACCTGATGTGCCCACCATTGATGCGCCACCTCATGAGCAGTAACATAAAACGGATAATCAAGATCTTTTGGGTCACTATCGTCCACCTTGGCAATAAATCCTATCGATTCAGAAAAAGGAATCGTATTCGGAAAAGCCTGCGCGAAACCTTCGTACCTTGGGAACTCGATAATCCTGACCATGTTGTGCTGGTAAGGGCTATAGTTTTTGGTGTAGTAGTTGAGTGATTTTTGTACCCCCAGGATCATGCGATCGAGGTTGTATTCGTGTCCCTTTTGGTAGTCAATCTCAATGGCAACATCGTTCCACTGTGCTTTTTTAACTTCGTATTTTCCCGATTGGAAGGCGTAGAAATTCCAGATCGGTTTATCGAGACTGTAATGGAAGTAGCGACGTCCATCTTTGCTCCATTCGCGGTCGAACTTACCAGGCGCTATCGCCATCTGATCCGCATTGGTTGAAACGACAGCGTCAAAGTTGATCAGGTCAGCATCATTCGAGATGTAGTTATTTTGAAGTGCTTTGACGTCATTGCGCACCGCCATGCGTTCTTTCTCTTTCAAACCCAACTTACGCCTATCCTTATCTTCAACCAGTTCGACGCCTGCTTGATAGCCGATGTGTGGCATCAATTGGCTATTGAAGAAAGTACCGTTATTGAGGACTGTTTTGCTTTGGCTCATGCCTAAGAACGTTTTTGGTTCAGCAGTAAGTTCAAAATGTAGTGCCATCTTTTCACCGGCCTGCAGGGGCTGCTTTAGCGTATAGCTGTAGAAGCCATGGGCGCGATCATTGATCTTTATCGTGCTTTCTCTATCGAATTTGAAATCGTTAATTTTGACCTCATCATCCTGTGTGATAAATATCTCATTAATCGTGGTGTTGCTACGATTCGTCAAAACATAATCACCGCTGATATGAGCGCTACGAACGTCAGGGAAAATATCGACATTCATTTTGACGTCGGTAATGCGCGGTTGCGGCAAAGCTTCAAATTGCTTGTATTGCTTTTCGTAATGTGCTTGATCCGTTTGTTTGTCGTAAGTATTTTTGTAGGTATTCAGAATGTTATAGAAATAAAACAAAATGCTGCCCGTACCAATAAAGCAGATAGCGCCAACGGCCGCAATAAAGCTGGTCGAGCTACCAGAATTTAACTTGGCAAGGCGAACGCGACCACGCCAGTCGGTCGTTGTTCCGCGCACCCACAACAACATAGATGCTGCCACCAGAATCAGTGCTGCGCCAGCCCAATAGGCCTCAGTCCAACGTAAGCGAGGCAGGAAGTGACCATAGCCGTTGATTGCAGAATACGTAATGCTTGGCGTATTTCCATAGACAAGCATAGGATGTTCGAAGCCAAGACTTGGTAAAGATACCTGTGCTACGTAATAGGCAATCATCAAGAAATAGCCAACGTATTTATTATTCACGATGACTTGAATTGCCATGGCTAATACGGCTACCAGCATATAATCTGGCCATTGCATCAGGAATAATTGATACACATATACTGATATTTCGTAATTGTGATAACCCTTAATGGTTTGGAACGCAATCCCGAATATCATCAGTACAAAAAGTAAGATACCTTGCAGCAGAATGAGTGAACTCAGCTTAGACAGGAATGGAAGCGCATTGGGAATGGGCAAGGTATCAAATAACTGTGAGATCCTTGCGTCACGCTCACGCCATACTAACTCACCTGCATAAAACGTGGTGATGATCAGCATAAAGAGCGCAAAGCTACCACTTAAAACTTCGAGTACCGCGTAAGTTACAGGATAGGTCGACGTGCCAAACATTTTTGTAATAACTGGCGCAGTCGATGCCATAAACAGGATGCCGCATAATGCGATCGCAATGAAGTAAATATTCTTTACGGTCTCGCGCAAGTTCAGTTTTGTTTGTACGATGAATATGTGCAACAGGCTCATTTTAGAGAAGTTGGTATGCACAGTAGGAACCTGAGTGATAACTGGTGTAACTTGAATTGCTTCTTTCTTTTGCTTGCCATTGACATTGGCAGCAGAAAAATTGAAACGCCAGAAGCATAGCGCCATCATGATGACACCAAAGGCACCCCAAATCAGACGATTGGTCAGATAGATGCCGCTCAGAGGAACCAATCGGGTGTTTTTGTCTGCAACACTCCAATATTCGGTGAGATGACTAATCGCTCTGGAGCCGAATGGGTCAATCAACGCAGCAAGCGTCTTATTATCCAAATCGCCGAGCAGATGGCCAGATGCTAAATAGCCAATGAGCAAGAAGACGCTTGCCACATAAACTGGCAACATGCGACGTAACAGCGCACCCATCGTGAAAAACAATGCGCCAAAAATCAAAAAATTTGGAATTAATGAATAGAGGTAGGGCAGGATGTAAGCCATTGGTTGATTCGGTCCAAGACGTACCGCTTCAAGTCTTGGTAAGTAGCAGCCTAACCATGCACCAAGCCCGACACTGGAAAAAATGGCGATCAGCGTCAAAAAAGCACCGAGGAAACGTCCTGACAGATATTGATATTTATTGATCGGTGACGTGTAAAAAAAGTGCCAGATATTATTTTCGGTATCTTGCTGGATAGCACGACCCATCATCGCGGCAACGATCACCGTTCCAAAGAAGCCTAAAAATGTAATGGTCTGCGAAACCGATGAAGGCGCGTTAATATATGTTTTACCTCCAAAGCTGACCGTTGCACCCGAAAACACTCCACCCGCTGCCGCCATCCACAGCATGGCGAGCGAAAAAAACATCAAAAAATAAACGTAAGTAGATATACTGCGGAATTTTTGCCGCAGCTCAAATGACATGATAGATAGCATATTTGCTCCTTAAGCGACGCGGGCATTGCTGTTGTGATTGGCAGTCGCATCAATTGCCAATAGGCCTGCCATAGCAGCAAAGTAAACATCTTCCAGGTTGCCATGCGCTTGCGTAAATCCGTCTGCAGGTTGGTGGTCGGCATAAACGTGGATCAAAGTGCGGCCAGATGTGAGGCGGTTGGATATGACATTGTAATTTTGCTGAAATTGTGCAAGCTCAGACTTTTCTATGAAGCGCTTCCATATCTTGCCTTGAATCGAGTCAATCAAGGGCAGGGGTTGCCCTTTCAGGATTACCTTCCCTTTGTTAATGACGGCCATGTTATTGCAAAGGTCGGCGACGTCTTCCACGATGTGTGTGGACAGAATCACGATTTTGTCATTGCCGATATCCGACAATAGGTTATGGAAACGTACTCGCTCTTCCGGATCAAGGCCTGCGGTTGGTTCATCGACGATGATGAGTTTTGGATTGCCAATCAGTGCCTGCGCAATGCCGAAACGTTGACGCATACCGCCAGAAAAACCACCAACATGTTTATTTTTTACATTAAATAAATTTGTTTGGTGAAGTAATGCTTCAACCACTTCTTTGCGCTCTTTGCGGTTGTCGATTCCTTTCAGAACGGCAAAATGATCCAATAAATCATAGGCGCTGACTTTCGGATAAAGACCAAAATCCTGTGGCAAATAGCCCAGCAAGCGACGAATGTCATCTTTATGGGTTTGGATATCGATAGCATCGAGATGGGTTGTTCCTGAATCAGCATCTTGCAACGTTGCGAGGGTACGCATCAATGTTGATTTGCCGGCGCCATTGGGGCCAAGTAAGCCGAACATACCTGCTGGAATATTCAGACTGATATCATTTAAAGCTTGTACGCCATTACCATATTGCTTGGAAAGATGTTGTATGCGGAGTTCCATTTTTTGCGTCCCAGATTGTTATTTTGAAGAAAACCTCATCATCTTTGTGGGATGTTGAGATGTTAAGAATTTAACCTGAAGCAATAAAGTTTGCTATTGCGATAAGACGAAAACCCACTTTTTGTGGATGAAATGCAAAAAAGCAGACATAGAATTCAAAATTTATGTGTGAGGTGAACGAGAAAAGTGAATCCTGATTTCATAAATGCCTGCACGGCCTGGGTTGTTTGCGATATAATTGCGGCTGGCGGGCCCCTGCGCATTGCGGCATGGCCAATCTGGTCAGGTCGGGAACGAAGCAGCCACAGTCATTTCCCGCAAGTGCCGCAGACCAGGCTCGCCAACTTAGTATTTGGTCTTTCCATCTCAATCTTCCTGCTTACTTTTCTGTATTGCGCTTCTGTTTTATTTCTCCCCTTAATTTCCCTTTGTTTTTCATTGCACTTCTCTAATTAGCTTGTCTTTTGAGATTTTTTAATTAATCTAATAAGCCTTTAAGACGATTTCACCGTATTCATAGGAAATGGCGACGAGCGCAAAATTGCCGATTAATCTCCTATCAATCTTCTATTCACCAGCTTACTCAAAGCGATCATTTGATGGTGATTCTCTTTGTACAGTCAACATCTTAGGATGTGTATCAATGAAATGGGTTGGTGTTCGGTGTTGTTGCTGTTATCCAATTATCGCGCTGTTATTTCATTTTTTATGTTGGTTTGTGGGATATCAAGACCGTTGGTACATAAAACGTAATGATGTTTGAAATTATAAGTAGAGAGACTGGAATGGAAAACAGACGTCAAAAAAATAAACAGCGAGTTAATGTTTCTGCTTTAAGTCAGCGCTTTTTTTCTTTCCTATCGCGACCGCTATTGCTTTCTGGCTTACTGTTGAGTATTCCGGCATTTTATTTGTTACTCGATGGTGAGACAGATGCACTTCGTTTTTATGGACGTGTAAGCTACGCTTGTTCTGCATTGTTGATGTCCTTGGATACCATGATTCAATGGCGCCGGAACCGGGTAGGCCGTCATCGTAGCGGCAAAATGGCACTGGATATAGGTATTATCTGTGGCTGTATTCTTAGTGTCTTGCCCGCACCATCTGATTGGGGTGTCTTGCAATGGTTGTTGCGGCTTGCTTTATGCGCGGTGATCGTGTTGCGCATCGCTACGTTAGTGTTGCAGCAGGTCAGGCCTGGGCATCTGGCGAAAATGATGTCCTTAGCAGTACTTATGCTGACTTCTGCAGGTGCTGGATTTTATTGGCTGGAACCAAATGTCAATACGTATGCGAATGGGGTCTGGCTGGCCTTTACGACTGTAGCGACAGTGGGTTACGGCGACATTGTTCCATCGACACCAGCATCTAAAATATTCGCGGTTTTTATTGTGCTTTTTGGTTACGCTATGTTCTCGATAGTAACGGCAAATATTGCCGCTCTTTTTGTCGGGGAGGAAGAGGCGGTGCTTGAGCGAGAACTACACGCAGATATTCGCGCGTTAAGTCGCGAGGTGGCGGGCTTGCGTGAAGAACTGAGAAGCCGCGATGCGCTGTATGCAAATTTGTTGCATGGATCTGGCCAGGTCGAGTCAACTTTGCAGAGCAGCCAACGGTGAAATTTGATTGCTCCGCATTGAATGTACGTCACTTATATCTGATTTTCTTAGCGGGTTTTTTAAGATATAGCTGGTTGTTGAAATGGTGGAAATGCACGACAAAGGATGTTTTCTTGTAATTCAATATTAATTGCGCCATTGAGCGTACCGTACACTTTGCCACCTAGCGCATCTGATCTGCTACGCGAAAATGCATCGGCAATTGCAGTAGGTGCCAGTTCGTGCATGAGCAGACTTTGTGTCGCCAGAACTAATTTTTGTGTAAATCGTCTCGCATTCATTTCCTGCTGTTCTACTGTCGCATTCAAATCAGTGGTGAGATCGCTTGCCATTTGTCTGATTGTTGCAGATGTTGATGCATTCAATTCGGCAATCAGCAATTGCATTCCTTCTGGGTCTCTTTCTATTGCTCGCAATACGTCCAGACACATGACATTGCCAGATCCTTCCCAGATCGAATTGACTGGAGCTTCTCGATACAGCCTTGCCATGGGACCGGTCTCTACGTAGCCATTACCACCCCAGACTTCCATGCACTCACCCGTGAATTCCAACGTGCGCTTGCAGACCCAAAATTTTGCCGCAGGCGTGAGGATGCGCTTCCATGCTTTTTGTAGCGGGTCATCTGGGTGATCCAGTGCTTGCGCTAATTTCAGCATTAAACAGCTCGCTGCTTCACTTTCCAATGCCAGATCACAAAGCACGTTGCGCATCAAAGGCTGGTCTATCAGAAATTTGCCGAATGCCTGACGATGTCGCGCGTGGTGGATTGCCTGGCTGAGCGCCTGGCGCATCAGAGCAGCGCTGCCGATCACGCAATCAAGTCGGGTCAGGTTCGCCATTTCAATAATTGTTGGAATTCCGCGTCCCTCAACGCCAACCATGATGCCGAAGGCATCCATTAATTCAACTTCACTGCTGGAATTGGATTTATTGCCGAGTTTGTCTTTGAGTCTTTGGATGTGGATGGCATTTTTGCTACCGTCGAATCTCCAGCGTGGAACAAAAAAGCAGGATAAACCTTTCTCTGTCTTCGCCAGTACCAGATGCGCATCACACATGGGCGCAGAAAAAAACCATTTGTGGCCAGTCAGTAAATAAGCCTCACCGCGGCCTTCTCTTCCATCGTTGTTGATAGGGCGTGCGATCGTGGTGTTGGTACGCACATCGGAACCACCTTGCTTTTCGGTCATTCCCATGCCGATCAGGATGGATTTTTTTTGTGAGATAGGCAGATCGCGGGCATCATGTTCATTACTAAATAACTTGTCCTTTAGTAGCGAAAAAAGCACAGGTTCATTTTGAAGTACTGGAATTGCGGCGAAAGTCATCGTAGTTGGACACAGCGACCCCGATTCAACCTGTGCTTGCATGAAATAGCCCGCAGCGCGCGCTACATGTGCGCCTGCCTTTGGCGTCGCCCATGGCGCAGCGTGCAGACCTTGTTGACGTAGTAGGCCTAGTAGTTGATGCCAGCCAGGATGAAATTCCACGCGGTCTACGCGCTCTCCTATGCGATTGTGTGTCTGCAGTTCTGGCAGGTGCCGGTTGACAAGCTCACCCAATTGTAGCGTGCCGGCGAGACCGAGTAATTCGCCAGACCGTTGGAGTGTTTCAGTTTGCCAGTCAGCGCCAAAATAATTGACTGCATGCATTAATGCGCTGTCCTGAGTGAAAATATTGTAGTCTTGCAGCTCGGGAACCTGATTGCTAATTTCATGGGTGTGCCATTGCATGTTGTCTCCTTGAGTTGTTCTTATGTATTAATAATGTTGATGCTAAGTTTTAAACTCAGTGTAACGTTTAAATCTTTGCCGTATGTTCGTGTTTGTAACTCGAAAAAATATAAATGAATGATGTCGCGGAATCACTAAAATCAAGGCGCAGGCCGGTGCAGCAGCGCTCAATGTTGACTCAGGGAGCAATTCTGGAAGCCTTTGTTCGGCTTTTGGTTGAGAAGGGTTATTCCAGCCTGACCATGCGCGATATCGCTTTGGTGGCGGGTGTTGGGGTAGGTACTTTGTATGAGTATTTCCCTGGTAAGAGATCGATTGCGGCGCATTGTATTCAACAGCGTTTTTTGAATGTTGGCGTGTGTATGGAGGTTTGGATAGTTGAGATGCAGGGCAGACCATTACTTGAAGTGACGCGGTATTTGCTCGATCGCTTGATTGAATTACACGCAAAGCAAGTTGAAGAATGGTCAGCCTTAATTTTATTAGAGAGACAAATCTCTGATAAACAGGCTTATCAGACTTTGTACTTTAAAATAGAGGATATTTGGGGTATGGCATTTCGCGTCAGTTGCGATCTTCATCAGTATCCGGCTAAATTGCCGGAGTTTGTTCATGCGACGGTCTATGGGGTGTTATATCAAGCCTTAATGTTGACGCCAGAAAAATTGAAGAATCCAGAATTTTCTACACAATTAAAGGCTTTGGTGATGGGATATTTGCAAATTCCATCATGCTGATCACTTTTCTGCTTTCTGAATAGGGTAAAATCTCAGAATGTCTTATCAAGTTCTCGCCCGAAAATATCGTCCCAAAAGCTTTGAAACGCTGGTGGGGCAAGAGCACGTCGTTCGTGCTTTAACTCATGCGCTCGAGCAGCAGCGGCTGCATCACGCCTATTTATTTACAGGAACACGTGGGGTAGGTAAAACAACCCTGTCACGGATACTGGCTAAATCTTTCAATTGCGAAAAAGGCATCACTGCAAACCCTTGTGGCGTATGTGATGCTTGTACAGCAATTGATGCGGGGCGTTTTGTTGATTACATAGAAATGGATGCGGCGTCAAATCGCGGCGTCGATGAGATGGCGTCCTTGCTGGAACAGGCAATTTATGCGCCGTCGAATGCACGTTTCAAAGTGTATATGATTGACGAGGTGCACATGCTCACCAATCACGCATTCAATGCAATGCTGAAGACTTTGGAAGAGCCGCCTGAGCACGTCAAATTTATTTTGGCAACGACTGATCCGCAAAAAATCCCGGTGACGGTGTTGTCGCGCTGCCTGCAATTTAACCTCAAGCAAATGCCACCTGGTCATATTGTTGGTCATCTGGAAAATATTCTTGGGCAAGAACACATCGAATTTGAGCAGCCCGCTTTGCGCTTGTTGGCACAGGGTGCGCATGGCTCTATGCGTGACGCTTTGTCTCTGACAGATCAGGCAATCGCTTATGCCGCTGGCAAAGTCAGTCTCGAAGCAGTGCAGGGCATGTTGGGAGCATTGGATCAGTCCTATCTTATTCGTTTGCTGGACGCCTTAGCTGTCAATGATGGTAAGAGTTTGCTCGATGTTGCGGACGAAATGTCGGCAAGAAGTTTGTCTTACAAAGCGGCTTTACAGGATTTGGGTACCTTATTGCATCAGATTGCTGTCGCACAGATGGTACCGGCTGCTGTCGGAGATGACTTGCCTGAACGCGAGCATGTATTGCGACTGGCAAGTACGTTTAGCAAAGAAGAGGTGCAGTTGTTTTATCAGATTGCGGTACACGGCCGCAATGAATTGGCTTTGGCGCCGGACGAATATGCTGGTTTTAGCATGACCTTGTTGCGTATGCTGGCATTTCGGCCTGTCGAGGGTGACGCTTTAGTTTCAGTCAATGATGTCGGTAGCCCACCGGCGCTTAACGTCAATCGCGGAA
The DNA here is from genome assembly GCA_049340365.1 of Undibacterium sp. Ji67W. Lineage (GTDB taxonomy): Bacteria > Pseudomonadota > Gammaproteobacteria > Burkholderiales > Burkholderiaceae_D > Undibacterium. The sequence goes on along the minus strand of JBMPOY010000001.1, from coordinate 308,768 downwards.
CCGTTGTGCCAGCAAACGCAACTGGCTCATCTACTCGTGTGGCAGCGCCGGGTGCGTCAGCCGCATTGTCGGTATCAACGGCTGCTAAGGCCATAGTTACCCCGGCAAATGCGACTGCTCCTGTAGCCACTCCTGCTAGCGTTACAAAACCTGTGAGTCCGGCGATGGCCGCTTTGGCAGCCGCACGGGCTGCAAGTGCTAAGAGTGCAGGGGCAAAACCTGCCACAGTCAATCCGGAACCTGTCGAAAGAGTTGAGCCTGCTGTTGCTTCTATGGCTCCTGCCATTGATGTACAAAAAACGCAGGCAGCATTGACTCCATCAGCACCAACGACACAAGCGGCACCATCGGCACCAGTCGCGAGTGAATCTGCCATAGCGAGTGTCGTTCCACCTGCGCCAGTGATGAATCGTGTCGCTCCAATTACGGTGATGTCGGAGATGCAACCAGTCGAGATGGATGACATGCCGCCACCCTGGGATGAGGATTTATTTGAAGCCTCTGCGCCAGCTACAGTTCCTGTAGCCAGGCAGCGTCCAGCTGCGATAACTTCTCAAGCTGAAACTTTGATGGAATCCGTACCGCAGCATTTGGCTGAGATGCCAGTAGTTGAGCCGGTCAGCGCTGATCGTAGCTTATGGATTGGCGAGGTACCTGCCCTGGATTGGGATGGGCAATGGCCAGTGCTGGCAGCGAGTTTGCCCGTACGCGGCGTGGCGCAACAATTAGCGCAGCAAAGTGAATTGATCAACTGCAGGCAGGATGGGAATGCATTTGTTTTTGAGATTCGCGTGCCTTTGCCGACGCTGTTGTCCGCAGGTAGCGTAGATAAACTGTCTGCGGCGCTCTCGGATCGTTTCTCGAAAACTATTCGTGTGGAAACAAAAATCGGCGCAGTCGAACTTACCGCCAATGCGAGGGCGGTCGCTGAGCGTGAAGTGCGTCAGCAACAGGCAGAGCAAGCGATTCAGAATGATTCGTTTGTGCAGACCCTAATGCGCGAATTTGGTGCTGCAATTGTGACCGGTAGTGTTCGTCCGGCTTAATGCAGATCACTTTATCTATTATTCAAACCGACTAAACCAAATTAAATTTAATTTATTCCTTTCTTTTCAGGAGATATTCTTATGATGAAAAACCAACTCGCAGGCTTGATGAAGCAAGCTCAGGCTATGCAAGACAACATGAAAAAAGCCCAGGATCAATTGGCTTTGATTGAAGTTGAAGGCCAAGCTGGCGCCGGTTTGGTTAAGGTTGTGATGACTTGCAAAAACGATGTAAAACGCGTCACTATCGACCCATCCTTGTTAGGCGACGATAAAGATATGCTGGAAGATTTGGTTGCAGCTGCTTTTAACGATGCGGTACGCAAAGCAGAGGCGACTTCCCAGGAAAAAATGGCTGGCCTGACAGCGGGTATGCCATTGCCACCTGGCTTTAAAATGCCATTTTGAACACCAAAAGCGTGAAAAAAACAGGTAGCCTTGAAAATCTCTCTGAGGCTCTGCGCCGTTTGCCTGGCGTTGGGCCTAAGTCTGCCCAGCGCATGGCGTACCATCTTTTGCAACATGATCGTGAGGCTGCATCGGCGTTAGGGCATGCATTGCTGGGCGCTGTAGATCGTATTCAACACTGCGCCGCATGTAACACCTTTACGGAAGTCGATGTCTGTGAAACATGTCAGGATCAGGAGAGGGATGCACGTTTGCTGTGTGTTGTCGAAACCCCCGCAGATCAGATGATGATAGAACAAACCCTGACCTATAAGGGTTTGTACTTTGTATTGATGGGGCGTTTGTCACCTTTGGATGGCATTGGCCCAAAAGATATTTATCTCGATAAACTTATCACCCGTGCGACCAATGGCACTGTCACTGAAGTTGTGCTGGCCACCAATTTCACTAATGAAGGTGAAGCCACTGCGCATTATATTAGCGAAACATTGAAGGCGCGTGGTTTAAAAGTGAGTCGTCTGGCGCGTGGTGTTCCGGTGGGCGGGGAACTTGAATACGTTGATGCTGGAACCATCGCGCGGGCAATGCTGGACAGGCGAACTACCTGATTAAAACGAGCTGTACGATGCGTGCCGGATTTCAATTGATACCCATATATAAAGCATTTTTCAGTTAGGTTTTTCTCGATGGTAGCGCAAAGACATGGCCCTTTGGCAGGTATTAAAGTTCTGGAATTAGGTACCTTGATTGCCGGACCATTTTGCTCGCGGATGTTGGCTGAGTTTGGTGCTGAGGTCATCAAAATTGAATCCCCCGATGGTGGTGATCCATTGCGTCAGTGGCGCATCCTCAAGGATGGCACGTCTTTATGGTGGAGTGTTCAGGCACGTAACAAAAAAAGCCTGAGCCTCAATATGAAAAGCCCCGAAGGACAAGAAATTGCGCGACGACTGGCTTTAGATGCAGACATCATCATTGAAAATTATCGCCCCGGTGTTTTAGAGAAATGGAATCTTGGTTACGAGTCGCTGAAGCAAGTTAATCCAGCTACTATCATGGTTCGTCTGTCTGGTTACGGACAAACTGGCCCTATGCGGGATCAGCCAGGCTTTGGAGCGATCGGTGAAGCTATGGGTGGTTTGCGCTATGTGTCGGGTCATCCTGATCGCCCCCCAGTACGTGTTGGTATTTCCATTGGAGATTCTGTTGCGGCTTTGCATGGCGTAATAGGGGCGATGATGGCACTGCGGCATCGCGATGTAACAGGAGGCCGTTGGAATGGCAAACTCGCTAATGAGTGCGCTGCAGGACAAGGGCAGATGGTTGATGTTGCCCTGTACGAGTCCGTATTTAACTTAATGGAATCATTAGTTCCTGAGTTTGATGTTGCTGGGGTGGTGCGTGAGCGCACTGGTGGCGCCCTGCCGGGTATTGTTCCATCTAATACGTATACGACGAAAGATGGTGAAAATATCGTGATCGCTGGTAATGGAGATGCGATTTTTCATCGACTGATGAAGGCGATACAGCGCGATGACCTGGCGAATGACGTTCAGTTGACGCGTAACGATGGGCGGGTGCCTCGTACTGCGGAAATTGATAGTGCGATCCAAGCCTGGTGCAATACCCAGACCATAGACTCTGCACTTTTAGCACTTCAATCTGCTGACGTGCCCGTTGGTAAAATTTATTCTGTGCGCGACATGCTGACGGACCCGCAATTTTTGGCGCGGAATATGTTTGAGCAGCATCATTTTGCAGACGGGACTGCTGTCAAAGTTCCAGCTATCACTCCCAAGATGTCTGAGACCCCGGGTGTTACACAATGGCTGGGTTCTCAGCTTGGCGAACACAGCGAAGAGATATTGGAAAATCTGGGATATACAAGCGAGCAGATTGCAGAATTTGTGAACAAAAACATCATTTGAATCCGCATCTGAGGTGGTATGAATTCATGAGGTGAAGTTTGATGAATTTAACCAACCAGAGCGATTGGGGCGAAAAATGAATAGAAAGCTTCTGAAGCAATTTTTGATTGCACTCATCTTATTTTTATTGGGCTACTTTTCGTTTAATCGCAATCTGTTTGCTGCGGAAAATCAGTTTTTATTTCCACAGCAAACAACTCTTATAGTTCCAATATTATCCCAGTGATTTAATGTATTCTCTGATGCCTGTGAGCAGCATTTCGATAGACATGGCAGCAAGGATTAAACCCATCAGACGTTCAAACGCTGTCATGACCTGCGCACCTAATGCGCGTTGCATGCGTTCTGCTCCAAGTAAAACAATCAACCAGACAATGGCGACTGCTGTCAAAGCGCCCAGGTGAACTAAGATTTCCGAGCTATTGTCGGAGGAAAATAATAAAACCGTTGCCAGTGACGAAGGGCCTGCCAACGCGGGAATGGCTAATGGAACGATAAAAGGTTCGTGATTTTCTTCTGTGCCGCCAAAGACTCCGCCCTCTTGCGGGAAAACCATACGCAGCGCAATTAAGAATAAGATGACACCACCGCCGATGCGTATGGATACTTCAGACAGCTGCAATGCGGTCAAAAAGCTTTTGCCAAAAAACATAAATAACAGTAGCAGGATGAATGCAATTGCGCATTCGCGCACAATCACACGCCAGCGGCGTTCAGGTGAAACGTGTGATAGGGCGCTCACGAAGATAGGAACGTTGCCGAAAGGATCTGTTACTAAAATCAGCAATATCAGCGTCTGCAAAAAATCTTTGGCCATGAGTGTCTTTTTTAAAATACGTGAGCACGCGGCTATCCTGATGCTAAAGCTGGTAGCGGCTTTGCATTGCGCGCACTCATCATCGGTGTTGATTGTGATAGGAGGCCAATTTGAGTCAAAGCGGGAAAGGGGATCTTTCCTTTATTGTCAAAAATGCCGTAAAAATAAGCATATTGCAGCAAAAAACGTGTAATTTTCGTGCTTAAAGCTAGTTAGTGTCAATTATAGTGCATGTCAGCCCGATAATTGAAATGCATATCTGTACGCAGCTTGAAAGAATTAGCGTTATTATCTTGGGCGTCAAGACGCGAACGATCGTCTTATTTTTTAACGCTGGTGAGTGATTTGTCGTTCGAATCAGAATTTAATGGTGATTCATATGGAAAAAACGAGCGTACGCCCCGATACGCCTTGTGTTGCGGTATGTTCCACAACTTTTGATGATGTTTGTCGCGGTTGTGGTAGAACGGTAGCTGAAGTTGCTGAATGGGTATTTATGGATCCGGAACAAAAAGAAATCGTGTGGCAAAGAATACTTGCGGCAGGCTATCCGCGGCGAAATAAATAAGAAAGTGATAAATTCGTCCCTTTTTTTGTGTGCAAAATTCTGGTTGGAATAAAAGCAGATTGAAGTTTAAATAAAAAATGCGTTAAACGGAGACTTGAGAATGAAAGAAGAAAAAAATTCAGGAAGACGTCGCTTTATCTTGGGAGGTCTGGGTGTTGCTGGAGCGCTGATCGTCGGCTGGGGATTTATGCCGCCGCGTCAACGTCTGCATGGCGCGCATGATCTGCCTGTGGAGCAGAATGAAGTCGCCTTAAATGGTTGGATCAAAATTGCCAAAGACGGCATGGTCACTGTTGCCGTACACAAAAGTGAAATGGGGCAGGGAATTCATACTGCCTTGCAAATGTTGGTCGCAGAAGAATTGGACGTCGCCATGTCGCAAGTGAAGACCATGGCTGCGCCTATCGATAAGATTTATGGCAATGTTGCGATGTTGGCTGATGGTCTGCCTTTTCATCCGGATGATAATGGCACAATCAAACATATTGCCCAATGGATGACGTCAAAAACCGCGCGTGAGCTTGGATTACAGGTAACTGGTGGATCTTCCAGCGTTAAAGATGCCTGGTTGCCAATGCGTGAAGCGGGAGCAACTGCGCGTGCGATGTTAGTCACCGCCGCAGCAAGAGAATGGTCTGTGCCGACCAGTGAGTGTCGTGCTGAGAGCGGTTTCGTTTTACATCCTAAAGGCAAAAAACTCTCCTACGGCGAATTGGCTGCAAAGGCCGTGGGGTCACAGCCTGAGTTAGTACGTTTAAAAGAGCCTAAAGATTTTCGGATCATTGGCGGTCCGCAAGCACGAACAGATACGCCGGCTAAAGTGAACGGTACTGCCAGGTTCGGCATTGATGCGCAGCCTGACGGGGTTGTTTACGCGGCGTTGAAATTGAGCCCAACGATAGGTGGCAAGATTAAAAGCATTGATGCGAAGACCGCATCTGCGAATCCGGGTGTATTGCACGTCATTGATCTCTCTAAGACTCTGGATGATCGCGCCGTCGCGGGTGTTGCAGTCGTAGCGAAGTCATATTGGAGTGCGAAAAAAGCCATCGATGCCTTAGTTGTGGATTGGGATGCCGGACCACAAAGCCAACTCTCGACGGAAGTTGTATTTAAAGAACTCGCGCAAAAACTCGATAGTGAGGCTGGTTTTGCTTACTACAAGCAAGGTGATGCTGATGCTGTACTAGCGTCAAAAACAGTAGTTAAAACGATCTCTGCAGAATATCAGGCTCCTTTCCTTGCCCATGCGACGATGGAGCCTGTGAATTGCACTGCGCAATTGAAGAATGGTCAATTAGAGCTGTGGGTATCGACACAAGTGCCAAGTATTGCTGTCGATGTGGCGGCGAAGTTGGCTGGAATTTCTGCAGAAAAAGTGCATTTAAATATGTGCTATTCAGGTGGTGGCTTTGGTCGTCGGCTGGAAGTGGATATGGTGCTGCAAGCCGTAGCGATTGCTATGCAAACCAATGGTATGCCAGTCAAGTTGATCTGGAGTCGCGAAGAAGATATGACTCACGACATGTATCGGCCTGCAGCAATGGCCCGGTTTAATGCGGCTCTCGATGATAAGGGCAATGTGATTGCTTATCAGAATAAGTCTGCTTCAGGCTCGGTGACGCATCAGGTTTTAAAGCGTACTTTTGGTGTTCCTGGGGCGGGGCCGGATAAGACGACCGCCGAAGGCGAATTTGATATGCCTTACCAATTTGCGAATCAAAAAATTTCTCATGTCATCGTACCTACCGCTGTACCACTCGGTTATTGGCGCTCTGTGGGGCACTCGCACAATGCGTTTTTCAAAGAGAGTTTTATTGATGAGTTGGCGCATGCAGCCGGTAAAACGCCTGTCAATTTTCGGCGAGAATTGCTGAGTAATAACCGTCGTCATCTAACGGTTTTGGATGCGGCAATGAACAAAGCGGGACAGGTGCCTGAAGGTCGTGCGCACGGGATTGCTTTGCATCGTTCATTTGGTAGTATCGTAGCGCAAGTTGCAGAGGTGTCTGTGCAAGATGGTCGAATTCGCGTACACAAGGTCTTTTGTGCCGTAGACTGTGGTATTGCAGTCAATCCAAATATTATTGTCCAGCAAATGGAATCGGCGATCATATTTGGTCTTAGTGCTGCTTTGTATGGAGAAATTACAATTAAAGAAGGTCGTGTAAGTCAAAGTAATTTCAATGATTATGCGGTGTTGCGTATGAATGAGTCGCCACATATCGAGGTCGAAATTATCAAAAGTGCTGAATCCCCTGAGGGCATTGGCGAACCAGGTGTGCCGCCCATCGCGCCCGCGGTGGCAAATGCAGTATTTGCCCTGACGGGACAGCGTTTACGACGGTTACCGCTGAAATTGGCCTGATTTGCAGCTTCAATTTGTAACATTTAGGTGAGCCTGTTGGATACTCTGCGGGGGTATTTTTCTAAACGCTTATCTGGTGGTGTTTTTAGGTTGAATATTCTAAATTGATGGGGGAGTATCAGTAGTATTGATTTTTTTTGTTATTTTTAAGTAACAAATATCAGGTGTGCTATATTCCCGTTTTATACTTCCACGCTCGATACGTGCAGGTTGATGTGGCTTATTTAAATTTCATTTTTAATAGAAGCGTTTATGTTGAACTTTGAACCTATTGCAGTACCCGCGTCCTACTCTCCACAGAAGCGCAAACGCTCACGTGGATTTACGCTGATTGAGATTATGGTGGTTGTGGTTATTATGGGGATTTTGGCTGCCCTGGTGGTGCCAAAATTGATGGGGCGGACAGATGATGCACGTATCACTGCTGCAAAGCAGGATATTTCTACGCTAATGCAAGCATTGAAGTTGTATCGTCTCGACAATCAACGCTACCCAACAACAGAGCAGGGCTTGCAAGCTTTGATCTTGAAGCCAACGTCAGGACCGGCCGCGAATGGATGGAAAACTGGTGGTTACATCGATAAGTTGCCCAAAGATCCTTGGGGTAATCCTTATCAATATCTCTCGCCAGGTTTGAAGGGGGAGGTTGACGTTTTTTCTTACGGTGCTGATGGACAGCCTGGTGGCGTTGGTAACGACGCAGATATAGGCTCCTGGGATTTATAAAGCCGGACACATGAAAATTCGACGCACGCAAAGCGGCTTTACGCTGCTTGAGTTGCTGGTGGTGATGGTGATTGCCGGAGTGATGCTTGGTGTAGTCAGTTTTAATGCTATACCTAGTCAGCGACAACGCTTAGAAAATGATGCGAAGCGGATTGCGTTGTTATTCCAGTTAGCGCGTGACGAAGCTATTTTGCGAAATACGCCAGTTGCCTTTGATGCTGACCAATACGCTTATCGGTTTTTGGTACGCGAAGACAGGCTTTGGTCCCCGCTCAAAGACGATATGTTGCGCGAGCGTGATTTCGAGTTGTCACCTGTGGAACTAAGTATAGAGCCTGCTCAAAATCAGGCTGGTGTCAGAATTATTTTTGGCCGTGAACCAGTTGATAAACCATTCGTACTGACACTAAGAGTACCTGATGGTAGTGTCAAAATTTCGGCTGATGGTATCGGTCATTTTTCCGTGGAATAAGATGCGCCTGAATCTTTCTCGCCAAACTGGATTTACCTTGCTCGAAGTTTTGGTTGCTTTGGTGATTGTTGGGACTGCGTTGGGCGCCAGTTTACGTGCCGTTGGAAGTCTTACGCAAAACAGTAACGATTTGCGCGTTTCCTTGATGGCGACCTGGTCTGCGGAAAACCGTCTGGCGCAAATTCGTCTGGCGCGTGAATGGCCGCCGTTGGGCGATAGTAATTTTGAATGTCCACAGGCTGATTTGCATCTGGTGTGCGAGGAGCATGTCATTGCGACCCCAAATCCTTCTTTTCGGCGTGTAGAAGTACTTGTCTTCCAAAACGATAAACCTGATCGGCGTATTATTAAATTGACTCAGGTGGTTCCGAATGCGCTTTAAGTCACCAGGCCTCAGGCAAATCACAGGATTTACATTAATTGAGTTATTGGTCGCAATTACCATTCTGGCTATTGTTGCTGTTCTTGGTTGGCGCGGATTGGATTCGATTGTCCGGGCGCGTCAGACTTTGAATGGAGAAATGGATCAGACCCGTGGTATTCAGCTTGCATTTGCACAGATAGAAAATGATTGTGCACACGTGATGGATGCCAATATGCTGCCTGGAAATAGTGTATTGACTGCCGTAGGTAGTAAGCTCCTGATCATACGGTCTGTCATTGAAGACAATCTACCAATACGCTTTCAGGTCGTTGTTTATAATGTTACCGATGGTGTGCTCTCGCGCCGTGAATTGACTCCTACTCGCGAGACAGCCGTGTTGTTAGCCGAGTGGCAGAGTGCAGCTGAAGATCTTGATGGAACACCATCAATACAATTGCAAAACAAAGTAACTTCATTTTCTATGCGCACCTGGAAGGTCGGTGAGACAGGCTGGCGAATCAATGGAGAAGACGTAGTTATTGCTGGCAATAATCCTACGCCTCCAAACCCTGTTAATCCATCAGCTACGACTGGCAAAAGTGCTACTTTGGCGGGGCTGGAGGTTTCTATGCAGGTACAAGGCCGTGAAGCGCCAATGACGAAGATCTTTTTGTTAGGGGCAAATTGATGGGTGATGCTCCTCAAATCAAAATGAAGATTATTGATCGATATAAGCAGCAAACTGGAGTAGCCGTAGTTACTGCGCTGTTGCTGACCACGCTGGCGATCACTATCGTCGCGAGTTTGTTCTGGCAGCAACAAGTGCAGGTTCGTTCAATTGAAAATCAACGTATGCAACTGCAAAAAAAATGGATTTTGCGCGGTGCAATTGATTGGGCAAGACTGATTTTGCGTGAAGATGCTCGCCATTCGACTGCAGATTATCTGGGGGAACCTTGGGCTGTAAAACTAGAAAATACACGCCTGGACCAGTATGTGGAAGATGGAAATACTGACGCGAGAGATAATGATGCAACACTATCAGGCCAGATAGTCGATGCGCAAGCATCTTATAATTTAAATAATCTGGCAACAAATGCGAAGGTCGATTTGCGAGAGGTTGCTGTCTTTTCAAGATTGCTAACCAATCTTCGTTTGCCAAGCGGTCTGGCAACTGCTGCAGCGAATGCCGTTGCTCAGACGCAGCCGAAAATACCTCAGGCATCCGTACCGGATTTAACCGGAAATATTCCTGGTAACGTGCCGGGTAATTCTGTTAATAATCCTGCTAGTGGCCCAGTAGAAACAAATCCAACATCTTCTAGTAGTAATACTTCAGTACAATTCTTGCGATTTACTCAAGTTGATGATTTACTTGCAGTTCCTGGATTTACGCCGGACATGTTGAGAATTTTGCGACCTTACGTCGTTGTTCTCCCGAGAACCGGAGGAATCACACCGGTGAACGTGAATACCGCGTCAGCTGAGGTGATTTCTGCACGCATTGATGGTGTCAGTATGGGGGATGCTGCGCAAATGATCGCAAGCCGTGATACCGCTTTTTTTGCCACGGCATCAGATTTTACGCATAGATTTAGCGAAAAAACGAAAAACATCGGCCCGTCGGACGTGGATGTAAAGACCGGTTTTTTTGTAGTGAACGGAAAAGTAAAGATGAACCGCTCTGCACTGGATGTAAGTGCTTTAGTATCAAGAGCGACTGATGGAACAACAACGGTACTTTGGGTTAGAGAAAATTAATTAAAAATGGCAAGTACACTCTATATTTCTTTGCCCTCAAGGGTAGCGGTTCAAGTAAATCCAGACTGGTGTTTACAAGCATTACCTTTTGCTTTGTTCTCAGCAGACGGTCACTTGTTGCAGCAAGGGCATAAAGCATTTTCAGAATTAAAATCGCTGGCTGCTGGCGTGCGACAATTGAGTTTACTGGTTGCGGCGAGCGACGTTAGTTTGCTCACTACCAAGGTTCCGCCGATGTCTGTGGCGAAATTTAAAATCGCCTTGCCAAATCTGATAGAGGAGCAAATTGCAGGTGAACCAGGAGATGCCGTTTTGGTTCCCAGTCCTGTTGTCGGGGGTATGTCCACGATTGCCGTTGCAGATCGTCATTGGGTTGAACAATTGGCGGCGATGGTAAAAGATTGGCCAGTAAAAAAAATAGCCGCTTACCCAGCACAATTAGCCATTGCTATCTCCGGTGAAACTCAACAAGCGGTCGCCATAGTAGAAAGCAAGAATGAAACGCTGAATTTGCTTTTGAGGCAAGCACTCCTGCAGGGGCTAGGTTTGAGTCTGGCTGAGGGCGAGCAAGAAAATGCCATTGGCATGCTCAGCATGTTTTCACAAGGTGCACATGTTGATTTATATGTGGCGACAAATGAAGTCGAAAGTTATCAGACGATCGTTAAAGCGCACAATCTGGACGACCTGATCCATGTTCAGACGTTGGGGTGGCCAGTCCGGGTGGGTGGTATTAATTCTCATACGCCAGACCTGATGTCTGATATATCCGCTATCCATAAGCCTGCCATAGATTGGTCGCGTTGGCGTTGGCCTGTACGTTTGGTTGCAATGCTTTTGCTAGTCAATATTTTTGCGTTGAATCTTGAATGGTTTAATTTGAAAAGGTCTGCGAAAAGTTTGAATGACGCGCTTTTACAAACTTACAAAACTAGTTTTCCAAAAGAAACCACTATTCTTAACCCACTGGAGCAAATGCGTCAAAAAGTGAATCTCACCAAAAAAATGGTCGGGCAATTTGCGGCTGATGATTTTGTCGTGTTGTCCGCACAATTTTCGCATGTGTGGGATAGGGTGATGGTGGGTAAGCCAGTGGGGATTGTATCGATTGAATATAAAGAGCACGGATTAGAAGTGAAGGTAAAGTCAGTCGCTGCAATCCCTGTAGATCAGTTAAAGACCGCATTGGCAGAACAATCTATGCGTCTAAAAATTACCTCTGATGGTGTATTACATGTGACTCAGGGTGAGGTGAAACAATGAAGCAGCAATTAATCCAACAATTTGAAGTGTTTTGGAATGAACGTGATGAGCGCGAGCGCAAGATCTTGACCTCCGCTGCAATCGTCATTGTTCTGGCATTGCTATATCTTATTTTTTTAGAGCCTGCTATTTCAGGCAGGCAAAAACTGCAATCACAGATTCCCGTTTTGCGTCAGCAAGTAGCAGAAATCTCCGCCTTAAGCGGCCAGCAAATTAAATTGGCTGCAAGTTTGTCGCAAATTGTTGAGCCGGTCACGAAGGAGTTGGTGGAGGCAAGTTTGTCCGCAAGAGGTATTAAAACGCAGTCATTGAGTGTGACAGATGAAATTGTAAGAATCCAGGTGCAATCAGTTGCTTATGCCAATATCATGGATTGGTTGCTTGAGTCCCAAAGAGCCTCAAGATTGACGGTAGAAGAAGCGAAGATCACCGCCTTGCCAGAAAGTGGGCAAGTCTCTGTCGTTCTGATGCTAAAGCAGCAGCGTGGTGGTCTCTGATATGGCTTCGCCGGCTACTGTTTCAGCGAAGATAGTGTGGTTTTTGATCGCTCTCTTAAGTGTTATTTTTACAGTGTTTTTTTTTCTTCCTGCCAGTTGGATGGGGGTATTGATAGAGCGACAGACACTAGGGCGATTGAGTCTTTGTGATGCACAAGGTTCGTTTTGGAATGGATCTGGTTTTGTTGGTGTCGCGGCAGGAGTAAATGATCCTGTAACGCCATTGTTTCCGGGGCGTTTTAATTGGAAAATATCTCCCTTAATTTTATTGACGCAATTGGATCTGGAGTTGCAAAATCCTGAGGCATTGTCGGTGCCGGTGAAAATTGCGGGTAATTTTTCAGAGTGGCATGTGAGTCCTTCAGTGTTAGTTTTACCAACTGAGCGACTAGAAGGTTTAGGGGCGCCTCTGAATACGATAGGTCCTTCCGGAAAATTACATTTGTCCTGGAATAATTTGCAATTTATGAGGGATGGTTCAATATTGAATGCTCAAGGGCAGTTGCAATTAAATCTCTCAGAAATGGCGTCAAGGCTGTCGCCAGTCAGACCTCTAGGTAGTTACAAAATGGTCTTTGATTTGCAAGGCGTAGATGCAGATGTTAGTTTGGTCACGGAAACCGGACCAATGATGTTAAGTGGCAGTGGTTTGGTAAAGGCTGGCCATTTTCAGTTCTCGGGAAAAGCCTGGGCACAAGAAGGACAAGAAACAAAGTTGGCAAATTTGTTGAATTTGCTGGGGCAGCGCCGTAAAGACGGCGACAAGGATGTCATCGCGTTAGAGTTCAAATGAAAACATTTCCATTAAAAAGCAAGGCAGCTATGATCCGCAATTCCTTACGCAAACCACTACATCACTTTTCCGCGATCACTGGTGCGGCGGTGTTGTCTGCTGGTTGTATTATCAGTTCCACAGCCTTAGCGCAGACGCCGGACAAGAATACTGCGGATATAAATTTTGTAGGTGCTGATATTGAATCTGTAGTGAAAGCAATTGGTCACTACACAGGGACAACCTTCATCATTGATCCACGGGTCAAAGGGCAAGTGAATGTGGTTTCTGAAAAGCCGCTGACTAAGGATCAGGCGTTTAAGTTACTTACTTCGACATTGCGCTTGCAAGGATATGCAGTGGTTTATGCTGATGGATATTACAAGGTTGTTCCGGAAGCAGACGCCAAATTACAACCAGGCCCAACCCAATCAATACATAATGACAGAGGCGATCCTGTAAAAGGCGATCAGGTAGCAACACAGATCTACCAATTGAATTACGAATCTGCTGCAAACATCGTGACGGTTTTACGTCCGCTGATATCTCCAAATAACACCATTAATGCTAACCCGGGCAACAATACCGTTGTCATTACGGATTATGCCGACAATTTAAAGCGTTTAAATAAAATTATTGCCGCCTTGGATGTGCCTGCAACTGTCGATCTGGATGTAATTCCGGTGAAGCATGCAATGGCTACTGATATCGCCGCGATGGTGAGCAAGTTGACTGAAAATAATGCTGGCCCGGGCGATGCCGGAAAGGCAGTATTGATGGCTGATCCACGTACGAATTCGTTGTTACTTCGCGCACCTTCTCAGGCACGTGCTAATTTGATCAAATCCTTAATTGCTAAGCTTGATCAGCCAACCGCTTTGCCAGGCAATGTTCACGTCGTGTACTTGCGTAATGCTGAAGCGGTAAAGCTCGCGCAAACTTTGCGCTCTATCGTTACCGGTGATACCAGTGAGCCTGTCGTGAGCAGTGGTTTATCAAGTGCTGCCACTTCCCCGTCGGGTAGTAATGGTGCTTCACAAAATGGTTTTAGTGTTTCTGGAAATAATACCGGCAACAACGGTGGTACGTTACCAATCAGCAGTGGGAATAAATCCGGCGGAGGTAGCGGAAGCGCAGCGGGATACATCCAAGCCGACGCTGCGACGAATACGTTGATTATTACAGCTAGCGAAGCGGTTTATAAAAACTTGCGCACAGTGATTGATCAACTTGATGCACGTCGCGCGCAGGTATATATCGAAGCATTGATCATCGAAGTGAATGCCAATAAAGAAAATGATTTTGGTGTTCAATGGGCAGGTCTGTCGGGAAATTCGAATAGCAGTTACCGTGTTGGTGGTGGCAGCATTTTTTCTACCGGTAACAATAATCTCGCAAATTTAGCAACAAGTTCATCTCTTCCAAGCAATGGTTTGTCTCTCGGGGTTTTTAAGCAAATCGGTGGTAAATTAACCCTCGGTGCGTTGGCCCACATGGTGGATAGTGGGGATGGAACCAACATTTTGTCGATGCCAAATTTGGTTACTTTGGATAATGAAGAGGCAAAAATTATCGTTGGTCAAAACGTGCCATTTATCACTGGCCAATTTACAACCTCAGCAGCGACAGGTTCCGCTGGAGTTAATCCATTTCAAACTATTGAACGTAAAGATGTCGGCTTAAAGCTCACCATCAAGCCTCAAATTTCTGAAGGTGGTACCGTGAAGCTCGCCATTTATCAAGAGAGTTCCGCCGTGGTGGCAAGTTCCGCTACCAATCCATCTGGACCAACAACAACACAACGTTCGATTGCCACTAACGTGTTAGTTGAAGATGGTTCGATTTTAGCTCTGGGTGGTTTGATTTCTGACACCGTTGGCGATACAACCGAAAAAGTAACAGGTTTGGGTGATATACCGATTATCGGTAATTTGTTTAAGTATCAAACAGCAACTCGAACAAAAACAAATTTGATGGTGTTCCTGCGCCCGACGGTGATACGCTCTGCCGAAGATAGTAATAACGTTTCCGTTGATCGGTACGACTATATGCGCACACAAATGCCAGTACCAAAAGGTGGCAGTGCAGCAGCCCTGTTGCCAGAAATGGAAAAGGGCAAATTGATGACAACGCCGATGACGATTCCGGTTCCAGCATCGAAGACGAATAGTCCAGAAAGTAAATAAGCCATGGTAGAAAACCGCTTGTTGCCGTATGGCTTTGCGCGTGATTTTTTGGTACTTGCAAGCCATGATACGTCCTTGCCAGATGCACCGGTTCAGGTATCTGTTTCTCAGAAAACGGCTCCCGCAGCCATTGCAGAGGTCGGGCGGAAATTTGGAAAAATCAAGCTCAATGTCCTCGCACCTGAAGCACTGAATGACCTCATCGCAAAAGCCTATGCAGGTTCTGGTGGCGATGCAGCTGATGTCGTTGGTGAAGTTGAGTCTGATCTGGATTTGGCAAAATTGATGCTGGATATGCCCGCTATCGAAGACTTGCTTGAATCGGCAGATGATGCGCCAGTCATTCGAATGATCAATGCTTTATTGACGCAGGCGTTACGGGATGGTGCCTCTGATATCCATATCGAGCCGTTTGAGCAAATTTCTGTCGTTCGTTTCCGTGTCGATGGTTCTTTGCGCGACGTTGTGCGACCACGTAAGGCGATCCATGCTTCTCTGATTTCTCGTATCAAAATCATGGCGCAGCTGGATATCGCAGAGAAGCGATTACCGCAAGATGGTCGTATTACACTTCGTATCGGTGGTAAGCCTGTTGATGTTCGTGTGTCGACCTTACCAACTGGTCATGGCGAGCGTGCTGTGTTGCGTTTGCTTGACAAAGAAGCAGGACGTCTGGATCTCAGTAATCTGGGGATGAGCGATGATGTGTTGCAGAGTTTTGATAAGCTGATCTCCCAGCCACACGGTATTGTGCTGGTAACCGGGCCAACAGGTTCTGGTAAAACAACGACGCTTTATGCTGCTTTATCCCGCGTGAACGCAGGTACGACCAATATTCTTACGGTGGAAGATCCTATTGAGTACGAGTTGGCTGGTGTGGGGCAAACGCAAGTCAATGCACGTATTGATATGACGTTTGCAAAAGCCTTGCGTGCGATTTTACGTCAGGATCCCGATGTGATTATGATTGGCGAAATTCGTGATCTTGAAACCGCTCAAATCGCTGTTCAAGCTTCGTTGACGGGTCACCTCGTTTTGGCAACGTTGCATACCAATGATTCTGCTGCAGCAGTAACGCGCTTGCTG
Source organism: Undibacterium sp. Ji67W (assembly GCA_049340365.1). Taxonomy (GTDB): domain Bacteria; phylum Pseudomonadota; class Gammaproteobacteria; order Burkholderiales; family Burkholderiaceae_D; genus Undibacterium. Next base: position 292,506 of record JBMPOY010000001.1, on the reverse strand, counting down.
GATATGGGGATTGAACCATTCTTGCTGTCTTCTTCATTGCTTGGCGTGGTGGCGCAGCGACTTGTTCGCAAGCTTTGTGTACATTGCCGACGTGAAGAGGCGGGCAGATGGCATGCCGTCGGTTGCGACCAGTGTGGGCATACTGGTTACCAAGGGCGTCTTGGGGTTTATGAACTCCTGCAAACCACCGAAGAGATTCGCGCACAAATTCATCACCAGGCGTCTGAGGCTGAAATTCGGGTTGCTGCTCAGCATAACGGCATGAAAACGATGCGTGAAGACGGTGATCGTTGGATTAGAAGCGGTGTCACAACGCAAGAAGAAGTATTGCGCGTAACTAAGGAATAGAAACTGTGCCTGCATTTCGATATGAAGCAATAAACGGCGACGGGCTTACCAGTAAAGGCGTTCTTAATGCCGATAGTGCCAGAGCGGCGCGCAGCGATCTGCGAGCGCAAGGTTTAGTTCCTGTGAGTGTGGAATCTATTCTTAATCAAACCGATGCCGGCGGGGGGAAGAAGCGCGGTTTGTTTGCAGAACGTTTATCTAGTGTCGAACTCGCTTTGTTCACGCGCCAATTGGCCAGTCTGTTGGACGCTGGTTTGCCTTTAGAGCAATCGCTTTCAGCTCTGTTGGAGCAATCAGAACGTACTTTTATCCGCGATATTATCGCTTCAATTCGCTCTGAAGTGATGGCTGGCGCTGCATTGTCGGATGCCTTAAAGCAGCATCCTAATGATTTTGCGGAGATCTATTGCGCCTTGGTTGCTTCCGGAGAGCAAATTGGTCATTTGTCCCGTGTGTTATCACGTTTGGCGGACTACATCGAACGGCGGAATGCGCTGGTACAAAAAGTCAGATTGGCATTTACCTATCCAGCCATCGTTACGGTTGTGGCATTTGCGATTGTTATTTTTTTGCTGACATACGTAGTGCCGCAAATCGTTTCTGTATTTGCTAATACAAAGCAAAAATTGCCATTCTTAACAGTGATGATGTTGGCAATTTCTGATTTTGTACGTGCCTATGGATGGTTGGTTGCGTTGATATTGGTTGCTGCCTTCGCTTTGTGGCGCACTGCTTTAAAGAACCCTGATGTCAAAATGCGCTGGCACAAGTGGTTATTGACTGCACCAGTGTACGGTAAGTTTGAACGTAGTTTAAACACTGCGCGATTTGCCAGTACTTTAGCTATTACCACGGGTTCTGGAGTTCCCATCTTACGTGCTCTGCAAACCAGTCGGGAAACGTTATCAAACATCGCTATGCGCCAACAAGTAGAAGATGCAACGGCGAGTGTACGTGAGGGTGTCGGACTCGCACGCGCACTGGCTGCGCATAAGCATTTCCCACCAATGCTGATACATATGATACGGGCGGGTGAAGTGACGGGTGAGTTGCCAGCGATGCTTGAACGTGCGTCGAGTGCGCAAGAGCAGGATCTTGAGCGACGTGCTTTGACTATCGCGGGCTTACTTGAGCCTGTATTGATTCTTGCCATGGGTGCTGTGGTCTTGTTAATTGTCCTCGCGGTGTTGATGCCAATTATTGAAATTAATCAGCTGGTACGCTGATAAGGAATGAAATGAAGCGCTTGCCACTTTTATGTAGTTTTATAGCTTTTATTTTTCTGTGTATCTCTTTGAGTTTCTGGGGGATGCGAGTATTTAAACCAGCTGATCGCAGTGTTGCGCGACCTGTGTTGGATAGTAATATCGAGCCGGGAGCAGGGCAATGGGGAGGTATTTTTGGTGGGAGCCAAGCAGAGCAGGCTATTGCCAGTAATTACGAACTTAAAGGGGTAATTATCGCCAGAAAGTCTAATGAGAGTCTGGCAATTGTCGCCGCAAATGGAAAGCCTGCGCAAACTATCCCTCTCAATGCTGAATTTGCTCCCGGTATTGTTCTTAAAGAGGTGGCTGATAAATACGTCACGATTTCTGAGTCTGGCGTGCTGCGGCGTATTTCCTTGCCAGAAAATGCAGTGATTAATGTGGTTCCTGGCTCCGCGCGGCCACCAGTTGGCGATATGCCTGGTGTCTCACCAATTGCACCCGTGGCTTTTCCCCCGCGATCAAACCAGTTTATTCCGCCCCCCGGCACTGCTCCTGCACCACCGATGGCGAATGCCGGATTTCCTGTAGCTTCACTTCCGATGAGTGGCAGCGGACCCGAAAAATGACCAGTAGCACAGCTTTCTTACCTGTTGAAATACGGTCGGCGCTCAAAGGTGTACACGAATCGTGGCAGGATGCTGTTGTCTCTGGACTAGCTGCGATGCACGCAGCTGACCCGACTTATTTTGAGCAATTATGCACGACGGGCTTTTTGCCAACTAAAGGAAGGCTGTTTGCGGCATTCGCACTCCCTTTGAAAGATGTGCGATATGTTTTGATTGGCGAAGGCCCATATCCGCGTGAAGATAGTGCTACCGGTGTCTGTTTCATGGATGGAGCAGTAGATCAAATCTGGTCGTCTGATGGTAGTGGACTGTCAAAAAAAGTGAATCGTGCAACGTCGTTGCGCAACTTCATGAAAATGTTATTGGTTGCTGACGGGCATCTTGAAGAAGATTTAACTAGTGGTGATGTGATAAGCAAAGTAGCACAAAAAGCTTTGGTGTCAACTTCCGGCTTTATTCGAACTTTGCCTGAACTGCAGAAAAACTTACATAAAAATGGTTTTCTTTTGTTAAACGCCTCCTTAGTTTTTCGGTCATCCGTTGCGCCTGCTAAGGATGGAAAATCATGGCAGGTTTTTTTGCAGACAATATTTGCTGCGTTGCACTCTTCCCATTCTGTTTCATTTGATAGCATGCCTTCATTGGTTTTGTGGGGTAAGATTGCGGAGCAACTGCAGAAAATACCTGAGGCTTCTTTGTTTCCGCAAATTGTAGCTGAACATCCTTATAATTTGAGTTTTATAAAAAATCGTGCTATGCAGGATTTTTTCCGGCCTATGCAATTGCTTGAAAGTTGCTCAAAGGAAAAACTTTGTTAGATACGGCGAGCTTTTGGTGGCTTAGTCAGATGCTTTGTAGAATAATTTGGCTTTAGCGTTTGTGTGATTTCACCGGACAGATTTTTGCCTAAGTGGTTTATGTTAAAAAAAATTGAAGTTACACAATTAAGAATCGGGATGTACATTCACGAGCTTTGTGGTTCGTGGATAGATACGCCATTTTGGAAGAAATCCTTTGTTCTTGCCGACCCAAATGAATTGGCGGAAATTCAAAAAACAAAAATTCGTGAAGCATGGATAGACACCAGTAAGGGATTAGATGTTTATCAAGAGCAGGAATCGAGACCTGTTGAACTGGTCGAGCCTGAAATTCTAGTGCCAAAGCCGGTTGTTACGCGCCAAACTGGCCCGGTCTCCATGGGCGATGAGTTAGGTCGCGCATCGTTGATTGTGAGCAAATCAAAAGAGGCTGTGTTTTCCATGTTTAGCGAAGCGCGCATGGGTAAGGCAGTTGATGTCGGTAATGCTCAGGAAATGGTTGAAGAGATTGCTGATTCTGTGATGCGTAATCCTGGTGCATTAATTGGCTTGGCTCGTCTTAAAACCAAGGATGACTACACTTACATGCATTCGGTTGCCGTATGTGCTTTGATGGTCTCGCTGGCAAAGCAATTAGGATTGAGTGACGAGGAAACCCGCGAAGCAGGTTTGGCAGGATTGTTGCATGACATCGGTAAAATGATGATTTCTGCTGAGATTTTGAATAAACCCGGAAAATTAACCGACGATGAATTTGTTGCTGTTAAAGAGCATCCGGTTGCTGGTCACAAAATGTTGTTGGAGGCAAAAGGCGTTAGCGCTGTAGCACTTGATGTTTGTCTGCACCATCATGAGAAGGTGGATGGTACTGGTTATCCATTTGGCTTAAAGGGGGATCAAATAAGCTTGTTGGCCAGAATGGGGGCGGTGTGTGACGTTTACGACGCAATCACTTCAAACCGTCCTTACAAGCAAGGTTGGTGTCCAGCAGAATCGATACGTAAGATGGCCGAATGGAGTAAAGGTCACTTCGATGAAAAAATATTTCAGGCATTTGTTAAAAGTATTGGAATTTATCCGGTTGGTACGTTGGTGCGCCTGGAGTCGGGTCGTTTAGGTGTTGTTGTTGAGCAGCAGGTTGGGAAATCCTTACTTGCACCGAAAGTTCGCGTATTTTTCTCCATAAAATCTATGTCGTACATTGCTCCCGAGTTGCTTGACCTCGCCGGCCCTGGATTGCAGGATAAAATTGCGAATCGTGAGGATGCGTCCAAATGGGGGTTGAAAGATATTAACCGCTATTGGCTGGGAGATGCTGCACCTTTCTGAAGGAGGGGGCAGTGATGCAGAAAACTCCGCCTTTTCAAGCGGAGTTTTTTTTGTACTTCTTTATCGCTCGGGTTGAATGACAATTTTCCCAGTCACTTTGCGTGCTGCCAGATCATTGAGTGCCTGCGCCGTTTCGTTCAAAGCATAGCGTGCAGAAATGTGTGGTTTAATTTTGCCTTGGTTGAGCCACTGCATGAGCTCCCTCATTGCCGCCAAATTGTTTTTGGGCTCCCGTTTGGCAAATTCACCCCAAAAGACACCGATTAAAGAAGCACCTTTCAGTAGCATCAAATTGAGTGGTAGTTTAGGAATCTCGCCATTAGCAAAGCCAACTACAAGATAGCGACCACGCCACGCAATTGAGCGAAATGCTGGCTCTGTATAGATGCCGCCAACCGGATCATAAATGACATCCGGCCCTTTGCCATCGCTCGCTTGTTTAATCGCCTCGCGCAGATCGCTGTTGCTGTAATTAATCAAAACGTCTGCACCATGTTGCCGACAAATTTCTAATTTTTCATCGGTCGATGCGGCTGCAATCACTTTGGCGCCTAAGGCTTTTCCTATCTCAATCGCTGCCAGACCGACACCGCCTGCTGCACCCAATACCAGCATTGTTTCACCTGCTTTGAGTTGTGCCCTGTCGACAATAGCGTGGTGTGAAGTACCGTAGGTAAGGGTGATCGCTGCGGCAGTATCGAAATCCATCCCTGGGGGCATAGGCATGACGGCGTTGGCAGGTGCTATCACTTGTTGTGCAAACGCACCGTAACCGATGAAAGCGATAACTTTGTCACCTTTTTTCAGATGGCTTACGCCGTCACCAATTGCAAAAACTTCCCCGGAGAGTTCACTGCCCGGAGTGAACGGTAACTCAGGCTTAAATTGATATTTATTCTGTATGATCAACACATCGGGAAAATTGACGCCAGCCGCTTTTACTTTTATACCGACTTCACCGAATCCGGGTACAAGTTCCGGTAAATCTATGATTTCCAAAGTTTCAGGTGTACCCCAAGTTTTGCAAACTACAGCTTTCATTTATCGCCCCCGTTTTAAAATAGTACGACCGTTTAATTTTTGATTATGCCGCAAAAAAGTCACATCGGCAGAAATTTGTTTTTGCGCTTCGGTTAGAATGTGGATTATGAAAATCTTAATTAGTAATGATGATGGTTATCTTGCGCCCGGCATCGTGATGTTGGCATCGGCTTTAGCTAATTTTGCTGATGTGACGGTGGTGGCGCCGGATAGTAATAGATCAGGGGCATCGAACGCGTTGACCCTCGATCGTCCTTTGACTGTGCAACGTGCCGATAATGGCTTCTATTTCGTCAATGGAACGCCTTCTGATTGCGTACATATCGCACTGACCTCGATTCTGAAAGAAATGCCCGACTTAATTGTATCTGGTATTAATCAAGGTCAAAACATGGGGGACGATACCCTGTATTCGGGCACTGTGGCAGCAGCGACAGAGGGTTTTTTATTTGGCGTTCCTGCAATTGCATTTTCCCAGGTCAATAAGGGGTGGGTGCATTTGGATGTTGCGACTAAATATGCGGCTGATCTGGTTAAATTCGGTTTTCCTGAGTTGCCGCGTCCATATTTACTGAATGTGAATATCCCCAATCTTCCATTGCATGAAATTAAAGGTATCCGCGCCACACGTTTGGGTAAGCGTCATGCCTCAGAGCCCGTTATTCCTATGTTAGATCCTCAAGGGCGGGAGATATTCTGGATAGGACCTCCGGGTGGAATTCTTGATGGCGGTGAAGGAACGGATTTTGATGTCACTTCTAAGGCGTATGTTTCTGTAACGCCATTGCAGGTGGATTTGACTAACTTTAAACATCTGGACATGCTCGCCATGACATTTGAATGACAACGGCAAAAGAAAAGCGTTTTCCACTTTCCCTGTCTTCTGTCGTTGAGCGCAAGGAAAATGCTGGGCGAAATCGAATAGCGACCAGCGCTTCGACCCAGACGGCAATGCAAAATCTGGGGCGTGATACGAATTCAGTTCCGCGCGCAAATCCAGTTTCAGCATGGAATTCTGCAAAGGAACAAAAAAACGTCGTGCATAATACGTCGGATAGTCCTCTGGTTTCGGAGGCGGTCCGGCGCGCGATGGTGGGTAGAATTGCCCAGCAAGGCGTCAAGGATGCGGTGGTGCTGGAAGCGATGCGAGCGGTCCCGCGTCATTTGTTCCTGGAGTCGGGACTCGAAAGTCAAGCTTATATTGATGCATCTTTGCCTATTGGCCATCATCAAACTATTTCTCAGCCATACATCGTTGCACGCATGCTGGAGATTTTGCGTAATGATACCCGGCTTGATAAGGTGCTTGAAATTGGTACGGGCTGTGGTTATCAGGCGGCGGTATTGTCGTTGATTGCTCAGGAGGTTTATTCGATAGAAAGAATAAAGGCGTTGCATGAATTGGCCAAGAACAATTTGCGACCTATGCGCATTGCCAATATTCGTTTGCATTATGGTGATGGAATGCTCGGTATGCCTCGGGTCGCACCTTTTGACGGTATTATATTGGCTGCAGCGGGAATGGAAGTGCCGCAAGCGCTATTGGTGCAATTAAAAGTCGGTGGGCGATTGATTGCACCTGTCGGAGGTCGTCATCAGGTATTGCAGCTCATCGAGCGGGTTTCTGAGCATGAGTGGAGAAGTGCGGTTGTTGAAAACTGTCATTTTGTGCCCCTGCATTCCGGTGTCATCTGATTATTGAGGTAAATGTGGTTATTGAAAAAATAAAAAAATCTGGTCTGGAATTCAAAGGCAAATTTGTAATGAGAATGAAAAAAATAAATTACGTTAAAAACTTTGTTGGCTTTGGGTGTCTTGGTCTGTTGGTTTCTGCGTGTACAACAACGCCAAATAGAGCGCCAGTGGTTGAACGTGCACAGGTTGCTTCAATTCCAGAGGCTAGTGTAGTTATTCCAGTTGCGAAGCCTATCGTTAAGCCAGCGGAGAGTACCAAAGGCAATTATGTAGTAAAGCGAGGTGACACACTGTATCGGATTGCGCTGGATCACGGGCAAAGTTATAGTGATTTGGTTACGTGGAATGCGCTGAAAAATCCTAATGATATCAAAGTAGATCAGGTGTTAAGAGTAGCGCCTCCTGATGCAACAATAAATGCTGCGCAGGGAGTGCAAGCAACAGCGGTAACACCCGGAACTGTTGATGTGAAGCCATTATCGGCACCCGTTTCATCGCTCAATAAAAATGGACCTAAGGGTGATAAGCGGACTTATTCAGACAGTACGTTTGCTGAACTGCAGAAGCCTGATAATACCGCTCCGCCAGTGCTTGCAAAAAACGAGGTAGCTAATCCTGCGATTACGATTAAACCGGCAGAAAAAGTGTCCGATAAATTGGTGCCTGACAATGAAACGGTTGATTGGATGTGGCCTGTTGATGGTAAGGTATTAGCTGGATTTGACGATGCAAAAAATAAGGGGTTGGATATTTCAGGTAAGATGGGGCAAGATGTGCTGGCGGCGGGTGCCGGGAAAGTAATGTATGCCGGTAGTGGGATCCGTGGTTATGGCAATTTGGTAATTATTAAACACAGCAGCAGTTTGCTTTCGGCTTACGCTCACAATAAGACTATTCTCGTTAAAGAGGGGCAATCTATTGCTAAAGGGCAAAAAATTGCAGAAATGGGAAATTCCGATAGCGATAGTGTCAATTTGCACTTTGAGATTCGACTGCAAGGTAAGCCGGTTGATCCTATGAAGTATTTGCCCGCTCGTTAATTTGCACTTAAGTTCGCCGTTTGGATGCACTTTGTCACATACGTTGTGTTGTAAAATAACTAAATTGTGGTAATAATTTGCTATTGCCAGTAGTAGAAATTTGATGATCGCAGGTGCTGTTACATTTTGAGGTGTTTCCGGGTTCTATCATATTTACTATTCAGACAAAACTATGCAAAAAAGCGCAATCAACCAAAAGTTGGACGTTTCCTCCTATGAGGATGCGGAAGCATTGTCAGTTGAGGTAGATGAAGGTATTGATGTGGATGTACTTGCGGATGCCTCGGAGGTTGATGCTGATACTGATGAGCGCGAGGTTCAGGCGGTTGATCCGGTCTCGCTCATTGTTGCGCCGATCGATGAGCTCAAGAATGTTTTGGCGGCTGAGCTTTCTACTGATACAACACAGTATTATCTGAATCAAATTGGTACCCGACCTCTTTTTGACTCCAAAGAAGAATTGCATTATGCAACCTTAGCCAAGCAAGGTGATTTTGCGGCAAGGCAAAAAATGATTGAACACAACCTGCGCCTTGTTGTGTCAATTGCTAAACACTACATTAATCGCGGCGTCGCCCTTTTGGATATGATCGAAGAGGGTAATCTTGGGCTGATGCATGCGATTGATAAATTTGAGCCTGAGCGTGGCTTCCGTTTCTCGACCTATGCGACGTGGTGGATACGACAAAGCATCGAGCGTGCCATCATGAATCAGGCGCGCACAATACGATTGCCGGTGCATATGGTGCGTGAGCTCAATCAAATCTTGCGGGCTAAATACCATTTGGAATCGCAGCGACGCGATGGTCGGGATGCTAACCTGGAAGATATTGCCCTGTTGGTGGATCGGCCGGTCGATGAGGTGCAGGATATTTTGGCCTTGTCAGAGCATGCGACTTCGCTGGATACGCCATTGGATAATGATCCGCAATCCAGTTTAATGGATATGTTGCCTGGTGACAGTGATGATGGCCCCGATATTCGGGCTGAGCATCACGAGATGACGGTGTTGGTCAGGGATTGGTTGGCAAAATTACCTGATAAGCAGCGCATTGTGGTGATTCGCCGATTCGGTTTGGATAACGATGATCCTGCTACTTTAGAAACACTTGCTGATGAAATGGGGATAACCCGTGAGCGGGTGCGCCAGATCCAGCAAGAAGCCTTGATTAAATTGAAGCGTTCGTTCTTGTCTCGCGGTGTAGGTAGAGACTCTTTAATCTGAAGAAGCGTTCACTTATTTGCGAATAGCACGGGTGAAACGCTCCAGTTCTTTTATAATTCCGCTTTTGATCTTTATCTTTTACATGGCCCAACTGACGTTGGCGCCGATATTCCCATGAATAAAATAGAAATACGTTCTTTTGATATGGACGCGCGTGGTGTTGGCCATTTGCAAAATGAAGATGGTACGCAAGGAAAAGTTGTTTTTGTTGAAGGTGCATTGCCGGGTGAGTTGGTCAGCTTTAGTTCTTATAAAAAGAAGTCGAGTTGGGAAGTAGCTACATTGTCTGAGGTGCATCGGACTTCATCGCAAAGAGTAGATCCAAAATGTGAATTCTTTGGAACCTGTGGTGGTTGTTCTATGCAGCATCTTGAGCCTGACGCTCAAGTGGCAATGAAGCAGCGTGTATTGGAAGATAATTTGTGGCACATCAGCAAGGTTAAGGCTGAAACCATGATGCGTCCGATTTACGGTCCGACCTGGGGTTATCGCTACCGGGCACGCCTTTCTGTGCGGCATGTGATAAAAAAAGGTACCGTATTGGTTGGCTTTCATGAGAAAAAATCGCGCTATGTAGCGAACATGGAGACTTGCAAAATCTTGCCGCCGCACGTTTCTGCAATGTTAATGCCTTTGCGTGAGTTGGTTGCGTCATTGTCTATCATTGAGCATCTGCCACAAATTGAGTTGGCCATAGGTGAGGGTGTTACTGCAATGGTGTTGCGCATTATGGCGCCATTGAGTTCCGATGATGAGGTTAAATTAAAGGCCTTTGCTGATCTCTATCAGGTGCAATGGTGGTTGCAGACAAAAGGTCCTGAAACCGCCGAGCCGTACTATCCTGCTGTCAGCGATCTACATTATTTGCTGCCAGAGTTCGGTGTCAAAATGCCTTTTAAGCCTACCGACTTTACGCAAGTGAATCACCATATCAACCGCGTGTTGGTGGCGAAAGCATTACGTTTACTGGACCCACAAAAAGATGAGCGTATTGCCGATCTGTTTTGTGGTTTGGGTAACTTCACTCTACCCATTGCTACTCTTGCTAAGCAAGTCGTTGGTATTGAGGGGAGTTCTACGCTGACTGATCGTGCATTGGAAAACGCAAGACACAATAATGTTGTTGATAAAACTACATTTAGTACGCGCAATTTGTTTGAAGTGGTGGCTGATGATTTTGTGAAACTAGGTAAGTTTGACCGCTTCTTGATCGATCCTCCGCGCGATGGTGCGATGGCGGTTTGTCAGGCTTTAGCAGATTTAACGCACGTTGCACCACAACTTAAACCTAAACGTCTGGTGTATGTCTCTTGTAGTCCGTCCACCTTGGCGCGTGACGCGGGGATTTTGGTCAATGGTGCTGGTTATCGTTTGAGCTATGCCGGAGTTGTTAATATGTTTCCACATACGTCTCACGTGGAATCCATGGCGGTCTTTGATTTGGTTTCTTGAACTGGCAAATAAATGCTTGGTATTTTTATGGTCTTTCTTTAAAGACATGTTGTACCAAGTGTTTCATGCTAAAATCTAGGGTTAGATGAATTCCTGAGTTTTTGTCTTAACCCTTTCTTTTTATTGGAGTTTTCAGATGGCTATCGAACGTACATTATCTATTATTAAACCTGACGCAGTTGCGAAAAACGTGATTGGTCAAATTGTCAGCCGTTTTGAAACTGCTGGTTTGAAAGTTGTTGCTGCTCGTTTGACACAATTGTCCCGCGCTGAAGCAGAAGGCTTCTACGCTGTTCACGCGGCACGTCCATTCTTCAAAGATCTGGTTGATTTCATGATCTCTGGTCCTGTATTTGTGCAAGTGTTGGAAGGCGAAGGCGCGATTTTGAAAAACCGCGACCTGATGGGTGCAACTGATCCTAAGAAAGCAGAAAAAGGCACAATCCGCGCTGATTTCGCTGAATCTATCGATGCTAACGCAGTTCACGGTTCTGACGCTGCTGAAACAGCTGCTGTTGAAATCGCTTATTTTTTCCCAGCATTGAACGTGTACTCACGTTAATTTGCATTAAGTAATATTTAAAGTAATTGATGCCCCGTTTCGTATTGTTGCGATTCGGGGTATGAGAGAGAAACACATGACGGCACCCATAAATTTATTGGATTTAGATCCTGAACAGCTCGTTGCGTATTGTGGCGAATTGGGTGAGAAGCCGTTCCGTGCAAAACAGTTGCAACGTTGGATACATCAGTTTGGTGCAAGCAGTTTTGACGAGATGACAGATCTCGCGAAATCCTTGCGCGAGAAGCTTGCTACCAGAGCGGTGATAACTGCTCCCGCGGTGATTAGTGACCACACTTCACTTGACGGTACCCGTAAATGGTTGGTGGATGTGGGTCAGGGAAATGCGGTTGAAACTGTGTTTATTCCTGAAGAAAATCGAGGTACTTTGTGTATCTCTACGCAAGCTGGTTGTGCGGTGAATTGCCGCTTTTGTTCCACCGGCAAGCAAGGATTTAATCGTAATCTGACTGTGGCAGAAATCATTGGTCAGTTATGGATGGCTGAGTTTGAACTGCGTCGTACCAAAGGTGTGCCCATGGGCCCCAAGGGTGAGCGTCAGATCACCAACGTTGTCATGATGGGTATGGGTGAGCCTTTGTTGAATTTTGAGCCTACTGTCACTGCATTGCGCTTAATGCTTGATGATAATGCTTATGGTTTGTCGCGTCGACGTGTAACCTTGTCGACAAGTGGTGTTGTGCCAATGATGGATAAGTTGTCTCAGGAGTGCCCGGTGGCATTGGCGGTGTCATTGCATGCTTCGAATGATGTGTTGCGAGATGGTCTGATCCCTTTGAACAAGAAGCACCCGCTGTCGGAGTTAATGGCAGCTTGTAAGCGTTATCTCGAATTCGCGCCACGCGATTTTGTGACGTTCGAGTATTGTATGCTCGATGGTGTGAATGACACTGATGCACATGCTCGTGAATTGATACAGTTGGTTAAAGATGTTCCTTGTAAATTCAACTTGATTCCGTTTAATCCATTTCCGGAGTCTGGATTGAAGCGTTCTGCAAACCCACGTATCAAAGCTTTTGCGCAGATACTGCTGGACGCGGGCATAGTAACTACGACCCGTAAAACACGTGGCGATGATATTGATGCTGCATGTGGGCAGTTGGCTGGTGAGGTAAAGGATAGAACGCGCGTACAAGAGCGGATGCAGAAAATGGCGGAGTATCAAAAGAAGTTCGGTGAAAATTTTGGCAAGATCGTGGAGATCACTCAGTGAAAATTTTTGGATTGCATCGTTGGATGAGGAGATTTGCTCTTCTTTTTCTTTTTCTTGTTTTGTCTGCTTGCGCCTCAAAACAATTGGAGGGTCCTTCGGATGAATCTAATCTTTCTGTTGAAAAACAAGATGCGCAAAAGCGTGCCTCTATCAGAATGCAGCTTGCTATCAGTTATTACCAGCAGGGGCAATATAAGGTTGCTCTTGATGAGGTTAAGCACGCTTTAGCTATTTATCCTGATTTGGTGGATGCTTATAGTGTTCGCGCTTTGATTTTTATGGATACTGGTGAAAAGAAATTGTCTGAAGATAATTTTCTGTATGCCTTAAAGCTTGCTCCAGATAATCTGGACATCGTTAATAATTATGGCTGGTTTTTGTGCCAGAATAAGCGTGAAAAGCAAGGTTTAGTTTACCTTGAGAAAGTGCTGCAAAGCCAGACTTATGCCTCTTCGAAAGCATACAACGCTGCAGGAATGTGTAGTCTGAATATGGGTGATAATGCTGCTGCCGAAAAATATTTCATGCAAGGTTTTCGGGTTGATCCAGCCAATTCGGGCCTGAATACTAATCTGGCGAGAACTTTATTTTTGCGTGGTGAATATGCAAAAGCAAGATTTTATATTGGACGCGTCATTCAACAGGATGTGTTGACGCCGGAAGTTCTTTGGCTCGCTATAAAAATCGAACGTAAATTACGCGATGATGCTGCGTTAAACAGTCTGTCGGCGCAATTGAGAAAGCGCTACCCGGATTCCCCTGAATTTAGTCTCTTGCAGAGAGGTTTGTTTGATGAATGAGGTTGGCTTAAACCCTTTATCTGAGTCGATAGCTTCTGGTTTGGGTGAGGAAAAACCAGTTGACTTTCTTGATACTGCTGGTGCGAAGTTGTCTGCTGCACGTCAGCAATTGGGATTGAGCCTCGAACAAGTGGCTGAGCAACTTAAACTGTCTCATCGGCAGGTGTTGGCTATCGAAAGCAATGAATTTGATAAGTTGCCCCAGATGGTCATTGTCAGAGGGTTTGTTCGCTCCTATGCTAAATTATTGCGCGTTGATCCTGCTCCTATCGTTGCATGTCTTCCTGGTGAGGCCAGTTCGGCTGATTTAGATACAGATTTGCGGCCTACGCTGGCAACTCCTTTCCTGGAGTCCAAGTCTCATTTTCTTGGTAGAACTGAAAATCATAACAAGAAATATATGTTCGGTGCTGGCGTTTTGGCAGTCGCTGCTTTGTTGTTTGTTCTTGTGCAGCATTTCGAGCATTCTGAAATATTTAAGTCATTGTTTGCCCATTCTGATGTGGTAAAACCTTCGGTAGAGCAAGTGGCAGCATCGCTTCCGGTGGCTGATAATGCTGCTCCGATGGATTCGCAGTCTGACGCGTTTCCACCTGATGCGACTGCGCAGGCAAGTACCGTGCTTGAGCGAGTCGCAGCGTCGGAAGTGGTGTCGACACTCGCAGCTTCGCCGGTTGCTCCGCCATCAGTTCATGAAGTTAAGCCTCAGCAAACAAATGTAGTGGCTCCAGCTAACCCAGTGGTAAGCTCGGCTAGCAAACCTGTGATTGGGTCTGTCGTTGACACTCAGTCCGGAAATAATAAATTACGATTGACGTTCCGTCAGGACTCGTGGCTTCAAGTGAAGAAAGAGTCTGGAGAGGTGGTTACATCTCATCTCGCTAAGGCGGGAACAGAAGAATTTTTTGATGTAAAAGAACCTGTTCAGGTGAGATTGGGGAACGCGCACGGTGTGGATGCGACGCTGCGCGGTGTGGCACTTGAAATTGTTCCCCCTAAAGATACGAATGTCGTTAATTTAAGCGTGAAGTAAGCATGAAACCATTTTTATCGGAAATTGCTTCCGGGCCTGTTGCGAGACGTCCTAGCCGGACTGCAAAAATTGTCTATGGTAAGAAAGAGGTATTAATCGGTGGCAATGCACCTGTCGTTGTGCAGTCGATGACCAATACCGATACCGCGGATGTCATTGGGACTGCAATTCAAATTAAAGATCTGGCACGTGCTGGCTCTGAATTGGTGAGGATTACTGTCAATAATCAGGAAGCTGCAGCTGCAGTTCCTGCAATCCGTGAGCAACTTGATCGCATGGGTGTAGATGTTCCGCTGATTGGTGATTTCCACTATAACGGACATATTTTGCTCCGGGATTATCCGGAATGCGCTCAAGCTTTGTCTAAATATCGGATTAATCCTGGTAATGTGGGGCAAGGGGCTAAGCGTGATACACAATTTGCTCAGATGATAGAGATGGCGTGTCGATACGATAAGCCAGTACGTATCGGTGTCAATTGGGGTAGTCTCGATCAGGACTTGCTGGCGCGGATCATGGATGAGAATGCAAGGTTAGCTGATCCAAGAACTGCACAATCAGTGATGTACCAGGCGTTGATAACCTCAGCGATAGAGAATGCTCAGCGGGCCGAGGAGTTGGGGCTGGGTAGCGATAAGATCATTTTATCGTGCAAAGTTTCTGGTGTTCAGGATCTGATCGCGGTTTACCGTGAACTTTCTGCACGTTGTGACTATCCACTGCATCTTGGTCTGACAGAAGCGGGTATGGGAAGTAAGGGTATTGTTGCTTCGACCGCCGCGATGGGTGTTTTGTTGCAAGAGGGTATAGGCGATACAATACGGATTTCATTGACGCCTGAGCCGGGTGGTGATCGTTGCCGTGAGGTGATCGTTGGTCAGGAAATTTTGCAAACGATGGGCTTGCGTAAATTTACGCCGATGGTAATCGCGTGCCCTGGCTGTGGTCGTACAACGTCGACGGTATTCCAGGAATTGGCGGATGATATTCAAACGTTTTTGCGTGATCAGATGCCGGTGTGGAAGAAGCAGTACCCCGGCGTTGAAAATATGAATGTCGCCGTAATGGGTTGTATTGTGAATGGACCTGGCGAATCAAAACACGCAAATATCGGCATTAGTTTGCCGGGCACGGGTGAATCGCCAGCAGCGCCAGTGTTTATTGATGGCACAAAAGCGATGACCTTGCGTGGCGATCGTATTGCTGAAGAATTTCAGACTATCGTATTGGATTATGTGCAGAAGCGTTACGGAAGTTCTGCAGAAGTTGAGAGTAATTAAACTAGGCTGACTATGTCGGAAAATAAAAAAATAGAAAAAATCGTTGGTGTTAAAGGGATGAATGACCTTCTTCCAGTCGACTCTCCTTTGTGGGAGTTGTTTGAGAATACGGTGCAGTCAGTTTTAAAGAGTTACGGTTTTCAACAAATTCGTACCCCTATCGTTGAAGCAACTCCTTTGTTTTCGCGCGGCTTGGGTGAAGTCACTGATATCGTTGAAAAAGAAATGTATTCTTTTGAAGACTCGATGAATGGTGATAAGTTAACTCTGAGGCCTGAAGGTACTGCGGGTATCGTGCGTGCCGCTATCGAACACAATCTGGTGTACGACGGTCCAAAGCGTTTGTGGTATACCGGCCCTATGTTTCGCCATGAGCGTCCACAGCGCGGTCGCTATCGTCAATTTCATCAGGTGGGTGCTGAGGCTTTGGGCTTTAGTGGCCCAGATATCGATGCAGAATTGATTATGTTGTGTCAGCGTTTGTGGGATGATTTGGGTCTGCAGAGCGTGCGTCTGGAATTAAATTCTATTGGTAACGCAGCTGAGAGAAATGCTCATAGAGCAGCGTTGATCGCTTATTTTGAAAAGCACATGGATGTGCTGGACGCTGAAGCACAGCGTCGCTTGCACTCTAACCCGTTGCGAATTCTGGATACGAAAAATCCTGCAATGCAAGATATGGTCAATGCAGCACCTAAGTTACTTGATTATCTGGGCGAGGAGTCTCTTGCCCATTTTGAGGGTGTGCAGAAAATATTAAGGGCTAATAGTATTCCATTTAAAATTAATCCACGTCTTGTACGGGGAATGGATTATTACAACCTGACAGTATTTGAGTGGATTACCGACGAACTTGGCTCTCAGGGTACTGTTTGTGGTGGCGGTCGCTATGACTCGTTGTTTACGACCTTTGGTGGAAAGCCTACGCCCGCTTGTGGCTTTGGTATGGGTATCGAGCGTCTGATCGAATTGATGAAGGCAGCTGGCGATACTCAGCCTTCAGCGATTTGCGACGTCTATCTGGTGCATCAAGGTAGTGATGCGCAAATGCAAGCGTTTGTTTTGAGTGAGAGATTGCGTGATGCGGGTCTGGATGTTGTGTTACATTGCGCAACTGCGACTGGGGTCGGCAATTTTAAATCGCAAATGAAAAAAGCAGATGCGAGCGGCGCTGCGTATGCCGCTATTATTGGTGAGGATGAGCTTGCTAGTAATACCGTTATTATAAAAAGCATGCGTTCTGATCATCAGGAAAATAAGCAAGAAAACAATCAAGTCAGTGTTCCATTTGATGCTGTGATTGATTACCTGGTTGATCAAATTGTTGGCGCAGAATCGGACACTGATTGTTGTGACGACCCAAATCATATTCATATTCACCATTAATAAAATATAAGAACATGGCTTACGATCTCGAAGAGCAGGAACAACTTGCAACCCTTAAGGCAATCTGGAAACAATATGGTAATTTGATTACCTGGATTTTAATCATTGCTTTGTCGTCGTATGCGGCATGGACGCAATGGAGTAATTATCAAAGTAGCCAATCTGGTCAAGCATCTCAGTTATTTGAAGAAATGCAAAAATCAGTAGCAGCAAAAGATGATGCGAAAGTTCAGCGCGCTGCAAATGATTTGAAAGAAAAATTTGCCACGACTTCGTACGCATCGATGGCGGCAATGGTTGCGGCTAAGAGTGCATTTGAAGCAAACGATCTGAAATCTGCAAAAGCGCAATTGCAATGGGTCATCGACTCAGCAAAGAATGAAGACTACAAAGCCATCGCAAAAATCCGTTTGGCTGGAATTGCTCTTGATGAAAAAAATTACGAAATAGCTTTGGCGCAACTTTCCGGAGAATTCCCGGTCGATCTGCAGGCGGCAGTTCTTGATCGCAAGGGTGACATTTTTGTTGCGCAAACAAAAATCGATGATGCCCGTAAAGCTTATCAAGCAGCACTTGAAAAAATGACAGATAAAAACTCGGCGCGTCAATTAGTGCAGATTAAACTCGATGCAATTGGTGGATCTGCGGCTGATGCAGTTGTCGTAAATAAATAACAGGAGTTGTTCATGCGATTTACCGCCAAATTATTTTCGGTGGCTGCATTTTGTGTTTTGTCAGGATGCTCGTCTTTAAACCCATTTGCTTCTAAACCAGACCCCAAAAAGCTGCCTGCGCCTTTAGTTGAGTTCAAATCAACAATCTCGATAAAGCAATTGTGGTCGGTTTCCGTTGGTTCAGCGAGTAATTATATTTTTAATCCTGCGCTTGATGGTTCCGATATTTACGTTGCCGCCGCGGATGGGACTTTGGTGCGAATTGATGGTGTGACTGGTCGGAGTGTTTGGCGTATCAATGCAGGTGTATCCCTTACAGGCGGTGTTGGAGCGGGGTCTGCGACCATTGTTGTTGCTGGTGAGAAAGGGAATTTGTTCGCTTTCGATACTGATGGTAAATTACGTTGGAAAATACAGGAATCTTCAGAAATTTTGTCAGCGCCGGCAATTGGTTCTGGCTTGGTAGTCGTCCGTAGTAATGATAATCGTGTTAGCGCTTATGACATCGTCACCGGTGCGAAAAAATGGACGAATGAGCGCCCACTTCCTCCACTCATGCTGCGTGCTGTTCCGGGTTTATTGGTTGTTGGTGATCAGGTTCTGGTTGCTTTGCCGGGCGGACACATGTCGGCTTTAGCACTGAAGAACGGCAGTTTACGCTGGGATGCAGTCGTAGGGGAGCCGAAGGGTAATACAGAGCTTGAGCGCGTTGCTGACGTCTCTGGTATGCCTGTTGTTGTAGGTAAAGATGTTTGCGCTACCTCTTATCAGGGGCGTGTTGGTTGTTTTGATTTAAATACAGGCTCACCTCGCTGGGTAAAAAATATTTCCAGTGAAGTGGGTGTGAGTGTCGACGAGCGTTTCGTGTTTACATCGGATAACGTTGGTACAGTGACTGCATTTAATCGTGATGGTGGATCTAGCGCTTGGCGTAATGACAAGCTGGCTCGCCGTCGTTTATCTGCCCCAATTTCCTTTGGTCGTGCTGTTGCAGTAGGCGACTATGAAGGTTACGTTCATTTTCTCTCAAGAGAAGATGGTTCTTTCATCGGTAGAGTTGCTACCGATGGTAGTCAGATTTTTGCGGCCCCGATTGTGGCTGGTTCAAATCTGATTGTTCAAACAAAATCAGGATCAGTGGTTGCTTTTGCAGCCGAGTAATACAAATGAAGCCGGTTATCGCACTTATAGGCCGACCTAACGTCGGCAAATCCACGCTGTTCAATCGGCTTACCCGTTCACGCGACGCATTAGTGGCAGACCTTCCGGGTCTGACACGTGATCGCCATTATGGTGAAGGTCGTGTTGGGGAGAGGCCCTTCTTAGTCATTGATACTGGTGGTTTCGAGCCAGTTGCTAAAGAGGGTATTTTGCATGAAATGGCTAAGCAAACAAAACAAGCGGTTGCTGAGGCAGATGTCGTTATCTTCATTGTTGATGGTCGTCAGGGGCTGACGCCGCATGATAAAACGATTACAGATTTCTTAAGAAAATCTGGTCGTTCAGTGATGTTGGTCGTCAATAAGGCGGAGGGTATGAGGTATACCGCCGTTACTGCCGATTTTTACGAGTTAGGTATGGGTGATCCTTATGTGATCTCCGCAGCGCATGGTGACGGCGTCGCTGACCTGGTCGAAGAATCGCTTAACATTGCTTTTGCTCAACGTCCTCCAGAAATGGAAGAACCCGTTGACGTTGTTCGTGGCATTAAAATAGCAATTGTCGGGCGGCCAAATGTAGGCAAATCAACTTTGGTTAATACCTTATTGGGCGAGGACAGAGTTATTGCATTTGATATGCCTGGCACCACGCGAGATTCAATTGAAATTCCATTTGAGCGCGATGGCAAACATTACTCACTGATTGACACTGCGGGTATTCGTCGTCGTGGTAAGGTTTTTGAGGCGATCGAAAAATTTTCGGTTGTCAAAACGTTGCAATCCATTTCTGAAGCAAATGTTGTGCTGCTGCTGCTGGATGCCCAACAGGATATTTCTGAGCAAGATGCGCACATTGCAGGTTTTATTTTGGAATCTGGCCGGGCGTTAGTTGTTGGTGTGAATAAATGGGATGGTTTGCAAAGTGATCGCAGAGATGAAATTAAGTTTGACATCGAGCGTAAGTTAAATTTTCTGACTTTTGCAAAGTTCCATTTCATTTCGGCATTAAAATCAACGGGTATCAGTCCTTTGATGAAGTCGATTGATGCAGCATATGAAGCAGCGATGGCGAATTTGTCGACGCCAAAATTGACTCGCGCTTTGATTGAGGCGGTTGAGCATCAACAGCCAAAACGTAAGGGTTCTATACGTCCTAAGCTACGCTATGCGCACCAGGGTGGTCAGAATCCTCCTATCATTGTTATTCACGGTAACGCGTTGGAAGCCGTTGGTGACGTTTATAAGCGTTATTTGGAAAAGCACTTTAGAGAAACGTTTTCATTGACTGGAACGCCGCTGAGAATAGAGATGCGTTCGGGTAAGAACCCGTTCGATAAGTCGAAGTAGAGAAAAATATATTGATAAAAGCACCTGAATTTTGAGTTTTTTTACTTAAATATAGCCGTACTGGTAAGTTTTTTGAATAAAATTCGGTTACAGTTGTTTTGTAATTACTATGGGAGTGCTTGAAATATTTCAAACAATCCCCAACTCCTGATCACAACAACACAATGGAGCTGTTATGAGCAATAAAGGGCAACTTTTACAAGACCCGTTTTTGAATGCACTGCGTAAAGAGCATATTCCCGTGTCTATTTATTTGGTGAATGGTATTAAGCTGCAAGGTCATATTGAGTCATTTGATCAATACGTCGTTTTGTTGAGAAATACCGTTACGCAAATGGTTTATAAACACGCTATTTCTACTGTGGTTCCGGCGCGTGCCGTTAGCATCACTACTGAGTCTGAGGCAGAGTAATTTTTTGGTTTCTTCTATTTTTTGTATATGTCCTTGAGCATGCGCGCAGCCTTAGTAGGCGTCGATTTTGGCAAGGACGATTTTGCAGCTGGCTTGGAAGAGCTTTCTTTGCTGTCTCAATCTGCCGGGGCTGAACCGATTAGTATTGTTACGTGCAAGCGTTCCAGGCCGGACGCTGCGTTGTTTATTGGTAGTGGTAAAGCAACTGAGCTTGCCGATATTGTTGCCGATGAAAAGCTTGATCTGGTTATTTTTAATCACGCGCTTTCTCCTGCGCAGCAGCGTAACCTTGAGCGGCACCTGAAAATCAGGGTCGTTGACAGGACAAGTCTGATTCTGGATATTTTTGCGCAACGAGCGAAAAGTCATGAGGGTAAGGTTCAAGTTGAACTTGCGCAACTGCAGCACTTAGCAACGCGCTTGATTCGTGGATGGACGCATCTGGAGCGTCAAAAAGGCGGTATTGGCTTGCGCGGGCCAGGTGAGACTCAGCTAGAAACTGATCGTCGCTTGCTTGGTGAGCGTGTCAAGATGCTGAAGTTGCGCCTTGAAAAGCTACAGCAACAGCGTGAAACACAGCGTCGTTCACGCGATCGCAGTAAGACTTTTTCAGTATCTTTGGTTGGCTATACCAATGCTGGTAAATCAACCTTGTTCAACTCATTGACAAAGGCTGGGGCATATGCAGCCAACCAATTGTTTGCAACGCTTGATACGACATCAAGGCGTCTGTATCTGGAAGGGGCTGGGAGTGTCGTGGTTTCTGATACAGTAGGTTTCATCAGAGAACTGCCGCATCAATTGGTGGCTGCTTTTCGTGCAACCCTGGAAGAGACCATACATGCTGATTTGTTATTGCATGTGGTTGATGCGAATAGCCCAGTCAGAACAGACCAGGTAGAGCAGGTGAATCATGTTTTGAAAGAGATTGGGGCAGATCATATCCCGCAGTTAATGGTTTGCAATAAAATTGATTTGGCGGCGCTGGAGCCTGCAGTGGTGTTGGACGAGTGTGGTAAGATTGACAGAATTTTTCTGAGTGCGAGAACAGGTGCTGGGTTAGATCTTTTGCGACAATCTATTGCCGAGTTTGCCATCAAAAAGGCGTCAGTGACAGCAGGAGTTAAAGTGGCTCCTGATGAAGATGATGCCAGATTCAATATCCTGTAGCTCAACCTTCTATTCATTGGAAATCAAGAGAATGATTGGTTCATTTCTTAAAAGAATTGGTGTGACTTTGTCATTGAACGATCCACAATGGGGCCGAGGCTCCAAAAATAGCAATCAGGACGACAGGAAGTCGCCTGACACTCCGCCCGATCTCGAGCAAATTTGGAAGGATTTGAACCAACGCTTGAACCGTTTTCTGGGGCAAAAAGGCGATGGTAGTGGTGGCAATGGTGGTAGTGGCTTTAACTCGGACCCTGTTAATGCAAAGCTGGGGGTAGGTGCTATTGTCCTCGTGTTCTTGTTTGTGTGGTTGGTTAGTGGTGTGTTTATTGTGCAGGAGGGGCAGACTGCCGTTATAACAACATTTGGCAAATACACTCACGTGGCTGGTGCAGGAATGAATTGGCGTTGGCCTTATCCTATCCAGAATCAAGAGATCGTTGATGTATCACAGGTGCGTACTGTGGAAGTTGGTTATCGTTCGAACGTGAAAAATAAGCAGGCACGTGAATCATTGATGCTCACTGACGATGAAAATATTGTTGATATTCAATTTGCTGTTCAGTACAAGCTGAAAAATGCAGTCGAATGGTTGTACAGTAATCGTGATCAGGATGAAATGATACGGCAGGTTGCAGAAACTGCCATCCGCGAGATCGTTGGTAAGAGCAAAATGGATTTCGTTTTGTATGAAGGGCGCGAAAAAGTAGCTTCTGACGTTGGTGCTCTCATGGAGCAGATTTTGAATCGCTATAAAGCTGGCGTGCAAATTGCAAATGTGACCATGCAGGGTGTACAGCCACCTGAGCAAGTTCAGGCAGCATTTGATGATGCTGTTAAAGCAGGTCAGGATAAAGAGCGTCAGAAAAACGAAGGCCAGGCGTATGCCAATGATGTAATTCCTAAGGCTCGTGGTGAAGCATCGAGAATGTTGCAAGAGGCGGAGGGTTATAAGTCGCGGGTGGTTTCGAATGCGGAAGGTAATGCGTCCCGGTTTAAGCAAGTGTTAAATGAATATCAAAAAGCGCCTGTTGTGACCCGAGATCGTATGTATCTGGAAACTATGCAGCAAATCTTTGCAAGTACAAGCAAAGTCATGATGGATACGAAATCCGGAAATAATATGGTGTATTTGCCGCTGGATAAGGTGATGTCTCAAAACGAATCGTCATCGCAGAAGTCTGGTGCATCAACTCAAGTGCCAGCTGCAGTGCAGTCTTCTCAATTGAATGAGCAAATTCCCACGATAGAAATGCGAACTACTAAAGACGACAACAGAGCCAGGGAAGTCCGTGATTCCCGCGAAAGGGAGACGCGTTAATATGAACAAGATAATGTCTTTTTTGGCCACTTTTGTCGGTTTGTTGTTATTGGCCTATTCAACAATTTTTGTTGTTAACCAAAAAAACTATGCGATTGTCTTTGCATTTGGAGAGGTGAAGTCGGTGATTAGTGAGCCTGGTTTGCATTTTAAATTGCCGCCACCATTTCAAAATGTACTTTTTCTTGATAAGCGGATTTTAACCATTGATGCTGATGAGGCTGATCGTTTCATCACTGCTGAGAAAAAGAATATTCTCGTCGATTCTTATGTGAAATGGCGCATTTCTGATCCTAAACTATATTTTGTAAGTTTTGCTGGTGAAGAGCGTGGTGCAAAAAATCGATTGTCGCAAATCGTTAAGGCAGCGTTGAATGATGAAATAACCAAGCGCACTGTGCGGGAAGTGATTTCCGGTGAGCGCGGTAAGGTGATGGAAGCGATTCGTAGCAAAGTAACCGAAGAAGCACGTCAGATCGGCGTAGAAATTGTTGATGTACGACTCAAACGTGTCGATTATGTAGATCAAATTAATAATTCGGTCTACGACCGCATGAAGGCAGAGCGTCTGCGCGTCGCTAATGAATTGCGCTCGACAGGTTCGGCAGAGTCTGAAAAAATCAGAGCCGATGCTGATCGTCAACGTACTGTCTTATTGGCTGAGGCTTACCGAGAGTCCGAGGAGATGCGTGGTGCTGGGGATGCAGAAGCATCGCAAATTTATGCTAAGGCATTTGGTCAAAACCCGGAATTTTATAAATTTTATCGCAGCCTGGAAGCATATCGCGCCAGCTTTAAAGGTAAGAGTGATTTTGTGGTGGTTGACCCTAGCTCAGATTTTTTTAAGTATTTTAAAAGCTCTGGGGTATCTAGTAGTGGCTCGAATGCAGTAAAATCGAAGTAATTCAGAAAACATATCCAGCAAATAGCGATCTGTACCAATTGCGGTACAGATCGCTATTTGCTGGATGCCTGTCGTAAATACGTATTTGTTAATTTATTTTTTGATTGTTTTTCATGCCAAATTGGCTTCTCCCCGAAAATATTGCCGACGTCTTGCCGTCTGAGGCGCGTAAGATAGAAGATTTACGTCGCGTTTTTCTTGATCATTTCAGGTTGTACGGCTACGAACTCGTAATGCCGCCTTTGCTTGAGTATATCGAGTCCTTATTGACTGGTGCCGGTCAGGATATGGATTTGCGCACTTTCAAGTTGGTTGATCAAGTCTCTGGGCGCACCATGGGGTTGCGTGCTGATATGACTACCCAGGTGGCTCGGATTGATGCGCATTTGCTAAACCGCTCATCGGTGACAAGGCTTTGCTACGCTGGCAATGTATTGCATACCAAACCTTCGGGCTTACATGCTACACGTGAGCCGATTCAAATCGGTGCCGAGATCTATGGGCATGCAGGTTTGGAGGCTGATGCTGAAATTCAGGAGCTGGTATTGGCAAGCCTTGCGTTGGCGGGAATTCGTGAAGTGCGCCTCGATTTATGTCATGTCGGTGTTTTGCGTGCCATTCTCGATCTCGATTCAGCGGCGAAGAAGCAGGAAAACGTACTATTTTCTTTGCTTGAGGCGAAAGATTTGCCTAGTATAGATAACATTAGCCTTCAATTCCGTCCGGAGGTGCGTGCGGCGTTAATGCTGCTGCCGACTCTGTATGGCGATGTTTCTATTTTGAAAGTTGCCAGAGAAAAATTGCCTTCAGTGTCTGGTATTGTCAATGCACTCGATGAGTTGGAGTATCTGGCTAGCTTAGTTGGGCCTGCTCAGGTGACGATCGACTTGGCTGATTTAAGGGGTTATCACTACCATAGTGGCGTGATGTTTAGTGCTTTTGTGCATGGCTTGCCAAACGCTGTCGCCCGCGGTGGACGTTACGATCATGTTGGTGAAGCTTTTGGTAGGGCGCGTCCTGCGACAGGTTTTTCATTAGATTTGCGCGAGCTGGCACGATTGATGCCCGTTGCTGAGCGCAAAGATGCAATCCGTGCGCCGTGGAGTCGTGACGCTGCATTGCGCCAAAAAATAACAGAATTGCGGAATGAGGGGGAAGTAGTGATTCAAAACTTCCCCGGGCATGAGAATGAACAAGACGAATTTGACTGTAACAGAGTGGTCGTATTCGATGGTGATCAATGGATTCTTCAAAATGTAGGTTGAGTGATGTCAAACAATAAAATTCCAAAAAATGTCGTTGTGATCGGAACCCAATGGGGTGACGAAGGTAAAGGCAAAATCGTCGACTGGCTGACCGATCACGCGCAAGGTGTTGTGCGTTTTCAAGGCGGTCATAATGCAGGTCATACACTTGTGATTGGTGGTCAGAAAACGGCACTGCAATTGATACCTTCAGGTATTATGCGCGAAGGCACGGCCTGCTATATTGGCAATGGTGTCGTGCTGTCTGTGCCTGATTTGCTTCGTGAAATTGATAAGTTGCAAGCAAATGGCGTTGAAGTTGTTTCTCGCTTGAAAATTTCTGAGGCTTGTCCAGTAATACTGCCTTACCACACTGCACTGGATGCGGCGCGTGAAGTGGCTCGCGGTGCGGCAAAAATTGGTACAACGGGCAAGGGTATTGGTCCGGCGTATGAAGACAAAGTAGCACGTCGTGCTATTCGCGTTGCTGACTTGCTCAACGCTGAACGTTTTGCTGAAAAATTAAAAGAAAATCTGGATTACCACAATTTTGTGTTGACCAATTATCTCAAAGCGCCGGCGGTGGACTATCAGAAAACGCTCGATGATGCGATGGCTCTGGTTCCGCGTATTCGTCCAATGGTTGCCGATGTTTCCAGCGCCTTGTATGCAGCGCATAAAGCGGGTGCCAGCTTGCTGTTTGAAGGCGCACAAGGTAGTTTGCTTGACGTCGATCATGGTACTTACCCGTTTGTTACCTCAAGTAATTGTGTTGCAGGTAACGCCGCTGCAGGTGCTGGTGTTGGTCCTAACATGTTGCATTACATTTTAGGTATCACTAAAGCTTACACGACCCGTGTCGGTTCTGGCCCGTTCCCATCTGAATTGCCTACTGATCAAGGTGTTGGTAAGCATTTGGCCAGCGTTGGCCATGAGTTTGGCACTGTAACTGGTCGTGCCCGACGCTGTGGCTGGTTTGATGCGGCTTTGTTAAAGCGTTCTGTTCAAATTAATGGTGTTTCAGGTATGTGTCTGACGAAGTTGGATGTGTTGGATGGTATCGAAACATTGAAGTTGTGTACTGGTTATAAGCTGGGCGATAAAGTAGTGGATATTTTCCCTGTTGGTGCTGAAGAGGCATCTTTGTGCGAAGCAATCTACGAAGAAATGCCTGGATGGTCGGAATCGACTGTCGGTGCAAAGACTATGGAGGAATTGCCCGTCAATGCTCGCAATTACATTAAGCGCATCGAGACTCTCGTTGGAGTGCCGATTGACATGGTGTCAACTGGTCCTGACCGCGAGGAGACCATTGTATTGCGCCACCCGTTTGTTTAAAGAAGGAAAAATAAAAATATGAATACACCTGCCTCTACAGATAAAGATTTGTGGGTTTCCTGGGATGCGTATCACCGCTCCATTGAGCAATTAGCGCTCAAAGTGCATGAATCTGGCTGGAAGTTTGATCAGGTATTGTGTCTGGCGCGCGGCGGTTTGCGTCCTGGCGATATATTCTCCAGAATATTTGATGTGCCTTTGGCAATTTTATCTACTAGTTCGTATCGTGAAGATGCGGGCACAGTCCAGGGTTCTCTGGATATTGGTAAATATATCTCGATGACTAAAGGTACTTTGCAAGGTCGGGTGTTGGTGGTGGATGATCTGGTGGATTCTGGTGTGACGTTGGAGCGCGTGTTGCACCACTTGCGCCAAAACTTCCCCGCGGTAACCGATGTGAAGTCGGCAGTCATTTGGTACAAGGCATGTTCATCAGTCGCGCCTGATTACCATCTTGATTATCTGGCGACAAATCCGTGGATTCATCAGCCATTTGAAGAGTACGACAGCATCCGTCCTCATCAATTGAATGCGTGGTTGAAAAAGGGCGAATCTGTGTAACGTACAAAAAAACGGAAGCGAATTGGCTTCCGTTTTTTTTAACGCGTGAGTTTAGGTTGAAATGAGCTTCATGGTAATCGTCCGCAATGGATGGTGGGCGAATATGATGCGTATTATCGATAAAATGAGTGGTATAGATGCAAAAAAGCCCGTCGACGAATCAACGGGCTTTTGAATGCTGTGGTGCCCACGGAGGGACTCGAACCCCCACACCTTGCGGCACATGGACCTGAACCATGCGCGTCTACCAATTCCGCCACGTGGGCAACGGAAGGCGTGATTATAGATGAAACGCGCCTCGTTTGGGGGAATATTTAAAATATTTAGATTTTTATTTTCATGCGCTATCAATACAACTAATAGGATACTTGAATGTCGGTGGATGTGATTAAATGCAAAAAAGCCCGTTGATGAATCAACGGGCTTTTGAATGCTGTGGTGCCCACGGAGGGACTCGAACCCCCACACCTTGCGGCACATGGACCTGAACCATGCGCGTCTACCAATTCCGCCACGTGGGCAACGGAAGCAAGCATTATAGAGTGTTTGCCCGTGGTGTCAAGGGATCCCATGATTCTTGTTGAAGAATTGTTAGGCAATTGACGTTTGCTCCGGTAAACTAGGGGGATGTCTTGTATAGTCAGGGCGTGATCCAACTTTTAAAGAAATTAACATCATTTGAATAAGCATTTATACCCCATTCCCAGCCGCGAAGAAATTCTGGGCGTCCTTCGTACGAATAAGGTCAAACTGACTGCAGACGATATTGCAGAAAAGTTAGGCGTGAAACCCGAGGAGTTTGATGGCATGACGCGAAGATTGAACGCGATGGAAAGAGACGGTCAAATCAAGCCAGATCGTTCTGGTCACTATACGCTCGCTAATCAAGAAAATTTTATCTCAGGAAAGGTGAATAGCCACCGTGATGGCTATGGCTTTTTGATACCTGATGACGGTAGTGATGATCTATATTTACCTGAGCGAGAAATGCAAAAGGTGTTGCACGGTGACCGGGTAACAGCGCGCGTTGTTGGCACGGACCGCCGCGGACGCCTCGAAGGTAGCATTATCGAAATTTTGGAGCGCGCTAATACACATGTTATTGGACGTTTGTTGAATGAAAATGGTGTTTGGGTTATCGCTCCTGAGGATAACCGTTTCAGTCAGGATATTTTGTTGGCGGGTTCGCCTGGTAAGGCGAAAGCCGGCCAGGTGGTCAGCGTGCAGTTGACAGAGCAACCAACCCGTTATGCGCAGGCAGTTGGAAAAATTGTAGAAATACTTGGCGATATTGATGATCCGGGTATGGAGATTGAAATCGCGGTACGTAAATTTGGTGTGCCGCACGTGTTTTCTGATGCAGCACAAAAGGCAGCAGCAAAATTGCCTTCCGAAATCCGCCCTAAAGATCTGGAAGACAGGGTAGATCTGCGCGATATTCCACTGGTGACCATTGATGGCGAAGACGCGCGCGACTTTGATGATGCTGTCTATTGCGAACCTGTAAAAATTGGACGCAGCAAGGGATATCGTTTGTTGGTGGCGATTGCGGATGTAAGTCATTATGTCGGCCCCAATGACGCACTGGATCAGGATGCTTTATTGCGTAGTACTTCGGTCTATTTTCCGCGCCGGGTCATTCCTATGCTGCCGGAGAAGCTGTCCAACGGTCTATGTTCCTTGAATCCTGATGTTGATCGTCTGACGCTGGTATGCGACATGGTGATTACGCAAGAAGGCGTTGTTAATGCCTATCAGTTTTATCCTGCGGTAATACATTCAGCCGCGCGATTCACTTACACTGAAGTTGCTGCGATTTTGGGTAATACCAAAGGGCCTGAGGCAGCAAAACGTCTGCCGCTGGTTCCGCATTTATTGCATTTGTATGAGGTGTTCCAGGCCTTGTTGAAAGCGCGCCATGTGCGGGGTGCGATTGACTTTGAAACGACGGAAACCTACATCGTTTGTAACGCTGCCGGTAAGATTGAAAAAATTATTCCACGCACTCGTAATGACGCACACAAGCTGATTGAAGAGTGTATGTTGGCTGCCAACGTCTGTGCAGCGAATCTGTTGGAAACCTATAAGCATCCCGGTACCTATCGTATCCATGCTGGGCCGACCAAAGAAAAACTGACCCAAGTCCGGAATTTCTTGAAACAAGTAGGGTTGTTCTTGGGAGGTGGTGATGCACCGACAGCTTCTGATTACGCGGCACTGATGGAGAAGATTAAAGGTCGCCCAGATTCGCCATTGCTACAAACAATGTTATTGCGCTCTATGCAGCAAGCGGTTTATAGTCCGGACAATATCGGTCATTTTGGATTGTCATATGAAGCGTATGCGCACTTTACAAGCCCGATCCGCCGTTACCCCGACTTACTGACCCACAGAGCGATCAAAGCTATCTTGCAAGGCAAGGTCTATGAACCAAAAGGAATAGACCTGAGTTTGCTCAATACGAGTATTTCTAACTCGGCGCGCAAGCAGCTAGTTGCGGATAAAGCCGCAGGTAAAAAGAAAATTGAGAAAGACCCTACGATTTGGGACTCTTTAGGCACACATTGCTCAGCCAATGAGCGGCGTGCCGATGAGGCGTCACGTGACGTGGAAGCTTGGTTGAAATGCTACTTCATCAAGAACAAACTTGGTGAAGAGTTTATTGGAACCATTTCTGGCGTTACTCAGTTTGGTATCTTTGTTCAACTTGATGATATTTACATCGAGGGTCTGGTGCATATCACTGAGTTGGGCGCAGATTATTTTCAATTCGACGAAGCTCGTCATGAATTGCGCGGAGAGCGAACTGGTAAGCGATATCAGCTTACGGATAAGGTGAAAGTTCAGGTCAGCCGAGTCGATCTGGATGCACGTAAAATCGATTTAAGCATCGTACAACCAGGTGGTGCCATTGCGCCCTCGTGGAGTGGATCGTCAGCAGAAAAAGCGAAGAAGCAAACACCAGGTACGCCAGTAAATAAGAGTGCTAAAGCAGTAAAAAATGCATCCAAACCTGCTACTGCCGCCAGAAAAAGCTTTGTAACTGAAAGACAAGAAAAATTTAAAGGTGCATCTTCTGATGCAAGAGTTGGTGGTGCCAAACAAAAGGGCACTGCAAGTAGCAAAAAAGCAGTATCCACTGCTGGAAAAGTAACAGGGAAACCTGCAAAAAAAAGACGTTAAACTAAAGACGTCAAAATCGAAAAAAAAGAGATCAAGACCTAAAATTAGGCTGAGTTACATTAATAAAGAGCAATATGAAAAGTAAAATGATTTTTGGCTTCCACGCTGTCACTTCAAGAATTCGTCATGAGGCGTCGTCGGTGGAAGAGATTTACGTTGATTCAGAGCGGAATGACCGACGTATGCAAGATTTGCTGGTAGCGGCAAAGGCTGCAGGTGTACGCATCATCCACGCAGATGACCAGCGCTTGTCCAACATTGTTGGAACGCGGCGGCATCAAGGCGTGGTTGCCAAAGCAGGTGAATTATCGCTGGCACGCAATCTTGATGAGTTGTTAGACGCCATTGAGGGACCGCCGTTATTGTTGGTCTTGGATGGAATTACTGATCCGCATAATCTCGGCGCCTGTCTGCGTGTGGCTGATGGCGTTGGTGCTCATGCGGTTATTGCACCAAAAGACCGTGCTGTTGGTTTGAATGCTACTGCTGCTAAGGTAGCAAGTGGTGCTGCTGAAACTGTGCCGTATATTACGGTGACGAACTTAGCGCGTACACTGCGCGAATTGAAAGAGCGAGATATTTTATTGGTTGGTACATCTGATGATGCCGATAGTAAAACAATCTACGATGTTGATTTCACTGGTGGCTGCGCCATAGTCATGGGGTCTGAAGGTGAGGGTATGCGTCGTTTGACTCGGGAAACCTGTGATGTGCTGGTGAGTGTGCCCATGTATGGAACAGTGGAAAGCCTGAACGTTTCTGTTGCTTCTGGTGTTTGTTTGTACGAAGCACGCCGTCAGCGTCTGCCTAAATCGCTCTGATCTTAGTTGTATTTTGATGTAAAAAAGATGCGCTTCGGCGCATTTTTTTTAAATACGCTACTATCTCGTTGTACCTACTTTTTCATAGCTATCTCCATGTTTAGTCGTTTCCGCGAAGATATCGCGAGCATTATTGCCAAAGACCCCGCCGCTCGTAATGCCTGGGAGGTTATTACCTGTTATCCGGGCTTTCAGGCGATTGTTATGCACGGATGGGCTAAATGGTGCTGGGTGCGCGGTTTTAAGTGGTTGGGTCGATTCATTTCGCACCTAGCAAGAGTGTTGACTGGGGTGGAAATTCATCCTGGCTCGACGATTGGACGGCGGGTATTTATTGATCACGGATTTGGCGTGGTGATTGGTGAGACTGCAGAGATTGGCGACGATTGTACAATTTATCAAGGGGTCACTTTAGGAGGCACCTCTTTGTCTCGCGGGGCAAAGCGACATCCAACGTTGGAGGCAGGTGTGATCGTTGGGGCGGGTGCCAAAGTATTGGGTAGTTTTACTGTGGGAGCGGGCGCGAAAATAGGTTCGAATTCTGTCGTGGTGAAACCTGTCCCGGCTGGCGCTACTGCTGTAGGTAACCCTGCACATATTATCAAAAAAGAAGTTGGCTCACCGGATGCAGGTGGGGCACAATTGTTTTCCGCTTATGGTGTTACGCAAAACAGTGATGACCCGATTTCTAAGGTCTTGCATAAACTAATAGATCATGCCGTTTCACAGCAGGAGCAAATTGAAAAGCTGACTGCTGCTATCGCAAGCGCCGGCATTACTTGCGAAATGCAAACTGACAAGTTAAATGCCGAGCAAATAAATACACTGGTCGATTAATTGGTCACATGTTGATTCTCTACGAAAGTATTGAGGCAATTGCGTATTGCCTCAGGTAGCTCGCTGGCAATCATGCCTATCGGACCCACGCCAGCCTCAACCAACGTATCGGCGGCTGTTCCATGGAGCCATACTGCTAATTGTGCAGTTTCAAAACTATTCAAACCCTGGGCAAGCAACGCACCGCAAAGACCTGCTAACACATCGCCACTACCGCCAGTAGCCAAGCCAGGATTGCCCGACGTGTTAATTCGTAGCTGACCTTCAGTATTGGTGATGATCGTGCCTGACCCCTTAAGTACTACAACACATCTGAATTTGTCTGCAAGACGCAAGGCAGCCTTGCAACGATCTTGCTGGACCTCTTTTGCAGTTACTTGTAGCAGTCTTGCTGCTTCCAATGGGTGAGGGGTCAGGATACTTTGCGCAGTTCTGCTTATTAATAAATCTTGTAATTCGTCGTTCGCTGCAATGAGATTAAGAGCGTCAGCGTCGATAACTAATGAAATTTCAGATGATAATGTTTTGCTTAAAACGCTTTTTGCAACATCAGAATCTCCCATACCTGGGCCGATAACAATAATCTCTTCATTCATTTGAAGATGCTGAGCGTCTTTGTACATGATTTCTGGGTGCAGCATGTCGCAATCGATTGCAGGATGCAGCAGACTTACATTGACTTTTCCTGCACCTGCGTACAACGCCGTACGCGAGGCTAATACGCTTGCGCCCACCATGCCTTTTGCGCCACCAATGACAATCACTTCGCCATAACTTCCTTTGTGGCTATTCTGTTTGCGTTCAGATAATTGAAAACTAAATCCGCAAGCATGATTCAAAAGAAATTTGCTTTCCGCGGTGAATGGCGATTGAATGCCAAGATCATTGACGATGACTTCACCAGCGTAGTCTTTGCCATTGGCGGTATGTAATCCTGGTTTGTTTGCGATAAAGGTGATGGTTGCGTCTGCTTTAACTGCGATGCCTTTTTCCTCATCGTCGGTCGCTAAAACCCCGGTATCGGCATTCAATCCGCTTGGAATATCGATCGATAAGATAAATATCTGTTTTTGGTATGCGAGGTGATTGACCTTGCTAATCACTCTCTCATAAACGCCCGAAATCGCTCTTTTCAAACCAATTCCGAATAAGCCATCAATGATGATGCTAAAGTCTAGCTTTACTAGTTCATCCATGGCATCGTTATTTTTGAAAATCACTTTTCTTGAAAGAGCTTTGTCAAAGGCCTTCTTTCCATCAGCAGAATATTTTTCTGGATCCGCGCATAAAACGACAATGACACTGTAGCCGTCCTTTGCTAATTCGGCTGCGGTCGCGCACGCGTCACCTCCGTTGTTGCCCGGACCTGCTAGTATCAAAACAGGAAGTGTTTTTTTCTTAATTAATTGTTTGGATAAATCGGCGGTCGCTTTCCCGGCTTTTTTTATGAAGTTAACGTGTGGAATTTCATTGAACGTGCTTGCTTCCAGATCGCGAATTGTTTGAGTGTTAAGTAGGATCAGATCCGACGAAGTGATGGTATTCATGGGTTTGTTAAGATGAGGTTGATCACGGAATTGAGTGTCGCGACGATTGACCTAGCGTTTGAATCGTCTCTATAGCCAACTGAAACAAATTTTCAATTGGAACGGACAAATAGGGAAGAATTGTTGCTAAGATTAGAAAGCCAACAGTGATAGTAATTGTGAAGCCAATGCCAAATAAATTTAATTGTGGTGCCGCACGTGTGAGGATACCTAAGGCAACGTTAGCTAACAATAATGCGGCGATCAAAGGCATAGAAAGTCTCAGGCCTCCAATAAAAATTTGTTCGCCCCAAATTGCCAATCGGTGAAAATCAAAGCCGCTTTGTAACGTGGTTGAGATGGGTATGCTCTTGAAGCTATCCATCAATGCCAGTAGTAAGCTATGGTGAGCGTTGAGTGCGAAGAAAAGTACTGTCGCTACTAATACCAAAAATTGTGATATCGCTGAAGTATTTCCTCTTGTTTGTGGATCGAAAAAAGACGCAAATCCTAAACCCATAGTCATCCCCGCTACAGTTCCCGCCATTTCAATTGCAGCAAAAGCGACGCGCATCACAAAGCCCATACCTAGCCCGATGACGAATTGCTGAATCAGTATCATCATTCCTGCCAGCGATAATGGGTCTGCATCTGCGAAAGGGGGGATCGTCGGCGTGATGATAAACGCAATAACGATACCAAATCCAAGTTTTATCCTGGTTGGTACTGTCCTGTTTCCAAATGGCGGGGCGACTGCGATAAGTCCTAAAATTCGGGTAAGTGGCCATACGAAAGCCATTACCAGGGCAATCAGATCTTTACTTGCAAATGAGATCATGAATTTTTCATGAAAGATTAGCCTGCCATTGTGGCAATGCTAGAAAACATTTGCCTCATATAGTCTGTTAAAACACCTAGCATCCACGGGCCTGCAATAATCAAGGTCGTTAAGATCCCCACCAACTTGGGAATAAATGACAGCGTACTTTCGTTGATTTGGGTGGCGGCCTGAAAAATACTGACAAGCAAGCCTAAAAACAGGGATACCAGCAATAAAGGTCCAGCCAGCATGAGTGTGATTTCAATCGCCTGCCTGCCCAAGGTCATCACGTATTCTGGAGTCATAAATATCTCAATAAAAACTCTGTGCTAATGAGCCTATGATTAATTGCCAACCATCGACCAAAACAAAGAGCATGAGTTTAAATGGGAGGGAAACGATGGATGGTGACACCATCATCATGCCCATGGACATTAAGACGCTTGCAACGACCATATCTATAATAAGAAATGGAATAAAAATTGCAAAGCTGATTTGAAATGCAGTTTTTAGTTCGCTGGTGATATAGGCGGGGATTAATATACGAAAGGTAACGTCCTCAGGGCCTTGTAGCTTTGGAGAATTGGACATTTTGACGTAAAGAGCAAGGTCAGCCTGTCTGGTTTGTTTCATCATAAATTGCTTTAGCGGAGCTCCGCCTTTCTCCAAAGCTTCAGTCATTGTGATCTTATTTTCTGAAAACGGTACGTAAGCGTCGGTATATATTTTGTCAAATACTGGTCCCATGACAAAGAGAGTCAGAAAAAGTGCCAGACCGATTAAGACCTGATTTGGTGGCGAGGACTGCGTGCCTAAGGCTTGTCTGAGCATAGACAGAACAATGATGATGCGGGTAAAGCTTGTCATCATCAATAATACGGAAGGCAGGAAACTAATTGCAGTCAGAAAAACGAGTGTTTGTATGCTCAGCGAGTAATTCTGACCTCCGCCAGCTGCGGGCGTGGATGTGATCGCTTGTAATCCCCCCGATGTTTCCGCATGAGCGAGTAAGGGAAGGCAGAAACAAAAAAGGCAAACTAGTTTGGATAGGTGAACCTGTGTGACGCGCAGAGTTTTCATGCAAGTTATTTTATTTCGTTAGGCGCTTTGTCGCGCTTGTCTATGGTTCGCTTTAACCAATCTTGAAAAACACCCGCTGCAGGAGATTGACTAGTCGTTGGCAGATCCCGTTTTTCCAGGCTGCCGAGGTTGCTAATGTTATTCGGGGTAACGCCGAGTATCATCCATTGGTCGTCGACCTCTACCACCAAGATTCGTTCTCGCGTTCCGACATTGATGCCACCGATAATTTTTAAGGGAATTTTATTTCCTGCTGTGATCGGTCCAATTCGTTTTAGTAACCAGGCTGAACCGAACATCAGAAGCAAAATAAAGACCAGAGCGCCAGCAATCTGCAGAAAACCAACACCAGAATTGACTGCAGATGTTTCTGCGGCAAATATTGGTTGTGAAATGCCGAAAAGAGAAAAACCCGCAATAAATCTCAGTATATTCTTCATCATTTATTGAGCTTACGAATTCGTTCTGCAGGAGTGACGATGTCGGTTAAACGAATGCCGAATTTATCATTTACCACAACCACTTCACCCTGGGCTATTAGGCAACCATTTACCAAGACGTCCATTGGTTCGCCCGCCATACCATCGAGCTCGACCACTGAGCCTTGTGCTAATTGCAGAAGGTTTTTAATGGCAATTTTTGTGCGACCAAGTTCAACAGTCAGTTGTACCGGAATATCGAGAATGAAGTCGATATCGTTGTGCGTTTCAGTTGGAGAACTTTTTGCACTGAAATCATTAAAAATCGCTGCACTGACCGTTGGTTCACTTTTTTGACTTGCTGCCGCCTCAGCTTTTTCTTGTTCGGCAATGGCCGCACCCCAATCGTCGTCACTAATGGGTGTATCTGCATTGTCATCCATGATTTTCTCCTTGAGCTACTTCTTGTACGCTGGAATTGAGCAATTTTTCCACGCGCAAAGCATATTGTCCGTTAAAGACGCCGTATTTGCATTCCATAATAGGCGTGCCATCAACTTTGGCTGAAACGATTTCCGGAACATTCAATGGAATAATGTCGCCAGTTTTCATATTCAGTATATCTTCTAAGGTTACCCGGGTTGTGCCTAAATCCGCGACAATTTCTACTTCTGCAATCTGGATTTGTTGTGTCATCAGCCTGACCCAGCGTTTATCGACTTCCAGTGTTTCACCCTGCAAACTACTGGTCAGTACGTCCCTGATCGGTTCGATGGTGGAATAGGGCATGCAAAAATGCATTTCGCCACTCACGGGTCCCAACTCTATCGTAAATGTTGTAGAGACAACGACTTCATTCGGCGTCGCAATATTGGCAAACTGGGTGTTCATTTCTGAACGGATGTATTCAAACTCGATCGGGTAGACTGGTTCCCAGGATTTTGCGTACGTCTCAAAGATAATATCCAGAATGCGATGAATAATTCTTTGCTCGGTTTGCGTAAAATCACGCCCCTCCACGCGAGTATGGAATCGTCCGTCACCACCAAATAAATTGTCAACCAACAGAAAGACCAGTCCTGGATCAAGCACGATAAGTGCCGTTCCCCGCAGTGGTTTCATATGAACCAGGTTGAGGTTAGTTGGCACAACCAGGTTTCGAATAAATTCGCTGTATTTTGAAACGCGCACCGTGCCAACCGAAACCTCGGCACTACGGCGTAAAAAATTGAAAAGACCGATACGTAGAAGTCGCGCAAAGCGTTCATTGATAATTTCCAATGTTGGCATGCGACCGCGAACAATACGTTCTTGCGTCGCAAGATTGTAGGTTCGTACCCCGGATGTGTCCTCTTGAGACTGAGAATCATCCTGGTCTCCCGTTACGCCTTTTAGAAGGGCGTCGACTTCTTCTTGGGAGAGGAAATTATCGGACATGGTTTATTGAATTACAAATGAGGTAAAGTACACAGCGCTAATCTTTTGCGGTTCTGCTTTTGCCGCAAAGGGTTGGCTGACCTTTTCAATAATTTCTTGAACTAACTTTTCCTTGCCATCAACGGAGATTATTTCTGATGCTTCTTTGCTCGATAGCAAAAGCAAAAGGCGGCTACGAACCTGGGGCATATTTGCTTTGATTAAATTTGCCTGTTCTTCACCTTCAACTTCTAAAGTCATCGTTACTTGGAGGTATTTATCTCCCCCCTCAGACTGAAGGTTAACTGTAAATGGTTCCAAAGGAAGGAATGCTGCTGTTTTTGCTGGCTCAACCTTTTGTTCTTTTTCTTTATTCGCCGAATGCTTTTTTGATAGAAAAAAAGCTGCACCACCACCCACGCCAGCCAATAAAAGAACCGCTGCGGCAATAATGATAATAAGTTTCTTTTTCGATTTTCCAGCAGGGGCCGCTTCGCCGTGCTCTGGAGCTGCTTTCGCAGGTGCTTTCGCCATGTTTATCCTCTCGATGGGCTGTGTTAGCCACGATATTTCATATTATCCACGAAAGAAGGTGATATATAACTGAGGAAAAGAAGGGTAAAACTTCCTCATTTCAGACTAGCGGTGATGGGTGCGGCTCAATATGAGCAATCTCATGTCGCTTAAAATCCCCCGTTATAAACCTTCCACGCTTATTCTACATGGTTGAGAGGAAGTTTTTCCAGTGTGACATTTAAGCGAAGGTATCTACTTCACCAATTTTTGATGTAAACACGCGGGGTTGCGTTGTCGAGACCGGGGTAGTGTCATTCGATATGATGCCTGATCGCGCATTACTTCCCTGATTATGTGTTGCAGGATGGTAGCTGCCACCTTGTTGTCCCTGACCCGAAGATTGCGTGTTGACGGAGAACCCCGATAGTTGAATGCCAGCATCGCTCATCATCTGGCGTAGTTTCGGCATAGACGATTCGAGTGCTTCTCTGACTTCGGGTTGAGCGCATGTAAAAGAAGCGCTTGCATGTTCGTTGCTTATTTTTAAAACGACTTGTAGTGGGCCAAGATCAGGTGGATTTAAGCTCAATTCCGCGGAATGAATGCTCTCACCAACCATCCATAGTACTTTTTGGCCTACCGCCTTGTCCCAACCCGTACTGCCAAAAGGCTGTGTAATCTGACTTCCATGTATTGCAGCCGAATTGGCAGTCATTTGAGCGATGTTTGGCATTTGGATCTGCTCATGCAGTGCGGTGGCTTGCGGCATGTTGGGAGAGGCAGAAAGAACATTTTTATTCTGGGCGCTATTGGCGTTTCTTATTTCTTCTGGAGATAGTCCTTTAATCAAGGCTTTATCGGATGATACTGATTGTGTTGCTGTTGCTGTTGCTGTTGCTGTTGCTGTTGCTGTTGCTGTTGCTGTTGCTGTCTGGTCTTTGTTTCCAAAGGGAGATTTGTCTGATTTTGTCGCTGCAGGAAAGTTTGTCGCAAAGTTACCGTTATCACCAGCGCGAGCTTCTGCAGATGCCGGATCGATGTTATCAGTAGCACGATCTGTTTTTAGGTTTGCAATTATTGCTGTACTTATGCTGGAATTTTGAGACGCTTGCGTAGTTGGTGTGTTTGTTATTACGTTGCCGACTGATGTGGCTTCCTTAGCGTGGTTAGTGAATTGTGTGATTGCTTGTGAAATTGGTGTGTCAAGGTTAGTATCGATAATTGCTTTAGCATCAATTGTTGCGTTGACAGTTGTGGATGCATTTGCGGTTGCGCTGGAGTTGCTTGCGTCGATTGGTAGCTTTGTACCGGAATTAATTTGACTTGGAATTGACCCCATTGCGCCAAATAAAAGCATGAGAGAATTATCAGTATGTTCATGCCCATCTGCGTTTTTATCCGTATTTACATCCTTTTTTTTGGTAGTTTGGGCGCCTTTAGCTATTGTCAGCAAGTGGTTGTTTGCCGCTATATCGTCTTGAAAAGTTGTCGAAAAAGTGTTGTTATTTGTGGTGGCACTTAAGTTTTTCGCAGACTTGCTCTCGACACTTTGTGCATCGCTATTAGCCAGATTAGTGTTTTGGTCTTTTTGTACGGAACTTTGAGTCGGATTGATCGACTTCATCTCTCTATTAAAGTGCGCATTGAACGAATTTTCGTCAGCAGACGCGGGGCTACTTTTGGATGGCTGGTTTGCCGAAGTTTGATTCAGCATCGTGCTTACAATATTTGCCGTTTTCATAAAGTTTGCCACTCGTCTTCTTAATAGGTTTACGATTTGTAAAAATAGGTACGTGCTGCAAAGTCATCGGTTTGCTTTTGGTCGCGTTTAGCCTCTTTTTGTTGGATTGCAGCTTTTGCGCGTTGATCCAACGTGTTATAAGAAAGGCGTTTTTTTTCGCTCCCTTGCCAAGATTCTTTGGCCATTCCAATTCTTCGTTCAGCTTCTTTTACAACCATCTTTTGTCCATCGACGGCACTATCAAGCTTTCCAAGAAAACTCATAAAGTTACCGTATTGGCTTGCACTAATTCCTTTCGAGGCGCTTTCTTTGAAACGGAGATCATAATCCTCGCGATATTGGATAAGTAAATTGAGTTTGGCGATTGTTTCTTCGTGATAACGAATCGCCTTGCCTAATTTTTTGGCAGCATCATCCGTCTCTCGCTCAGCGATTTCAATTAAGGTATCAATAGGAGACTTCTTAGCCATATGCTCTTAAGTATAGTGCGTGCTTTTACTTTCTATCATTGGAATAGCGCCCGAAGTCCGTCCATGCTCTCGCTTATGCTAAATTTTTGTTGGATATCTTGTTGCAAAAAGGCTGAGATTCTTGGTTGCAAGCGGATTGCTTCATCCAATAGCGGGTCTGATCCTGGCGCGTAGGCGCCAACGCTGATCAAATCGCGACTTCGTTCATACCGAGAATATAATTGTTTCAGGCGGCGTGACAATTGTTGGTGCTCTGGTGTTGTAATACTGTGCATTGCGCGACTGATGGATTGTTCGATATCAATAGCTGGGTAATGACCGCTTTCTGCCAATGTTCGATCCAGAACAATGTGTCCGTCCAAAATAGCGCGTGCAGAGTCCGCGATTGGATCTTGTTGGTCATCGCCTTCGGTAAGTACCGTATAAAAGGCTGTAATGGAGCCGCCACCTTCTTTGCCATTGCCAGCTCTCTCGACAAGAATAGGTAATTTCGCAAAAACCGAAGGCGGGTAACCTTTGGTTGCCGGTGGCTCGCCAATCGCAAGAGCAATTTCTCGTTGTGCCATGGCGTAACGGGTAAGTGAGTCCATAATGAGCAAAACGCTGTGGCCCTTATCCCGAAAATATTCAGCAATGGTTGTGGCGTAAGCGGCGCCTTGCAGGCGCAACAGTGGAGGCGCATCAGCAGGAGCGGCGACGACGACTGATCGCTCCAACCCGTCTTTGCCAAGGATTTGTTCGATAAACTCTTTGACTTCACGTCCCCGTTCGCCGATCAGTCCGACAACAATGATTTCAGCATTGGTATATCTGGCCATCATGCCGAGAAGCACGCTCTTACCGACGCCGGAACCGGCAAATAAACCAAGACGTTGACCGCGACCCACGCTGAGCATGCTGTTGATTGCACGCACGCCAACATCCAAAGTTTCGACGATAGGTGCGCGTTCGAGAGGGTTGTAAATTCTCGCACCTAAAGAAGCGGATTCGGCGGTGCCAAGAGCTCCTAGTGTATCGAGAGGCCGGCCATTACCATCCAAAACCCGTCCTAGTAATTGATAGCCGACGGGTAACTTTCTGCTGCGATCAGTGATTTTTTTATTATTTTTATCAAAAGTGGTCGCTGCTTGTGCTGGGAAGACAGGCGCACCCGGCGTTACACCCTCCAAGTCGCTGTGTGGCATCAAAAACAGCCGGTCGCCATCAAAACCAACAACCTCAGCGTCAACAGTTGCACCAGAACTTAAATGAATAGTGCAGGCACTGCCAACTGGCAGTCGCAGTCCCACAGCTTCCATGACTAAGCCCGTTACTTTGGTAACTCTGCCAGCAGTCACTGGTTCACTGGATTCCTGTGCGAGTTCTTTACTCTCGGTGAGCAGGTTTTTCCAACTTCTTGTTATTGTTGATTCCATGACGTTTATTCAGGCCCGGAAGTATTGGAGTGCAAAAATTCGGTGAGTCTGTTCCATCTTGTTTCTATACTTGCATCGACAAGATTGTATGCGGTTTCAATTTTACAATCGCCTCTTGCGAGTTGTGCGTCGCTCACGATTCTCCAGCCATCGGAATTCAGTACTTCACCCATCGTATTTTTGATGGTCACTGCATCCAGGGGGTTAAGCAAAATATTTGCAGGTTGTTGGACGGAGGGAAGTTGGGCAATCGCATCCTCCACGATAGGGAGTATTGCGTTGTGATCTAGCGCTAATTTCGTCTTCAGCATATTTTCAGCCAGGCTAATCGCCAGGTCGAGTAATTCCTGACCTGTGCTTTTGCCGGCCGCATCGATCTCAATAATGAAATTTCGTGCAAGATCTTGCATCGACTGGATTTCAGGTTTCATGGTATCTTCAGCCGCTTGTAAGCCTGCGGCTTGTCCTTCACGTAAGCCTTTTTCATAGGCTTCCTGGTATCCGGTGGCATATCCTTCGTTACGAGCATTTTCCTTGATCTGATCGATTTCTTCCTGGCTAATCACTGGTACTGGAATAGCAGGAGTTGACTGTGCTTGTGCTGCAGCAATATGACTGGGGCGCGTTTCACCAAACGACGCTAATTCCCATCGTTGGTATGCTGAAACGTCTTTCTTTAAAAGGGCACTAGACATAAGAGTCTTCACCTTTTGAGCCGAGCATAATTTGACCTTCGTCCGCAAGTCTTCGAACTACCAGCAAAATTTGTTTCTGTTGTGCTTCAACTTCTGAAAGTCGAACAGGCCCTTTGGATTCCAAATCTTCCCGCATCATTTCAGCGGCACGTTGCGACATATTTTTGA
Source organism: Undibacterium sp. Ji67W (assembly GCA_049340365.1). Taxonomy (GTDB): domain Bacteria; phylum Pseudomonadota; class Gammaproteobacteria; order Burkholderiales; family Burkholderiaceae_D; genus Undibacterium. The sequence continues at coordinate 250,191 of JBMPOY010000001.1, read as the reverse complement.
AGATTTTTTCACGCATATCCTGATTTGCACCTTTCAGTGCGATGATCAGTGAATCTGACTGCACTTCACGCAACAGAAGCTGGATACCTTTGTCGTCGATCTCGAGAATATTGTCGAAGACGAACATTTCATCCATGATTTTTTCTGCCATGTCACCATCATATTTGCGCAGATTATCCATGACTGATGCTTCGTTTTCTCCGCTCATGAAGTTCAGAATTTCAGCGGCAGCGCGCACGCCACCGATGGATTTTTTCTTCAGGCTTTCATTACCTGTTAATAATTTGGTCAGAACGTCGTTAAGTTCACGTAAGGCCGTTGGCTGAATACCATCAAGGGTCGCAATACGCAGAACCACGTCATTGCGCAACCGTTCAGTGAAATTATTTAAAATTTCGCAAGCCTGATCACTTTCTAAGTGGACAAGAATGGTTGCAACGATTTGCGGATGTTCATTTTTAATCAATTCGGCGACTGACGGCGAATCCATCCATTTTAAACTTTCGATGCCGCTGGCATCTTTGCCTCCAAGTATGCGATTAAGCAGGGATGAGGCTTTGTCGTCACCGAGAGCCTTGGTTAATACATTGCGAATGTACTCGTCGGAATCAAGTCCGACTGAGGAACTAATATCCGCTGCAGCTTTAAAGTCATCCAAAACTTTAGAAATTCGTTCATGCGGAATAGCCCCTATGGTTGCCATTGCGGCACCAATTTTTTGCACTTCTCTGGGGCCGAGGAACTTCATTACTTCTGCCGCACCATCTTCGCCAAGTGCAAGTAAAAAAGTTGCTGCCTTCTGTACGCCTTCGTCACTCATTATTTACCCATGTCTTAATTACATTAGCCACAATTCTCGGATCATCTTTTGCAAGTGTTCGGGCCATTTCTAAATTCATTTCGTAACTTTGAGTTTGTTTAACGGCCTGCATTGCCTCTTCGCTTGAAAGATTGACTACTGTAGCATCTTCGTCTTCCTCAGCAGCTTTTTCTTCGGCTTCAATCCGTTCTTTTTCAGCTTGCTCTTGTTTCTCTTTTTCAGCTTCCTGATCTTTGCCCATGATCTTATACAGGATAGGCTTCAGATAGCCGAAGAACAGGTAGGCAAGAATAGCGGCGACTAGCGCATATTTGCCAAGTTCCTTTGCCAAAGCGATATTTTCTGGCTGTTTCCATAGCGGTACTTCCACTATAGTTTCTTTCTCGGGTCCGGCAAATGGACTATTTACAACGTTGAGTGTATCGCCACGCTCTTTATTGAAACCCATTGCTTCTTTAGCGAGATTGGTGATTTCGTTTTTTTCAACATCCGTCAATGCGCGGGTCGTTACTTTTCCGGATTTATCAGTCTCCGTTTTGTAGTTGAGTACAATGGCGACAGAGATGCGTTTCACACCGCCCATATTTTGTTGTGTGTATCGAATGGTTTTATCGACTTCGTAATTGATTGTTGCGTCTTTTTGCAAGAGCGCAGCGTTAGAAGCCGCGGATGCCGTAGCATTTTGCCCTGTACCTACGATAGGTGCAGTCGCCGGGGCTGGCGGTTGATTGGATAATGCGCCCGGGATGCCAGAGGGATTGTTATTTTTATTATAGCTTTCACTCGTTTGTTGACTGCGTATCGTTGAAGCTTCAGGCGGAGAGTTCGGGCGATAGCTTTCAGCTGCCTGTTCGCTTCTTGAGAAATCAATGTCAGCTGTCGCTTCTGCACGGACATTATTTTTACCAACGATAGGGGTGATTATGGATTCAACACGTTTGACCACGTTGTCCTGAAAGTCTTGCACATACTTGATTTGTGCCGGATCTAAATTGTTGCTGCCAGATTGCTTGTTGGGATCCGAAAGCAAATTTCCATTCTGATCAACGATCGAAACGTTTTTGGTAGACAACTCAGGAACGCTGCTTGCGACCAAATGCAGAATGGCATTTACTTGGGCTTGATCGAGGATGCGCCCCGGGTATAGGTTAAGAAGTACTGACGCTGTAGGATTTTGCTGATCGCGAACAAACACGTTTGGTTTGGGTATTGCCAAATGAACCCGTGCGGCTTGCACTGATGCCACGGATTGTATTGTTTTTGCCAATTCACCTTCAAGTGCCCGCTGAAAATTGACTTGTTCCAGGAATTGAGAAACGCCTAGTTTTTGATTTTCCATCAACTCAAAACCTACATTTCCCCCTTTCGGTAATCCTTGTGTTGCCAATTTAAGTCTCGCGTCATGAACTTGATTGGCTGGAACCAAAATTGCCGTTCCTGAATCCGAGTACTTGTACGGGACGTTCATCTGTTGCAACGAGGCGACAATTGAGCCGCCGTCTTTGTCATTGAAATTGGAAAACAAAACCCTGTATTCTGGCTGTTGGCTCCATAGCCATATACCGACCATGATAGCGAGTATCAGGGCAGCGCCTGCAGAGAGTAGGGCCGTACGTACTCCGGGTGTTTGGGGAAGACCAAGAAAGCGTGGTAATTCCACCGCCGGAGCCGCGTCGAGAATGGTGTTTTCAGCTGTTGCCATAAATCACCTTTTCAAATTTGGGAGTGTGAAGATCTTGTTGCATATACCTAAGCCATTGTGGTTTTTTCCTTGTTGCCAATTTTGGACTCATTTTGCAATTTCAATCCGTCGATAAAAGCCTGTTTATCGGTTCTTATCGAGCAAATGCATAATGCTACCGATGGTAATGTAATGCTTGTGATAAATTTAAGTTTGATGGGGGGAGTATGGGTATCGCAGGTATAGACCGCAGTCAGATTGATGCGATGGTTGCACAATTAAAATCAGTTGCTGCAAAAATGGAACAAAGTTCTGGAGTCGCTCATCATGTGGCTGGCGCCGATCAGCAGACAACTTCAAAGCTGAATTTTGCTGACGCATTGAAAGCGTCATTGGATCATGTTAATAAAGTGCAAACTGATTCGCAAAAACTTGGCGAACAATTTGCACTTGGTGATGATAAGGTTAGTCTGGCTGATGTAATGATATCCATGCAAAAGGCAAGTATTTCATTTCAAACAACTGTCCAGGCGCGAAATAAGTTGGTTACAGCCTATAACGAAATTATGAACATGCAAGTTTGAGTTTGTCTGCAAGAACAGTTAGCCGATGCCAGTCATTTTGGCATTGCGTTCTCTTTCTAACTTCATAATGTATCGTTGAACATTAGAGAGAACTGAATTCGAAAGATTGATAAACTGGCAACCAATCCGTCGGTTGGATTTGCCATTTAACAGAACCAGTTCCTGATGATTCCTGATTTGCAACGTAATGTCTACTAATCCGACAGCAGGTAAATCTAATTTGCAATGTTCGAATGTTTTGCCCGAAGCACAGTCGAGTACTTTTTTCTCATCAAGTATCGCCACGCCACCGCAACTGATGTCGACCAGGCTAAATTTGATGATTTCTATTTTTCCATCAATATCGACTGGCATGCTCACCTTAATCGGAGTCGATAAAGGTGTATTGATTCTATAGTATTCACGGCGCTGTAACCTGATCAGGTTTGGTGGAATCGCAAATTGCAAAGCAGGGCGATTTTCAAAATCGATCAGTTTTAAGTTGTCGCTGGAAAATTGGATGCCGATTTTATCCAATAGGCCTTCGAATGAAACTCTTGGTGCTTCGACAATTCTTTGATTAGCGAGTTTGCCGGGTGCGCTATCAACGATCACCATATTATTTTCTTCATCGACATCCAAAATCGACGTAATAAAAACCTCACTGCCACTATGGATCAGCATACTGATAAGTTGATTGCTATCGCGCAGCCCCTTAAGTAAAGAGATAATTTCTCTTCGGGAATCTACCTGATAAGGACTTTGATTTTCCGTCCCTAGTGTTGGTGAAATTTGCATAATTCAGCTTAATTATTTTTCGTCAAAGTTTGTTGGTTCGAATGGGAAGTCAGAAGGTAGGTCTGGTTTATTTGTTCCTGTATTGTTTTCTGATTTTTCTTTGTCAATATGGTAAAGCCAAGCGAGAAGTTCCGCAACCACACGGTAAAGCGTGGGCGGAATATCTTTGTCTAAATCGACCTTCATTAGTAATGATACCAACTCTTTTGATTCATGAACATGAATACCGCATTCTTTTGCTTTGGCAATAATTGTTTCCGCAATCAGACCTTTGCCCTTGGCAACCACTTTTGGTGCGCTGGCGCCAGTTTCATAGGCAATGGCAACGGCATTTTTATTTACATTGCTATTTGTCGTTACCATGTTTTTTAACTGTAAAACTATCCAAAATTGTTCCAATTGCAGTCATCCGGGTTGCAAGCTCAGAGGCGTGCATCTTCAATGTTTTCTCAGTTGTTTCCTCGTAAGTATCAATTGTTAAACGCAGATGATCTCCGGACAACTGAATTTTTGTTGCGATGGCGCCCAGTGAGGGTAGTGTAAATCGAACCTCACTTTGCCAAAATCCTTCATTGTCATCTTTCGTCTGGTTTGTTTTTTTTTGTGGATTGTCGCGCCGGATTTCAAATTCTATCTTTTGACCAGCAATGAGTTCACCCTGCCAACGCAGGCTATCGCTCTCTAGTGTGTGAAATTGCTGTTGAATAATTTGCGTTAGTTCTCTATACGAGCTATTTTCGCCTGGCTTTAAACCGTTGTAATCGTTATCAAGAGGCGGGAGTCGTGATTGTGGTTCTAGTGCCAGATCAGCAATTGTTTTCTTTCCGTCAGCCCAATCGACCAAATGCGATTCATAAAAAACGCCACTAGTCGAGATCTCTCTATGTAATAAATTACTCAGCTTTTGGGTGTCCTGGAGCTCAACGGGGTCGGATAATATAGGCTTCGAAGTACTTGTGCGTTCGTTTTGTATATTGTTATCCGGTCTGAGCAGGATGTCGATGAGCTTGCTAAAGTTGCTCAATACGGTGACGCTACTTTGTTGATTGCTCGTGTTTGTGTTGGTGTTATATAGAGGTAGTTCTGGCTGAACTGTTTTACTCTCAACGGCAGTATTCGTCAGGTATTTCCCGCTCGTCAGGCCGGAGGTCGCGCTGTTATTACCTGATTCTTCTTGAATAGCGGCTTGATTGAAACGAATATTGACGATATCACCAACCTGGTTTTCGCCCGGTAAAATGACGTTCGCAACAATTTTACCAATTTGAACCTGATAGCTTCCGTCTGTCAGTTTAGCCAGAACCTGTGCTTTCACTTCATTGGGTTCAACGCTTTCGCTCAAGCCGGAAAGCAACTGCTGCTTTTCGGATCTGATTTGCGTGCTGAGCGATTTCGCCTCAAAAGTGGCTATCAAATTATTAGCACTATCAAGGCGGTTTGACATGTCTTAGAAGGCTTTTGAAGCTCCGTAAGCCTGATTGAGTTTGCGCGACGTACTATTGCTTTTGATTAATTCTGCTAACTCTGCCATCCAGGGTTCTGTAATGTCGCGAATTTCTTTGTCATCCGCCAAAATTTTTTTAATCATGCGAACTTTTTGTTCTCTCAATTCTGGCGAGAGAGGAACAGGTATTTCATTTTTTTGAATGATCGCAACGGTCGAGCTGCAATTGGATTCTAACTGGCAAAGTAACTCCCAATCACGCTCACGCGCCGCACGCAGCATCTGATCGGTAATGACTGCCACGTTTTCATATAAAGAGATAAGTTCTATGCTTTCCATGCTTAATCAGGCCTCAAATGCGTGTATTTGTTTTGGTTGTAATGGATCAATATTCATTGCTTGCGGAGGTGCGGCTTGTACTTGAGGAGTAGGTTTGATTGCCTCCCAGGTCGTTTTTAAATCACGTAACAAGTTTTGAACTTCCAACATTTTTTCTTCTTTGTTTCCTGCGTTTGCCAACAGTAATTCGCGGCTCATGTATTCATAAAGTGCATCAAGATTAACCGCAATTTCTCCACCAGCTTCTTTGTCAAGGCTGGCGCGCAAACCATTGTCAATGATGGTGATGGCATGTGAAATGGATTTGCCTTTTTTTGCGATTTCATTGTTTTTCAGTTGCTGAATAGCATTGCTGATTGCAATGATCGCACCGTCGAATAACATAACAATTAACTTGTGCGGATCGGCAGCCATCACGCCGGTTTCTTCACCAATTTTGGTGTACGCATTTGCGCCGTATAATTTTGATGAGCCAAACATACTTAGTCCTTCACAGTTGACTGATAATTAACTTATTTATTTGTGGTTCCGTTAAGAACACCAATTTGTTGTGTTAAGAAACTTTGCTGAGACTGTAATCCCGAAACCACGCTATCAAGCGCTGAATATTGGGCTTGCAATCTTGCTTGAGTGGCGGTCAATTGCACATTTAGTGCATCCGTTTGTTTCTGTAAATCTTTTAGCGTATTGTTAAAACCCGAAGTGGCATTCGGAATCAGGCCCCCTGGTCCGATAATATTTGAAACAACGGTGTTCAGTTTATAAGCAAAACCTTGAGAAAAATAGACTGTTCCTCTGCTTCCAACGGCGCCGCCGTTGACAATGACTTGTAAGCCATCTGAAGCTGAGCCGCTCGCTCCGGTTAATATCTGACCGGAGCCAGTTGCTGCCACGCCATTGAGGGTGCCTGCAACATCCTTACCCACAAAACCAGCTGATGACGTGCCAGTGAGTGCGGAGATACTTGTGCCGGTTCCGTTCGCCAGGCTTACCACTGATTTACTGCCGTAATTGCCTGAAGTTAAATTAAGATAGCCATTGCTGTCGATATTTGCAGTGAGGGATAATCCCCCACCGGAAAAAGCTGACGTTCCATTGATGGAAGACTGTACCAGGGTCGCAAGTTGCGTTGCATTATAGGTGCCAGCTGGTAGACTTACTGCAGCCGTTATTCCATCCAAAGTCACATTGATTGAGGTATTGGCGGCAATGGTAGTGTTGGCGCTATTCAGATTGACATTGCCAACCAATGATCCCTGTGTTGCAATTTGAGTGACATTGAGTGCGTATTTACCCGCCGTTGTGGCTGCGGTAGATCCGACTTGTCTTGTTAAGCTATCGCTTGATTGACCAACGGCTGCAAAGAGGCCACCTACATCGGTAAAATTATTACTCAACGCTGTTTGTAGTTTTCCTGAGTCAGCCGCTAATGTCCCATCTTTTTGAAACGTAATTCCAATTTGAGCGAGATACGTAAAATTGCCTCCAAGACCACCAACAGCATTACTTAAGGTGTTGCGCAATTGATTTTGTATGGTTTGGACTGTAGGGTCGCCCAATAAAGCACCGGCCGCTTTGGTGGTTGGATTGTATGCGGTTAGCTGTGTAATTGTGCTGTTAACATTATTATAAGCAGTGATAAAAGAATTGATGGCCGTCGTCACTGCAGAGGTGTTGGCTGCAACGTTGATTGAGGTTGAGCCAACCTTGGCCAATTTTAAAGTAACGCCTTGTATTGATGAACTGACATTATTAGTTGTGCTGGTGACTGGTATGCCATTAATTGTTAAATTGGCGTTTTGCCCCGCAGTAATTTCTTTGAAGTTTTGTGTCCCTGCCGGGTCATTGGATAGCAAATTTTGTAACGCTGAATCGCCGCTGACACTGATCTTGAGGCTTGAGGTCGCACCGGTGTTGGCTGAGGCTAACACTAAGTGGTAAGGTGTAGCGCTGCCATCACCAACGATGGAGGCGTTAACGCCAATCTTGGCATTGTTGATCGCGTCGCGTATACCCTGCAACGAGTTATTGCTGCTATCAAGTGTGATGGTTCCAGTGGATTGTGTTGCATCTTGCGTGAATGTTGCGCCTGTGTAAACACCATTTGCCGAGGTGCCGCCACTAATTGTGCCAAACTGAAACGTTACTGTAGTACTGGTTCCTGTACCTATGGTATTTGTCGACGAGGCCTGGCCAGCGCTTGATATGGATTGGCCTTGTGCGAGTTGTGAGATATTTATGTTGTAATTGCCGGCGCTTGCTACGCTGGAAGTTGTGGCCGTAGCGATCGTGGAATCCACCGCAGTTGCAGTTAAGTTGCTAAAAGTCGAAGGATTGCTTAGTGTGTTCAAAGAACTTTGAAATGCACTCACCACGCTACTAATTGCGCCATATGCCGTCACGTCAGCTTGATAACTTGCTTGCTTTTGCTGAATAGCAGCCAGAGGTTGACTTTCAACAGCCATTAATTTGCTAATGATGCTGTCAACGGGAAGACCCGTGCCGATGCCGAGTGATGAAACTGACACAATAATTCTCCTTTGTTAGCCCTTACTGTATCAAATCTGGCGAGATTCCAATTTGTATGACAGAGGGGTATTTCCCCGCTATTTTCAAAATAAGCAATGAAAACTGAAGGGCGCATTGACTAAAAACAGCAGGCGTTTTCATCATGCGCCAATATTAAACTTCCTGCTTCACTAATAACCCCTGTAATTTATCTAAAGATTTAGAGATTTCAAGAGTTTGTTCTGTCGGTATCTGGCTTAGTACCTGATTGGTGTTTTGATCGATAACTTTGACAACCACACGTTTACTATCCTGGTCTATGCTGAATCTTACACCGCGCCCTTTGTCTTGGAGCGATTTGTTAATGTCGTTCACCGCTTTTGAAAGCTCTGCTTCATCGACGGATTTTTTGTTATCTATTTGCGACGTTGCATTAGCAGGTGTTGCCTGACTGGAAGTTGCTACAGCTTGGGGATTGGGAACGGGTGCTACGCTTTTATCTGGCGTGATCTGTCCAGGAGGAGTTGAATTTCCAATCGAAGGGATGTCCATGATCGTATCCTTCAAAGTGATATTCCCCCGGCCAATTGCTGGTCAGGGGAAGCTCTACATCAATTGTCTACTCGACGATTGATTAACGCAACAGAGCGAGAACGCCGTTAGGTTGTTGATTTGCTTGGGCCAAAATTGCTGTACCAGCTTGTTGCAATACCTGTGCACGTGTCAAGTTTGCAGTTTCTGTCGCAAAGTCTGCATCTTGAATACGGCTACGAGCAGAAGACAAGTTCAATTGCGAAGTTTGCAAACTAGTTACAGCTGAAGTAAAGCGGTTTTGGTAAGCACCTAAGGCTGCTCGGGAACTATTGACTGAGCTCAATGCAGAATCAATGGTTGATAACGCTTGCGTTGCACCTGCTGCCGTTGTCAAATCCAGTGAGGATAAGCCAGCGCCCACTGTAGTTGATGCTGCAACTGCGGTTGTGCTTACACCAACGACGGTCGCACCGCTGGCAGTTGACGTGCCTGACTTAGTCGTAGCGATTGCAAAACCAGCATTCGCACTGGCAGCTGTTGTTCCTGTAATCGCAATGTCAGAATTGGTTAAGGATGTTAAGCTGATTTTACCGGCAGAATTTACTGAAGCGGTAACCCCTGTTTTGCTTGTTACTGCATTGATTGCATCCGCGATGTTTTGACCATCGATAGTTGCAACAGAGTTGGATGCAACGGCGCCGACATCAACACCATTGATTTGCAAGTCGCCTACTGAGAGACCAGCTGAAGCAGCTGAACCAGTAACAGTAGTTTGTGAGCCATTTGCTACCTGAATACCTTTCGAGCTGGTCGAAGTAAGGCTGATTTTTGCGGCTGTGGTAGATGTCGTTGCCAAAGATGTGGCAGCGTTGCCTGCAGTCAGACCAGTCAAGCTATCGGCGTTAGCGGCGTTCGCATCTGCTGCTGTCTCGATAGTAATATTACGACCATCCGCAGCATTTAATGCAACTGCGCCAGTGGTGGTATCGTACGAAGCAGTAACGCCAGTTTGTGTTGATTTGGCATTGATGGCAGCAGTAACTTGGCTACCGCGTTGAACTGCAGTGCTTGCAGATCCAATCGCTCCGATGTCTACGCCGTTAATTTTAATGTCGCCTGTAGCAATTGCTACCAGACCGCCTGAAGATACTGCAGTACCTGCCACGGTTGTTGCATTGACCGTTGCGGAAACACCAGTGGTGCCAGTTGCGCCATTAATCGCAGCAGCTTTAGCAATCGCACTGCCGTTCGCATCTTTGTAGGAAACACCGTCAGAGGCGGATGCGCCAATGCTTACACCGTTGATAGAAATTTGGCCTGCACCAATTGCGTCAACGGATGAGCCACTACCAGCGAGGTTAGCAGAGTAGCTTGAGGTTGATCCAACACCCAGCGCAGACGATTTTGCACTGGCAATTGCGCTGATAGAAATTTGATCGTTGCTTGTTCCATTAGCGCCAACCTGGAATGTCTGGTTGGAGAAGGAACCGTCCAACAGATTAACACCGTTGAAGTTAGATGTGCTTGCAACACGATTGATCTCAGAGATCAATTGGCTTGCTTCGTTGTTCAAAGCAGCACGGTCAGATGCGCTGTTTGTGCCGTTGGCCGCCTGAACTGCCAGGTCACGAATACGTTGCAAGTTAGAACCAATTTGAGCTAAATCGCCCTCAGCTGTTTGCGCTAAAGAGATACCGTCATTCGCATTACGTGCTGCTTGATTTTGACCTTCTAACTGAGAAGTCATACGTTGAGAAATTGCCAGACCGGCGGCGTCGTCTTTTGCAGAGTTAATGCGCAAACCGGAAGACAACCGTTGCAATGCTGTTTGCAACGATGCTTGCGATGTGTTCAGATTATTCTGTGCAATTGACGAGTTAATATTGGTATTGATGAATGAAGACATTTTAGTGCTCCTTGCCTAAGTGATTTAATTCGGGGGTTTAGCCTCAAACTTTGGTCTGTCCTGATGACTGTTGCACCGCCGTTGTTTAGGGTTACGGTTGTGTCTTGAAAAGTTTGAGGAAATTTCTGCAAATAAATATTATTTTTTTTGCTTAAGTTTTTCGGTTTTTTCCGCTTGGCGGCAAGTTTTAAAATTACTTTAGGGGATTTGGCGTCTATTATTGGCTTTGTTTGCTGTTTAGAAATTGGTCTGATTCGATAGAATAGTGTCAATTGAGGTGCTTTTTTACAATGAAAGCATTCGCCGATAAATGCTTACTGTTAAAAACTGGGGAGTGGTGATAGTGAAATCCGATAGCCTTCCAAAAATCCTGACTGAGGCTAAAGCTCATTTGAAAGCAAATCAATGGCAAGAAGCGAAGTTGAGATGTTTGAAAATTATAGAAAAATTTCCACTCAATGCGTCGGCGAATTATTTGTTGGTGAAAATTGATACGCAACTCAAGCAATTTTCACATGCGTTTGAATGCCTGCAGCGCGCCTATAAAGGCGATTTGGCCGAGAAATTTAATGCAGACATTGCATATGAGTTTCAAGATGCTCTTATTAGTGCCCATGAGTTTGAATTGCTAGAGAAGGTTGCGCTGTGGTTGAGTGCATGTCGGCCGAAGGATCCATTTTCCTGGGATTACCTGTCTATTAGTCGTATTGAACAAGATCGCTTTGAGGAAGCATTAGACCCCGCTCAGAGGGCGTTAGCGCTGATGCCGCAAAATTCTAGAATTTTTGGCAATCTTGGTGCTGCTTATAATGGTTTGAAAAACTACGAAAAAGCAGAAAACTATTTGAAGCGAGCTATTGAATTAGAGCCTGGTCTGGCAAATGCCCACAATAATATGGGAAATGCACTTTTTGGGTTGGGGAAAAATAAAGAATCAATTACCTATTATTTAAATGCCATATTGTTAGACCCGAATATTCCTTATTTTCATACGAATCTTGCTGTTTCCTATCAAAAGGAAAAACAGTTAGATAAGGCTGAAGCACATTTTCGTAAGGCTTTGGAATTGCAGCCAGATAATGCACTTTCATATATATGTTTGCTAGAAATATTAGTGACAAATAGACAAGATAAAGATGCGGTTTTGCTGGCGCAAACTGCTATTCAAGTGTGTGCCACGAGCTCTAAGGTATGGGCTGGTTATGGAAATGTTCTGCAGAGAGTAAATCAATTAGATGGTGCAATTGAAGCTTACATGAAGGCATTGTCTCTTGAGAAAGACCCGCAGTCTGATTTTAGCCGCAAGATATACAGTTCATTGCTTTTTGTCTTGAATAACCACCCAGATTTACCGGCGGAGGTAATTTATGGTGGTTACGAAGAGTTTAACCAGCGTTTTGGTCTGCCGTTTCACAGTACCTGGACAAGGTTTGACAATGTAAAGGACCCAGATAGAAGGCTTCGTGTAGGATATATCTCTCAGGCATTTTATAACCAAGTTTGTAAGTTTCACTTGTTGCCATTGATGGAGCGGCATGATCATACGCAATTGGAAGTATTTGCCTATTCTGATCCGCCAAAAGAGGACGAAGATACGCTGAGATATAAAGCAACTGTTGATTGTTGGGTTGATACTAAAGGGATGAGTGATGAGGCGCTCGCTGAAAGAATCAAATCCGACAAAATTGATATTTTGGTTGATATCAGTGGTCACTCCAGCGATAACAGACTTGGTGTCATGGCAAGAAAGCCAGCGCCGGTTTCGTTGCATTGGCTGGATTTTGGTTATACAACCGGTTTAACAGCAATTGATTATTATTTGACGGATCGCCACATAGCAAACACCAATTGCGACCATCTTTTTTCTGAAAAGCTTTGGTGTCTTGAAAATACCTCTATCGTTTACCGTCCCGCTGGGGTAGCGCAAGATCTTACAGAATCGCCATTTCTGAAAGACGGGATTATTACTTTCGGAACCTTATCCCGCTCTAATCGTATAACGCATAAAGTCGTCAGGGTGTGGTCTGCCATTCTTGATGCCATGCCAAATTCTCGCTTAGTAATCAATAGCAGCGATTTTGGCGATCCTCAGATTCAGGATGAGGTTGCAGCGCGTTTTATGCAGCATGGTATCGAGCGCTCTCGTCTTGATATAGGTTATTCATCGCCATCATGGCTGCCTTTGCAAAAAATTGATATTGGCCTCGATTGCTTCCCACACAACTCTGGCACGACACTGATTGAGACCTTGTTCATGGGTATTCCTTTTGTTACTTTGGCTGATCGCCCCTCTGTGGGGCGCATCGGTTCAAGTATTCTGGGCGCGGCAGGTCACCCAGAATGGATCGCGCACTCAGAGATGGAGTACGCAGAAAAAGTATTGACACTTGCTCACGATACCGAACTTCTTCAGCATTTGCGAAAAAATATGCGCGCTGAATTGATCAAGTCTCCGTTAATGGACGAAAAATTATTTGCCCATGACGTCGAAAATGCTTATCGTCAGATGTGGAAAATCTATTGCGAAAAGGAATCGGTATGAAAGCCGTCATACTTGCAGGCGGATTGGGAACCCGCATCTCTGAGGAGACACATCTGCGTCCGAAACCCATGATAGAAGTCGGAGGATATCCTTTGTTATGGCACATCATGAAGAGTTATTCGGCGCATGGCATCAATGATTTTGTGATTTGTTGTGGTTACAAGGGCTACATTATCAAAGAATATTTTGCCAATTATTTTTTGCATATGTCGGATGTTACATTCGATTTGGTGAATAATCGAATGGAGGTTCATGAGCAACATGCTGAGCCCTGGAAGGTGACCTTGGTCGATACCGGTGCTGAAACGATGACTGGCGGTCGTCTTAAACGGGTTGCAAACTATCTCAAGGATGAAGAGGCTTTTTGTTTTACCTACGGTGACGGCGTGTCCGATGTCGATATCGCGGCCTCCATTGCTTTTCATCAAAAGCACGGAAAACTCGCCACTGTTACTGCTGTTTTGCCTCCCGGGCGCTACGGTGCATTATTGCGTGATGGTGATAAAGTCGATGGCTTTATAGAAAAGCCTCGGGGTGATGGTGGATGGATTAATGGTGGCTATTTTATTTTGTCACCAAAAGTGATTGATTTCGTTAGTGATGATACAACGAGCTGGGAATTGGAACCGTTAGCGAATCTGGCGCAACAAGATCAGTTGAGAGCCTTCGAGCATAGCGGCTTTTGGCAGCCTATGGATACTTTGCGTGAGAAAACGCTGCTCGAAGAGTTATGGCAGTCAGGCAGAGCCCCCTGGAAAACGTGGAAATGAGATTAGACAAAGATTTCTGGCGCGGGCGCCGCGTCTTATTGACCGGACATACTGGCTTTAAAGGAAGTTGGTTGGCCATCTATTTGCATCAATTGGGTGCGAAGGTGACAGGCATAGCGCTTGCGCCAGAGACGCAACCTTCTTTATTTGTTGCGGCAGGAACAGAAAAAATACTTGATCATCACGTGTGTGATATTCGCGAGCAGCACAAACTCACTGGACTCATTCGCGCGGCACAGCCGGAAATCGTTTTTCATCTGGCTGCACAAGCATTGGTGAGAAAAAGTTATAAACAACCTGTAGAGACTTTTGCGACCAATGTGCAGGGTACGGTGCATGTTTTAGACGCATTGCGCGGTTTGGAGTCTGTCAAAGCTGCGGTATTGGTAACGACGGATAAAGTCTATAAAAACCCAGAGCATGGACATGCATTCAGAGAAAACGACGAACTCGGTGGACATGATCCTTATAGCGCAAGTAAAGCGGCTGCAGAGTTAATCATTGCTAGTTATCGTGATGCTTATTTGCGTGATCAGGGCGTCCAGATTGCCAGTGCAAGGGCGGGTAATGTGATCGGTGGTGGTGATTGGTCGGAAGATCGTTTGTTGCCGGATACGATCAGAGCGTGGCAATCGGGGCAGGTGCTTGATATAAGGCGCCCCGAAGCGGTGCGGCCGTGGCAACATGTGCTTGAGCCAGTGAGCGCATATTTGAGGCTTGCGCAGGCATTGGTAAGTCAACAGTTGCCTGGCGGCGCGTGGAATTTTGGACCCTCGCCAGAAGCTAATGCCACGGTACGGCAAGTGATAGATCTGGCACGAAAAACGTATGGTAGCGGTGAAATTAGGTATGCTAGTCAACTTGAGGGCGAACACGAAGCCGCATTGCTAAGTCTGAATGTGGATAAAGCCCGTGATATGTTGGGAATTGAGCCACGTTTCGACCTCAACCAGGCTGTCACAATGAGCATGCAATGGTACCGTGCCTTTGCTGATGGGGCAGATGCTTACCAACTTTGTCTTAACGATATTGCTGCGTTTGAGGCGTTTGTATGAGTGAACGGTTCCTACAGAGTTCGACACCTTTATTCGGGCTGACATTGGTAAAACGTCTCCCCCTTGGAGATGCGCGTGGCTTTTTTGAGCGAATGTTTTGTGATAAAGAATTGAGTGCTGCTGGTTGGCGAGGTGCAGTAAGGCAAATCAATCATACCTATACACAAAAGCGCGGAACGGTTCGCGGTTTACATTTTCAGTTGCCGCCGCACAGCGAGATGAAACTGGTTTCTTGCTTACGAGGTGAAATATGGGATGTGGTTGTTGATGTGCGCAAAGGCTCGCCAACTTTTTTGCATTGGCATGCTGAGCGGCTATCTGCAGAAAATCATTGTTCATTATTGATACCGCAGGGCTTTGCGCACGGTTTTCAGACATTAACAGATGAGGTTGATCTGCTATATTGTCATAGCGAGGTTTATTCATCCGTGGCAGAAACCGGGCTCTCTGTGATAGATCCGCGCTTGAACATAACGTGGCCATTACCTGTGCAAGAATTGTCCGGGCGAGATCAATCACATCCATTGTTGACTGACGATTTTAAAGGGGTTGAGTTGTGAAATGCAGACATTGTCAGGCACTATTGAATAACACCTTGCTGGATTTAGGCACTGCGCCTCCATCTAATGCCTATCTTAGACCGGAACAATTACATGCTTCCGAAACGTGGTTGCCTTTACGCTTACTGGTCTGCGAACATTGTTGGTTGGTGCAGACTGAAGATTTTACCGGACGGGAGGCACTTTTTGACGACGAATATGCTTACTTCAGTTCTTACTCTAGCACGTGGCTAAAACATGCCGAGCAATATGTTTCAAGGATGTGTGAACGTTTTAAGCTTGGTGAACAAGATTGTGTCGTCGAGGTTGCTGCCAACGACGGTTACTTACTGCAGTATGTTAAAGCGGCGAATATTCCTTGTTATGGCATCGAGCCTACCGCCAGCACGGCTGCTGCGGCGAGAGAACGAGGAATAGAAATTGTTTCGGAATTTTTTGGTCAAGATTTAGCCTCGACGCTCGCCAGCGAAGGACGGCAAGCCGATCTGATGGTAGCCAATAATGTGCTGGCGCATGTGCCTGATATCAATGATTTTGTTGCAGGGTTTGCTACTTTGCTTAAACCAAGCGGCGTTGCTACTTTCGAATTTCCACATCTGTTGCAGATGGTACAGGGGCTGCAGTTCGACACTGCTTACCATGAACATTATTCGTATTTATCACTGACCGCAGTACAGCGTATTTTTGTTGCTAATGGTTTGACCATATTTGATGTGGAAGAATTACCGACGCATGGCGGAAGCTTACGCGTCTACGCGCAACGTTCGGACTTCGGGGAGCACATCGCTACTTGCGCCGTATCGCAACTGCTACAGAAGGAAAGTCAACTTGGAATGACCAGTTTAACTTTTTACGCAAAATTTCAGAAACAAGCAGAAAAAATTAAGCACGAAGTCTTGCGCTTTCTGTTGGATTGTAAGCGTGAAGGCTTGCGCGTGGCTGCCTATGGTGCTGCTGCAAAAGGGAATACTTTACTCAATTTTGCTGGCGTACGAAGTGATTTGTTGAGCTATGTCGTTGATGCTAATCCCCACAAGCAAGGCAAATACCTACCAGGAAGCAGGATCCCCATCGTCGATGTACCTTTTCTTATTCGGGATCGTCCAGATCGGATTTTGATTTTACCTTGGAATTTAAGATACGAAATTTCTAAGGAGTTAAGGCAGGTATGTCATTGGGAACCACGGTTTGCTGTTGCGATCCCTGAAATACATACATTTGAATAAACACTGTAATGAATATTGACCAACCTGAAATTATTAGGAGAATAAAAATGATTCCCGTATTTAAGCCATTGATAGAACAAGAAGAAATCAACGCCAGTAAAGAATCTTTGGAAATGGGTTGGTTGGGAATGGGAAGCTATGTTTCTCAGTTTGAGCAAAAAGTAAAAGAAATTATCGGTGCAGAAGATCGCTATGTTGCCGCGGTAAGTACTGGTACAGCTGCATTGCATATTGCCTTGTTAGTGGCGGGTGTCTCAAAAGGGGATGAAGTTATTGTTGCTTCTTTTAATTGTTCAGCTGATTTTCAGGCGATCGGATGGGTTGGCGCAGATATTGTATTTTGTGATTGCAACGATGATACGCTGGAACTCGATCTGGCCAAGGCAGAAGAGCTTGTGACTGCAAAAACTAAAGCCATCATTGTCATGGATTACGATTGTATTTTGTCTGATCATGACGGAATTGCCGCATTCGCCAAAAAGCACAATCTGCGCGTTATCCACGATGCCGCGCATTCCTTTGGCTCGTCATACAAAGGTAAGCCAGTGGGCAGCTTTTCAGATATTTGCGTTTTCAGCCATGACCCAGTAAAAACAATCACCTGCTTGGACGGTGGTACAGTCGTCGTAAAGACAGAAGAAGAGTTGAAGTACGTGCATGAGTTACGTTTGCTGGGCATGCAACAACCGTCTTCAGTGATGTACCAGAATCAACGTGCCTGGACTTTTGATGTTGAGCGTGTTGGTTTTCGCTACCACATGTTAAACATGCATGCTGCCATTGGTGTTGCTCAGTTGAGTAAGTTGGAAGTGATCTCAACTAGCAGACGTGAAGCATCCAGATATTACAATGAACTATTAAAAGATGTCCCGCATGTCAGAGTTCCAAATACCAATTTTGATGAAGTTAATCCGTTTTTATATTACATCAGAGTACCAGCAGAACAACGGGATGACTTACGCGCAGAATTAAAGAAAAATGGTGTCGATACTGGTATTCATTGGCAACCAGGACATTTGTTCTCTTTGTGGAAAAACTGCAAGGCGGGGAATCTTGATGTGACTGATAAGGTCGGTAAAGAAATTCTCTCTTTACCGCTACATTCTAAAATGCCTTTGAGCGTGGTAAAAGAAGTGGCTGAACAAGTTCGTGCTTATTTTGAAGCGAGAGAAAAATGAACACTGGATTATCAGTTGGAAAAAACCTCCTGCGTTATATTAAAGAAAGCTCAGGATTAAATAAGACCAATTTTGTTATCCCGGTAGGTAGGCCAGTACGTGCATATTTGAGAGTGATACCAACGCTATCAACTCAGCACGATCCTCTCGATTTGCAATTGTTGAGTGACTGGAGGAACAAATACGTTAAATCATTCCTGACCGAATTTCACGCACATCCGGAGCGTACAGCCAAATGGTTATCGGAATACGTTCATAAGAATGAAGGCAAAATTTTATTTATGCTGGAGACGCTTGAGGGCGAGCGCTTGGGACATATTGGTTTGGCTTTCATCGATTGGGACACTGGTTACGGTGAAGCAGATGCGATCGTCAGCGGCGGGGCGTCTCCCTCCGGTTTGATGAAGCTTGCATTGCAAACAACCTTGAAGTGGGCGAAAGAGCAATTGTCACTAACTTCGCTTGGTGTTCGCGTCAGATCCGACAATACGGCCTTAGATTTCTATAGAAAAGTTGGGTTTCAAGAAGTTAAACGCGTTCCTCTGAGGATCGAGAAGGTCGGTGATGATACTAATTGGTATGAAGATGAGGGATTAGTGGAATTCGACGCTGCGTTGGTGTATATGATTTATCGGAGTGAATAATGGATATCGTTCATCTTGGGAGGAGTGGATTATTACGTTACCTTGAGAATCAACTTAGTTCCTTTTTCCCGGATGGAAAAAATGGCCGTGATGTTTTAGAGAAGTATATTGATGAAGCACTCGTGAGGACGGGTAATTGTATCAATCGGGTAAAAATGTGGACTCCGGATACATTTAATTATTTGCATTCCACTCAATACTGCATGTTTTTATATTTTTTAAGCAACAGTATTCACAGAAACGAACATCAGCCAGATATTTGCACAAAGTTGTTTTACCTAAACAAAGCGCTCAACGGTATCGACCTTTTTTATGAGATTGAAATGCCGCCGGTTTTCTTTATCGGGCATTCTGTAGGGATTGTATTAGCTAAAGCTACCTATGGGAATTATCTGGTTCTTTATCAAAATTCGACGGTAGGTAAAAACCACGGTGCCGCACCGATATTGGGTGAGGGAGTGATTATGTACCCTAACTCTGCGATTATCGGTGATTGTAAAGTTGCTGATCGTAGTGTTATTTCACAGGGTGTGAGTGTTATTAGCAGAGATACGCAAGCTAATTCGCTTGTTTTCCAAAAAGATGGTGGTGAATTGGTCTTTAAAAAAGATCAGCGTGACATACTGGCTGATTTTTTTCGTTTCTGAACATAAGAGGCGTTTTGGGATGCTCTAGACGTTAATCTGCCATCACAACCCGATTTTTCCCTGACTGTTTCGCTGAATACATTGCTTTGTCTGCCCGTTTGATCAAGGCTTCTTGTGTCTCACGTGGCAAGCGCAGTGCAACACCGGCGCTGAAAGTGATGAATAATCGCTTCTCGTCAGCGGTAAAGAAATGTTTAGTCAATTCACGTTGGACTCTTACCATCGCTTGTGATGCTTCTTCTATCTGCGTTTCAGGCATGATA
This sequence comes from Undibacterium sp. Ji67W, assembly GCA_049340365.1. Taxonomy (GTDB): domain Bacteria; phylum Pseudomonadota; class Gammaproteobacteria; order Burkholderiales; family Burkholderiaceae_D; genus Undibacterium. The sequence continues at coordinate 230,713 of JBMPOY010000001.1, read as the reverse complement.
ATGACAAATTCTTCGCCACCATAGCGTGCAATCACGTCGATAGAGCGGAGGGTTTGCTTGACGATGCGTACCAGATGTATCAAGGCCTCGTCACCGGCTGCATGTCCATGCGTATCATTTAGTTTTTTGAAATTATCCAGATCCAATAGAGCGACGCATAGCGGCGTATTACGACGATCAGCGCGATCTGCTTCGCGTTCAAAAATATCATCCATACCGCGGCGGTTCAGACTGCCTGTCAATTGATCTTCACGGACTAATTCACTCATATGAGCAAGTTTGTTTTCAAGATCTTTAATCTTGATTTCGGCCTCGATGACTTCTTTTTGTGCCGCAACGATGATGTCACGTGATCTGACAGCCTCAGATTGAACAGTGCGTGTTTCTTCGAGGATATTGCTAATGATGCGGCTTACCTGACTTGTATCTTTTGCAGTGCTGATTTCAGCCGCGTAGTCATCCATTTTGTGTTGATACGTATCGGTGCTGTCAACCATGGCATTGAGTCTGTCTACGAATGCCGTCATCATATTTTTGACTGAATTTTTCGATTCAACCAGGGTGTTTTTCAGCGCACCTTGTTTGAAGATAACTTCTTTAAGGCTGCGTGTCGCTTCTTGCAATGCCCGGTGGTCGATAGGGCCTGCGATTAAATTTTGTACGACCTCAATTTGACCACGTAGCCAATTGTCATTGTCGAGCAGATCGTGAATATTGGACAACAGCAAATGAAATAGTCGCAAGAGCAACTCTTGTTGTTCCGCACTATCACCGCTTTGCAGTTCGATTTGAAAGCACAACTGTTTAAGGCGCGACGCCAATAGATTAAGTGAACTCTCAGATTCAGCTTCTTTAACTGCCATCCCTAGTGCCTCGGACTCACTAGCAAGAGCAGGTGAGGTCGGCTTTAGCACAGCGCATAGCGCGAGAGATAAAGTCCGGTAGAGAAGATCCTTGAGTAATTTTTGACGTGGGTCATCGACAGGGGGTAAATCAACTAGAGGGATAGAAACGCTATTGCTTGGCAGCGCCGGTATTGGATCTACCAGACTTATTGTCTTTGATGTGGGCGCTACGGGTGGCGGCGGGGCGGTAATGTGCTCGGTTAAAAGCTCCAACGTTTTGCTGTATTCTTCCCAATTGCCACTTTTTGCAGCGCGACTAAAGCGATACCCAAAGGTTGAAAGTTCTCCTTTGGAGTTTTGCAGGCTTGTCGCGAAGCTAGACAGCAAGTTTTCTGCTGCTGATGGCTCTGCTGCAACTGGCTCATCTATTTTTTGCGTTGAACTAGCATTTGGACTGGCAGTCGTGATTCCCGCGATTTCATTGTAAAGTTTCTGGTATGCATCAGGTGTTGGTGCAACCCGCTGTATTGCAAGTTGACGAAAGGTTTCACGAGCAATATCAGTAGGACTTTTGGGCTGCGGGTTATTCGATTTGTTTGACATATGCCTTGCCAGCTAAGGTTGATATCATCTAGTCTACCAGTTGATTCTTAATTGCGTAATGAGTCAGCTCTGCGTTGTGACGTAATTTCATCTTTAAAAGAATTCTTGAGCGGTATTCGCTGATAGTTTTGACTGATAACGACAAATCCTTTGCAATATCGCTCACTGATTTCCCTGAGGCAATCATGGTCAGCGTTTGAAATTCACGATCAGATAAGGTTTTGTGCAATGCGTCTTCATGTTCCTGATTCAGATTGTTAGCCAATTCCTGTGCTAATTGCGGGCTAATGTATTTCAGTCCACCTGCGACCTGGCGAATTGCATTGACAAGATCTTCTTTGCTGCACTGTTTGTTCAGATAACCTGAAGCGCCTGCTTTAAGTGAGCGAATCGCATATTGATCTTCACGATAAACTGAAAACATTAAGACTTGAACTTCAGGCTTTTCGGTTTTGATCTGTTTTAACACTTCGATGCCGTTTTTGTCACCTAAGGCGATGTCAAGCAACATCACTTTATATTCATGCTGTCGTGACAGACGGATAGCATCGTAACCCGATGCCGCTTCGGCCACTACGCCGATATCCGGCGTAGTGCTGATAATACTTTTAATACCTTCTCTTACTACTGTATGGTCGTCAACCACAATGAGTTTGATCGAAGAAAATTCCGCCATGCAAATTCCATTTCTATGTCATATCAGTACTGTCGCATACAATACGTATAAGCACTATATCTTGAATATCCTTTGATTGATGCCGATTAATTCCGATTCATGCTGATCTTTTTAAGATGTAGCAAAAATCGATTTTTAAATGGGCTTGCCTCATTGCAAGAACATTCTCCGGCATCTATTTTTCTTGCGCAACGGTCTACAAATCTGCGCTCTTAGCTGTTTTTGCTATGATTGCTGCCCGTTGTAGATGTGAAGCTCAAAGGACATTATTTTATAAGGGATACTCTCGATACGGTGAGAAGATGCTAATTTATTTGATCTGCTTGAATAGAATGTAAAAAATGAGCAAAGCGTTTGTTAAAGAATCAGAGTCGGACGATGAGGATGATGTTTCTGCGCCGGCGATACCTGCCGGGGCAAAAAACTATATGACGCCTCAAGGTCATCAATCCATGAAGGATGAATTTCTGCGCTTGATTGATGTTGATCGTCCAGAGGTCGTCAATATCGTCTCGTGGGCAGCATCCAACGGTGATCGTTCAGAAAATGGTGATTATATCTATGGTAAAAGGCGTTTGAGAGAAATTGATCGGCGTATCCGGTTTTTGAGTAAACGGCTTGATATTGCTGAGGTTGTCGATCCTCGTATCCATCACGGTTCTGATCAGGTGTTTTTTGGCGCTACCGTGGTTTATGAGAACCTTGCTGGCGAGGAGGTGACGATCACTATCGTAGGTGTGGATGAATTTGATCCTTTGCAGGGTAAGATTAGTTGGGTTGCACCGGTCGCCAGAGCACTGACCAAGAGTAGGATTGGCGATACTGTGATCCTTAAGACGCCTAATGGTGTAGATGAGCTGACGATACTTGACGTGATCTATCCGGGGTAATTAAACGAACTACCTTGTTTTAATGTCTGAGATAGCTTCTGGAACTCAGATGCTTATTGTCATTGGGATGTCGCTTGTTTGGTGCATCTTGTCGTGAATGATATTTATTTTTGGTAACCGCTATGATGCTTAACTCGACGCTAATCAATCACCCTTTGCGCATCCCTCTTGCAGCTGAGGTTCATTCCCGTCCCTCTTTACGTTTGCAGTCGCCAGAAATGTTGACGCATATTGCAGTTTTTGCGCGTCATGACGCCAAAATTGCTGGTGACAATACTCAAACGCAATTGATGATATTGGCCGATTTTTGCCAATTCTTCGGTGTGGCTAGTCCGGGTGTGGAGGCAAAATATTTTTTCCATGATTTTGGGCAATTCAGATTGAAATGGGAATGTCATACAGAGTTCGCAACTTATTCTTTTTTGGATAACGACGGTGACAGCCTTCATGCTACGAGTAAGTCGGGTTTTGGCGCAAATGGGTTTGAAAAAAATTCTTTACGATATGTGCCACAACAATGGTTGTCAGCACTGAACGGTAGGGTAATGGTCGCTGCACACGTCGCTTTATTGCCTGCCCAATTATATGGTCGCGGAGATGTCGCTTCGATGCGAGGTGTATTTGATGGCGCTTTGCTAGTCGGCAGTGAAGTCATTTCTCGTGGTGAAGTCTGGACCGATTTTTTAATAAAAGCGGATGGCTTTAGTCGCTTTATTGTCAAGGATTTTGGTTTTCTTGAGCAGCAGCCGGGTCGTATCGTACAAAGAATTCTAGAAATTGAAACTTACAGGATGATGGCCTTGCTCGGGCTGCCTCAGGCGCAATCGGCAGTGCCAGTGTTAAACAGCATAGAAACTGAATTGGCAAAGCTTACTTCTGATATGGTTTTGCGAGGTGGTGACGATGGTCTTACTGCACTATCAGATACGGATGCAGAGCAGGATGTGTTGCGCCAAATCATAGCACTTGCAGCCAGGCTCGAAAAATTGGCATTGGATAATAGCTACCGTTTTTCTGCTTCTAAAGCATATTTTAGCCTTGTCAAAGCACGCATTGATGAGTTGAGGGAAATCAGGATTGAAGGCATTCCGACCATTGAGGAGTTTATGGACAGGCGCCTTGCTCCTGCAATGCAAACATGCGAGTCTGTCGTTCGCAGACAAGAGGCATTAGCGGCAAGAATTGCCCATACTAATGATTTATTGCGTACCCGGGTTGGGATTGTTCAAGAGCAGCAAAACCGGAGAATATTGCAAAGTTTAAATTCGCGTGCTGCCCAACAGTTAAGGCTGCAGCAAGCGGTTGAGGGCTTATCTGTCGCGGCAATTAGTTATTATCTGGCAGGACTGGTGCTCTATGTTGGCAAAGGGTTGAAAGCGATTGGTGTTGCACTTAATCCAGAACTGGTCACGGGATTGTTAATTCCTGTGATTGCTGTTGCTGTGTGGTTAAATTTGCGGCGTATGCATAAACGTTTGAAATAGCACTGAGGTTTGCTTCGATTTGAAAAACGCCAGATCTAAATTTAATTTCGTTGTGGATAGGATTGAATGGTTTTGAAATCAGGTGCCAATTTTTCATCAGATGATCAGATTATTAGATTGGCGTGGCGTAATTATTGATATTGATTCCAGCGCATCTTGCGTTCGTCATTTGCTTCTTTGAGTAAATGGCGCGCACGTTGTTTGTCTTGTTCTTTAGCATCTGGTTTGCCGTCCAATTCCATCGCTAATGTCTGAATCGCCGCCGGGAAATCTCCTTCCGCGGAGAGTTCTAACCAATGATGAGCGAGGATAGGATCTTTCTTTATTCCGTCGCCATCGGCGTATGCATTGGAGAGTAGAAACATTGCTTGAGCATTACCTTGTTCGCTGGCGACTTGCAACCAATGAACCGATTGTTCTATATTTTTCGGTACACCTTCACCGTATTTACTCATGCGTGACAACATAAATGTTGCTTTATCATTTTTTTTACCTGAGGCGGCTTCATACCACTTCCAAGCCTCGGGATAGTTTTGTTTTAAGCCTAATCTGGATTTGTAATTTGCTTCCGCATAGTTGAATTGGGCATCACTATCACCACCTTCAGCTGCTTTTTTAAGCCAGTTTGCCGCTTCGTTTTGTTTGTCTGTATTGACCGATAGTGCATAGGCTAATTCTCGTTGTGCGACCACATTACCTTGCTGCGCCCAGGTTTTGAGGGCTACGAAAGCTTCGCTTTGTTGGCCATGCAGTGCTGTCATTCCCATTGATTCAATTTCGGCTGAACTGGGATTTTGTTTGATATGCGGGCTGCATGCGCTAAATAAAAGTGCGATCAGCGCTGCAGTTGTTAAGCGAAAAATTGTTTGCATCATCATTTATCGAAAATATGAAGCGTGCTCCTTAAGTAACAAGAGCACGCCGTAACTACGCTTTATGTAGATTGTGAGCTTAGTATTGCTTACTTACTCAGATCAATCTGATATTTGGCATAGCCGTTTGGATCTAAGGCGGAACCTTCTGCAACGACACGAGCCAATCCTACAGCTTTTGCTACTGGCAATTTACCAGTCACTGAGCGCAAAATAACCGGACCTTGCGTTGTTGTTTTTACGAAGCTCCAGCTTTGACCAGTACCATTAATAGTCGAAGTCATTTTGCCGAGGCCGCTGATGTATTTGCTGACCACAGCTTGATTCGCATCCGGTGACTTGATAATCGTTTTGCTACCGTCGATGCCTGGGAAGTTACCGCCGCCAGCTGCACGATAATCATTCGTAGCAACGATGAAATTATCAGTTGGAGCGACTGGTTTTCCTAAGTATGTCAAGTTAACAATGCGGCTTCCTACTGGCTGCGTTACGTCGATCTGATAAGTCAATGCATTATTTGGTGCATAGAATACATCGTAGTTGTAAATAGTACTGTAAGAAGGAACCAGATCTTGTTCTGTCGTCAAAGCAGGATTGATTTGCGCGAATTGGCTGGCAGATTTTTCTAACCAGTTTTTCAGATCTGAACCTTGAATTTTCACCGCTTGCAAGTTGTTATTACCGTACAAATACAAATCGCCAGGATTGCGAACTTGCAGGCCAAATGGATTTGCTGGTGTTGCGGTAGGAGCTACGTCAGTGAAATCAGTAGGTCCATTGCGTCCTGCCTTGAACGGTGCACTGCAAGAAATAACAGGAATTGACTTGTAGCTGGCAATCGTTGGATCAGTCGAGTTATTGATGAAGTTCTGCACGTAGTTAATTTGTGCCTGATTCACGATCTGAATTGCACTCACGTCACCAACCAAAGCAAAGTAGGCAGACATTTCAAAATCAGTGGTTGTTCCTAAAGGTTGGGCAGCGTATGCCATGGTCGCTTTGTGTTCAGTGTCGACCAGTGGTGCGATACTCGGGTCGGCATCAACATTGGTTTTTCCGTCTGTGTAGGTGAATCCTCGTGCTTCAACATTGGTTTGGTCCTTCTGAACTACCCATTTGCCGCCTTGATATTTCAAGACCATTTGAATAATCCCAAGACGACGACCCCAGCTTTGAGCCATTACTGCAGGAACGCCGTTGACCAAGCCCTTTACCGTATCAACACCTGGTAAGTTTGCCAGAGATGCATCGATTTTAAATGGTTTTGTTGGATCTACTGGCGCTTCTTTTTGCAAAGGGAATATCAAGTGGGAATGACCGAGCATCAAGGCATCAATACCTGGAACTGTACTCAGGTACAAGCTACCATTTTCCATTTTTGGGCTGTATGGAGATGCATCCAGTCCACCGTGGGACAATGCTACGACCAGGTCAGCACCCTTTGAACGTATTTCTGGTACGTATTTGGTTGCTGTTTCTACGACGCCATTCACCGAAACTTTGCCAGCCAGATTTTTCTGATCCCAATCCATCACTTGTGGCGGTACAAAACCCATAATGCCTACATTTAAAGTGACATTGATGGATGTGCCGTCAGGGGCAGTCGCACTGAATTTTTTAGGAATAATGGAGTAAGGATTGAAAATCGGCGCTTGTGTTGTTGCATTAACAACGTTAGCGAGTACGATTGGATAAGTAGGTGCACCACAGTTGTTTGGTGCTGTGATGCCTGTAATGCCGAAGTTGGTGTTGGTAATCTGACCCAGGAAATTTAAGCCATAATTGAATTCGTGATTTCCAACGCCACCGCCATCGTATTTCAATGCGTTCATGACTTTATGAATTGCCATGGTGCCACTGCAAGGTACTGGCGACGCTACAGCTTGATAATCACCCAACAAAGTACCTTGAATAACGTCGCCATCATCCAATAAAACATTGTTTGGGTTTTCTGTGCGCGCGCCACTGATCAACGTGGAGGTTCTTTCCAGGCCCAGTGTTGTATCTGGCTTCAAACCATAGTAGTCATAGCTAAGTACATTTTGGTGCAAATCCGTTGTTTCCAAAAGCGCCACTTTTAACGTGGTGCCTTCTGGAATTTGCGGGGAGGGGGTGCTGCTTCCGCAAGCGGTGAGGGCTAGAACGGTAAGTGATGGCAACCACGTGGTGTTCTTCATATTTTCTCTTTTAGTAGGTACGCAATCGTTTGCGCATTAAGTTAAAATAATTTTTTGGAAATAAATTGCTTCGAATACATGAAAGCTGAGCAATTATCTGTATCTAATATTTCCGCTTGATGACAAAAAATAAGTTATTTTTGATAATAGAAAGAAATGTAAAAAAAGTTTAAATGATTTATTAAATTTCAAAAACTGCCCTCAAATAGCATAAATATTATTATTTAAAAGTATTTCAAAGCGCCTGCTTTTTCTCCAACACTTCCTTGTGTTCGCCTCTATAATCCGGCATCAGTCCTTGTCGGTTAAATTTTCAGAATTTTCTTTTTTTACGGTAAATTTATGTTTCGTAGTCGCACCTTAAGTCGCAAATTCGATTGTTTAAAATCTTCATGCGGGCATTTATTTGCGTCGCGAATTAGAGACCTTCATCAACAAATATTGGCGATTTTTTCGCCGCTCAAGGTACCCGCTCGCTTGTCAGCTTGTGCATTTTTGCTTGTCGTTAGTGCTTGTGCTACAGCGCCCGAGCAGGTTACTGCTCCAGTTATGCCAGTGGCGACGACAGTAAAAGCTCCGAAGGCAGTAAGAGTTGGTCTGGCATTGGGTGGTGGTGCGGCTCGTGGATTTGCGCACATAGGCGTGATCAAGGCACTAGAATCGCAAGGAATTTATCCTGATATTATTGTCGGAACGAGTGCCGGAAGTGTGGTTGGTTCTATGTATGCCGCGGGAAACAATGGTTTTGCTTTGCAAAAGATGGCATTAGAAATGGATGAGGCGACGATTTCCGACTGGTCTTTGCCTATGTTCGCTAAATCAAGTGGTGTTTTAAAGGGCGATGCGTTGCAGGCGTATGTCAATCGTATGGTTGGTCAGGTCGCCATAGAAAAGTTGAAAAAGCCATTCGGCGCAGTCGCAACAGATTTGTCTACTGGTAAGGCAGTCTTATTTCAGCGTGGGAATACGGGAGCGGCGGTACGCGCCTCTTCAGCCGTGCCCGCCGTTTTTCAACCGGTTACCATCAGTGGCAGACAATATGTAGATGGTGGATTGGTCGCGCCTGTGCCAGTGCGCTTTGCGCGTGAGATGGGCGCGGATTTGGTGATCGCAGTGAATATTTCTCAGCAACCAGAAGGGCAAAATGGGAATAGCACTATAGATATTCTGCTGCAGACTGTGACTATTATGGGTCAGAGTATCAATCAATATGAGCTTAAGCAGGCAGACGTAGTGATACGGCCAGAATTGTCTAATATGAAGGGGAGTGATTTTGCCGGAAGAAATTTAGCAATATTGGCGGGTGAGCGTGCAGCAATGGCTGTCATTCCTGAATTGAAGCAAAAGTTGAAAGCGATGCAGGAGCGCTGAGAGTTGAGTCAATACTGTGCTGGTTTGATGCAGGTAAGGGGAGAATGTTTGCATTCCCCCAATAGATAGATTTGATTGCTTAAAGGGATTTACTGTTTGCTCGCATCCTCATTAATCCGGCGCGCACCGTTAAAACGCTTTTTCCAGTAAGCGAGATCCATGCTTTCAACTCGAACTTGTCCACCTGCCGAAGGTGAATGGATAAATTTATTGTCGCCGAGATAAATTCCGACATGTGAAAATCCGCGCTTGAGCGTGTTGTAAAATACCAGATCGCCAGGTTGCAGATCTTTCTGATCAACATTTTCCCCAACCCGGCTGATTTCAGCAGCAGTGCGTGGTAAATTTTCCCCTACAGCATCCTTGAATACAAGCCGCACAAAACCGCTGCAGTCGAGGCCGTTTTCTGGCGTGTTTCCACCGCGTTTGTAGCGTATACCCATGAAATCCATTGCCTTCACTGTTAAATCGGAGGCACGTTGTCTGATTTCTTGTAATTTGGTGTAGGCGGTAGAGGACTCTGGAAATGGGTTGTCGTTTGCCCATGCCTGGGTGCTGGTGGCCACCTGGAAAATGGCCGCAATAAGGACTAATTTAGCATTTCTTTTCATTCGGGAAACGTTTGTTAGCATCTTTGCACTCAGGAAATAAAACCGCTTCACTTTAAGCGAAGTTTTAAACAATGTAAACCTTTAGGTTAAATAAGCTTTGTCTAAACATATAGATTTAAAGTAATTTATTTTAATTAAAACACTTTTTACACTCAAGCTTTTGACCATCGCGTACAATCGCCGCACTGTTAAAAAGGGAGATAATGATGCAAACCAAACCAGTACTTACCCTCGAAGATGTAAAAAAGATTGCGGCAGCAGCTGAGGCTGAAGCGCTTGCAAATAACTGGGCTGTTGTTATTGCTATTGTGGATGATGGCGGTCACTTGATGTGGTTGCAGCGTTTGGATGGTGTGGCACCAATTTCTGCGCATATCGCCCCAGCGAAAGCAACTACTGCCGCGCTTGGCAAACGCGAATCAAAGATTTATGAAGATATTATCAATAATGGTCGCTATTCATTTTTAAGTGCGCCATTGATTGAAGGTATGCTTGAGGGCGGTGTACCAGTCATGGTGGATGGTTATTGTGTCGGCGCTGTTGGTGTGTCTGGTGTGAAGTCTGCAGAAGATGCTCAAATTGCGAAAGCTGGTATCGCCGCTTTAGGACTCTGAGATTGGTAGGTTGAATTGGGGGTGGGTTGATTATTGATGGTCGTTGCTCACTCGTGGGTGTGGTGCGTGCTTCGATCTGGCGCGAGATCGGTGTTTTAATTTGGCTCTGATTTTGACCTGTTTTTGATTGCTTGATAGAGGTTTTTGGGCTATAATTCGAGGGTTTAACTAATTCGAAATCTCGCCGTAGCGCCTACCCAATTCCACATCGCTCCATCATCTTTTTTCAGGTCGCCCGGCATCCGTTCGGCTTGTGTGAAAAACGACAGCTTGGGGCGTCGCAGCGGCGGTAACAATACAGGAGTTGCCCTTGCTGCCCATTCCGCAGTCCCTTCTTCGTTCCGGTCAGAGTACCGCTATTTTAGCTCTCGCCGATGGAACAATATTTACTGGCTATTCTATCGGTGCTGCCGGTCATACAGTTGGTGAAGTTGTTTTTAATACTTCCATGACAGGCTATCAGGAAATTCTGACTGATCCTAGTTATAGTTCTCAAATCGTAACGCTGACTTACCCGCATATTGGTAATACCGGCATTAATTCTGAAGACGTTGAGTCTGAAAAAATTCATGCAGCAGGTTTAATCATCAAAGATTTGCCAATGCTGGTCTCCAATTTCCGCTCCGAACAATCCCTCTCTGACTATCTCACTTCCCAAAACATCGTTGCAATTGCTGGTATTGATACCCGCAAATTGACACGTATATTGCGTGAAAAAGGTGCTCAGGGCGGTGCGATTTTAGTTGGTAAAGATGCTGAGCAGGCAATTGCTTTGGCGAAAACGTTCCCAGGCTTGTCCGGTATGGATTTAGCGAAAGTTGTATCGTCCAAACAAGCTTACGAATGGACTGAGGCAGAATGGGTGTTAGGTCAGGGCTACGGTCAGTTGTCTAATCCACAGTTTCACGTGGTTGCGTTTGACTTTGGTGTGAAGCGTAACATCTTGCGCATGCTGGCCGAGCGTGGTTGCAAAGTCACCGTACTGCCTGCGCAATCCAGCGCGGCGGACGTGCTGGCGTTAAATCCTGACGGCGTGTTCTTATCGAATGGCCCTGGTGATCCGGAGCCATGTGATTACGCGATCGCTGCCGCGAAAGAGTTGATCGAAAAAGGTATTCCAACGTTTGGCATTTGCCTTGGACATCAAATCATGGCGTTGGCATCAGGTGCCAAAACACTGAAAATGAAATTTGGTCACCATGGCGCAAATCATCCTGTGCAAGATCTGGATACCAAGCAAGTGTTGATCACATCGCAGAATCACGGCTTTGCTGTTGATGCCGCTTCCTTGCCAGCAAACTGCCGTGTGACACATGTGTCTTTGTTTGATGGCTCTTTGCAAGGATTTGCTCGTACTGATAAACCAGCGTTCTGCTTCCAAGGCCATCCTGAAGCATCACCAGGCCCGCATGATATTGCGTACTTGTTTGATCGCTTTACGGCGCTGATGAGTGCAGCGAAATCACAGGCTAAAACAGGAGAATAATAAAAATGCCAAAACGTACCGACATAAAAAGCATCTTAATTATCGGCGCTGGTCCTATCATCATTGGTCAGGCGTGTGAGTTCGATTACTCTGGTGCGCAGGCTTGCAAAGCTTTGCGTGAAGAGGGCTATCGCGTCATTCTGGTCAATAGTAATCCGGCCACCATCATGACGGATCCGGAAATGGCTGATGTCACTTACATCGAGCCAATCACATGGCAAGTTGTTGAGCGCATCATCGACAAAGAGCGGCCAGATGCCATCTTGCCGACGATGGGTGGTCAGACTGCGCTCAATTGCGCACTGGATCTGCATCGCAATGGCGTGTTGACGAAGTATGATTGCGAACTCATTGGCGCCTCACCTGAAGCGATCGATAAAGCCGAAGATCGTCTGAAATTCAAAAACGCGATGACCAAAATTGGTCTCGGTTCCGCACGTTCCGGCGTGGCTCATTCAATGGATGAGGCGTGGGTGGTGCAGAAAGACGTGGGCTTCCCGGTTATTATTCGCCCATCATTTACGATGGGTGGTACTGGTGGTGGTATCGCATACAACCCAGAAGAATTCGAAACCATCTGCAAACGCGGTTTGGAAGCATCTCCAACCAACGAATTACTGATTGAAGAGTCGTTGATTGGTTGGAAAGAATACGAGATGGAAGTGGTGCGCGATAAAGCCGACAACTGCATCATCGTTTGTTCTATCGAAAACTTAGACCCGATGGGCGTGCATACTGGTGACTCGATTACCGTTGCTCCAGCGCAGACGCTGACAGACAAAGAATACCAAATCATGCGTAACGCCTCTTTGGCGGTCTTGCGTGAAATCGGTGTTGATACTGGCGGCTCTAACGTACAGTTCTCGGTGAACCCGGCTGATGGTCGTATGATCGTCATCGAGATGAATCCACGCGTATCGCGTTCATCCGCGCTGGCATCCAAAGCAACTGGTTTCCCGATTGCGAAGATCGCTGCCAAGTTAGCGGTGGGCTTTACGCTCGATGAATTACGTAACGAAATCACTGGCGGCGCAACGCCAGCATCTTTTGAGCCATCGATCGATTATGTTGTAACCAAAATTCCTCGTTTCGCGTTCGAAAAATTCCCGCAAGCAGATAACCGTTTGACGACGCAAATGAAATCCGTTGGCGAAGTGATGGCGATTGGCCGCACTTTCCAGGAGTCCTTCCAAAAAGCCCTGCGGGGACTGGAAGTCGGTGTTGATGGCATGAATGAAAAAACGCAGGATCGTCAAACACTGGAAAAAGAATTGGGCGAGCCAGGTCCAGATCGTATCTGGTACGTTGGCGATGCGTTTGCACAAGGCTTTACTTTGGAAGAAGTGCATCAATTAACGCATATCGATCCATGGTTCCTGGTGCAGATCAAAGACATCGTTGATATCGAACTTTGGTTGGATGAGCAAGAGTTATCAAGCATCGATAAAGACATGATGTTGAAGCTCAAGCAAAAAGGTTTCTCTGATCGTCGTCTGGCTAAATTATTGCGGACTACCGACACCGTCATTCGCGATCTGCGCAGAAGCCTGAACGTTCGCCCAGTGTACAAACGCGTCGATACGTGTGCTGGTGAGTTCGCGACGAACACGGCCTACATGTATTCCACTTATGAAGAAGAGTGCGAATCACAGCCGACGGATAAGAAAAAGATCATGGTATTGGGCGGCGGTCCAAACCGTATTGGTCAGGGTATTGAGTTCGATTATTGTTGCGTTCATGCGGCATTTGCGATGCGCGAAGATGGTTACGAAACCATTATGGTCAACTGCAATCCGGAAACTGTTTCTACTGACTACGACACCTCAGATCGTTTGTACTTTGAGCCACTGACATTGGAAGATGTATTGGAAATCGTCGACAAAGAAAAGCCAGTCGGTGTGATCGTTCAGTACGGTGGTCAGACACCTTTGAAATTGGCGCTGGATCTTGAGGCGAATGGTGTGCCTATCGTTGGGACATCGCCAGACATGATTGATGCAGCTGAAGATCGTGAACGTTTCCAAAAAATGTTGCAAGACTTAGGCTTGCGTCAACCACCAAATCGTACAGCACGTACTGAGGCAGATGCTTTGGTATTAGCGCAAGAAATTGGTTACCCATTGGTGGTTCGTCCATCTTACGTACTTGGTGGTCGTGCGATGGAAATCGTGCATGAGCAACGTGATCTTGAGCGTTACATGCGCGAAGCAGTTAAAGTTTCTCATGACTCACCAGTATTGCTGGATCGCTTCCTGAACGATGCAATCGAAGTTGACGTTGATTGCTTGTCTGACGGTCAGCGCACTTTCATCGGCGGTGTGATGGAGCATATTGAGCAAGCTGGCGTACACTCTGGTGACTCTGCATGTTCATTGCCGCCATATTCATTGTCACAAGAAACGATCGCTGAACTGAAGCGTCAGACTGCTTTGATGGCAAAAGGCTTGAATGTCGTTGGTTTGATGAACGTGCAGTTCGCGATTCAGCAGCAAGATGGTAAAGACGTGGTGTTCGTGTTGGAGGTCAATCCACGTGCTTCTCGCACTGTTCCTTACGTGTCGAAAGCAACTGGTTTGCAACTGGCGAAGATCGCCGCACGTTGCATGGTAGGTCAGTCGCTTGATTCGCAAGGTATCGGCGCAGAAGTGGTGCCACCTTACTTCAGCGTGAAAGAAGCGGTATTCCCATTTGTGAAGTTCCCTGGAGTTGATACGATTCTCGGACCTGAGATGAAATCGACCGGCGAAGTCATGGGTGTTGGCAAAACTTTTGGCGAAGCTTTCGTTAAGTCTCAATTAGGTGCTGGTGTGAAATTGCCAACTTCGGGCAAAGTCTTCCTCAGTATCAAAAACAGTGACAAGCCACGTGCCGTTAAAGTGGCAAAGGATCTGGTTGAGTTGGGCTTCACCGTGGTTGCAACTCGCGGTACCGCAGCGGCGATCTCTGCAGCTGGTGTTCCTGTGACCATCGTCAACAAGGTTGTTGAAGGCCGTCCACATGTGGTTGATATGATCAAAAACAATGAAATTGCTCTGGTGATCAATACGGTGGAAGAAAAGCGTAACGCAATCGTCGACTCGCGCACGATTCGTACATCGGCACTGATCGCTCGCGCAACGACGTTTACGACTATCGCTGGTGCTGAAGCAGCGGTTGAAGGTATGCGTCATTTGAACGAATTAAGTGTTTATGATTTACAAGGGCTACATAAAACCTTAAACTGATAAAAAACACAGTGTCAGCGAATGAAAATTTGCTGGTATTGCATCTTTGATACAGAGGTTGCAAAAGGCATCAGACAACTGATGTCGAATGCGGCCTCTGTATTTTTACTTTTAGGTCTTATGTAAATTGCCTTTACGGCGTTTGTTCAAGTTACAGTGTTGCGCTGTTTTCATCGCGATGGTGTGATATGACGGTTTGCGTAAGCCCTGACTTTTATGAGTGCGAATGAAATGAGTACAGTACCTATCACCAAATTTGGTGCAGAATTGTTAAAAAAAGAATTACACAATTTAAAAACTAAAGAACGCCCAGATGTGATTAATGCAATCGCTGAGGCGCGTGCTCAAGGTGATTTATCTGAAAATGCCGAATACGATGCTGCCAAAGAACGCCAGGCATTTATTGAAGGTCGTATTGCTGAATTGGAAGGTAAGCTGGGTTCTGCACAAATTATCGATCCTACGACGCTCGATGCCGAGGGGCGCGTTGTATTTGGCTCGACTGTACACCTTGAAGATTTAGAAACCTCGCAAAAAGTCAGCTACCAGATCGTCGGTGAGGATGAGGCTGATATTAAATTAAGTAAAGTATCAATTACATCGCCCATTGCCCGCGCTTTGATCGGCAAATATGCTGGTGATGTGGTCGGTGTGCAAGCGCCAGCCGGTATTCGTGAGTATGAAGTATTGGACGTACTTTACGTCTGAGGCTACGTAATTTGTGATTCTTTCATGATGATTTTTATAAAATCATCATGAATTGCCCTTGCTTGTGCAGGGTGCGTAAAGTTAATTTTAACTCCCGACCAATTTAATGGTCGGGTAGTGTTACAGTGCAGGTCTATGTCGTTTTGTACTGAATCAACCTGCTAAAGCTCAGGAATTTCCTAAAGCTGATTTTTTTGCACTAGTCTGACGCGGTTTTGCACGTTTAACGTTGCCGCCTTGCGTAACACGTTCGTTACCCTTTACCATGACCTTGGATACGGTTGGCTTTTTGGTGCCGCTTGGACTAGGCTTGACGATAGTAACTTCGCGTAGGCCGCGGCCTTTTTTGACAAGCTTGGTTTCTTTGGTACCTTCCACTTTTGGGCGATAGATGACCAGAAGTTTTCCGATGTGCTGTACTGGTGCTGCTTTCAGTTCTGAGCAGATGGTATCGTACATAGCGATACGTGCTTCACGGTCGTCGCCGAATACGCGGACTTTTATTAAGCCGTGGGCATTTAAGCCAGCGTCAATTTCTTTAATGACGGATGGTGAGAGGCCTGCTTCGCCAATCAGGACGATAGGTTTCAAGGCATGAGCTTCAGATCTGAGTTCGCTTCTTTCGGCGGGTGTAAGTTTTAACATAATTTTTCCTTGTGCATCCAAAGGGTGCACGATAAATACATTGCCTGACATCAATCAGTCAGGAAATGCATAGTTTTCCTTTAAAAGCAGTATTTTACGCGAATGGCAAAGAATAAATTCAATCAAAATTGGGTTCACGATCATATAAATGATCCTTATGTGAAACTTGCACAAAAAGAAGGCTACCGTGCGCGTGCCGTTTACAAGCTAAAAGAGATTGATGAGGCTGAAAAACTTATACGTTCGGGGCAGATTATCGTCGATTTAGGCGCAACACCGGGTAGTTGGTCCCAATATGTCCGAAATAAGCTAGCTGGTAAAGAGGGTGGGGGGATTGATGGCGAAATTTTTGCGCTCGATCTTTTACCTATGGAGCCAATCGCTGACGTTCAATTTATTCAAGGAGATTTTCGTGAGAGCGAAGTTTTGGATCAATTGGAGTCAAAGCTGATTGGTCGTAAGCTCGATCTTGTCTTATCAGATATGGCTCCCAATTTATCAGGGCACGCGACTGTGGATTCGGCTAGAGTGGAATACATCATCGAATTGGCAGTCAGTTTTGCCAAAGCACATCTGAAACCAACGGGTTCATTATTGGTGAAGTGCTTCCACGGACCCAGTTATAATAATATTGTCGATATGTTTAAGGACGAATTCAAGGTCGTCCTGAATAAGAAGCCTAAGGCAAGTAAAGATAAATCCTCTGAGATATTTTTGCTGGGCAAGGGTTTAAAACATCCTGAGTAACTGAAATGCGTGCAAAAATGCTGGTAATTGTGCGATTTTAATAAGTTCCTTATTTTTACTCTTGATAATCCTCAATGTTGCCAGCATATGCTGTCTAGCAAGCTCTGCCTATTGGGGGTAGAATGACTGATTACAGTATCAAATGGCGTAACTTGCGCCCAAGGAGTTCTCGTGAATAATATGTTTTCAAAAGCGGCCATATGGGTAGTTGTTGCCTTGGTGCTTTTCACACTTTTCAAGCAATTTGAAGGTAAAGCAGGCACCTCCGGAATGGCACCTGTGCCTTATTCCGAGTTTTTGGACGAAGTCAAGGCGAAGCATATTAAAGAGGTGACAATTGATGATTCTACTCGTACGGTAATGGCCGTAACGACTGAGGGTAAAAAAATCAAGTCGCAAGGTACCATCTTTGATCGTGGGCTTGTCGGTGACTTGGTTGCTAATGGCATTAAGTTTGATAGCAAGCCTGCTGAAGAGCAATCGTTCTTATCGCAAGTGTTTATTTCCTGGTTCCCGATGCTTTTGCTGATCGGCGTCTGGATTTTCTTTATGCGCCAGATGCAAGGTGGCGGTAAGGGTGGTGCATTCTCATTTGGTAAATCCAAAGCTCGTATGCTTGATGACGCTAACAACAACGTAACTTTTGCTGACGTTGCTGGTTGCGATGAGGCCAAAGAAGAAGTGACCGAAGTTGTTGATTTCTTGCGCGATCCAACTAAGTTCCAAAAACTCGGCGGACGTATTCCTCGCGGTGTTCTGATGGTTGGTCCTCCTGGGACAGGTAAAACTTTGCTTGCTCGTGCAATTGCAGGCGAAGCCAAAGTACCGTTTTTCACTATTTCAGGTTCCGATTTCGTTGAAATGTTTGTGGGTGTCGGCGCATCACGTGTGCGTGACATGTTTGAAAACGCCAAGAAACATGCACCTTGTATCATCTTCATTGATGAGATTGATGCTGTAGGTCGTCACCGTGGTGCTGGTATGGGTGGTGGTAATGACGAACGCGAACAAACTCTGAATCAGATGCTGGTGGAGATGGACGGCTTTGAAGCGAATTCTGGTGTTATCGTAATTGCTGCGACAAACCGCGCTGACGTGCTCGATAAAGCCTTGTTGCGTCCAGGTCGTTTTGATCGGCAGGTCTCTGTAGGCTTGCCAGATATTCGTGGCCGTGAGCAGATTTTGAACGTCCATATGCGTAAAGTACCTATCTCTGCTGACGTCAAGGCCGATATTCTGGCCCGCGGTACGCCAGGTTTCTCTGGTGCAGATTTGGCGAACCTGGTCAATGAAGCTGCGTTATTTGCAGCTCGCCGTAACAAGCGATTGGTTGAAATGATGGACTTTGAAGATGCGAAAGATAAAATCTTCATGGGTCCTGAACGTAAATCCATGGTCATGCGTGAAGAAGAGCGTCGTAATACCGCTTACCATGAATCTGGCCACGCGGTCATTGCGAAGCTGATGCCTAAAGCAGATCCAGTTCATAAGGTGACGATTATGCCACGCGGTTTTGCGCTTGGTCTGACCTGGCAGTTGCCTGAGCATGATCAAATCAGTGGCTACAAAGACAAAATGTTGGAAGAAATCTCTATCCTGTTTGGTGGGCGTATTGCGGAGGAAATTTTTGTGGGTCAAATGTCGACCGGCGCATCAAACGATTTCTCTCGTGCTACCAAATTGGCTCGTTCTATGGTGACACGTTTTGGTATGTCCGATAGTATGGGTGTGATGGTCTATGAAGATAACCAGCAAGAAGGTTATTTTGGTATGGCTTCCAAAACGATTTCTGAAGCAACGCAGCAAAAAGTTGATGCTGAAATTCGCTCAATCCTTGATACACAATATGCTCTTGCGCGCCGACTGCTGGAAGAGAATCGCGATAAAGTTGAAGCAATGACCAAGGCCTTATTGGATTGGGAAACCATTGATGCTGATCAGGTGAACGATATTATGAATGGTGTTTCGCCTCGACCTCCAAAACTGGGTCAGTCTACGGGTCGTTCCTCATCGGACAATAGTTCCGGCGGCGTGTCTCCAAACGCGACTGCACCTGCCTGATTTGTTCATGTGTCTTAGCTAAGTTTTTAACAAAAGGTGAGGAGAAATCCTCGCCTTTATTTTTTTATGAATGAAAATTTTCAATGTGGGCGTTATCGCTTTCCTTTGGGAAACGATGATTGTAAGCCTTTAGTGATGGGTATTTTAAACATCACGCCGGATTCCTTTTCTGATGGAGGTAACTTCTTCGATTTGGATAGTGCGTTGTCTCGTGCTGAACAGATGATAGAAGATGGTGTCGATATCATTGACATAGGCGGAGAGTCCAGTCGTCCCGGTTCCCAACCTCTGCCTCTTGATGAAGAATTGCGACGGGTCATGCCGCTTATTTTTGCATTACGTGATTGTGGTAAGGCCTTGTCGATTGATACCTATAAGCCAGAGGTGATGAGAGAAGCTATATTGGCTGGTGTTGATATGATCAACGATATTCAGGGTTTTCGTTCGCCTGAGGCGATTGCCGCTGTTGCAGAGAGTGATGTCGGTTTGTGTGTTATGCATATGCAAAATATGCCGGTTAATATGCAATCAGCCCCCGCATATACCGATGTGCTTTCTGACGTGAGGGCATTCTTGAGTTTCAGGGTACAGGATTTGTTGAATGCTGGTGTGCCACGACAAAACATCTGTATCGACCCGGGCTTTGGTTTTGGTAAAACTTTGGTGCATAATGTCGCGTTGTTTAAAGATCTCCCCAAAATGGGGCGCGAACTGGACTTGCCGGTATTGGTCGGTCTATCAAGAAAAACCATGATCGGTGAATTGACCGGTAGAGCGACGGAAAAGCGACTGGCTGGAAGTCTCGCTGCTGCGTTGTCGGCTGCAAACATGGGGGCAAAAATTTTGCGTGTCCATGATGTTGCTGAAACAGTGGATGCGCTAAAAGTTTGGCGAGCCATGCTCGTTTGAAAAAAGAGAATTGGACATTAAAAATGACAAGAAAATATTTTGGTACTGATGGTATTCGCGGCAAAGTTGGTGTCGCTCCAATTACTCCTGACTTTGTAATGCGTTTAGGCTATGCCGCAGGAAAGGTATTGGCACAATCCGGTCCTCCTGGCGAAAAGCGCCCGACGGTATTGATCGGTAAAGATACGCGTATCTCTGGTTATATGTTAGAAGCTGCACTGGAAGCCGGATTTGCGGCAGCAGGCGTGGACGTCATGTTGTCCGGCCCTATGCCGACGCCAGCCGTAGCATACCTCACGCGGGCATTACGTTTGTCAGCTGGTGTAGTGATCTCGGCATCGCATAATCCTTACTACGATAACGGTATCAAATTTTTCTCAGCGCAGGGTAATAAATTGCCAGATGAAGTCGAACTCGCTATTGAGGCGCAGTTAGATATGCCTATGGAATGCGTTGGTTCGGATCATTTGGGTAAGGCGCAGCGCCTACGGGATGCGAATGGTCGTTACGTGGAATTTTGTAAGAGTACCTTCCCATCGGAATTAGATTTGCACGGCATTAAAATCGTTGTCGATTGCGCGCACGGTGCTGCGTACGATATTGCGCCACATGTCTTTCACGAACTTGGTGCGGAAGTGATTGCCATCGGCAATACGCCCACTGGTATGAATATTAACGACAATGTTGGTGCAACGTCACCTGATGCGCTCGCAATCGCGGTTCGCGCTAACCATGCTGACCTGGGTATTGCGCTCGATGGCGATGCAGATCGCCTGATCATGGTTGATCGTCATGGGAAAATTTATAACGGTGATCAACTGTTGTATTTGATGGTATTAGACAGACTCGCTATTGGTCCCGTACCTGGTGTAGTAGGTACCTTAATGACAAATATGGCCGTCGAGATAGCCTTAAAAGATTTGGGTGTGGGTTTTGCACGTGCTAAGGTCGGCGATCGTTATGTGCTGGAACAATTGCGTGAACGTGATTGGTTACTTGGTGGAGAAGGTTCTGGTCACTTGTTATGCCTTGACAAGCATTCTACTGGCGATGGTATTGTCTCTGCATTGCAGGTCTTATCGGCACTGCGGCGCAGTGGCAAAACTTTGGATGGATGTTTTGATAAGCTACATTTGTTCCCACAGGTGCTGTTGAATGTCCGCGTTGCTCCCGGTTTTGATTGGCAAAAAAATGATCTTTTGATGCAAGAAAAAGAAAACGTTGAGGCTGAACTTTCTGGTCGTGGCCGCGTATTGATACGTGCTTCCGGAACTGAACCATTGTTGCGGGTGATGGTAGAGGCTGACGATGGTGAGTTGGCTAGTGCCAGTGCGCGTCGTTTGGTTGCTTGTATCGAAAAAAATTAACCGATATCGCTTTCAGACAGCAGTCTATTCTTGAAACTGACGCTGTAAACATGTAGTATTCAGCCTTCAGTTTTCTTACTCAAACTGAGTGAGAAAAAACTGTCCATAGCTCAGTTGGATAGAGCACGAGCCTTCTAAGCTCGGGGTCGCAGGTTCGATTCCTGCTGGGCAGGCCACTAGATTTAATAAAAAAGCCCGATTTTTTCGGGCTTTTTTTATTGATTAAACGCTGATTTATCAACGGTATATTGCGCTTTATTTCGCGTCGCACACCAATGCAGCTTTTTCTTTGACGCGTTGAAGTTTAAGTTTTGCCTTCGTTTCAGATCTCGGTGCTGCCGCACTGGCATCTTCTTTCGCCCATTTGACATGCAGTTGTGCCTTGTCGCATGCTGCCTTATGTTGCTGTGATTTGGCTAATTGTTTTGCCGCCGTTTTTTCTTGTTTTTCTTGCTCTTTAACTCTCTGCTGTTCCAATTTATTTAATTCAGCTTTCTCGCGTAGATACCTGTCTTTGGCTGCTTGCTGCGCTTCCTTCGATGGTGTGTTGGCGGTGGTAACCGAGGTATGTGTCAGTTGTTTCTGGTTTGCTGCGCACGGCGATTGGCTATACTGAATTTGCCCATTTTGGTCGCACTGATAAATGTCGGCAAATGCCGCATTGTGAACAAATAAGGCAAGGGGTAAGCAGGTATTTCGGAGGGTTTTAATTGCTCTGGTCTGAAAATGAGAAATTCGCATAAATAATTATTCACTCCTTATAAAATTTTCCCTGGGTTCATGATGTTATCAGGATCAAGTGCTGATTTAATTGCATGCATCATTTGGATTTCGACGTTGGATTTATAGCGTAGAATTTCCTCGCGTTTCAATGACCCTATACCGTGCTCCGCAGAGATGGAGCCATGATAAGCATGAACCTGATCATGCACCAAGCGATGAATTGCCTCTTGATTAGATATGAAATCCTGATCACTTACGCCAACTGGTGGTGAAATATTGTAATGCAGATTGCCATCTCCCATATGTCCGAAACACACAAGTCTGCAGCCATTGACATGTCCTTCCAGAAGTTGTGCGGTTGTTTTCATAAAATCTGGTATGCAAGAGCTTGGCAGTGATATGTCATGTTTGATGTTCTTACCTTCTGCCGCCTGTGCCATGGAAATATTTTCGCGTAACTTCCATAAATTGTTTGTCTGACTCATGGAATCCGCAATCACTGCGTCAGCAATCATTCCACTTTCTAAGGCCTGTTCTAAAACGCTTTCCGTTAGTTGCGCTGCATGTGACGCAGATTCATGATCGGAAATCTCAAGCAGTACGTAATGCGGATACGCGTCCGAAAACGGTAGTGGAATATCAGGAAAATGTTTGTGAACCAGCTCCACGCAGATGGCAGAAATGAGTTCAAATCCAGTCAATGCTGGCCCAAATTCTTCGCGACTCAGGTTGAGTAAATCAAGGGCGGCACTTGGCGAGTAAAGTGCTACCAGCGCAGTCTGAATTGCTTTTGGCTTAGGGTACAGTTTCATCACTGCAGCAGTGATGATGCCTAAGCTACCTTCGGCGCCAATAAACAAATCGCGCAAATCGTAGCCAGTATTATCTTTGCGAAGCCCTCTTAATCCGTCCCAGATCTCGCCATTTGCATTGACCACTTCCAAGCCCAGGCAAAGCTCACGAGTATTGCCATAACGCAGCACAGCCGTGCCGCCAGCGTTGCTTGATAGATTGCCACCAATAGTGCAAGTTCCTTCTGAGGCTAAGGAAAGTGGAAAGAGTCGTTGGCCTGCATCAGCCGCTTCCTGTACTTGCTTGAGTATGCAACCTGCTTCAACAGTGATGGTGTTATTGGCAGCATCAATAGTACGTATTTTATTGAGTCTGCACAGAGATAAAACGACCGAATTGCCAGAGCTGTCCGGAACGCCACCGATGACCAATCCAGTATTGCCGCCTTGTGGCACGATACCGATTTTAAATTGGCGACATAGTTTCACCAAATCTGCAACTTCTGAAGTCGACGCGGGACGTAACACAGCGAGGGATTGACCTCTATAACGTTGCCGCCATTCTGTTTCATAGGGCTCGCGGTCAGCGTTGTCAATGAGGACGTATTGTGATCCAATGACTGCACGACACTGTTGAAGAAAATCATCCATTTTGCATTTTGCGCTGTTTTGCAGCTTGTTTAAAGGGGCGCAAATACACCAGAATTGCAGCAAAATAGCACAGCGACAGAAATACTTCTAAACTCGCATAAGCCGCGGAAGCGCCGGCTTTATCGCTATATGCTCTGACGCAGCCTTCAGTAAAATAAAGCCAGATTAACATTGACGTCCATTGCATGGTGTAATTGTCTTTACGCATCACACCGCGCAAAGGCAAAAATAGTGGCAATACTTTGAGCGCCATCCACGAACCACCAGGACGCAAAGGTGCCAACCAGATCTCCCAGCTAATACATAGCGCGATGAGCAAACCAAGCAGAATGCAGGCCAGAAAATGAGTTTGTTGTTGACGTGCTGTGATCATGGATGCTGTGCCAGGCGTTGAGCTGTTTCTGCCAACCGTTTACCTAATGCTATGGCAAGTTTTCGGGTGTCGTCGGAGATCTGATTCTTTCCGTCCAATCCCGACCAATGCGTTGCACCATAAGGGCTGCCGCCGGTGCTGGTGGTCATTAATTCGGCCTCACTGTATGGGATACCCATCAACAACATCCCGTGATGAAGTAAAGGTAACATCATCGACAATAAGGTGGATTCTTGTCCGCCATGAATGCTGCCAGTTGATGTGAAAACACAGGCAGGCTTACCGACGAGAGTACCTGATAGCCAATCGGCAGCAGTACTATCCCAAAAATATTTCATCGCTGCCGCCATGTTGCCAAAGCGAGTAGGGGATCCCAGTGCTAACGCGGCGCACTCCTTGAGATCCGATAGTTCGACGTATGGTGCTCCCTCGGCGGGGATGTCTGACTCGGTTGCTTCCGTATTTGCCGATACTGCCGGCACTGTTCTTAGGCGAGCGTCGCAACCTGGCACGCTTTCTATGCCTTGCGCAATAAATTCCGCCATTTTGCGGGTATTACCGTGGCGTGAATAAAATAAAACGAGAATCGTAAGCTTGGATGTATTCATAATGATTATTATATGAGACTTTATGGTCACTCTCTCAGTAAAATAGCGGCTAGTAATTTTTTAAAGATCGATATGCGCGGACTTTCGTGGACACAATTACGTAACCTCTTTCTCTTTGCCTTGCAACGCTTGCGCGAAGGGCGCCTGCCGCAAGTAGCCGGCAGCTTAACATTTACCTCAGTGCTGGCACTGGTTCCAATTTTGACAGTGGCGTTGGCAATCTTTACTGCTTTTCCTTTATTCAATACGTTTCGTACTTCCTTAGAGGCGTATTTTGTACAGAATTTGATGCCTAAGGGCATTGCGAACACGATATTGGGTTACCTCACGCAGTTTGCCACCAAAGCCACACGTTTATCAGCTGTCGGTGGTGTGGCACTGATGTTGACCGCAATTGCCACCATGGCGATGATAGACAAGTCCTTTAATCAGATCTGGCAAGTGAAACGCTCTCGTCCTCTGTTTCAAAGAATATTGGTCTATTGGGCAATCGTCACTTTAGGGCCATTTTTAATTGGCGTCTCGATTTCCATTACGTCTTATTTGTTTACAGCCACCAGTGGCGTTGTTAGCTCTGTGCCTTTTATCGGAGGCGTATTTTATACGCTGATATCGGTTGCATTCACTACTGGCGCCTATACCTTGCTATATCTCGCAGTGCCAAATCGCGCTGTCGATTGGCGCGATGCGGCATGGGGTGGACTGTTTGCGGGTTGCGCATTTGAAATTGCAAAGCGTGGATTTGCGATTTTTGTGACACACTTCCCGACTTACACCATCGTCTACGGCGCGTTAGCCGCAGTGCCGATCTTTTTGCTTTGGATATACCTCTCCTGGCTTATTACCCTGATTGGCGCAGTAATTGCAGCGGCCCTTCCTATCGTCAAATTTGAACGTTGGTGGCATGTACCTACACCAGGGAGCGCATTTGAAGACGCAATGCGTATACTTCAGGTCTTAAATGTTGCCAGAAATAGCAAAACCGATGCCGTGGTGAGTGTTGCCCAAATACGAACTAGCACCAGATTTGGAATGGATGAGATCGAAGGCTTGTTGCAGCGTATGCAGGATGCGGGGTGGGTTGCTCAGATCTCGACGGTAAGTGTGAAGAATAAAAATAACTGGTGGCCAACCAGAAATGAAGGTAGTGAACTTTGGACGATGATTGCTAATCCCGCGATGTTGAAATTGGCTGATATTTACCGGGTTTTTGTCTTTGAGCCTGTCCGTGGCAGCCGATTATCTACCGTCGTAGAACAGGCAATGGAAGCTGAGTTGCAAGAAAATTTGCAGCAATATTTCCTTAAACATGAGCAAGAAATGCCATGAAGTTTAGTCTTATCAGCGCCGCAGAACTGGATGTCGGGCTACATAAGGCCTGGCTACAAATGCTTAATGAATCGGTCATTTTGCAAAGTCCTTATTATCATCCCCAATATACGGCGATCATTGGCGCGGCACGCTCTGATACTCGCATTCTTGTTATTGAGGATGCGGGTGAGGTCGTCGGCTTCTTTCCACACCATCAGAAAAATGCTTTTGTCGCGGAAGTGGTCGGTGGCGGCTTGACTGACTATCAGGGACCGATATCTTCAGGCAATCGCGAGCTTCCTATAAAACAGATGCTAGCCGCAATGAATGTGCGTTACATGGGCTTCAATCACATGCCTTTAGTGCGTGCTGAGTTCGCAAAACACGCATGGGATCACAGTCGCTCACTCACTTTGAATCTGGATGGAGGATTCGACGCCTATGCGCGGCGTTTGAGTGAAAAACGCGACGCTTCCCTGTTAAAAAAAATAGAAACCAATGAGCGAAAATTAAGTAAAAAATTTGGCCCATTGAGATTTTGCTTCGACGCGCGAGACCCAGCAGAGTTCATCGCTTTACTCGCTGGTAAGTCAGACCAGTTTATTCGCACTCTTGGTGTCGAGCACGACATTTTCGCAGTTCCATGGATACGATCTGTCGTCGAAGAGATTTATGAGCAGAAACGCGCCGACTTTTCTGGTGTTCTTTCAACTTTATATGCGGGCGATACCTTGATTGCGGCGCACTTTGGCATGCGCTCCGCAAGTGTTTTGCACTATTGGTTTCCGTGGTATGCAACGGCGTATTCGGAATTTTCACCTGGATTGATTTTGCTCGCTGGCTGCGCACGTGAAGCACCAACATCAGAAATTAAAACAATAGACCTTGGGCGCGGGGAGCAGGCTTATAAATTGCGTTTTGCAACTGGTCATCATGACTTATGCGAGGGCGCTATTTCTTCACCTGTTTTGTTAAGCAAATCTAAAGCGAGTTACTTCGCTTTGCGTAGCGATTTGAAAAATTCGCGCTTAGGAAACTATCTGAGAAACCTAAAGCACAAAAAGAAGGCTGATCTTTAATGTTGGTAAAATTGATAAGGCTAACAATAACCAACGCATACTTAAAAACTGCAAATTGACAGGCCCCCCAATGAGTAAAATTAATATGAGACGCAGAAGTGCGATGAAAGCTGCTGGCGTGTTTACAATTGCACCATTGTCGGCTTGTGGGGGCTAGTTAATCCATTCGACGAACCCGGTAACGCTGGTCGCTCAGTCGTTTGTTATGCCTGACTATGCACCGGCGCAGATCAATCAACAGATTTTGTCTTCCACTGTCGATGCGTTTGGAAACAAAGTGAGCGCAATTCCATTATTTGAGTCTGATTTTACGAAATTACAAAATGCGCTCGAAGCACGCAATAGGAGGTTTACATCTGACCTGCCCCATTGATTTAGCTGGGTATATATGTAGAGTCTGCCCTTACGGAGGTAGACGTGAAGCAGCGATTTAATGAGTAGCAAATCATCGGGATATTGAAAGAAGCCGAATCCTGTTAGCTCTTCTTGGAAGCGAGTAGGGCAAGAAAAAAAGACCGATGTCGAAACATTGAAGAATTCAGATTAAACTATAGCGTCCTAAGCATTTAAAATGTGCTGTAGAGGCTCACGCGTTGAATGCTTTGGGATTTTGTGTTTTTACACGGACTCGACCTAATCCTGTCAACAAGGAAATCGAATCAAATAGTACCTATCGAGACCTAGTCAACGATGCCGCTATTGGATGCGGTGTATATAAGTAAAAGTGAAGCTGAGTAAGCGAGTGTATTGTTAATTTCAAACAGTTACTTCGATTTATATAGCCCGGATGAGTTCGCTCATCCAATCTATAAAAAACCGAACCCTGTTTGAAAGGTGTCTACGATGTGGGTAGAGCGCAGTAACTGGCATAGATGGTGCTCTCCAATTTGGTAATACCTCCTGTAATTCCCCTGCAAGAATATGGTGTTTAACGTCATAGGCCGGAACTTGTATGAGACCCAGTCCAGCAACTGCGCATGCAATATAATTTTCGGCTTGATTGACAGTTACTCTGCTTTTCATAGCAATGTTTTTTGTTTCGTCGCCGTCTTTATACTCCCACATTGCAATTCGTCCGGTCGTCGCAGAGGCATAATTGATGGCCCAATGATGATTTAAGTCGTTTGGTAATATTGGTATCCCGAACTTCTCAAAATAACCCGGACTTGCGCAATTAATCAAATCAAATTTACCCAATGGGCGTGCAATGAGACTACTCGATGCACTCACCCCAACACGTATAACGCAATCGGCACCTTCTTGCACGAGATCAATCGTTCGATCAGTTGCGCCAATAACTAATTCCAGATTTGGATATCGTTCGAAAAATTCCGGTAATGCAGGTGCAATAATGCGCGAAGCAATTCGACTCGGAACGTCAATCTTTAACCTGCCAGATACTTTTTGCGCGTCGTGTTGAAACAATGCGTCAATCTCGTCAATTTCTAAAAGCATCTGCCGCGCTCGTTCCAATAATGCGAGACCATCTGGTGTTGGACTGACTTTGCGCGTCGTTCTATTTAATAATCGAACACCAAGGTCCCGTTCCAATTGTGAAATGACTGAAGAAACAGTTGATCGAGGCAATTGAATTTGCTCAGCTGCTTTACTAAAACTGTTCGTATCGACCACTTTGACAAAAACTTCCAAGGCTTTAATTCTGTCCATAGCTTGTTTGGATTGTTCGAATAATTTGTACAGTTTATCCAAAAATACGCCGTTTATGTCTTAATTTCGCGAGCATATACTTGTCAGACGCAATTCCCCACCACAAGCTAAATAGGAAGGCTCATCATGACAGCATCAACTATTCAAGACAAAGTAATCGTAATTGGCGGCGGCGCTAAAAACCTCGGTGGTGCAATGGCCCGTCATTTTGCGGCAAATGGCGCTCGTGCGATCGTAGTTCATTACAACAGCGATTCCACACGAGGCGATGCGGAAGATACTGTTTCCGCCATTAAGGCGACTGGCGCTCAAGCCATTGCAGTGCAAGGTGATTTAACAAAAGTTGATCAGGTGAGACGGCTATTTGATGAAGCAATTAAGACGTTTGGCCATATTGATATTGCGATTAACACGACTGGAATGGTCATTAAAAAACCGTTCGGCGACATCGCTGAAAGTGATTACGACCACATATTTGCAATCAACTCGAAGGCAGCATTTTTCTTTATGCAAGAAGCCGGCAAGAAATTGGTTGACGGCGGCAAACTCTGCACCATTGTCACATCGCTGCTCGGGGCATTCACCGGTTATTACTCCATCTATGCGGGTAGTAAAGCTCCTGTGGAGCACTTTACGCGAGCCGCAGCACGTGAATTTGGTGAGCGTGGCATATCTGTAACCGCTGTTGCACCTGGTCCAATGGAAACTCCGTTCTTTTATGGACAAGAAACGCCAGAATCGGCTGCGTACAATCAAACTGCAGCTGCGCTAAGCAAATTTACTCGAACCGGATTGACGGAACCACAG
Organism: Undibacterium sp. Ji67W; assembly: GCA_049340365.1. GTDB lineage: Bacteria > Pseudomonadota > Gammaproteobacteria > Burkholderiales > Burkholderiaceae_D > Undibacterium. Next base: position 201,412 of record JBMPOY010000001.1, on the reverse strand, counting down.
GATATAGTGACTCTGGTGCAATATTTGGTGACGGATGGATGGTGGATTACTGGTCAAACGATTCTTGCTAATGGTGGTTACACCACTAAATAATCAGGCCCTTTATCCACTTAATTGCAAAGATTAAATCATGCGTAACTCCAACCAAAACAGCACATCAAAGCGGTATCAGGGCTATACGCAACAATATATTGGCGGTCAATGGCGAGATGGACAGTCAAAAGATAGTCGTATTATTGATACAAACCCCTACGACGGAAAAGAGCTCGTTGTAATTCGAGGTGCTTCCGTTGCCGACGTCAACGACGCCTACACAAGCGCCCTCGCTGCACAACCAGCATGGGAAGCAACATCGCCTCGCGAGCGAGCTGCGATCATGCGTCGCGCAGCAGATATACTTTTGGCACGTCGTGATGAAATCATTGATTTAACCATCCAAGAAACGGGTGGGATTCGGAAATTCGCAGAAATCATCTGGTATTTCGCGTGGTCGATTACTGATGCGTCCGCTTCTTATCCAGCGTTAGTGAAGGGTGGAATTCTGCAAAGCGACGTACCAAATCAGGAAAGTATGTACTATCGAAAGGCCTTAGGCGTCGTAACAGTGATTAGTCCGTGGAATTCGCCTATTAATTTGACCCAACGATCTTTAGCTCCTGCATTAGCATTGGGTAATACTGTGGTGCTGAAACCAGCCAGTGACACCCCGATAACGGGTGGATTAATTCATGCAAAAGTTTTTGCTGAGGCTGGATTGCCTCCAGATGTCTTGAATGTGGTGGTTGGATCGAGTAGTGAAATTGGCGATGCTGTTATCAAGCACCCTGTATCAAACCTGGTATCCTTTACTGGCTCTACTTCGGTTGGTCGTAGCCTGCTCGGCAAGGTCGGCGAAAGTCCCATGCTAAAGCGACTCGCGCTTGAATTGGGGGGGAATGCGCCTTTTGTAGTTTTGGACGATGCCGATCTCGATGCTGCGGTGCAAGCATTGGTCGTAGGGCGTTTTTTGCATCAAGGACAAATCTGTATGAGCGCAAACCGTGCCATAGTTGTAGCCAGTGTCCATGATGCATTTGTGGACAAACTGGTCGAGAGGATTAAGTCGTTACCTTCTGGCGATCCACAACACGCGGACACAGTCATTGGTCCTTTGATCAACAATGCTCAAGTCAAATCAGTATTGGCCAAAATTGAAAAAGCTAAATCGGAGGGGCTGCATATGATTTTGGGAGGTGATGTTTTCGGCGCAATGGCCAATATCATTCCCCCACATGTGTTTGTGGATGTTGCATCTCATCATGCGCTAGCAAGGGAAGAGAGTTTTGGACCTGTCCTTCCTATATTGAAAGCACGCGACGAAGCTCACGCTTTAGAATTGGCAAACGATACTGAATTCGGACTATCAAGCGCCGTCTTTACGAAAGATTTGGAACGAGGACGTCGCTTTATTCTACAAGTCAAAGCAGGAATGGGCCATGTCAACGATATTCCAATTGCAGACTCAGAATATGCGCCATTTGGCGGGGAACGGAATTCTGGTATTGGGCGGTTCAATAGTGACTGGATCGTCGATGAGTACACGAGAACCCATTGGATTACAACCCAACGAACTAGGGCTGAATTACCATTTTAAGAGTGCTGCCGCCGTTGAAGTTTTTGAGTTTTTCAAGAGCATGTACATCGTTTTATGTTCGGATAACGCGGAAATGGATTGGGTCAATGGGGAAATTACCCAAGTCAATGGCGGTGTCGTTTAATTGAAAGGAAAAAAATGAATTTGCATTTACTTACGAACCCTACCGTGCGCCAGGCAATCGATGCCCTTCAGCGCGGTGATCGTGCTGCATGGATGGCGGCTTTCGCCCCAGATGTAAAAATGTTTGATGATGGCAGGCCTATCAGTTTTCAAACATTCACTCAAGACGCCGTCGGATCAGAGCGATTCACTTCGATTGACCGCGTCGAAAACGGAGGTAGTGAAGTTTATGGTCATTTTCATTCAGATCGATGGGGAAATTTTCAAACATATTTCCGTTTCCACTTCGATTCCCAGGGGAAATGTCATCGGCTAGAAATTGGTCAATAGACCATCCAATTAAAGATTATTAGTCAATCTTGAGTAACATAATTTGAAAGAAAAATTACGATGCATACGATCATTGTCATTGCAGCCGGCATCATCATTTTGGTATCTGGTCTTTTTTTGGGCAATATATACGACGGTGGTTCGTCGGGTATGATTTTAGCTGCCAAGATTTTTATTCCGCTGTGGTTCGGTCTCGCATTTGTGAATATGTATTTTGGTGTGCAACGCGGTTATTCTTGGGCGGAAGAGTTTCCCATTTTCTTAGGTATATTTCTTTTACCTGCGATCATTTCGGTAGTCATTATTTGGAAACTTTCCCAATAATTTAAAAGATAATAAAAATATGTGAAATATTTCGAGGATGCTTAACAAATCGATCGTTTTTCAACCTCTGGAATTGCAATAGAACGACGTGTCTAGAATTTTAGAATCGAAATTGCGGTTGGAACGTGTGAAGTCCTTCTGGTCAAAGCATTCAATCAAGTTGTGGTGTGTTTCTCAGTAAACATTTTTTTGATGCCACTATAAAGCGTGCGATTGAGTTTCAACACGTATTATCAGTTGACGACTTCTCCGACGACGAAGATCAAATATTGACCAAGGCGACGAATGATTGTCGAATAAATTTTGTTGTAGAGGGAAGTAGGGACGTATTAACTGTCAGGCAGCGCGCTGGATGCTTGCATCAGTTGCAATCAGACGCGATTGATAAAGATCTACCGTCGCTTTGGGTGCTGCGCAGAATTAAAGCAGAGCAATTACCTATTTTATATGCGATGCGGACTAGGAAAAATAGCAAGCCACCACAAATAATAAACAGTGTGATTTTGAATTTAACTGGCCGCTATTTAGCAACCCAACTTTCTCCAAATGGTACAGCCAAGACTTTCAAGTCAGTAATTGATTGCCAACGGTTTGGTGATGCACGCTGCAAGCTTTTGGGGTTGGCGTACTTGTGCTGCTTGCATTCGCCTTATTGGATTCCGGCTTTGGGGTTGAACGAGTCTTAATAGCTCACTACGATTGCGCTTGGGTAATGAGGATTTGTCATGAGAGGCCAGATTTGACTTTTGATTAGTAGGCGTTCTTGTCGCCAAAAACGACTTTGACGGTGCGCCATAAAATGACGAAGTCAAGCCAGATAGACCAGTGCTGTAGGTAATACAGATCATAGTCGACGCGTGCCTGCATTTTTTCCAGTGTATCGGTTTCACCGCGTAAGCCATTGACTTGTGCCCAACCGGTGATGCCAGGTTTGATTTTGTGGCGGAACATATAGCCAGTAACCAATTTGCGGTATAGCTCATTGTGGGCGACCGCGTGTGGACGCGGACCGACCAGACTCATGTCTCCGGTCAGTACATTAAATAGTTGCGGCAATTCATCTAATGAAGTCCTTCTGATGAAGCTACCAAATTTAGTGACGCGGGCATCGCCGATGGTCGCTTGAATCACAGGTGTGTCTTTTGGAGCCATTTTCATACTGCGAAACTTATAGACTTTGATCGCTTTACCGGCGATGCCGTAACGATTTTGTTTAAAGAATATCGGGCCGGGAGAGCTCATTTTGACGCCCACACCGATAGCGATCATGACTGGCGATAAAAGGATTAGGCCTATAAATGCGCCAATAAAATCGACGATTCTTTTAGGAAGTGCAGCCAGTCCGATAAACGGTGTCTCGACGGATGCTAAGACTGGTTTGCCTGCTAATTCGCGCAATTGTATTCCGGGCATACCAAAAATCAATGACTCTGGTACGAAATACGTTGTCGCAGTGCTGTCGTAAAGTATTTCTAAGATTTCAGCTAATTCTTCGGGTTCTTTTGTATTCATGCCGATAAAGACGACGTCAACCTTGACCTTGCCGGTTTCTGGGTCAATGATCCATTCAATTGCATCGCCTAAATCTCCCAATCTTTCTAATTTGCTTGGTGGTCGAGATGTATTGCGATTGTCAAAAAAGCCGATGACATCGACGGCGGCCAATGGAGAGTTGCGCAAGGAGTCGATCAGATCTGCGCAAGCAGAATTGGACCAAATCAGAACCGCTTTTCTTCTTCTTGCCGGATTCGAGTAATACGATGTCGCGATTCTGCGGATAATGACAGCCATCAACATCAAAGAGAAAGGGGTGATGACCAACCAAAGTAACATTACTTTTCTTGATAGCTGCTCGGACATCTTATCGACGTAAGCGGTCAGTAAAACCACCATAAAAACGATAAACCAACGCCAGGTGAGTTTTGGGAAAAGTGAGAGCGGATTTCTATCTTGTAAAGAATTTAAAAGGCGATGACTCGAGAAGACGATAATGCTGGTCATTGCCGCGATCAAAAAGCGAATAGCGAAAACGTCAGCATCAACACGCTCTACGTTGAGAATAATGCCAAGCAAGGTCAGGCATGCGGCTGACCCAAAAGCCACTCCCGTGAGCACAGATAATAAGTGCGCAGGCTGTGATGCACTGGATGAAGAGTGGGAGCTGAACATAATGTTTCGTTTTTTTAGGTAAAGTTACTTTGTTTTTGTTTTTGTTTCTGCTTTGAAGAATAAGCCTTTAATCTGCCCTAATTGCCATTTGTGCAGATGTTGCCTGAATTCTGGATTGTCATATTGTGGTGCTTGTTTTAGCGCTGCGCCCAGATAGCCTGCAATAATTAATAGCCCGCCGATGACAAAAGGCTTCTCACGCATCCTGAAAATGCCTGAGGCGAGTGCATATAAAGGGTGATATCCCATAAACCAGATACCGCGTCCCCAGCGTAAACGACCACGATAAACATTTTTGTCTGATGACCCCATCAAACGATGGTGCATGAGAATGGCATCGGGATGATAGAAGCTCTTGGTGTTCCAGCCTTTCATGCGTGCAGTATGAACGTCGATACCATCCCAAAGCACTTCTTCGACAAAGCCACCAATTTCTTCGAAAGCATCGCGTCTGTAGAGTTTGAATTGGCCAGCTACATGTTCATCGATGATAATTTCTTCTATCCGTTTCCCATCCTCGTCCCGGAAAACTTTGCCAGAAACCGCCGCTAATTGAGGATCGCTGGCAAATTGCTCAAACATAATTTCGAGATACTTTGGGCCGAACGACATGTCACCGTCGAGTTTGGCAATATATTGATATTCGATATGCTTAATTTGCGTGATGCCATATTTAAACGCGGCGACGACACCGCCACCGACTTTGCGAAAGCCACGATCAGGTCGTTGAACGAGGCGGATAAACGGATATTTGGCCGCATATTCCTCGACGATTGCTGCTGTATTATCTTTGGACCCATCGTCAACGATGATCCATTCGATAGGTTGTACGGTCTGTTGTGAGATGGACTCCAGCGTTAACCGGATTAAGTCGGCCTCATCCCTGACTGGGGCGATGATGACAAGAGGAACAATTTTTTTCATCGGATTTGTGCCAACGGTGGAGGATATTAATTCTTCTTGATCAACTTGCTTATTTGCCATAGCGTCACTTTCATTCATATCTATCAATGTTAACGTAGCTTAACAAGGGTGACAATTTAATAATGGTTAATTATTGTTATGGATGGGTACTTTATTTTTTAATTTCTATATAGTTGCATTTTTTTGTATGTATGACAAAAAAAACCAACCTTTTCGATTGTTGCAAGATAAAATAAGATGTTTTCCTCACATCCTTGGTTTTCAATGGTTTTTACCACTATGTTTAAGTTGAAATTGCCTGCTTTTTTTATAGCAGGAGTGATGTCGATGTTGTTTTTCACAACTCTTGCGGCGCAAGAAGTTGTCAGTGACTCCGTTTCGCAACTTAAAATAGATCAACGGATGACGATCGTTCCGGTTGCTGTTAGGAAAGCAGAAGTTGTTGCTATTGCCGCTGCGGCTCCAGTTTCTGTTCCAGAGCTTCCCATAGTGGTCGCGGCAAAGAATACTTCGGCTGCAGCGACAGTTGCCGTTCCGGTTGCCGCGCCAGTTACGCCCCCGGTTGCGCTTCCTGTTCTGACGCCTGTAACTACGCAGGTGACTACACCGGCGAGCACTCCGGCTATTGCACCTGCTAAACCCTCAGCCGCTAGTCCGGTCGCTAGCAAAGTTGCCTCCCCAGTTGCTACAAGTAATTTTGACGCTGCGGATGCAAATGCCGACATCGTTGGCGAAGGTGATCAGTTATTAGTCACGGTGTTTGGTCAGCCCGATCTGAGTGCAGACATTATTGTTGGCGCGAACGGGATTGTGACTTTACCATTAGTCGGCACTGTCGACGTGCGAGGAAAAACTGGCTCTGAAATCGCAGGAATTTTTGCCAAAAAGCTGGAGGCTGGTCAATATCTTATTAAGCCTAAGGTATCGGTCAAGGTTGCAGCACAGGTCAGCCGTAGTTTTTCGGTGCTTGGAGAAGTAGTGCGTCCGGGACGTTTTATATTACAAGGTAACCTCAGCGTACTTGATGCCTTGAGTCTGGCAGGTGGTGTAACGCCGCGTGCCGATAAAAATTTACGAATTTTGCGCCGTAGCAGTCAAGATCCAAAGGCTGACTTGACAGAGTATGCGACAGTCCGTCTTGATTTTGAGGATGAAAAAAACAATACGCAATTCGGCCAGAAGGTTCTTGCGAATGATGTGTTGATCGTGGGGCAGCAAAAGAATTTTTATGTGTACGGTGAAGTAAGGCGTCCTGGTGTTTATCCTATGGAAGATGAGTTGAATGTCATGCGAGTCTTGTCTATTGGTGGCGGAGTGACAGATCGCGGTAGTACGTCTCGCATCATCATTCACCGTAAATCGAGTAATGGCGAATTAAAAGAAATTCCAGCCCGTATTTCTGACGTCGTGCTGCCTGGCGATGTTGTGTTTATTAATGAACGCATTTTTTAAGACTGCCAATGCGAAGTTCACCGACTGAGTTAATCCTCTCATTTACGCAGATAGGCGCGATGTTGCGCGCCAGGAAAAAGTTAATATTAAATATCACTTTTGCTGCAGTAGCGGTTGCAGGTGTTGTTAGCGTGTTGTTGCCGAAAACGTATATTGCGTCCGCAAATATTTATATTGATTATCGTATTAACGATCCGATTAACGGTCGCCAATTTAATCCTATGCAGGATGAGAGTTATCTGGAAACGCAATTTGATGTTATACGCAGTGTACAAGTTGCTGAGCGCGTCATTGAGTCATTGCGGCTCCAGGATACAGACGAATGTCGCAAACTTATTGCCAAATATGGTGAGCGTCGTGGACTTCGGCTACTAGCTGAGTCCATCACTGAGCATGTTGAAGTCGCGCCACATAAAAATAGCAGGGTTGTTGAAGTTCAATATTCTTCGAATAGCCCGCAAATGGCAAAAGATATTACCAATGCCATCGTCAAATCGTATATCGATCTTTCTCTTGAAATGATGAATGCGCCAGCGCGTGCGCGGAAAGATCAATACAACGCTCAGTTAGAGAGCATGAGCAGACAAATCGACGATATTCAAAAGAAATTAACCAGTTACCAGCAAGAATATCAAATCGTTGATGCCGATGAGCGTACAGATCTGGATTCGCGCCAGATGAATGCCTTAAGTGCTCGCTTGATGGATGTGCAATTGCAAAGAGTAGAGGCTCAAGCCAAGAAGCAATCTCTGGATGGCTTAATTAAGCGTGGCAATCTGAATTCTGACCTCCCGGAGATTGCCGGTGTAGGTAATGTTTCTGGTGTGAAAGCAGCGTTAATCTCTGTTGATGCACAGTTGGCCAATGCGCAGACAACATTGGGAGTAAATCACCCTCGTTATATCGCGATCATGCAGGAACGTCAGGCACTGCTTGATAAGCTTAAGCGTGAATCCTCGACTGCATTTGAATCCTTGCAATCGGTGGAAGGGCGTCTGGCACAACAAGAAAAAGTGATTGAGGCTGAATTAGCGAATTACCAGAAAAAGACCTTTGAAAATAAAAAGCATCGCGATGTGATCAGTTCGTATCAGCGGCAGTTAGATAGCGTTCAGAAGATTTACAATGCAGCGATCCAGAAGTTTGACGAACTCTTAATGACAAGTAACGTAGCGATCTCCGATGCAACAGTTATGCAATGGGCCGAAGTACCCGAAAAACATGCAAAACCTTTGCTGCGAAATAATCTGATATTTGGCCTCATTGGTGGCTTTTTGTTTGGATTGTGCGTCGCTTTCTTACTTGAGTTGTTGCAAAGAAGGGTGCGTTGCATGGAAGATCTGGAGCGAGAATTTGAAGTTCCCGTAATGGCTCATATCGGGTTTGATGAAGCTGTTTCTGTTGCCAGATAAGCTAGCGGAAAAAGCAAAAGGGAATGGAAATGATCTCTCAGGAAAAAGAAAAAGCTGATCACAATTCGTCTGCAAAAATCGGACGATTGGGAGATTTATTTTTGCAGAAAGGTCTCCTTACTGAGAGCCAGGTAGAGTTAATTGCTGCCGAGCAAAGACAAAAAAAATTGCGCTTTGGTGATGCCGCGCTGAATCTTGGCTTTTTAAGTCAGATTGAAATTGATTCTGCTCTGGGTGAGCAGTTTGGGTTTAGTGGTAAAGATCTGATCAATGGCAAAGCAGATTCTGGTCTGCGTTTTTTTCATTATCCTTTTTCCAAAGAAGCGGAAGAAATCCGGCGATTGCGTAGTGAATTGCTGTTGAAGTTTAGCTCTCAAGATAAGATAAAAATTGCCTTGGTTAGTGCCAGTCCGCAAGAAGGCAAATCGTATATGGCAGCGAGTCTGGCGATTGCATTGTCGCAAGTAGGACGACGCACCTTGCTCATCGATGCCGATTTGCGTAATGGAAATCTTCATAACTTGTTTTCGCTTGGCACACCAGACGGGTTGTCGTCTGTTCTGGCTGGGAGGATTGCTGCTCAAGATGCATTGATTCCATTAATGGATAATCTGCATATTCTGCCATCCGGACCACGACCTCCGAATCCCCTTGAGATATTACGGGTACCGAGGATTCGCGAGTTGCTGGCAACGTGTGGCGATCAGTTTGACGCTTTTGTACTTGATACCTACACTTCTTCGCTGGCGTCTGATGCGCAAATGGTGGCGCATCAGGTGGGTTCAGTGTTGCTGATGGCGATGAAAGACGTGACCTTGCTGAGTGATCTTCGTGAAACTAAAAGCGATATGCAGGCTGCAGGCGCCGAGGTGATAGGAACGATCTTTAATGAAAATGCCGGTGGTGATGGAACTCAAAAGATATCTAAAAAGTGGTTGACCTGGATTAAAAAGTTAATATCCGGAGGTTCAAGGCGAACTGTCGCAACGCGAGGCTAGCGATGATAGCGATCAGTATTTGCATTTGCACCTTTCGTCGTCCACTATTGTTGCAACGCCTTTTGAATGCGGTTTTTTCGCAGACCTGTAATCAAGGGCAGCTTGAAGTGATCGTTGTCGATAACGACGTTCATCGCTCTGCAACTCCTGTCCTCAATGAGTTTGCATCACGATTTCATGACAGACTGACGGTTCTTGAGCTTAGCGAATCCAATATTTCTCTTGCACGCAACGCCGCTATCGCCGTGGCACGCGGAGAATGGGTGGTGATGGTGGATGACGATGAGTGTCCTGCGCAAGACTGGCTCAATTGTCTCCTTGCTGCACAGGCGAGTTACAACGCCGATGTTGTGTTTGCGCCAGTCGTCCCTGAATATGCTGAAGGTGTCCCTCCCTGGATAATCAAGGGCCGATTTTTTGATCGGCGTCGTCCGGCATCTGGCACGCGCATTGATGACAAAGATGCGCGTAGCGGCAATGTGTTGGTTCGTAAATCCTTTTTGGATCAATTGCGAACATCGAGTGGGGTAGGACCGTTTGATCCGGCGTTTGGAAAAACGGGTGGCGAGGATAGTATGTTGTTTCGCCAATTGCATGCCCTTGGCGCTTGTATGGTCTGGTGCGATGAAGCGCCTGTGACCGAAATTGTACCTCTTGAGCGTGCAACTCCATCTTGGCTATTGCAACGTTCTTTCAGAACCGGGCAATTATTTATGAGGACTGAATTGGCGATGTTTCCTGACGCGCAACGCAGGCGTCGCGCATTCTGGTTGGCATTGCGCGCCGTTATGCAGTTATGTATGTCATTTGTACTGACCTTAGTTTTGTTGCCATTGTTTCCTGTGAAAGGTTTTTCCTGGGCCAGGGTCTGTGCTTCTCAATTCGGAAAACTCAATCATTTTCTCGGTACACATTCGCACGTCTATGGCGATTGAGCTTCGGCTATGCGGTCTCAACTCTGACCATGTTTTTTAGTTCTCAGGTAGGAATAAGCTACGCTGAAACCTCTACAAAGGTTTCTTTTTTTTATGCTTGCTGCCTTAACCTTCTATTGGCAGAAGTGCTTGCGACCAAGGCAAAAATAAAGAAAACGTTTTGGAATCCAAATCCGCGGAATAAACTGCTTTCAGTAAAGTTGGTGACCACCACTACAAACAGCATTGCCGCCCAGAATGCTGCTTGCGTTCTGTCTTTGCGTCCCATGATGATCAAGCTGACCGCCTGAGCGAGTAGACATAAGATACATAGCGCCAATCCGACCAATCCTTGTTCATTCAAAATATCCAGATAACCATTATGGGACTGCAAAGGAATCCAGTGCAGAGCAGAGATAATGAATTGCGATAAGCTGTCAGGCCCTAACCAGAATGCACCATAACCGAGGCCTATCACCCAATGCTTGCGAATTTCAAGTAAAACTAACTCCCAGATATCCGTGCGTCCAGTAAGGTCAGAGCCTTTGCCAAAGATGTGGGCAATAGGTGATGAAATTTCTGACCAGGCAGGAAAGCGAGATTCCTGAATATAAAACACATAGAGAGCCAGAAGTATCACGCAGAAAAATACGATGATGATGCGAGTGAGCGGATAATCGGAATTTAAGCGTCTTTTTCTCAGTATGTGAAATATTGTACTGGTCATCAGTGTAATGATCATACTGGTTGAGCTTTTGCTCATGATGAGCATGAAAAAAGTAAAGCCTATTGCGGCAAGAAGGAAGCGAATATCAAGCTTATCAATACACGCACGTGCTTGCCATAATAAAATTGAAACGGCAGCTACCTGTCCCAATTCGTTTTTATGAGATAGAGCGCCACGCCAGGCTCCACCAAGTGCGTAATCGATAGCCAGACTTGGCGAGGTGATCACCATAAAGAGTGACAAAAATAAAATCGCCATTAATGGGTAAAGCAGGTACTTAATCAACAAGGCTAGAGGGCGTGGTGCCATATTGATGGACATTGAGATCATGACCAGTCCAACTAACTGGATAGCTCTTTTGAATGTGATGCCCGGCAGTGGTGACCAAAAACTAGAAAATATGCACCACAACAAAATCGCGACAAGGAATGGATTCAGGCTGCGTAAATCTGACATGGCGACTGGCAAATGCCGGTAGAGAATAATCATCGACAGACTAATTAAACCACCCCATTCGAGCTTGGTGGTAAGGGAGCCTTCCATCGTCAATGCAGAAGAACCTGTATAGTCCCAGGAAATTCCGTAAGGCAATAGCGAAAAAACTGCAAACAACACAACCATGACACGGATCAGTATCATTTCATAGTCGTTCATTGAAATATCTTCTTGGGCAATTGCAGTATTCTTCATTGACATCTATGTTTGATGATTGTTTGTACGATATTCTAATGGCTTGCCTGACTACTGCGACTTATTTCATGAACTATTTTCCAAGAAAATTTCTGCGCGTTCTGTCTTTTGCTTTGCTGGCTAAGCTCAGTGTGACCCTTCCCGGCGCGCAGGCATCGAATATAGAGTGGTATCCGTTCACAATTAATGAAGATCAGATGGCAAGCATCACTGATTTTAGTGGGCTGAATCACCCCTTAGGTCCCGCGGATCGTTTGTTTGTCAAAGGGGCACATTTCTATCGGGTTGGTGCTGACAGTCAGCCGCAAACAAAAGATGACCAGCGCGTGCGTTTATTTGGAATCAGTCTTGCTGGTGCAGCGAATTTTCCCCGCGAAGAAGATGCACCAAAAATTGCCAGACGCTTACGTAGTCTGGGCTTTAATGCAGTGCGCTTGCATCATCTTGATACGGTATTGAGTGATAGTGAAGACAAGCCGCAGGGAATTCTGACCACAGGGGCTTTTCCAAGTTTTAATCAGTCGGCGGTGCAAAGATTAAAAGTCCTGATCAACGCACTGCGACATGAAGGCATTTACGTTAATTTGAATCTGCATGTTGGCTATTCATTTCGCTATGCAGTAGATCAACTTACCCCCTTGGTGCCTGGCGAGAATATGCCGTTTGCGAGTAGTCCTTTGCATTTGTTTGAACCGCGCATGATCGCATTGCAGGTTGAATATGCTAAGCAACTGATACGACGTCTGGATTTGAACAATGATCCTGCTTTAGCGATGATAGAAATTAATAACGAATCTTCGCTTGTTGGGGCGTGGCAAAGAAAAGATGTCGACGGCTTGCAGGGAGAATATCAACGCTTGTTGCAGCAACAATGGCAACGTTGGGCTGTGCGTCAATACGGCGGACTGGATAAAGCGTGCCGTTTATGGGATAGCTGTAGCTTCACTAAGCAAGGAGCCTTGTTGGTTAAGCAGGATGAGGCGCGGGTGTTGGCATTTGGGAGCGGCTGGTTGGCACATGGACAGCAACTGGCGAAACGAGCACTGGCAAAAATGGATGTGACATCACCATCGATACTGGAGCCCAAATTTTCAGTTCAGGAACAGGGCGCAGGGCGTCGTGTTCTGGACTTTGTCCGTTTTTTATCGGAAATGGATAAGCAATATTTTGAGACGATGCGCCAGGCTGTACGTTCTGAAGTCGGTGAACTAGTGCCGCTCACCGGAACACAAATGTACTACGGCGGTATCATTAATGCTGATTCACAAAAGAATATGGATTATCTGGATCAGCATTTTTATGTGGATCACTATGATTTTCCGCATCAATCCTGGGATAGGAATGACTGGCGCATTCGTGATCACTCTGCTGTACGTGAAGGATGGGGGCCACTATTAAAGCAGGCGTTTTATCGTGACATTCAAAAGCCTTTTGTCATCAGTGAATTTAATCAGGCTTATCCAAATCGTCAAAGCGCAGAAATTATGCCTGTTGTTGTGGCGATTGCCAGTGCTCAGGATTGGGATGGACTGTTTTTATTTCAGTATGCAGACGGAAATACTTGGAGAGCATTACCGGATAGTTTTAACTTGTCCGGTATGGGTGGACAAATTGTCACAACAGGTATTTCTGCAACGATGTTCAGGCAGTTTCAGATTCCTGTGTTACGTGAACAATCTACCGTAACGATGACGCCAGATATGCGCGTCATGGTAGGCGCAATGGGCGAGGGTGCGTCTTCAGATGCATATATGGAATACATCAAGCGCACGTTCGATCTTGATGTCAGGGATGCATTTTCTAAACGTGTTGGTGCATATTTGCTGCAAAAAAACGACACAGAAAATGGCGCGCTAAATAGCGCAGTATCGCCGCGTCAAAATAAGAACTCGACGGATAAGGAGTTGGCTGGTGCTTTCTGGTCGGCCAATGACGGGCACTTTGTTAGCGATCGTGATGCACCGAATCTGCGTGCATCCGGCGCCTTTAGTGCCATGTTTGCCGGATTTTCTCAAGCTACGAGCCTGGCTGGTTCGAGTGAACTGATATCTCCGGTATTTTCTAAAGAAGGGCGGCAGTTTGGTGTAATCATGCTGGTAACACGTGATGCGAAGCCAGTGAACAGGTCGCGTCGTCTATTGCTCACCATCAGTGGGGCAACGACCGGTAGTCAGCCTGATATATTTCCTGCCCGCCCTAAGAATCTGATTGCTTACCCGGGTGATCGTGGCTGGTGGACGTTGGAGCCTGATGCCGCCAATGCTTCCAAACCATCCGGGCCACGCGACGCGACAGGGCCAGTGTGGTTGGAGCGCATCAATGTGACTTTTTTCTATCCTTCAAATGCTAAACGTATGGTGATTTATCCACTGGATCCTGATGGGCAACGTCTGGCGCCAGTGCCTGGTAGTGATATTTTGAAAACTGATCGCGGATTTAAAGTTTCTTTAAATAAATCTTCTCCATGGTATGAAGTTTTGCTAACGGATTAGCACGTTTTTTATCTGGGAAATGGATTTGTAGAAAGATCGTATCCCTGTTTTTATGAAAAATCTTGTAATGTGAAAGTAGCTTATCGCATTATGAAAAATAGGCCGGCTGATGCACAAATTATTTTTCTCATTCTAAGAAAAAGCATTTCGTATCGCAAAAAAATATATTTAAGTATTTGTTTTTAAACGATTTAAAAAAAGTTATATGTCTTATATAAGACCTTGTTGCTATGCAAAAAATCTCCTATTATTGATCTCAACGGAACACACATTTCATTCGTTTTGACCACAGGAGAGAAGCATGACAACACGCGCACAACAAGTAGCTGAATTGCAAAAAGACTGGGATACCAATCCACGCTGGAAAGGTATTAAACGTAATTACACGGCAGAAGACGTCGTTCGTCTGCGTGGTTCCATCAAGGTTGAGCACACGCTCGCTAAAAATGGTTCGATCAAATTGTGGGATCTGGTTAACAATGAACCATTCATCAATGCGCTGGGCGCTTTGACGGGTAACCAAGCGATGCAACAGGTAAAAGCTGGCTTGAAAGCGATTTATCTGTCTGGCTGGCAAGTAGCTGGCGATGCAAACGTTGCTGGCGAAATGTATCCAGATCAATCCTTGTATCCAGCGAACTCAGTGCCACTGGTTGTTAAACGCATTAACAACACGTTGACACGCGCTGACCAAATTCAATGGTCTGAAGGCAAAGGCGATATCGATTATTTCGCTCCTATCGTTGCTGATGCTGAAGCTGGTTTCGGTGGCGTACTGAATGCATTTGAATTGATGAAAGCCATGATCGAGGCAGGCGCATCTGGCGTTCACTTTGAAGATCAATTAGCTTCCGTCAAAAAATGCGGTCACATGGGCGGTAAAGTATTGGTTCCGACACGTGAAGCTGTTGAGAAGCTCAACGCAGCACGTCTGGCTGCTGACGTCATGGGTACACCAACTGTGTTGTTGGCACGTACCGATGCTGAAGCCGCAGATTTGTTGACTTCTGACGTGGATGATAATGACAAACCATTCCTGACTGGCGAACGTACAGTCGAAGGTTTTTACAAAACTAAACCAGGTCTGGAGCAAGCGATTTCCCGTGGCCTCGCTTATGCAGAATACGCAGACATGATCTGGTGTGAAACTGGTAAACCTGATCTGGAATTTGCTAAGGCATTTGCTGATGCAATCCATGCTAAGTTTCCAGGTAAATTGTTGTCGTACAACTGCTCACCATCTTTCAACTGGAAGAAAAATCTGGACGATGCAACGATTGCTAAATTCCAGAAAGAATTGGGTAAATTGGGTTACAAATTCCAATTCATTACGTTGGCTGGCTTCCATGCATTGAACTACGGCATGTTCAACCTGGCTCACGGCTATGCTCGTAATCAAATGTCTGCTTTCGTTGAATTGCAAGAAGCTGAATTCGCCGCAGCAGAAAAAGGCTTTACAGCAGTGAAACATCAACGCGAAGTAGGTACAGGTTACTTTGATGCTGTTACGCAGGTGATTCAACAAGGTCAATCGTCCACGACAGCGTTGCACGGTTCGACAGAAGATGAACAATTCTTCGATGCGAAGAAAGTGGCTTAATTTTTGTTAAAGCTAACGCAAGGTATTTAGTTAATGCCTTGCGTTTGCAAAGATCTCCCGTAGTAAAGCGAAAGCCGCTCTTCTTATGAAGTGCGGCTTTTGTCTATCTGGACACTAATCCGTTTTCGTGGTCGATAGACCGAGTTGTTGTGTGTGATGAAGGCTGATGCATGTTGTCTGAAAATTTCAATCACTGAAGTAACTTTGCAAAGTTTATAATTATCTAAAAAATAAATACTAGCGAAGGGTAGGTAATGAAATTTCTCATGAAGATGCTCGTGATCGGATTTGCGAGCATGACGATGCTGAGTCCCGTTTATGCGGCTGAGTTTGCCCCCTGTTAGGATGCGACAAGCAGTGCTGGTCTGGCGGGTAGCTTGTGTAAAACAACGTCATTGCCCCTTTCATATACGGAGGAACCGGCACTGCTGGACACTGATTCAACAAAAGAAATCAGCATATTTGTGCGTAAATTTCCTGCTCCCGGTCAATCAAAGGGTACTGTCTGGTTGGTGTCGGGCGGTCCTGGTGAGTCTGGTGCATCCTTGTACACGATGGTAAGTGTGTTGCGCCAGAGCTTTCCTGATTTCGATCTGATCGTGCCTGATCATCGCGGAACCGGATATTCAACCCGGCTCTGTCCGCTTGAAGAGGGGAGTGAAAGCATAGGCGGTATGGCATTGGTTGGTGCAGAGTGGGGGACGTGTTTTAAGCACATACTGACGCATACTGATTTGGTCAAAGTATTTACCATCACCAACGCAGCTTATGATTTGCGGAGCCTGATCGCTGAGTCAGATAAGCAGAAGCCTGTGTATTTGTATGGTGTTTCCTACGGTACGCAATTGATCTTGCGTGCACTGCAAATTGGGCCGCTTGCTGTCAATGGCGTGATACTTGATTCACTCGTGCCGATGCAAACTGATCTTAAGTGGGATTTAAGCCACCGTTCACATTTAGTAGATGAAGTTGGACGCAAAGTCTTGGCTGAATGCGATGCCCAGCCCGAATGTCATTCAATACTAGGGGAGAGTGCAGAGCAAAGCTATGTTCATCTCTTGGCTGCGGCGCAGAAACAACCGGAGTTAGTCGCTCAAGTGCCGGGTAAGAACCTCAAGCATTTTTTTGGGAGTTTGCTTGATATACCAAAGGCGCGAGCGCGAATACCATTTTTGATAAAGGATCTGGCGCAAGGCGGAAATGTTGAGCTGCAGTCCGTTATTAGCATCATGAAGCAAGCAGCTTCATCAATGGGTGATTTTCCTCAGCTTACTCCTTCTATTCCATTAGTTAGCATTATTAGCGCTTCGGAAAATAATTTGCGACCAAAGTTAAGCCTTCCTGAACTCGGGCAAGAAGAGCAAGGGCTATTGTTTACAAGCCGTCTGCCAGAAATGCTGATTGAACCCGCTTTGCCAATGTATTCGCACGATAAATACTTTGGAAAGCTACCTCAACAATTGCCACCGATGTTGGTTTTTAGTGGCACTCTTGATCCAAAAACTTCCTATGAAGGTGCGCTAAATCATGTCGACGTACTCAGGAAGACAGTGCGAGCCAGCAAGATCAGCGTAGTCAGCGTGATTGGTGCGCCGCATTTCGCTCTGTGGGTTGCGCCATCCTGTTTTATACAGCATGCCAAAAATTTTGTAGAACAGGGCATCTCACAATATCAGCGCTGCGAAATGACAAGCACTGATCTTGTGGGGCATTGAAAGTGTGTACGAGTGTGATTCTCGTTGTTGCTTTACGGTGAGTATTTTATTTGTGCTTTTTGCGTTCTCTGAGCAATATGCCGAGAAATTTGGAGCCCTGTATCGTGTAGCGTTGCCACAGTCGGCGTGGCTCGCTGGCGAGTCGCCAGAACCATTCCATGCCGATTTTTTGCATCCAGAGCGGGGCGCGCTTTTTTTGGCCTAGGGCAAATTCCATTGCTGCACCGACGCAGAGAATCAAGGGCACATTATTGCTGGTTTGTTCACGTTGGTATCTGAAGGCGAAATATTCTTGCTTAGGCATGCCAAGACAGACGAATAAAATATTAGGCTGTGTTTCTTGTATCAGATGTATTGCCCTGTCAGCTTCAGCGCCGTCCGGTGTGAACTGCATCGATGGGCAAAATATATTGACCTTTAGTCCAGGATAAACACGGGCAAAAGAACTGAGTAACTCTCCTTCCTGACCTGGCATACCGCCGAGAATAAAAATCGATGCGCCGTTTATAACGCAGCCTTTACACAGTGAAACAAACAAGTCTGCTCCGGTAACCCGCTCAGGTAAGGCCTGCTGGCACATTTTGCTTGCCCATACAATTGGCATGCCGTCAGCAAAGATATAATCCGAAGTCGAGTATAGTGCTTTGAATTCCGCTTGCTGATCAAGCTTGACGATGTGATCGACATTCGGTGTGACGACAATACGACTGAGATGGTCGCGTTGCATCGCGACGTTTAGCAAATGCTGATTGGCTTCGTCAAATCGCATACGATGGATATTGAGGCCAAACAAATGCGTGATGTTTTTGCTTTGATCTTGATGCAAGGAAGTCGTTGTCATAAACCTGCTTCAGCGTTGTCGTGAATGTGAGCAAGATTGTCTCAGAACTTGATGCTGTTGCATTGTGATAAAACGTAAATATTTACTCATTGAGTGCAAATATTTGCAGGTTTTTGTTATTTTGGTTGCACTTGGTGATTATTCCGGTGCATTAGTGTCTATATTGGCGATCAATGAATTTTATTTTTGTGGGAGTTTCCTTTTTATGCAACACAGAACCAGAATAAAAATATGTGGTCTGACCTCTGTGGCGGATTTAAAAATGGTCGCCTCTGCCGGAGCGGACGCTTTAGGTTTTGTGTTTTATCCTCCGAGTCCGCGTTACGTTGATCCGGTAAAGGCATCGACTTTGCTCAAGGCGATACCTCCGTTTGTTCTCAGTGTGGGTTTGTTCGTCAACGTGTCTGAAACTGAATTGTGTGAGATTATTGCGCTAGCCCCGGTGCAACTATTGCAGTTTCACGGTGACGAGACACTGCAGCAGTGCGCCAGCCTGGCCGCAGCCGTTAATCGGCCTTTTTTAAAAGCATTTCGCGTCAAGCCTGACACAACGGCCAATGATTTGTTAGAATGTGATGCAGCATATCGTGCTGCAAGTCCTTTGTTTCATGGTTTATTGCTCGACACCTTTGTAGAAGGTTACGGCGGTAGTGGAAAGGTTTTTGATTGGTCTCTCATCCCAAAAGAGCTCGCGCCTCGGGTCGTTTTAAGTGGTGGCTTGAGCGTACACAACGCGACTGGCGCAGTTAGTCAGGTGCGGCCTTTTGCCGTGGACATCAGTAGTGGTGTCGAATTGGCAAAAGGTATCAAGGATGAATCAAAAGTACACGCGTTTATCAACGCGGTACGTGAGGCGGATCAATTATCTGTAAGCAGTCAGGCGCTGTCCTGATTGGCTTCGTCAAAGGAATAATATGAAAAACTTATCAAGCGCAGGCATTTCTGGCCTGAGCGCATTGGCAAATACAAGCGCCGTTCCACAAGAGTTATACCAATCTTCAGGCTATCACTTGCCTGACGCGCGTGGACATTTTGGTCAATATGGCGGAACGTTTGTGTCTGAGACGTTGACGCATGCGTTGACTGAGCTTAAAGACGCTTACGCCCGTTATCAACACGATCCGGCGTTTCTGGAAGAGTATCGAAGCGAATTGAAGTATTTCGTTGGCCGGCCGTCGCCGGTTTACCACGCAAAACGCTGGTCAGAAATGATGGGCGGTGCGCAAATTTATTTCAAACGTGAAGACTTAAATCACACCGGTGCGCACAAAATCAACAATGTCATCGGTCAGGCTTTGTTGGCCAAGCGTATGGGTAAGCCGCGTGTGATTGCTGAGACCGGCGCCGGTCAGCATGGCGTTGCCACGGCAACCATTTGCGCACGTTTTGGGCTGGAATGCGTGGTCTATATGGGTTCGGAAGACGTTAAGCGTCAGGCGCAAAACGTGTATCGCATGAAATTACTGGGCGCGACCGTCGTGCCAGTGGAATCTGGTTCAAAAACCCTCAAAGACGCCCTCAACGAAGCGATGCGCGATTGGGTGACGAATGTCGAAAATACCTTTTACATCATCGGTACCGTAGCAGGACCGCATCCTTATCCTATGATGGTGCGTGATTTTCAGGCAGTGATCGGCGAGGAATGTTTATGGCAAATGCCGGAGCAAACCGGACGCCAGCCTGATTATGTCATTGCTTGCGTTGGCGGCGGCTCCAATGCAATGGGAATTTTTTATCCGTACATTGACCAGGCGCAAACCCAATTGGTTGGCGTAGAAGCGGCGGGTGACGGCATAGAAACGGGACGCCATTCAGCATCCCTCAGCGCAGGTTCGCCTGGCGTTTTGCACGGGAACCGTACTTATTTACTGCAAGACGAGAACGGTCAGGTCATTGAGACCCACTCTGTTTCTGCGGGTTTGGATTATCCGGGTGTCGGACCCGAGCACGCCTGGCTTAAGGATAGCGGCAGGGCGCAATATGTCGGCATTACCGATGAAGAGGCGTTGCAGGCGTTTCATGATTGCTGTCGTATCGAGGGCATTATCCCCGCATTAGAGTCGAGTCACGCGCTCGCCTATGCGTGTAAACTTGCAGCTACGTTGCCGAAAGATAAAATTATTTTGGCGAATTTATCCGGTCGTGGCGATAAGGATATGCATACCGTTGCCGAGCGGGCAGGTTTAAAACTTTAAATTCTTGCACCATTATTCGCACTTCTACTGTGATTTTTAGATACTCCCTAAGCTAATTTTATTTTTACCTTATATGTCAATGTGCTGTAAGGGGTGAAAAAATATACAGGAGGGGAGTATCTTATGAGGTGTCAATATTGGAATGGGGCTTGCTCTGTTCCTTATGCCTGTCTGAATTACATCCTAAAGCGATACGTTTATGTCAAAAATACAAAATACGCTGGCTAGCTTAGCCGCACAACAGAAAAAAGGCTTGATCCCATTTATCACTGCCGGTGATCCATCTCCACAAATGACAGTTCCTTTAATGCACGCGTTGGTAGAGGGCGGTGCCGATATTATTGAGCTTGGCGTGCCGTTTTCTGACCCCATGGCTGATGGTCCGGTCATCCAACGCGCATCCGAACGCTCATTGAAATTTGGAGTTGGTTTGCGTCATGTATTACAATTCGTCCGCGAATTTAGAGTAAACAATCAAAAAACCCCGGTTGTCCTAATGGGATATGCCAATCCCATAGAGCGCATGGGGCAAGATTTGTTTATTGCTGAAGCCGCAGAAGCGGGCGTAGATGGTGTGCTGGTTGTCGATTATCCTCCTGAAGAATGTGAGGAATTTGCTGCCAAAATGCAAAAAAATGGAATGGATACCATCTTTTTGCTGGCGCCAACCTCGACCGAAGAGCGAATCGAGCTGGTTGGTAAAATTGCCAGTGGTTACGTGTATTATGTGTCATTGAAAGGTGTCACAGGTTCAGGTAATCTGGATTTAGACGCTGTTGCAGACATGATTCCACGCATCAAAAAGCACGTCAAAGTGCCGGTGGGCGTGGGTTTTGGGATTCGTGACGGGGCTACGGCCAAGGCGATTGCCAGTGTGTCTGATGCGGTAGTGATCGGTTCGCGGATTATTCAGGAATTAGAAAATTCGGCGCCAGAAAATGGCGTTGCCGCAGTTAAAAGTTTTATTTCTGGTGTCAGACAGGCTTTGGACGGGTAAAATACGCGCCATCGTCATCTGGTGGCTTGTAGAGCCAGATTGAATCAGTTGTTGATGTGCCATGGGTGCGTTGGCTGCAAAGAGGAGAAAACATGAGTTGGTTAGAAAAGTTGTTACCACCGCGCATACAGCGCTCAGAATCCGCAAATCGTAAATCCATCCCTGAGGGGCTGTGGGTTAAGTGCCCGTCTTGCGAAGCAGTGCTGTATCGCTCGGATCTGGAAGCGAATATCCATGTCTGTCCTAAGTGCAGCCATCATATGCGCATCGGTGCGCGTGAACGTCTGGATGCTTTGCTTGATGCCGGCGGCCGTTATGAAATCGGGCAAGAAGTCATGCCTATTGATACGCTGAAATTCAAAGACAGTAAAAAATACCCGGATCGTCTGAAAGATGCGTTGGAAACCACTGGCGAGACAGATGCGTTGATCGTCATGGGTGGCTCTATCATGTCTGTACCTGTGATTGCTGCTTGTTTTGAGTTTGAATTCATGGGTGGTTCTATGGGTTCCGTGGTCGGTGAGCGCTTTGCACGTGGTGTTCAGGCTGCTTTGGAGCAAAAAGTGCCGTTCATCTGCTTCACAGCGACTGGTGGCGCACGTATGCAAGAGGGCTTGTTGTCCTTGATGCAAATGGCGAAGACCACGGCAATGCTGACTAAATTATCAGAAAAACGCCTGCCATTTATTTCAGTATTGACTGACCCGACCATGGGTGGTGTATCAGCATCGTTCGCGTTTCTCGGTGACGTCGTGATTGGCGAGCCAAAAGCCTTGATCGGTTTTGCTGGACCTCGTGTGATTGAAAATACCGTGCGTGAAAAATTGCCAGAAGGCTTTCAGCGTTCTGAATTCCTTCTGCAAAAAGGTGCAATTGACATGATCGTTGATCGTCGTAAAATGCGTGAAGAAATCGCACGTTTGTTGGCCTTGTTGCAGAATCAGCCCGCTGAAGCTGTGGCCTAATTTAATTTATTTATTTTTTCAAAAGCCCGAACTAGTGTATTTCGGGCTTTTTTTATCCTATGTCCAAAATACCAGCAACACTGCCAGAATGGTTGGCACTTCTTGAAACACGTAATTCAAAAGAAATTGATATGGGACTGGAGCGTGTCGCTTCCGTCAAAAATCGCCTGAATATAGAATTTAAATGCCCTGTCATCATGGTCGCAGGTACCAATGGCAAAGGATCCACTTGTGCCATGCTTGAGGCTGTCTTGTTAAAGGCTGGCTATCGCGTTGGCCTGTATAGCAAGCCGCATTTCCTCGATTTCAATGAGCGTGCCCGCATCAATGGCGAAAACGTCAGCGATCAGGTTTTTATCGATACATTTGCAGAAGTAGAGGTGAAGCGTGAACAAACGTCTTTGACCTATTTTGAATTCACGACACTGGCGATTTGCAAGTTGTTGGCTGACGCCAATCTGGATGTCGTGATACTTGAAGTTGGCTTAGGTGGTCGTCTTGATGCCGTTAATGTGATTGATGCCGACGTCTCTATTGTAACGAGTATTGATATTGATCATATCGAATATCTTGGTGATACGCGTGAAAAGATTGGCTTTGAGAAGGCCGGTATTTTCCGTCCCGGCAAATCGGCCATTTGTGGTGATCCGCTTCCACCACAATCTTTAATAGATCACGCTAACGCTGTTGGTGCAGATTTGTGGCTGTTTGGGCGCGATTTTAATTATAACGGCGATAAGCAGCAGTGGAATTTTGCCGGACGTACTCAGCGTCGCAATTCGTTGGCTTATCCAAGCTTGCGTGGTGCAAACCAATTGCTGAATGCTTCAGCTGTCCTGGCAGCACTGGAGGCTTTGCGTGATGTCTTGCCGGTCAGTGCGCAGGAAGTCCGGACGGGGTTGGTGATGGTCGATTTGCCTGGCCGTTTCCAGGTGATGCCGGGCCGCCCGACGGTGGTGCTGGATGTTGCGCATAATCCGCATGCAGCGGCAACGTTATCGCAAAACCTCGATAACATGGGCTTTCATGCATATACCTATGCCGTGTTTGGCTCTATGCTTGATAAGGACGTTGAAGGCGTCGTTGAGCAACTCAAAGGCAAGGTTGATCATTGGTGTGTGTGTGATTTGCCTTTGCCTCGTGCTGCCAGTGCTATGCAGTTAAAAGAGAAGGTGATTGCAACTGGCGCCCTTGTTGATCCGGAAAAAACGGTCGCAACCTACCATTCTCCTGAAGAAGCCTATGCAGATGCCATGAGCAAAGCCGGTGAAAATGATAGAATAGTGGTCTTTGGTTCTTTCCTGACGGTCGCCGGTGTTTTACGCGCCAGAAGGTCTGTACTGCATTGATGCGATTTTGCGTTATTTGCTTCGGTTACTCATCATCATTCAGAAGTAATCGCCGGTGAATAACGCCAACCAACCAGATATTTGCACATGGGTTTGCTCTCACGTTTTAAACAAAAGAAAGAAACGTCCGACAGCCACGACAGCGGTGAATTCCGTTCTCGTTCTGAAGAGGATAGTATTGCATCGCGTTCGCGTGGCAAAAAATCTGAACATACCCGCAAAAGCAAGGTCGAAGACCCGGTTTTACCGGAAAAAAAACGTGCCAGAAGGCGTTTGATCGGCGCGGTAGCCTTAGCGCTTGCGGCAATTATCGGTTTGCCGATGTTGTTTGATTCTGAGCCAAAACCTCTACCTGACGATATCGATATTCACATTCCCTCCAAAGATAAAATGCAACTGGCGGACGCCGCCAAACCTGCGGAACCAGTACCACCTCGTAAGCCGAATCTGATTGATGTTGATCCCGGTGAAGAAATCATTGATCCCGTAAGTCCAGCGACTGTAAAAAACTCTCTGAAAGATGATTCCAAACCTGCAGTGACTGAAAAAAATGTTGTTCTGCCAGATGCTATCGTGCAAAAGGCTGATAAAAATGACATCGTTACTCTTCCTAAAGTGGATGTGAAGTCGGTTAATAAGTTGGAAGATCGCAAGAGTGAAACGAAATCCGAAGCAAAATCTGAAGCGAGAGCGGACTCGAAGCCGGATGTCAAAGTACCTTCCAGGTCTGATGTAATAGCTGAAGTTAAAGTCGATGCTAAACCCGAAGCGAAGCTTGAAATAAAACCTGATGCCTCCAAATCAAGTAAGCCAGCTGCTGTAGATAATGATGCGGCACGTGCCTTAGCAATATTGGAAGGTAAAAGCCCTGCAAAGACGGCAAGCAAATCAACAGACGGCGACCATTCTTCCTATGTAATTCAGGTTGCAGCTTTAGCAACGCAAGAAAAAGTTGACGAATTGCAATCTAAATTAAAGGCAGCAAGTATTAAGTCTTACACCCAAAAGGTGGCGACATCCTCAGGTGACAAAATCCGTATCCGGGTCGGCCCATTTGAGTCGAAAGAAGAAGCCGATAAAATGCGTGCAAAATTGGTGAAGTTAGGCTTGAACGGTAGCTTGGTGCCAAACTAAACTGGATGTGATGTCGTGACCTTATTTGATTACATTGTTGTTTTGATCTTGATGTGCTCAGTAGTCATTAGCATGATGCGTGGCTTGATCAAAGAAATTTTGTCTTTAGTCAGTTGGGTGGTCGCCTTCGTTGTAGCGAATGCTTATAGCGAGTTGGTCGCGGGGTGGTTGCCGGTAGTGTTCCCGGGACAAATTATTCGTCTGATTGTGGCATTCATTGCATTGTTTATTGGTGTCAGGTTATTGATGGCTCTGGTCATGATGGCGGTCAATGCCGTGATCAATGCAGCGGGCCTGTCGCTGGCAGATCGCGGGCTGGGTGGATTATTTGGTTTGGCACGCGGTTGCGTGTTGGTGTTAGCTGGCGTTTTAGTGTGTGGAATGACCACGATGCCGCAACAAGCTTTTTGGAAAGATGCATTATTTAGTCCTTTGGCAGAAACAGCAGCGCAGACTGTGATTCCATTTTTGCCAGCCTCTATTTCCAGTCATGTCCGGTTTTAACTTGTCTTTTTAGGAGTCCACCATGTGTGGCATCGTCGGTGTAGTTTCAAATAGTCCCGTAAATCAATTATTGTATGATGCTTTGTTGTTGTTGCAGCATCGAGGTCAGGATGCTGCTGGCATTGCGACCAGCCACGGCAGCAAATTTGCAATGCATAAAGCCAATGGCCTGGTGCGCGACGTGTTCCGTACGCGTAACATGCGCTCATTGCCAGGTAACATCGGGATAGGCCAGGTTCGCTATCCTACTGCTGGCTCTACCAGTGAAGAAGAAGCGCAACCTTTCTACGTCAATGCGCCATTTGGTATTGTTCTCGCTCATAACGGCAATTTGACCAATGCGGTAGAACTCAAAATTGAATTATTTAAAAATGACCGCCGTCATTTGAATACAGATTCTGACTCAGAAGTGTTGCTCAATATCCTCGCGCACCAGATTCAGGAAGTCACTAGCGGTTATTCGCTTGATCCAGAATGCTTATTCCGTGCGGTGTCCATGTTGCACCGTCGTGTTCGTGGGTCATATGCGGTCGTTGCGCAGATCGCAGGTTATGGTTTGCTGGCATTCCGCGATCCATTTGGCATTCGTCCCTTGTGTATCGGTGTATCTCAAAACGAGAATGGCACTGAGTATATGGTAGCGAGTGAATCCGTTGCGCTGGAAGGTCTGGGCTTTAAATTCTTGCGTGATGTAGAACCAGGCGAAGCCTTGTTTATTGATCTCGATGGTAATCTGTACAATCAACAATGCGCAGATAATCCTAGCCTCAATCCTTGTGCATTTGAATATGTCTACCTTGCTCGTCCTGATTCGATTATCGATGGTGCATCAGTTTATCTGACACGCTTGAAAATGGGCGAATATCTGGCTGAAAAAGTACGCAATCAGTTCCGCGATGGCGAGATCGATGTGGTCATGCCAATTCCTGACTCTTCTCGACCTTCCGCGATGGAATTAGCGTTGAAGCTGAATCTCGATTATCGCGAAGGCTTTATCAAAAATCGCTATATTGGCCGTACTTTCATGATGCCGGGTCAGGCGGTTCGTCGTAAATCAGTGCGTCAAAAATTGAATGCAATTGGCTCTGAGTTCAAAGGTAAGAGTGTCTTGCTGGTGGATGATTCTATCGTTCGTGGTACCACAAGCCGTGAGATTGTTCAGATGGCGCGTGAGTCTGGTGCTAAGCGCGTGATCTTTGCTTCTGCTGCGCCACCAGTTAAATTCCCTAACGTTTATGGTATCGATATGCCGACCCGTAGTGAACTGATCGCATATGGTCGCTCTGACGAGGAAGTCTGTCGCGAAATCACAGCCGATGCTTTGGTGTATCAGGATGTGTCAGCAATGAAGCGTTCAATTTCAGATGTGAATCCACGCCTCAAGAATATCGAAGCGTCCTGCTTTGATGGCTTTTATGTGACCGGCGATGTATCCGCGTCTTATCTTGATAAGCTGGAAGCTGCGCGAAATAATCCTCGCGCAGAACCTGAGGATTTATTGCGCTCGCAATTGAACTTAAATCTTGCCAATACCAGAGACTAAAATTTTTAAGTTGTTAAAATTAGTCGTAGCCAGTCATTTAAAAAGAGAGCCCGCTAACTTCAGAGTAGTGGGTTCTTTTTTTTGTAACTTAGTAATTGATCATGAGTCATACACCAGCACCTTGTGATGCAGTGCGTATCGGAAAGTAACGTGCATTGAGTGATGTTTCATTTTCATACAAAAACACTAAGATTCGCCCTAGTGTGTGAATAGAATTAAAAATACAATGCTGCTACTAACTCGCTTATTGTCTTTCTGACTTGTTTATCACTTTGTGACCTTAATCCATGCGTATTCCATTTCAAATTTCTACTTTAACGATGAGCATCCTGAGTGCCTTTTCTTGTTTGGAAAATGCGCATGCCCAAGTCGCTCAATCGGATCAAATTTCGGTGTCTATGCCTGCGGCTGGCAATAAGAAAGACGAGTCGAATTCTGGTACGGATCAAAACTCAAAAAAAATAATTCCGATCAAAGAGAATGATGCGACGAAAAACGACACGGTTCAAAAAGTTGTTATTGATGGGGGACGCACGGATGATGTACGCCGGCAATCGACTGCGGCTAAATTGATATTTGGTCGTGAAGAGTTAGATAGAAATGGTGATACAAATTTAGGCGAAGTGCTGAAGCGTTTGCCGGGTGTCACGATAGGGGGGCGCCCTGGTCGCGGCGGTGATATCCGAATGCGTGGAATGGGAAGTGGCTACACGCAAATTTTGATCAATGGTGAACGCGCCCCACGCGGTTTTTCTATGGATTCTCTGTCGCCGGATCAAGTAGAGCGTATTGAGGTGATCCGTGGTGCAGTCGCTGAATATAGCACCCAGGCAATCGCTGGTACGATCAATATTGTTTTGCGTGAAGATTACAAGCAAAAGAACGTCGAACTCAAAGTGAGTTTAAGTTCAGAGCAAAATCGTCTTGCGCCCAATGTCTCTATTTCCTATCCGGGAGAAATCGGGGGCTTAAGTTATGCACTGAGTGGCTCGGTTTTTCAAAATAAGCAGCGAGATCAGAGTACAACTAACTCCGTAGAAACAGCGGCAGATGGAACGCTCAACTTACGCCAGAACGAATATGATGAAGTTCATCGGCAGACCACAGGCATCCACTTTACGCCACGCTTTAACTATAAGTTTGAAAATGGCGATACGCTGATGTTTCAACCTTTCATCATGCGCTCGCATAGCGTTTCGGATGGTGTTGGACTCGTCGATCAACTATTTCGATCACCAACGGCAATTGAACCCCCCGCATATGCTATTTCGAACAATAGCGGTTCAGCAGACACGACGTTTTTGCGGAGTTTTGGCAACTGGCAACATAAATTTGATGACAATGCCAAGCTAGCTGTGAGGTTTGGTGGTGGTTACGGGAAGATGGAAAATTCTTCAATCAGCAATCAATACGATGCGAGTAATAATCCAGTTGCTGTCGTTACGGTAGCTAACAATGTTATTGATAAAACCTTAAACAACGGTGGTAAATATACCAAACCGATTGGTGAGGGGCAGACTTTCTCTACGGGTTGGGAGCTTGAATTAGGAAAGCGCGATCAAACGAGCGTTTCTTTGAGTAACGGCAAACCTCAATTTCAGGACTCAGGCGACCCGCTGTCTGCGAGTACGAGACGTTTCGCTGTTTTCGCACAGGATGAGGTGGATATTAATGCAGATGTGTCAGCCTATGCAGGCTTACGCTGGGAGGGAATTAAAACTACCAGTTTATTATCGGGCATCGATGTCGGCAATCATAGTAGCGTCTGGAGTCCGATAGCCCATGTGGTTTGGCGCATTCCGGGTGAATCCAAAAATCAAATCAGGATGAGCTATGCGACGACCTACCGGGCACCAGCGTTAAATGATCTGATTGCCATTCCAAGCATCTCCAACTTGAATAGTCCGACGCGACCCGATCGTATTGGTAATCCGTTATTGAAGCCTGAACTGTCAAAAGGAATTGATATTGCATTCGAGCATTATATGACTCGTGCCGGTTTGCTGAGCGCCAATTTTTTTGTCAGAAATATCAATGACTTAATCCGTAGAACGACGCAATTGGTCAGCGAACCGGGTGGGGCGCGTTGGGTGTCCTCACCGATGAATATTGGACAGGCAACAACCAAAGGGATAGAGTTGGAGGCGAAATTTCAATTGCAGGAATTTTTCTCTGATGGCCCTGCAATAGATTTCCGAAGCAATTACAGCCGGTTTTGGTCGAGTGTGGAAGGGATTCAAGGACCAAATAATACAATTGACCAGCAACCACCTTACACAGCGAATGTCGGTCTGGATTACAGAGTTGCCGGGATTCCTTTGACTTTAGGCGGGAATTTGAATCTCACCCCGGGTTACGATGTACAAAGTACGGTGACTCAAACCAATTTTATTGGTTTAAAGCGACAGATTGACATTTATGGTTTATGGAAATTTAATCCTGATGTCCAATTGCGCTTATCAGCAAATAATTTGCGTGCAAATGATTATGTATCGAGTTCCGACGTGAGCTTGGGCGGGCTTAATCGCCTTGATTACGTGACGAATAAAACCTACACAACGTTTAGTTTGCGTCTTGAAATGAAAATATAACTAGTAAATCCTGCGATGCAGCATAGAAGCTAACGCAGGAGTACAATGGGGTATTGAACCTTGTTTTTGTCGATGCCCATTATGTCCGCTTTAAGCCTCAATGTTGATTTTCATAGTCATTCGACCATTTCTGATGGAATGTTGTCGCCGTCGGCACTTGCAGCCAGAGCAAAAGCGAATGGTGTAGATGTCTGGGCTCTGACCGATCACGATGAGCTTGCCGGTATTCCGGAGGCGCGAGAAGCGGCGGCTGCTTTGAATATGCGGTTTGTTACTGGCGTCGAGATATCCATCACTTGGGCTGGAAAAACCATCCACATCGTCGGTCTGAATATTGATGAAAATAATCATGACCTGATCCAAGGTCTGGCAAAAACGCGTTCAGGGCGGGAGCGTCGTGCGCGTGACATGTCAGCGGATCTGGCTAAGCGCGCTGGGATTGAAGGTGTCTACGAAGGGGCGCTTAAATATGTTGGCAATCCCAATCTGATCTCTCGCTCCCATTTTGCCCGTTATCTCTTAGAAATTGGCGCCTGTTCTTCAGTATCTGATGCATTTAAGAAATATCTGTCTGAAGGTAAGCCTGGTTACGTCCCACATCGTTGGGCCACGTTAGAGGAGGCGGTCTCCTGGATACGTGGAGCGGGTGGTGCGGCAATTGTTGCTCATCCCGGCCGTTACGATTTGACGCCTATTGCCTACGATAGTTTCTTCAGGGAATTTAAAGCTCTTGGTGGTGTAGCGATAGAAACCGTGACGGGTAGTCATAGCGTCGACCAGTATGACGAATACACCCGCATCGCCAACCAGTATGGTTTTTTGGTATCGCGCGGCTCTGACTTTCATTCGCCTGACGATGCTGAAGTGGATATCGGCAAGCTGCCGGCCATGCCAAAAGCATCTAAACCTGTGTGGGAAACTTGGTTTTCGGCTTGATTGGGCTTCGTGGGCTCAAATTTACCCTGTTTTGGCATGAGAGCACTGACATCGATGCAATTGGGCGGAAATCGACTCGAATCGTCTTGAATTTTCTTGGAATGGCCAAATATTTCTGGCAGGATTTTTATTTTTCCTGCACTGGAGAAGCTATATGAAGCGCATTGTTTTATTTTTACTGACCAATCTCGCCGTTATGGTGGTGATGTCTATTGTCTTATCTGCCCTTGGCATTAACCGTTTCCTGACTGCAAATGGATTGCAGATGGGTACGTTAATGGCATTTTCACTGGTGGTGGGTTTTACTGGCGCTATCTTTTCCTTATTAATCAGTAAGCCAATGGCCAAGTGGTCAACTGGAGCGCGTGTTATTGATTCGCCATCGTCTTCTACCGAATTGTGGTTAGTGAATACCGTTCGTATGCTGGCCGAGCGTGCAGGAATCCAAATGCCAGAAGTGGCAATCTATGAAGGTGAGCCAAATGCATTTGCTACAGGTGCGTTCAAAAATTCCGCTTTAGTTGCGGTATCGACGGGTCTGCTGCAAAGCATGACTAAAGAAGAAGTTGAGGCAGTTCTTGGGCATGAAGTTGCGCATATTGCGAATGGTGACATGGTGACCATGACTTTGATTCAGGGTGTTGTGAATACGTTTGTCGTATTTTTGGCTCGCGTCGTTGGCTATTTGGTTGATAAAACGTTTTTCCGCAATGGCGATGATGATCGTCCAGGAATAGGCTACATGATTACGGTGTTTGCATGTGAAATCCTGTTTGGTATCGGCGCATCGGTAATTGTTGCGTGGTTCTCACGTCAACGTGAGTTCCGTGCCGATGCGGGTTCTGCACGCTTACTTGGTAATCGTCAACCGATGATCCATGCTTTAGCACGCTTGGGTGGGATGCAGCCTGGCGAGTTGCCAAAATCGATTGCAGCGGCTGGTATTAGTGATAAAGCGGGTTGGTCGGAATTGTTTTCCTCCCATCCACCCATGGAGGCACGTATCGCCGCATTGCAAAATCTAAAATAACCTTGCATTCACTTTGATGGCGGTAGCGATTGCTACCGCCTTTATTCTTTTATGAGCCAATTTTTCCAAATTCATCCTGATAATCCGCAATTGCGATTGATTAAACAGGCGGTACAAATTATCGACGGCGGTGGCATCGTTGCGGTGCCTACGGACTCGTGCTATGCCCTGGTTTGTCATTTGGATGATAAGGAGGCGGTGACGCGTTTGCGGCGTATCCGTAATGTTGATGAGAAGCACCATTTGACGCTGTTGTGTCGCGATTTATCCGAGATTGCTTTGTATGCCAAGGTCGATAATCGTCAATATCGTATGTTAAAAACGGCAACGCCTGGCCCGTACACGATGATTCTCGAGGCGACCAAAGAAGTGCCGCGGCGTTTGAGTCATCCTTCTCGTAAAACGATAGGCTTGCGTGTGCCGGAAAATAAAATTACCCATGCTCTATTAGAAGAGTTGCGCCAACCTCTATTGGCAACAACGTTGATTTTGCCAGACGATGATGAGCCCATTACCGATCCCGAAATCATTCGTGAACGCCTTGAGAAGCAAATTGATCTTATTATCGATGGTGGGCCTTGTAGCCTTACACCAACGACAGTGATTGACATGACAGGAGATGTCCCTGAGTTAATTCGTCAGGGCAGGGGAGATGCTAGTCTGTTTGGTCTGTAGGCCAGGATGAGGTAAGCTACGTCTCCTTTTTCTATAAAATTTAAAAAGTACTTTATGAATGATTTTAGTGAGTTGATCAGAACCGTTCTGATCTACGCTTTGCCAGTAATATTTGCGATTACCTTGCATGAGGCCGCGCATGGCTTTGCCGCAAAATATTTTGGCGATACCACGGCGTATAGTCAGGGGCGGGTCAGCCTTAATCCTTTGGTGCATATTGATCCGTTTGGCACGATTATTATTCCGGCTGTTTTGTATGTGGCTACTGGCGGGGCGTTTTTATTTGGTTACGCTAAACCTGTACCGATTAATTTTTCCCGCTTAAAAAATCCTAAGCGCGATATGGCTTGGGTCGCACTAGCCGGGCCGGGCGCAAACTTTGTCATGGCTTTTTTCTGGCTATTGTTTAGTGTTATTCTGCGAGCAGCGAACGTTGACGAGATATTTTTCATTAAGATGGCAAATGCTGGTGTGTTAACCAATCTGGTGATGCTCGCATTTAATCTGTTCCCGATACCACCGTTAGACGGTGGGCGGATTCTGGTGAGTCTGTTGCCAAATAAACTGGCCTATAAATTTGCGCAGATTGAACCATATGGCTTTTTTATCGTTATGGGTCTGGTGATGATCGGCTGGTTAAAATACTGGCTCGTACCATTGATGTTGTTATCAAATGTTGTGTTGCAAGTGCTGGTCTCACCATTTTCGATGTTATTAGGCGCTTCCGTTTCGTAAAATGACAGTCATTTCTGTTCAAACCTTGTTTGAGTCGCCTGTTCGAGCGGATGTTCCGGTGTCACCTTGGGTGCAGCGCTTTGCTCATTTACTACCGTCGGGGCAGATATTGGATCTGGCGTGCGGTGGCGGGCGTCATACGCATTGGTTGTTGGCTTTGGGGTATGCTGTGATGGCGTTGGATAGAAATCCTGAGGTACTGCCCGCATTATATGCGCGAGGTGCGAACGTTATGCAGCATGATTTAGAGCCCAGCATTGAAACGACTGATTGGCCATTTGCAGAATCCGTATTTTCAGGAATCATTGTTTGTAATTATTTGCATCGACCGTTGTTTCCGCATTTGTTGGCAAGTTTGGAGCCGGGCGGGGTACTTATTTATGAGACCTTTGCGCAAGGAAATGCTGACTTTGGCAAACCATCGAATCCGGCTTTTTTATTGAAGCACGGTGAACTTTTGCAACAAATGCGCTCTAACCCTGGGGTGCAGATGCAGGTGATCGCTTACGAAGAAGGATTCGTTACTTCACCGAAAGATGCCATGGTGCAGCGTATTTGTGCGCGTAAAGCAGCGTTTTCGAGTGCATTTGATCATTTATAGGCTTGCTGGAATGATTTAGTTGAAAAGTTTGAATCCGAATTCCAGCTATTTACGCCCCGATTTGCAGTCTATCCGCTACAATCGGGGTTTTACTTTTTTCGTGCACTAACATGACAAAGATACAGGGAAGTCTGGTTGCTATTGTGACCCCTATGCATGCTGATGGCAGTCTTGATTTGCCTTGCTTGCGCAAACTGATTGATTGGCATATTGCTGAAGGTACAGACGGTATTGTCATCGTCGGTACCACCGGCGAATCGCCAACCGTTAGCCCGGAAGAACATTGTGAATTAATTCGTGTTGCAGTCGAGCATGTGAATAAGCGTGTGCCTGTAATTGCTGGCTCTGGTGGTAACTCAACTGCGGAAGCGATCGCCTTAACAAAGTTTGCCAAAGAAATTGGCGCCGATGCGTCTTTGCAGGTTGTGCCTTACTACAATCGTCCTACGCAAGAGGGTATGTATCAGCATTTCAAGAAAATTGCTGAATCCGTTGATATCCCAGTGATTTTGTACAATGTCCCGGGACGCACTGTCGCGGACATGTCGAATGAAACGATTTTGCGCTTAGCGCAAGTGCCAGGCATTATTGGTGTTAAAGATGCGACTGGCAATATCGCCCGCGGCATTGATCTGATTCGTCTTGCCCCAGCTGACTTTGCGGTTTACTCAGGGGATGACGCGACTGCAATGGCATTGATGTTTTGCGGCGGCAAAGGGAATATTTCCGTGACAGCGAACGTCGCGCCACGTGCTATGCATGAAATGTGTGTTGCGGCAATGCGCGGCGATACGAAGGGGGCGATTACGATTAACAATCGCGTCTTGTCTTTGCATAACAAGTTATTTATTGAGCCAAATCCACTGCCTGTAAAATGGGCAATGATGGAGATGGGTTTAATTTCCTCCGGAATCCGCCTGCCTCTGGTGCCTATGGCCGAGCAATATCATGAGGCTGTTCGTGCCGCTTTGCGCGAAGCAGGTGTATTACAATAAGCATCACTCTGAACGACTTGGTAACGAGTCGTTTGCTCCAAGTCGTTTTAATTGATAATAATTCGTAGGGACTTTCACATGGCAAAAAGCTTTGTTGCTAAAAATGGGATCATCGGCGCGGTAGCGTTAATTGGATTATCTGGTTGTTCCTCGGTCAGTAATTTGGTTGAACCCAATAAGATTGATTACAAAAGCGCAGGAAAGGCGACGACAGTCTCTTTGGAAGTTCCTCCAGATTTGACTCAGATACGTCGTGATAGCCGGTTTGCAATTCCTGAAGCAAACAAATCAACTGCAACTGCCTCTGGATATAACCTGGAAAAGGGTGATAAGGCGACAGTTTCCAGCGCTACGATTGCACCAAATCAAGTCAAAGATATGCGTGTTGTACGTGATGGTAATCAACGCTATTTGGTCATAAAAAGTGCTTCAGCAGAAGCTTTGTGGCCGCAAATCAAAGATTTTTGGCAAGACTTGGGTTTCTTAATCAATGTTGAGAATCAAGAAGCTGGTGTGATGGAGACGGATTGGGCGGAAAACCGTGCAAAAATCCCACAGGACATTATTCGCGATACTTTGGGTAAGGTGTTGGATTCTTTGTACTCGACAGGTGAGCGTGACAAATTCCGCACCCGTCTGGAGCGTGGTTCTAACGGTGAAGTTGAAATCTATATTAGTCACCGTGGTGCGCAAGAAGTGTTGACTGGTGCGCAAAAAGACGGAACTGCCTGGACGCCTCGCCCAGTTGCTCCTGGTCTGGAAGCTGAGTTCCTGACTCGTCTGATGGTACGTTTAGGTGCTGATGCTGAAGGTGCTAAGGGCGCTGTGAACGCATCAGTGGTACCAACTGCTAAGCCTCATGCGCAATTGTTGAAAGAAGGCGATGTAAGCTATATTTCTGTGGATGAAGGTTTTGATCGTGCATGGCGTCGGGTTGGATTGGCGCTTGATCGTGTTGGATTTACCGTGGAAGACAGAGATCGTTCTAAAGGTTTATATTTTGTTCGTTATATCGATCAGGATATCGATGCTAAAACAAAAGGTGCGAGTGAAGGCTTCTTCTCTAAATTGTTTGGGTCATCTAGTGATGCTTCAAAAAATGCACAGAAATATCGTGTTTACGTTAAAAATGCAGCAAGCGGTGATCTGAGTAACGTGTCAGTTCAGGATGCGGATGGAAAGCCTGATTCTTCTGCTGTCGCCGAAAAAATATTGAAATTGTTGCAGGATCAACTCAAGTAATTCATTTGAAGTAATTTTTAAAGAAGAAAGCACGGTAGGAATTGCCGTGCTTTTTTTTGCCTAATTCCTTTGGCTGAGTGCCCATTTTAGGATGGCGCTGCAAATGGGCATAAAAAAGCCGACCATTTGGTCGGCTTTTTACAAGCAATAAAAAATTACTTGGAAGCTGGTGCCGCTGTTGCGGAAGCAGCTGGAGCTGCGTCAGAAGCTGGCGCTGCGTCAGATGCTGCAGCTGGTGCTGGAGCTGCTGCTGGTGTTTCTACTGCTGCTGAAGCTGGAGCTGGAGCAACTGCGGATGCTGCAGGTGCTTCTTCTTTTTTGCCACAAGCTGCCAAAGCGATTGCCAACAGGGATACGAGCAAGAGTGATTTTTTCATGTTTGTACTTTCAATAAGTAGATCAAAAAAATAAGATCAAAATTTTGCGATGAATAATTACCGGTAATTATCGCTCTATAGGCTTACTCAAAGAATGCGAATGCAAAATACCGCACCGGCACCTCCGAAAGTTTCCTAGCCCATGATTATAATGATTTTTCAGGCAATGGAATAGATATTGATGCCGAATTGCCTCTATTTTGTTAAAAATTTGCACTGAAGAAAGCATCTAAATCTGAAATTGCCAGATTTTTGCAGAAATTGCTCGTTTTTCGACTTTGTGCAAGTGCGGAAAAGCAACAATTCTTATGCTAATTGCAACCAGCCATCTTCATACCAAAGACAAAAAGCCTCTAAGACATCTTCAGTTGTTTCGCTTAGATCACTACCACTTAAACATCGGTCATTGGCGAGTTTGGTTAATAATTTTGCGTCTTCTTTTTGCACTGCAAAAGATTCACCATTAATGAAAACATGTTTGCCTTTGTAAAGCATGGATGTTTTTAACGCGAGTTTGATGCCACGCTTTTGCGCATTTTGCGCAAAGCGTTTCGGGCTTAGTGGTTTTTCTGGTGAATCAAAAAACACATTTGATTTTGGCTCGGACAAATATTCGCCAATAAAAATCGTAATGTCTTCCTTAGAAAATTTAATTTTTGCAATTTCTGCGGCAATTTTTTCGACCATCTCTTTGCTAATCTCAGCTGGATGGTTGGTTGCTTGCAATTCAGGATCTTGATAGCGTCCCGGCAACTCAATTGTGTCAGACATGAAATTGAGAAATGATTGGCCGAGTTCTTGATGGGAAGGCGCACGGAATCCAATCGAATATGTCATGCACTCACCTATCGCTACGCCATCATGTGCATATTGCGGAGGCAAATACAGCATGTCACCGGGTTCTAATACGAATTCTTTTTCTGGCGTGAAGTTGTTGAGTATCTTCAAAGGCATACCTTCGATGAGGGATAAATCCTGTTGTGCCCCGATTTGCCAGCGACGTTGACCATGCGCTTGCAACAAAAATACGTCATAGGAATCAAAGTGTGGGCCTACGCCACCGCCATCGGCGGCATAGCTGATCATCAAATCATCCAGTCTGGCATCAGGGATGAAGCGGAATTGGCGAAGTAGATTATCAGCAGCTTCGTGATGCAGATTGACGCCTTGTACTAACAGGGTCCAGTCTTTTTTCTCTTTGAGTGGTAGCTTATTTATTGGGCCGTTTTTCATTTCCCAATGTTTTTTAAAGAAACTGATCAAGCGAGACTCAACATCGTCTTGTGCGGCGAGTTCAAATAACTCTGCTGGTGTCAAAAGAGGAGCGAATGCTGGAATTGCCTGTCGGATCACGAGTGGCTTTTTATGCCAGTACTCGCTGAAGAATTGATCGGCGCTGAGTCCGCCCAGAAGCTGTAGGGGTGTGGAATTTTTTTTCATGTCAGCATTATAGGCTTGCCTTCATGCTTGTTCCAGACAGGTATAATCAAGGATGAATATTTTTTTAAGGACTTTGTATGAAGATTGTCAAAAACTCAGTGGTTACTGCGCGCTATAAATTAGCAGATGCGCAAGATAACCTGATTGAAGATGGGCAAGAGCCTATGGTTTATCTTCACGGTGGCTACGACAATATTTTTCCAAAAATTGAAGAAGCCTTAGAAGGTAAAGAAGTTGGATTTGCGACAACTTTGCAATTAGATCCTGAAGACGCATTTGGTGATTACGATGCGGCATTGGTCAAAGTTGAGCCTCGTTCACGTTTCCCATCGCCTTTGGAAGTAGGTATGCAATTTGAAGGGATGCCCGAAGATGCAGATGAGTCAGACGATTCCTCAGAAGAAGAGGCGCATATTTTCACTGTGACCGATATTGCCGATGATAAAGTTGTCTTGGATGGAAATCATCCATTGGCTGGCATTGCTTTACGCTTTTCCCTGACAGTTGACGATGTTCGTGCTGCAACGGATGAGGAAATTGCTCATGGACACGTACACGGTGCGCATGGTCATCATCATGACGACGATGAAGATGACGATGCTGGTAATGAATATCGTAGCCATCCAATCCACTAATTTCGTGAAGCTCGCTGTTTAAGTAAAAAAGCCGCAAGATGCGGCTTTTTACATTTTACATTTTACATTTTACATTTTACTTTTTACGCTTTGCGTGTTTGCTTGTGCAATGCTTTTAACTCATACAAGGCATCTAAAGCCTCTCTCGGCGTCATGGCGTCCGGATCCAATGAAGTCAACGCGTCGTCCAATTCCGTATTGGCTGGTTCTGCTTCAGCAACTTCGGGCTCTATTGCCGCAATGCCGGCTGAGGCAGAAAATAAATCAAACTGCGGCGTTGATTGCAAAGAATGCGCTTCGAGCTCGGCCAGGTGCTTGCGTGCCGAGCGTATTACGGTCTGCGGTATACCGGCTAATTGAGCGACTTGCAAACCATAGCTTTGTGATGCAGGTCCGGCTTGTACAGCATGTAAGAAGACGATGTTTTCTTTGTGCTCAACCGCAGAGAGATGCACGTTTTCTGCGCTAGGATGTACGTCAGGTAACTGCGTTAATTCAAAATAGTGGGTCGCAAAAAGGGTGAAACTCTTCGAGACTTGAATTAAGTGTTTCGATATTGCCCATGCCAGCGCGAGTCCATCAAAGGTTGAGGTGCCTCGTCCGACCTCATCCATCAGCACCAGAGAGTTTTCGGTTGCGCCATTTAAAATGGCTGCTGATTCTGTCATCTCCACCATAAATGTAGAACGTCCACCTGCCAGATCATCAGCGGCGCCTATACGAGTGAAAATACGGTCGATAGGCCCGATTGCGGCGGAATTGGCGGGCACATAACTGCCGACGTAGGCGAGTAAGGTGATTAGCGCCACTTGACGCATAAAGGTTGATTTGCCGCCCATATTCGGGCCAGTAATCAACAGCAATTTACGCTCTTGTGACAACTCACAATCATTCGCGATAAAGCGTTCAATCTGATTTTCAACCACCGGATGCCGGCCCTGACGAATTTGTAGGACAGGTTCGGCAACCAATTGTGGTGCGCACCAATTGTTTTTAGTTGCGTGTTCGGTCAGGCTAACTAATGCATCAAGCTCTGCAATGGCATGAGCAATCGCTTGCAGCAGGCTGATGTGCGGCAATAAATCTTGCAGTAATTTTTCGTACAGCATTTTTTCGCGCACCAGCGCGCGTTCTTGGGCCGACAGGGCTTTGTCTTCAAATGCTTTTAATTCTGGTGTGATATAGCGCTCGGCATTTTTCAGTGTCTGACGCCGGCGATAGTTCTCAGGGACTTTATCCGTTTGACCATTGGTGACTTCGATATAAAAACCATGCACGCGGTTGTATTCGACTCGCAAATTGGCGATGCCGGTACGTTCACGTTCCGATGCTTCCAGATCGACTAAAAACTGTCCGGCATTTTCAGATAGTGAGCGCAACTCATCGAGTTCACTATCAAAGCCGGTCGCAATCACGCCGCCATCTCTGACCATAGTGGCAGGCAGAGGCATTAAGCCTCGTTCTAGCAAGTCAAGGCAGTCTGCTGGCGTTGCCAGGTCTGCGAGTATCTTAGTCAGAACGCTAGTTTGATTGTCAGCAATGCACATGCTGACATAATTGCGCAAATTGGGTAAGTGTTGCAAACCATCGCGCAAACCAGACAAATCACGTGGTCGCGCAGATTGCAAAGCGATGCGGGTAGTGATCCGTTCAATATCGGGAACTGAGTTCAGGGTGGTGGCCAGGCCATCGGCTGAATCGGCATTGATTAACGCTTTGATCGCATCATGTCGGGCACGTGCGACGCTTTGATCACGTTTAGCATGGTGTAGCCAGTGACGTAGCAAACGTGCTCCCATCGCAGTGCGGCAATGGTCAAGCAAAGAGAATAAGGTCGGTGATTCTTGTCCGCGTAAGGTTTCTGTGATCTCTAAATTACGGCGCGTGGCGGTATCAAGGCCAATAAATTCATGCTCACTTTCAACTGCCAAGCTGTTGACGTGTTTTAAACCACGTCCCTGTGTGCTTTCGGCATACCTTAACAACGCGCCTGATGCACCAATTGCGGCGCTTAAGTTTTCAGCGCCAAATCCTGTCAAAGAGCTGGTGCCTAGCTGATCTTGCAAAGATTTTTGCCCTTGTTTGACATCAAAGTGCCAATCCGGTACTTCAGAAAATTTACCTGGCAATGCCTGATAATGTTCGTCCAGTAATAGTGTACCGGCGGAAATCAAAATCTCAGCCGGGGAGATGCGCTCTAATTCTTGTTGCAGGCGTTGCAGTAATGATTTTTCATCGGTGGCGAATTCCATTAATTTCAGCGCACCACTTGCTAATGACAACCATGATAAGCCAACGGTGACTGTTTTACGATGCTGCAGTAAGCATAGTGAGAGTAGGGGGCGTTCAGATTTTTCCGGCAATAAATCGGTATCAGTCAAGGTGCCAGGAGTGATCACGCGCATGACTTTGCGCTCGACCGGTCCTTTGCTTGTCGCTGGATCACCGACCTGTTCGCAGATGGCCGCAGATTCTCCCATCTTAACCAGCTTGGCGAGATATGGCTCAAGCGAGTGAAAAGGAATGCCCGCCATTTTTATCGGATTGCCGCCCGAGCTGCCGCGTTGGGTCAATGTGATGCCGAGCAGACGGGATACTTTTTCCGCATCGCCGAAAAATAATTCATAAAAATCGCCCATCCGATAGAACACCAGGGTATCCGGGTGTTCGGCTTTGATGCTCAGGTATTGCTGCATCATTGGGGTGTGGCTTACTGCTTTGTCATTCGTAACCATGTGATTGTTCTTATTTTGTACTGTAGTCAGGTGATATTTTTTTGAGGTGAAGTTTCTCTGTCTATGGGCTTTGTGCTTTGAATTTGTCCATACTGCGTTTAGCTATTGGCGATATGCGTAATGTGCAAAAGCGCCAGAGCATCATTGAGCGCACATTATAAACGACCAAAGCTCTCGCTTGATGGCGTAAGGCGTTTATCTGGCGCCGCGGCAATGATCGGGGGAGTATTGATAAATTTCGCTGCCCAAATGAAATCAGGGTAATAAACCCAGATAGTACTTATCTGATTTATTACCCTGAAATGATTGCCTCGAGAAAGACTGATTAACCGTTACCGCGACCGCCGGAGCGTCTTGGGGTCGATTGCTTTACGGCTGGGCGACTTCCTTGTGGTCGTGGCTTGTTGCCCCCTTCGCGCGCAGGTGCTGCGCCAGCAGACGTGCGTGCCTGAGCAGGTTTATTGCCAGACTGTGGACGTGGGCTTCTCCCGCCTGGATTGCCGCCGCGACCGTCAAAACTGCGTAATTGGATAGGTTGCGCTTTGGCATGTGGGTCAGGAATAAAACCATCAATGATCTCTTGAGGAATCTGACGCTTGATGAATTTCTCAATGTCTGCCAACAATTTAAATTCGTCAACACAGACTAGCGATACAGCCTCACCGGTCGCACCTGCGCGACCGGTACGACCGATGCGGTGTACGTAGTCTTCTGGTACGTTAGGTAAATCGTAGTTGACCACGTGTGGCAATTGGTCAATGTCAATACCGCGTGCAGCGATGTCAGTCGCAACCAACACTGGCAGACTACCATCTTTAAACTCCGCCAGTGCTTTGGTGCGTGCAGACTGGCTCTTGTTGCCATGAATCGCCATGGCTGCCACGCCATCTTTGGCTAATTGTTCAACCAATTTGTTAGCACCGTGTTTGGTGCGTGTGAACACCAGTACTTGCGACCATTGATGTGTCTTGATCAGATGCGCTAACAGTGGGTGTTTTTTATCGCGGTCGACTGGGTGAATCTTCTGTGCAATCACTTCCACGGTCGAATTGCGGCGAGCAACTTCGATCATTTCCGGATTATTCAGAAGCCGGTCAGCCAGAACTTTGATGTCGTCAGAGAAGGTGGCTGAGAACAATAAATTCTGACGTTTGGGCGGCAATATCGCTAACACTTTTTTGATGTCGTGAATGAAACCCATGTCTAGCATGCGATCTGCTTCGTCCAGGATCAGAATTTCGATGTTACGTAAATCGATGGTCCCTTGTTGATGATGGTCGAGCAAGCGGCCAGGCGTCGCAACCAAAATATCTACGCCATGCTTGAGTAATTTAATTTGCGGGTTGATCCCAACACCACCAAAAATCACGCCAGAGGTCAATGGAACATATTTGCCGTAGGTTTCAACGCTTTCCTGAACCTGAGCGGCGAGTTCGCGTGTCGGCGTCAGCACTAGTGCACGGATAGGGCGCTTTGAAGCTTTGTCTTTTGGTGCGTTTGGCGAAGTCGATAGGCGCTGCAGTACCGGGAGGGTAAATCCCGCAGTTTTTCCGGTACCGGTTTGCGCGCCAGCCAATAAATCCCCACCTTTAATGACAGCTGGAATAGCTTGTAGCTGGATAGGGGTTGGTGATGTGTAACCTTGTTCGCTAACGGCGCGAACAATGTCCTCGGATAAGCCGAGTTCAATAAATGAGGGCATGTGTTTCTACTGATCTGATGAACGCACAGACTGGCTTTCGCCAGTCTTGTGAAAAGGGCACTCAGCAAAATAATACTGAATGTAAAAGAGGTAAATTTATTTTTTTACTGATGCAGCAAACGGTTGAAGCAAATTGACCATTTGTCCAAATACTTTCGGTGTTCCTGCCAATACGTCGCCTTTGTATAGGTAATCAGAATCGCCCACAAAATTGCCAACGATGCCGCCTGCTTCTGTAATAAGTAGTGAGCCCGCAGCGATATCCCACGGCGCCAGCCCTTTTTCAAAGAAGCCATCGAGGCGACCGTTTGCTACGTAAGCTAAGTCCAGTGCTGCAGAGCCTGGTCTTCTCAGACCTTGGCATTTACTTGTCATGACTTTAAACATTTCCATATATTGATCCAGTCCGGACAAGTCACGTGATGGAAAGCCGGTGCCGATCAATGCATCAGCAATCTTGTCGCAACGGGTAACGCGGATGCGTTTATCGTTCAGGAATGCGCCGCCGCCTTTCGTTGCGGTGAACATTTCATTGCGTGTTGGGTCGTAGACTACGGCTTGGGTAATAATGCCACGGTGTTGCAAAGCGATAGAAACGCAATATTGTGGAAAGCCGTGGATGAAGTTGGTTGTGCCATCAAGTGGATCGATGATCCAAACATATTCACTTTCGTCGTGCAAATTAGTGGATGCACCCGATTCTTCAGCAAGAATTGCGTGGTCGGGATATGCTGTCTTCAATACCTCAATAATGGCAGCTTCTGCGGCTTGATCAACTTCAGTGACAAAATCATTGAAATGTTTTTCTGTTACGCTGACGCGATCGAGATCAAAAGAAGCGCGATTAATTACTGTCGCGCCGCGACGAGCGGCTTTGATAGCCGTATTGAGCATTGGGTGCATAAGGTTTCCGATAAAATGACGGCAAACGCAGCTCAATCATTTCTAAATGAAAGAGTCGGGTTTGCTACACAAAAATGATAAAGAGCGTGCGCTGCTGTCTTTCGTCGGGCAAAACAAGCCGCTCAACCAAATAACAATTAACGCTTAATCTTACTATTTTAAATGAACTTGACAGAAACTGACACATCTCTTTTTCAAAGACTGCGCTTTGTACTGGTAGAAACTAGCCATCCTGGCAATATTGGTGCCGCAGCACGTGCGATTAAAACCATGGGTTTCGGACAGTTAATTCTGGTAAATCCTCGTTTTGATGATGCATTAACGCATCCTGACGCAATCGCTTTCGCCAGTGGCGCATTGGATGTTTTGGAGGCAACTAAAATCGTGTCATCAATTGAAGAAGCCCTACTTGGATGTAGGTTTGTTGCGGCTGTGAGTGCGCGTCTGCGTGAGTTTTCTCCGCCCATTTTTTCGCCCAGAGCCTTGGCTGAACGTATTTCTCCTGTTCAGGAAGGTGAGGTAGCTTTAGTGTTTGGTAGTGAGCGTTACGGATTGCCCAATCAGATTGTCGTAAATTGCCAGGCACTGATTAATATTCCTGCCAATCCTGAGTATTCATCTTTAAATTTGGCGCAGGCTATTCAATTGCTAGCGTACGAATGCAGGTTGGCAACGGAAATTAAATCCGAAAAATCTGAAACAAGAGGTAACGTTGGGTTTCATGGCGAAGCAGCTTCAAATGAAGAGGTTGAGGGGATGTATGCGCATCTCGAGCAAGCATTAATCGCAATCGATTTTTTGGATCCGGCAAACCCCAAAAAGCTCATGCCACGCATGAAACGATTGTTTTCACGCGGTGGATTGGAGACTGAGGAGGTGAATATTTTGAGGGGAATATCAAAAAAAATTATCGACCTTTCCAGGAAATAATTGGTAACCAATTCGCGTTTGCGCATGATTGAATTAATTGC
Source organism: Undibacterium sp. Ji67W (assembly GCA_049340365.1). Classification (GTDB taxonomy): domain Bacteria; phylum Pseudomonadota; class Gammaproteobacteria; order Burkholderiales; family Burkholderiaceae_D; genus Undibacterium. Next base: position 156,813 of record JBMPOY010000001.1, on the reverse strand, counting down.
ATTTGTTGTTTAAATTGATAAATATTATGAAATTTCTCAAAGGCAAAGCATTTGTTTCTTCTTTAGCATTTTCAGAGTGTGATAGTTTTGTTATAACCACAGTAAGATTGTGATTGAGTACAATTGCAAAATAGAAAATTGTTTTTATTTTATTACTTGAGGGCATTATTATTTTTGTTCCATACCAAAGATCCTCTCTTTATCTTTTGTGTCTCAGTGTATTTCTTGTAGGCACGGTGGACGATGCTCATGCTCTTGGCATGGGTGGCCTTCGTATTCAGTCGTCACTTGGGCAGCAATTGAGAGCGCAGTTAGACGTAACTGGTGTCGATCTCCAGGGGATTGACGTCGGATGTTTTCGCGCTACTGTCGAATCTGCAGAGGGAATTTTATTATCAAACGTTGATTTAAGAATAGCTTCTCAAGGTGATACAAAATTCTTGCTCTTGGCTACTCGTAAAAACATTCATGAACCGGCAGTAAAGGTCATTGTTAATGTTTCTTGTGATGTGCAGTTGCAACGCGAATATATGATTTTGCTTGATCCGCCTGAAATCTCTGGATCTGCGCCGAGTGTTGTTTTGCCGTCTTTGGAACGGACTGCAACGACACCCAAGGTTGCTCAGGTTAATAATGAAAAGCTTGCAGTGCTGCCGAAACAGTTGGTTGAAAAATCAGAGTCCAAACAAAAGACAGAAATCGTATCGGAATCGGTCGCGGTAAAAAAAAATAATAAAAAATTAAAATCGGTTAGTAAGTCATCGGAGTCTTCGGCCGTAAGAGATTCACTGAAATTATCGGACGAACCTGAGCCTATCCCTCAAGGCTTGAAGTTGGCGGATGCAATATCTGCCCGTGCGGATGGTAAGGCTAGTGATGCTTCAGCTGAACTACGTTTGGCGCAAGCTCAGTACGCGGCGATGATGCGTGGAGAAGATATCCCGCGTGTGGCTCCAGGAAAGCTTGAGTCCGTTGAGCAAAAAAATCAGCTCTTATTAAAAGAATCCTCGCAATTAAAACACCAAATTCAGCAAGATAAGTTCACCATTGAGGACTTGAAAGAAAACTCTATACCCAAAACATGGTTCTATCTTTTGCTATTGTTGGTTGCTGGCGCACTTGCTGTTGCCGGGGTTTTGATTGCGTATATTAAACGTGTTCATAAAAAAACGTCGTCGACATGGTGGGAGCAGAAAGAGGTCAAGCAAGCTCCTGATACCAAGCTGAATATTGAAGAACTCGTCAATAGTGTGCAAGCGAGTTATGGCCCAACGACGACGAGCGTCGCCACCGATTCTGCTGAATCTGTTTTGCGCCCGGCACTGGGTGCAATTTCAACGCAATCTAAGGTTAAACCAGTAAATGAGTCTCCCTTGGGAAGCTTAGAAGCGCCATCAGTATTTGGTCGTAATTACACACCGTCATTGGAAGATACTAACAGTAGTACATTTAATTTCTTTTCGTCACGAACTAATTCTGTCAAGGTTGAAGAAATATCGGATGTGACTCAAGAAGCTGAGTTCTGGATGTCAGTGAACGATCCAGAGCGGGCGATTGAGATTCTGGAGCCACAGGCAGAACTAGATCATCCAGAATCGCCTGTTCCATGGTTATATTTGCTGGACTTGTACAGAGTGGTCGGAAATAAAGATAAATACGATCCATTGCGTGATCGGTTTGTCGTGTTTTTCAATGCCAATGTTCCCGAATTTGAAATTGATCCAGCGACGTTGCCTGTCCGGCATCTTGATGATTTCGAACATTTATCAAAAAAAATCTGCTCAATGTGGAGCACCAATGAGATTTTGCCTTTCCTTGAAAGTTTGTTGATCGACGATCGTGACGGCAAGCGTATGGGGTTTGAGTTGCCTGTGTACAGAGATATTTTGTTATTAATTTCCATTGCAAACGAATTGGAACGACAAAAATCGATGGGTGAAATTGATCGTGGGCGCAGTTCTTTTTCCGGGGCAGCGAATTCTGGCGCGGAACATAAACCCCACGAAGAAGATAGCAATGTGATTAATTTTGAAACAATAGATTTTGAGAAGAAATCTCATCCAAGCTAATCATTTCGGCAGAAAAAATTTGAGTCGATACGCGGCGCATGGAAGCACGTGCCGCGTTTTTATTTTGTGGTAAATAAATTAAATTGCTCTACGCATTCTTTGAACTGTATAGTTTTTTATTTCTTCCGGGGGATCTATGAGTTTGATAATTGCAAAAGTGCAATTGTCTCCGCGTGGCGTGCCCCGTTCACGTGCTTTGCGTATCAATAATTCTGCGGCTTGCCTCGGCGTATTGACTGCGACTGCTGCCGAGAGCTCATAATCCTCAAAGTAATGCCATAGCCCGTCAGAACATAAAAGAAAATTGTCACCTACTTTCAGGTTATTTCGCTGACCAAATGTGATGAATGGCGGGGTATTTGCTGAGCCTAAAACATTCACCAGAATATTTGATAATTTATGTGTTTTAGCTTCTTCAGGGAGGATTTTTCCTTCTTCCACTAACTTTTCAACGTAGGAATGATCACGAGTTTTTTCGCCAAAATTGGGGCCATTAAAATGGTATAGTCTTGAGTCGCCAGCATGCGCCCATATTGCCTCTTGCTGGGGGGTGATTACTAAAATAACAACAGTACTGTGAGGCTCTTTTTCTGCGGAGACAGCGGTTAGTTTAATAACGGTATGTGCTTCGTTAAAAATATTTTCCAGTAATGCTTTAACATCATTGCCCGGATAAAATTCGTCAAATAGCTGTTTACTTGTTCGAATGACTTGCTCGGCAGCGAGTGCTCCGCCGCTTTTGCCACCCATGCCATCGGCAACCACGGCCATCATGTAGCCAGGTGCATGCGGTGCCGCAAAAAGGGCGACCCTGTCTTGTTGTTCTTGTCGATCACCGATGTGTTGTCCGGTGCCAGCTTCTATCTTATATTGGCTCATACGTCTTGGTAGATTACACTAGTGGAAAGTCAATTATTTGGCTTTCCATGTTTTGAAACTAATTAACACTATTTTACTTTAAGCTGAAGGCTATGAGCCATCCTGAACAAGTACGACAACGAATTATTGAGTTAGAAGTTGAGCATAGGGATCTGGATGTCGTAATTAATGCTCTGACAAAAGAACCAGATCATGATGAGTTACAATTGCGCCGCTTAAAGAAGCGCAAATTGCAACTGAAAGATCATATCACTTTGCTCAAGATTCAATTAACTCCTGATGTGCCAGCATAAGTTTTTGTTGCGCGCACTACCTTTTATTTGCTTTTTGTTTTTGATTGTCCCATTTTGACTGAAATTCAGACCAAAGAAACACCTGCAGGCGTACATGATGCAGAAGTTGATCATATTTTTGGGCTCACTGGTCCACTGAGTGCTGCAATTGCTGGTTACCGCCCTCGCAACGCGCAAACTGAGATGGCTAAAGCCATTGCCAGCGCGATTGCTGGTCAAAGTACATTGCTTGCGGAAGCTGGAACAGGAACGGGCAAAACTTACGCCTACCTTGCTCCCGCGTTACTTTGGGGTGGAAAGGTCATTGTTTCAACCGGTACCAAAAACTTGCAAGATCAGTTGTTTTTAAGAGATATTCCTACTATAAAAAGAGTCTTAAAAGCGCCCGTATCAGTCGCCTTGCTAAAAGGGCGTTCGAATTACCTATGCCATTACCACCTTGAACGCACTTTACAAAATGGTCGTTTAAGTTCGCGTGAAGACGTTGGCTATCTACGTGATATTTCTCGCTTTATAAAAACGACCAACAGTGGTGATAAAGCTGAACTGGCGCGTGTTCCCGAAAATGCGAGTGTCTGGAACCTGGTGACGTCTACTAAAGATACCTGTATGGGATCTGAGTGCCAGTACTATCAGGACTGCTTTGTAATGAAAGCACGTAAGGAGGCGCAGCAGGCTGACGTCGTTGTGGTCAATCACCATTTGTTTTTTGCCGATGTTGCCTTGAAAGATACTGGAATTGCAGAGTTATTGCCTTCTGCGAACACCGTTATTTTTGACGAGGCACACCAACTACCAGAGACAGCGACGTTATTCTTTGGCGATACGATTTCGACTTCGCAAGTGCTTGAGCTTTGCCGCGACACCTTAGCTGAGGGTTTGTCTCACGCGAGAGATGGTGCAGAATGGGCAAAGTTGGTAGCGCCAGTAGAGAGGGCAGCAAGGGATTTACGTTTGGCATTTCCACAAGATATCGTTCGCCTCTCCATTGATCAAATTGCGCCATCAAGTCCCTTTTTCGAATCACTTGATGTGCTTAAATCAAGCATGAATGATTTGATTGCGGTATTGGAGAAGCAAGCGGAGCGGGCTGAGACGATAGAGCAGTGCAGAGCCAGAGCGATTATGCTGTGCGATCAAATTGAAGCCTGGAACGCCGAGCCCAAAGATAAAGAAAAACAAGGTGATTACGTTTTATGGGTGGAGGCATTTTCAGTTTCTCTTCAATTGCATCGCACGCCGTTGTCGATTGCACCTATCTTCAATAAACAAAGAGAGGGCGTGCCCCGCGCTTGGATATTTACTTCTGCGACTATGGCCGTCAAAAATGATTTTGCTCACTTTGTCTCGCAGATGGGCTTATGGAATGAGCCTGCTCGCACGTGGCCAAGTCCGTTTGATTATCAGAATCAGGGATATCTTTACGTACCAAACGGAATGCCGGATCCGAATTCACGAGATTATACCGAAGCCGTCGTTGATGCCGCTTTGCCAGTCATCGCTGCGGCAGGAGGACGAACGTTTCTTTTGTGCACCACTCTAAAGGCGGTCAAATTTTGTGCCGAAAAGCTCAAAGATGAATTTGAAAAGTGCGGTTTGGCATTTCCTTTATTTGTTCAGGGGGATGCTGGACGTACAGAATTGTTAGATCGATTCCGGGCTTCTGGCAATGGGGTCTTAATTGGTAGTCAGAGTTTTTGGGAGGGTGTCGATGTGCGCGGGGATGCTTTATCGTTAGTCATTATTGATAAGCTGCCATTTTCTCCTCCCGATGACCCGGTACTTGCGGCACGCATCGCTGCGATGGAAAAAAAAGGATTAAACGGATTTGTTCATCATCAATTGCCGGAAGCAATCATCAATCTCAAGCAAGGTGCAGGGCGTTTAATTCGTGATGAGACAGATTGCGGTGTGTTGATGATTTGCGATCCGCGGTTAATTTCAAAACCTTACGGGAAGCGGATCTGGCAAAGCCTTCCTGGTTTTGCCAGGACACGTGTTGAGTCGGACGTTGTTGGTTTCTTTGAGCGATTGCGCAAGGAAAAGACAATCAAAGAGTCCTGAGCGTTGTGTTTAGGGTGTCATTTTTGAAAAAATAATTTTGCTTCAGCAGAAATTATGGTGCATTACTTATTTGTGTATTGCCGATGGGCATCAATTAAGTCCCAGCCTAATTGACGCCTTATTTCTTTGATGTCAGGTGGTGGAGTATGTCCAATTTGCCTTTGCTTCAAAAAGTTCCTGACTTGCTCTTTTGAAGGATGTTGTATTTTGCTCATGATGCCACCTGGTTATGATGATTAATTGAGTCCGCCTTCCTATAACGGCGTGTTGCCGTATAAGTTGACCAGAAATCGTTCATTACTGTGCAGTGTGGGCTGTATTTGCAATATTTAACAGGAAGAACACAGTGATAATGGCCGCTCTGTTCTTGTTTTAGTTTTCACCAATCATGCGCTGGTGTGTACCGTCTTTTTGAAGACTGTTGTATGCATGACGAAGTCGTTCAATGACTTCTTTAGAAGTCGCCTTATTTGCACCAAGTTGTAGATCAAGTTCGAGTCCAAGGTTGATCGTAGTGATGTATTCCAGGCAAAATGAGGCACAATTTAGATCAAAATTGTCTTGTGATAACGGCAGTAAATCAAGTCGACCAACAGACAAAAGACGTAAGCCCTCGTTATTATCTCGAATGTGAATGAGGCCTCCGTTATGTCCCATTTTAAAGTTATTCGACTTTAAAAATTGTTCTCTTGCATCATCCTCGATGACGCCAATACGATACGGTTTTGCATCTTCCAGTTTACTAATTTGTATATCCGAGCGATCTTTCTTTTTGTATAGGTAATAGCCTCGTACGTGAATCAGCCCTCCAAGCCAAATGTATTTATCTTCTCGAAATGCCGTTCGGGCAACAGGAAAGAAAATCACCTGTTGCGAGCTATTAACCAAATGCATAATGCCTATCCAGCTTAATGGTCTGATCTCAGGTTCATAGCCGGCGCGAATGGCGATTCTCTTAACAAAATCAGTGATTGGGGCAGGGGATTTGCTATTTTTAGCATATGCGTAAGGTTGACCGTCCTCAACGTAGATGACCAAACGCTCCGCATGAGCGGCGCTGCAATTTAAAAAAAATAACAGAAGAAGCATAGCCGCTGGCATGAATAATTTCCCTATCATTTTTTTCAGAGGGACTTAAGACATATTTCCCTGCTAAAAAATACTGTGTACTGTAAATGATTTTTCTGTTTTATTCCTTGTCCAACATGCGGGCACGTGTCCCATCATTTTCTAAACTTTCATAAGCTCTGCGAATTCGTTGAATGATTTCAGGCGGTGTAGCTTTGTTGGCAGCAAGTTCCAGATTTATTCGTATATTTAAAGTAAAGGCCATCTCGTAATCGGAGCAATGAGCCGCGCACTCAGATGTAAAACTTGTTACGGATAAGGGAAGCAGATCAATTCTATTGACTAGCAAAAGTCTCATGCCATCTGTATTGTTGTTGATTTGTATCAGCCCGGAATGAGGATTAAAGGCAAAGCCATTCTCGATTAAATAGTCCTCCCTCAAATCAGACTCAATGACGCCAATCCGAAATTTCTTCGCGTCCTCCAGTTTTTTAAGCTGTATATCACGACGATTTTTTAATTTGTAAAAATTATATTTTTCATAATGCAATAATGTCCCCAACCAATGATATTTATTCTCGCGTTCATTAGTACGGGCTAAGGGGTAGAAAATGACTGCCTGTTGAGCTTCTGCAGTGTGCATAATGCCGGCCCAACTGAGGAGTCGGATTTCTGGATCATATCCTGCCCGCTCGACGAGGGTACGAACAAATTCGGTAATAGGAGAACTTACTTTATCGTCCTGGAAATAAGCATAAGGTTTCGCATCTTCAGCGTATATTACCAAGCGTTCCGCGTTGGCTGGCGTGGCGAAGAATGCGCATACGCAAATGCATATTGTCGATAGTAGTTTTTTCAAGAACATAGTGGTGATGACCAGTGTTTGAAAAGACGTAATATTGCTGTCAACCAGGTAGCGTATTGTTGAGCAAACATTGAATATCTAAAGATAGAGTAAGTGTAGCTCCCAAATCAATCATACCAAAGAGAAACTTACTTTAGCTTAAGTGATGCTTGGGGTAGGGTGTTGTTTTGTTTGACGAAGCACTGCAATTGCGCCATTTCGAACTTGAAACGCCCGGTATCATGGCGCTAAGTGTGAAAAAAAACGGTGTGTATTTCGAAAATACACACCGTTTTTTTGGATAATTCGACCGTTCGTCAGTGGCTAATTGATTTGACGCCAGAAGACCACGTTTTTACCAAATCGATACACGTTCCGTTGGCGCTAAATACATCTTGTCGCCTTCTTTGACATCAAATGCTTTGTAAAACGGTGTCATGTTTTGCAAAGAACCATTTGCACGGAATTCGCCAGGAGAGTGTGGGTCGGTTTTGATACGCACGATGGCTTCTTGCTCACGCATCTTGCCGCGCCAGACTTGTGCGAAGCCCATGAAGAAACGCTGATCGCCGGTCAAACCATTGATGACTGGCGCCGGTTTGCCACCCAGGGACAACTGATACGCTTTATAAGCGATCGAAATGCCCGAGTTGTCGGCAATGTTTTCACCCAGAGTAAGTTCGCCGTTAACGTTGTAGCCTGGTACTGGACTGAATTGACTGTACTGTTTGACTAATGCAGCAGTTTTAGCAGCAAATTTTTCGTGATCTTCCTTGGTCCACCAATCGCGCAAATTACCTAAGCCATCGTATTGGGCACCTTGATCATCAAAACCATGGCTGATTTCGTGACCAATAACGGCACCAATCCCGCCATAGTTAACTGCGTCATCCGCTTTCGGGTTGAAGAAAGGGGCTTGTAAAATTGCTGCCGGGAAGACGATTTCATTCATCTCTGGATTGTAGTAGGCATTGACGGTCTGTGGTGTCATGCCCCATTCATCGCGATCAACGGGTTTGCCTAATTTGTTAAGTTCGGTTTTTGCAGCGAAAACACGAATTGCACGTAAATTGCCAACCGTATCGCCTTTGGTGATTTGCAGAGAGCTGTAATCTTTCCATTTATTTGGATAGCCAATTTTTGGCATGAAAGTAGACAGTTTCGACAAGGCTTCTTTTTTGGTCTCAGGACTCATCCAATCCAGAGTGCCAACGCTGTTTTTGTACGCCAAAAGCAAATTGTTGACCAGTGTTTCCATCTTGGCCTTGCTATCTGCCGGGAAATATTTGTCTACGTACATTTTTCCTAAGCTTTCGCCCATTCCTGCATCCACAAGGCGCACACCGCGTTTCCAACGAATTTCTTGTTCAGGAACGCCGCGCAAAGTTTTACCGAAAAATGCAAAGCTTTCTTCACTGAATTGTTTAGGTAATTGGCCCGACGCAGAAGACAGAAGATTCCATTTGAAATAGGCTTTTAACGTATCAATCGGCGTTGCAGCCAGCACTTTATTCATTGCTGTCAAGTAGCTTGGTTGTCCGATGATTAGATAATCAATCTTGCCTTTAACACCTAAATCGGTCAGGTACGCATCCCAGTCGTAGCCCGGAGTAACTTCGTTTAATTTACTAATTTCAACTTTATTGTAAGCCTTGATCGGGTCGCGCAATTCAACTCTTGTCCATTGAATTTTCGCTAATTCTGTTTCAAATGCGAGAATGGCATTCGCATTTTTATTCGCTTCTTTGTCGCCAGCCATTGTCAACATTTTTTCAATATGCTTGAGATATTTCTCGCGCGTATCTTTTAATTTTGCATCATCATCTTTCAGGTAATAGTCGCGATCAGGCAGGCTAAGACCGGATTGCGAAATATCTAAGACGTATTTGGTCGAATCTTTATTGTCTTGGTGGACTTGAATGTCGTATGGGACGTTAACGCTATTAAGGTTCATCCAAGCAATTAGCGCTGGTAATTGCTTTTTATCGTTAAATGCATCGATTTTTGCAAAATCTGACTGAAGTGGTTTCAAACCCAAAGATTCAATATGCTTAGTATCCATGAAGCTCGCATACAAATCACTGATTTTCTGAGCATCAGTACCATTCGCATTTTTTGCTTTAGAAAGACCTTCGATGATTGTGTGCAAGCGTGGGACAACCGCTTCGCGCAAGTCCATGAAAGCGCCGGCTGAAGAGCGGTCGGCAGGAATTTGAGCATTTTTTAACCAGCCGCCATTGACGTGGCGATAGAAATCATCCTGTGCTTTGACGGTTTTATCTCCGTATTGGCTGTCAATTCCTGAGAGAAGCACGGACGGTGCGGCAGCTTTTACTGTGTCTGCAGCGTAGACGTAGGTTGTGCTGGCTGTACCAGCGATCATTAGCGCGATCGCGCTCAATACTTTAGCTTTCACTTGTTGGGGTCTCCTGAATGTGAATGGCACGATTACTATTTTTACCTTGAAGGTGAAAATAAAAACCGACGGTCTTTTAGTAGTCGATTGAGAGAGGTAGAGCACAGAAGTCAAGCGCTTACTGATATTCCAATCACTCTGCAGCCGATAAAAATAATTTTCACTGGGACAAGTATCATTGATACTTGTACAGTTAGAATTGACAAATATTATGTTACTTTGGTTCCTCTGATGCGACAAATATTTTCATAAAGTGTTGTCAGTTGAGAAAAATTTAATTCAAGTAAATCATTATTCGAAAAAACGCGTGAAAAACCAGTTTTTATTCGACTTTCCAATTGGCTCCCAGCCATTCCCTGCGGTAATTATTGCTCCAGGCCTGAGGTATCCTATGGATGGTCCTATTTTTAAAGAGTTGATCCGGATTTTTGTGGAAAAAGGGTTTGTGGTAGCCCGGCTCAATTGGAGCTTTTATCTAGAAAATCCAGTAAAGGGAATGCCTTCGGAAAATTTGCAAACGGAACTTGCCGAGTTGCGCAATCTGAGTACGACTACTGCGAGTAGACAAAAGAGTAGACCCCTCCAGCATCTTTATCCTTGGAAAATCGCTGGGTTCTATCCTTGCGTGGAGAGCTTTTTGCGCTGATAAAGATTTTTTGGGCGTAATCTTACTCACCCCTTTGTGCGCGACAGAAGATGAAAAACATTACCTATCGCCTGCTGTGGATGCGCGTCCGGTATTGATCATTGCAGGGAATAATGATCCTCATTGCAAACTTGCATTGGTGAATCAATTAGCCACAGCATTGGGCGACAAGGCAGTGCTTAAGCTGGTTGCTGGTAATCATAACTTGGAATGGTCAGACGCACAGTGTGAGCAACGTGGCCAAAGCGTAGAAGATGTTGAGATAGCATTCAGGCGCAGAATCAGTGCATTGGCAATGACTATTTGCACCTGGATTGACGCTGGTTTAGCAAATATACGGCTTAAGGAATCGTAAGCAATACTTTTACGCTTGAGTCCACGGATGCCTTGTCGATATATGCAAGTGATGTCGGCTCAGCGGCTACCGCTTTTTTTATCGCTGCGTCATTCCCAAATTCTTTTGGCGCACTTCCTTTGCCTGAAAATGAAGCTTTTGCCCAGATCGCTTCGACTTGCGCAGGTGTTTTCTTTATGACTTTTTCATAAAACTCTTTATGAATCGGTGAGTCTTTCGCATGATCGAGTGGCGTAAAAATGTTTGAACTTCCTAAATAAAACTGGGCAACCTGATCTGGAAGCATGCGGGTTGCTGGATTGGCTGGGTTCGTGACGACGACAATTTCCCCCATTGAGGGTAGCGCTGTCATTGTTAATGCCAGTAAAACCAATAGGCGCGTTTTCATCATTTTTCCTTCGTTACCAAATGTTGGACAAGCCTTGCACCATATTCGCCATCTCTTGATAGCGGTGATTCGCGCTTGTTAAAACAGTCGATCGTAAGAGATGCGGAATACGTTGACGTTGCCACCATAGTTATTGGTGACATCCTGATTTTTGTCTAACTGCACTTTGACGGCACTTTTGGCGTCGATGTCATATCGAAGCGTGGCGGAAGTCCGTTTGTAAGATTGTGGTTGGTATTGGGTCAGGTCGGAGGATTTTTCTTTGTAACTGGCATAGTTGATGAACGGTGTCCAAGAACCATAGCGATATCCAGCGCCTATCGTGTAGGCTGGCGCGGTCACAGTATAAGCAGCGTTAGTAAAGGTTCTTTTCAACTGCGTCAGTTCACTTAAGATAAACCATTCATCCAGATCCAAATTCGCTGCAACCCCATACGCCTCTAGTTTTGCGCTGCTATCGAGCGCATTGAGTGCATTGACTACATGGACATCCGCTTGTATGTAAACGCCGCGGACAGTCAAAGGGCCACGTTCGAGCTGTGCATCTGCGCCAAGTATATTGCTCCAAGTGACATCGGTTCTGCCCGTGTAGTTTAGCTTCTCATACAAGGAGTCATTGACTTTTTCGCGGCCTCCAAACGCACTAAAGGCAAGGTTGTTATCACCGACACTGGTACGGTATCGGATGCTGGCACCATTGTAATTGGTGACCTCCCAACCATATAGTTCAGGCGGTGGACTAACCCATGGATAGGAGACACCAATATCCTGAAAATCAGAGTAAAAATAGAGCGGAATGCGTTTGCGGCCAACTTGCACTTCCCACTGGTTATTGAGTTTGTAACTAGCATAAGCCCATTGCACATTTGGCGTGGAATCGGTACCTCTGACAACAACCTGCCCGGTCAAATTAAAGTCTTTGTTAAATGCATAGGTCGCCTGTATTCCTGCACGGGATTCTGGTTGTAATGAGAAGCTGTTGTTGTACACCCCCGCATTCGACCAGTCTGCAGTGTAGCAGGGACAGGTCGTTCCATTGATCGCTGTGGAACCAGAGTAATTCGCGGGTAACTCGCCGTTAAATGTGCGGCCACCGACAATAGAAAGAAAACCGCTCAGTTTAAGATTGGAAGTTTTGTCAGCATCGTCTGCATAAGCATCGCTGACTGAAAAACTTAGTACGCTAAACAGGGAGGCAAAAAACTTGTGCCGCAACGGGATTTTGACTGAAGTCATGATGCAATCCTTTAGATAAATAGCCAAATAGGTTTGACGTAGAAGCTGTGCTGTGAAGCCGTTTCAAAAATCTAAGGTAGGTCTGCTGGTGAGTCAGGTGCAAAAAATGCGACGCCGCGTAAAGCGGTAGGATCTGATTTATTTCCTTAGTGTAAAACAGTCGTAAGGAAAATTCTTTAAATTACGTGAAATGGTTGCGGCTAAACAACCATTCAACCATTTAGAAACAGTATTTTAAATTTCTTATATGTCAATATGTTCAACGAGTAACTGAACCTTCGTAACGCCATTGTATTCATTTGCATCCAATCTGAACGCAACATTCACGCGTTCCGGCAGTGCGTCTGTATGACCGAACCAGATCGCATCGTAACGGACACCTTGTTTTTCAAGCACTAACTTCAGATGGCGTTCTTTTAAAATACGTTGCGAAATCAGTTTAAACTCATCGCAAAAAACGGGCGGCGGAAAACCTTGACCCCACACCTGCGTGGCGAGAAGTTGAATGAAATCTGTGGTGAAGTATGCCTGTTCCAGTTGTCCATCTGTTTCTATAATTCGCTCAAGTTGCTGCTGCGTTAGCCATTGTTGGCCGACAGCCTCAAACGCCTGTTGAAAAGTAGGCAAATCATCATGACGCAAGGTAAGACCCGCGGCCATCGCGTGCCCGCCAAATTTTTGTATCAAATGGGGGGCTTGTTTTGACACCAGGTCGAGAGCATCGCGTAAATGGAAGCCTGGAATAGAACGTCCGGAACCCTTGATCAATCCATTGTCTCCGGGTGCAAAAGTAATTGTGGGACGATAAAACTTATCTTTCAATCTGGAAGCGACAATTCCAATCACGCCCTGATGCCAGTTGTCATCATAGACAGTGATGGTGTGGCTGGCGCTGGGTTCAAATGAGTCCAGATGGAGTAACGCCACATCTTGCATTTCGCGTTCTATGTCTTTGCGATCTGCATTGATGCCATTGAGTTCTTGTGCAATTTCCCACGCTAGTGACTCATCATCCGTCGTCAAGCATTCTATGCCTAAAGACATATCAGCCAATCGACCGGCGGCGTTTAAGCGAGGACCTAAGGCAAAGCCAAGATCAAATGGACTTGCTGTTCGTGGATCTCTGCCAGAAACGCGAAACAAGGCGGCGAGCCCGGGGGACATGCGACCTAAGCGCATACGTTTAAGGCCTTGCGCCACAAGGATGCGATTATTGCCGTCTAGTCTGACAACGTCAGCGACTGTGCCTAACGCCACCAGATCTAACAGGCTATCGAGTTTAGGTTGGCTATGTTGATCAAATATGCCTTTGCGGCGCATTTCCGCTCGCAAAGCCAATAAGACATAGAAAATAACGCCGACACCCGCCAGATTTTTACTGGAAAAACTACAGTCGGGCTGATTCGGGTTGACGATAACCGCTGCGTCCGGCAACCGATCGCCCGGCAAATGGTGGTCTGTGACGACGACAGGGATACCCATTGCTTTTGCTGCTGCGACGCCGTCCACGCTGGCGATGCCGTTATCGACCGTAATGATTACATCGGGGGATTTTTCTTTGACGGTCAGCGCAACAATCTCAGGCGTCAAACCGTAGCCATATTCAAAACGGTTCGGTACGATATAGTCAACGCTGGCGCCCATCATGCGCAATCCGCGGATGCCGACTGCGCAGGCTGTTGCACCATCGCAATCGTAATCAGCGACGATGACTAATTTCTTTCTTTTCTCAATCGCATCTGCCAGAAAACATGCCGCCAGATCTAATTGAAGTAAGCCGGATGGCGCTAATAACGACGCCAAATCTGTATTGAGATCGCTATCTAAGGTTGCGCCGCGGGCCGCATATAGCCTAGCCAGTACTGGGTGCATCCCATTTTGTCTGAGGCGCTCGGCTTCGCGTAGATTGTAGGGGCGGGTTGTAATGCGCGTCATACAGCTTTCACCGCAAATAATTTACTTAGCGATGGTTTTACCCAAAATTTACGCACCGACCAGGGTGTTAGTTTGAACTGCACGATTTGTCTGGCGTCACTGCAGATGAGCTTGAGTTCTTGTAGCTCATTTTTCTGTAGGGCTTGAAGGAGGGGGGTAAAGTAGTCCTTCTCCAAACTGTGCATTTGTTCGAGCCAATACGACCAGTCGCTATTCATTGCTGGCCCCATAAGTGCATCAAGAACAATGGATGATGTCTCAATAGGCGACGATAAGTCATTGGTAACGTCACCCTTACTGACATGATTCATGATTGCTTTTGTGCCTTTTGATGGCTTGCCTGCGCCGCACGAAAGCCAGACTGAGTTGACGGTAAGTTGACCATTTTCCTCACGTTGCTGATTGATGGGGTGTGAGAACCACAGCATCTGTATTTCGTTTTGCAACTTACGCCATGCGCGGGCATGCTCGCCTTGTGCCATCCAGATATCGATGTTGTGGCCACAGGCGGCATCAATAGTTGCTGTTTTTAACCCGGACCAGCTATCGCATCTCAGAAACCAGGTGAGACTATCGCCAAACATCAATTCCATCTTAAATTCATCACAGACCGTTTTGGCGATATCAAATAGCTGACGTGACTCTTCGTTCGTTATTTGTAATCGACGCTGATCCATTAACACCAAATGATCGCGTGCAAAGTGAATATGAATTGGTTGCAAGCTAAACCAAAAGCCGGATTGGGGAGTGATACCTTTGCTCTGCATCGTGTCCCAAGCAGTCGCGGGGCTATTTGAGAAATCAATGTTACTGAGATCACCTGCCAGCAAATATTCGTGTGCTAAGGCTTTGGAAAATGCTTCACCCGTCATCAGTAATGTTGTGTTTGCAGTGGCTATTAATTTTGCCAGAGATGGAGTTTCCATCGCTTTTAATAAATCTTTTTCCAGCCCGGCTGGCGCAATGCTAAACGGCAAAATGAGTTCTAAATTTTTCATAACCGACATTGTAGGGTAAACGGGCGTGCGTGGGGAGATGCTGGTTTTATGCCGGTTCGCCAGTTTTTCTGTCTGTTTCTGGGTCATTTACTGTAGTCAAAACCATGACTTGCCATTATGCTACGTTGTCATGCGAGGTAATTGAAATAATTGAGAACGTTTTCCGATACTTAACTTGTCGTTTCAATGAAGGAGTCGTAAATGAAATTCGATTGGCACGGTGGCAAAATTACCCGAGAGACGATGGTTAATAAAGACTATAGAAATACGCAAAACGTCAGACGTTTCCTCATTTCTGAATGTGGCCCGGGTTTTAAATTTGATCGTTCTTTTATGGCATGGATACGTAATGATGAAGCCAAAAGTATGGGGGAAGTTGCTGATGAGTGGACTCGTCTCCACGTTCGGGACTCGAAGTGAAAAATCGGATCTATCTACGGAAAGAAATGTTGAATATGTTGAGTCGAAGCAATTGAATGAAAACCGAATGTAAATGAAGCAAAGAGGTTTAATGCTTCTCCATTCCTTTAAAGCGATGCCGTCATATTGGTTGCGGCATTTAGGGAGTCAATATCGACAGTCGGGCGATGGATGTCCGGATGTCACAAAGATTACTCTTCATCAGACGCGTCAGACTGGTTTGCGTATTGCGATAAAAGCAAGGATAGTGGTAATGAATACGTACTTGAAATTTCTCCAGCGGATTGTAAAGCGTTCGTTGGTGGTATTGGTCTTAATGAAATAAATCGCGGTAAGCGCAATCAAGCCAAATTAGTTTATTGGGTAAAAGAATCGCACCTGTGACAAGGGATAGCCGGCCGCGCAGTTCAAATGCTTGCAAATGACTGGTTTCATGAATTGAAGTTGCTGTGAGTTGAAATTGTCGCGATTGATTCTTCTAAAAGAGGCAGTAACGCAGTCGCGATGAAATTCGGGGCACATTTTGAATGTTTTGCCAGAAATAAATTGGTGATGAATGACGTTCCTTCTACTGCTGCCGTTTATTCTTTGATTCCCGAGAAAATGAATGAAGTAGTTTTGCTTGTCGTTGAACCTATCTCTGGTTTTTCTCTCCAAAATCTGCGTGCGAGGTGTTCTGAATGAAGACTTATTGTAAGCGCTTGATTTGTATGAGGAATATCGCTTCTATTGAGGGTATTTGCTTAGGCGAAAAGCAGTGTTTAAGCTGACGATTTCATTAAATAAATGACTATCATGATCAACTTTTGTATGGCAAACTGCTGGCTGCCTTAATTTTTGAAATGAAATTTGTAGTGAAAAATCTCTCTTTTGAATGGCTGGTTGGCCTGCGCTATACGCGTGCGGGGCGACGAAGTGGCCGAAACAGTTTTATCTCGTTTATTTCTATGATTTCCATGGCTGGAATCGCGTTGGGAGTTGCAGCGTTGATTATCGTTTTGTCGGTGATGAATGGTTTTCAAAAAGAGGTACGTGACCGGATGTTATCTGTTTTAGCACATATTGAAGTGTTTGATGCAGGTGGAGCGATTCCTGATTGGAAGACAACGGCTCTGCAAGCACAGGAAAATCCTTCCGTTTTAGCTTCTGCCCCCTATGTCGATGGTCAGGCGATGATTATTGGTGATAATGTGATGCGCGGGGTAATCTTGCGTGGTGTTTTACCAGATCAGGAATCGAAAGTGTCGGAGGTTTCTGAGAAAATTAAAGTTGGAAAGTGGGCTGATCTGCGACCTGGTGAGTTCAATATTATTTTAGGTTCGGCTTTGGCTGCGGCTTTGCACGTCAATGTTGGCGATAAAATTCGCCTTGCCGCTCCTGATGGACAAATGACGCCAGCGGGTATGCTGCCGCGTATTAAGGCATTCACAGTAGTTGGTATTTTTGAAGCAGGACATTATGAATATGATTCCGGTATGGCATTTTTACAGATCGAAGATGCGCAGAAATTTTTCCGTCTTAGTTCACCATCAGGACTACGTTTAAAAATAAAAGATATCCTGGCAGCGCCGAAGGTCGCGTTGGAATTGTCGCGTACCTTGACTGGAGATTTGTTTATCCGGGATTGGTCTCAACAAAACCGCAATTATTTTACAGCGGTCAAAACTGAGAAAACGATGATGTTCATCATTCTCACTTTGATCGTCGCCGTAGCGGCATTTAATTTGGTTTCAACTCTGGTGATGACAGTGACGGATAAACAGGCCGATATAGCAATCCTTCGTACCTTGGGTGCGTCTCCGTCGTCGATTATGAAGATTTTTATGATACAGGGTGGCATCGTCGGTTTAGTCGGGACGGCATTGGGTGTAGGTTTTGGCGTGTTAGTGTCGCTCAATATCGACGTGATTGTGCCTTTTATAGAGCGCATACTCGGAGTTGACTTGTTACCTCGGGACTTATATTTCATCAGTGCTTTGCCTTCCGATTTGCGCTGGAATGATGTGATACAAATCAGTGTGATGGCGATCGTCCTGGCATTTGCGGCGACTATTTATCCTAGCTGGCGCGCGGCGCGTGTAAAACCGGTGGAGGCTTTGCGTTATGAGTAATGTTAATCAGCAAAATCGCAAAGCGGTTTTAAGTTGCTCTAATTTAGGTAAAACCTTTAATGAAGGGGTGGAAGCCTTACAAGTATTGAGAAATATCGAATTCAACGTGCATGAAGGTGAACGTATTGCGATTATTGGTGCTTCAGGTTCCGGTAAATCAACCTTATTGCACTTGCTAGGTGGCCTCGATACGCCAACGACTGGAACGGTCAATTTATTAGGTGAAAATCTAGCTGCGATGAGTGAATCTGTACGCGGTACGATGCGTAATCGTTCTTTGGGTTTTGTTTATCAGTTTCATCATTTATTGCCGGAGTTTTCTGCGCTCGACAATGTCGCTATGCCATTGATGATCCGTCGTATGCCACGCCAGGAGGCGCAACAACAAGCATTGGCTATTTTAAAAAGAGTGGGGCTTGGACATCGCGTGAAGCACGTACCAGGTGAATTGTCAGGGGGCGAACGTCAACGTGTTGCTTTGGCACGCGCACTCGTCACACAGCCTGCCTGTGTATTGGCGGATGAGCCAACAGGTAATCTTGATGGCGGCACGGCAAATCAAGTGTTTGAGTTAATGTTGGAGCTATCAGAAACGCTAGGTACTGCCTTTGTTATCGTCACACATGATGCCGAGTTGGCGAAACGTTGTGATCGTATATTTCGTCTGACTCCGCAGGGTTCAATTGTTGATTCATCTCTGAAGCCGACTGCCTAAGTCGAATAGGAAAATCCAGATGATTGCGTATAAAACTTTAGCTCATCGAAACGATATGTTCCGAATCAAACAAGGTATAACTTTCTTTTTCGGTACGCTGTTTAGTCTGAACGTGCATGCGACCAATGAGTTAATGTTACAGATGGAGACTTCAATCAGTAGCAGCGCTAACCCATTTCGATATTACGATGGTCAGACTGACGGTACGCAGATAATTCCACATCATACTGATACGGTTGAGGGGGCAGATATCAGGGCGGGTGTGATCATTCCGGTCTTATCGGATGAAACCAGATTGATGCTCACTGGTTCTCTGGGAGGGCGGCGTTACATCAATGATACGACACTGAATCACTTGCAAGGTGGTGCGAACGCCGATTTTCAATGGGTCGCAAGTAAATTGTTAAGTGGTCGCATTAACGCTGGTGCGGGTCAGCATTTGTTCAACTACATCAATGGCAGTTTGTCGGAGAAAGATATTGAGCACGATAAAAATGCTGGTTTTGATGTCAATATAAAGGTCACTGATAGCTGGTGGCTTATGCCTAAGCTTTTCTATAATCAGCTCTATTACGATTTGCCGGTCAATAAACTTTATGATTACACGCAGAATGGTCGCCAATTAGGCTTGCGTTATATGTCACCGACGGGATCTAGTATCGAAGGTGGAATGCGCTTCTCCACCACAAATTACACTGATCGTAGCCTGGATCAAATACAGAATATTTATGATGTTCCTTATAAAAATAGTGTTATAAAACCAGAGTACGATACCCAATTTAAAGAAACCGAGTTGTATCTTGATGGTGAATGGCAGTACAGCGTCAAAACAACGACCAGCGCTCATGTAGGGATGGTGCGGCGGCGCTATAACACCTACAGCAATCTCGATACTAATTTATCTAATGCTATTATTCGCGGCACCTACCGCTATACGCCGCAATTGAGATTTGACGCGCAAATTTATGATCAACCATTTCCGATTGTTGATCCGACGATTTTGTACGTGGTAAGCAAAGGTATTCGCCTTGATGCATTGTGGTTGTATTCTGATAAGTTGCAATTCAATGCTTCCGCGGTCATACAAAATAGCTCGCAGGTGTATATTCCAGGCATCGCAAATTTGACAGGTAATGGGTCGCAAGTGGACAGAATGAAACGAGTGGGGGTTGGTGCCAGTTATCAAATAGACCGTGGTTTTCGTTTGGTCGCTGACAGCTATTTTGAGCGAAATCGTGGTGATGTAGCCACGTTAAACGTTAATCAATCGGTCATCAAAATAGGTTTTGAATACACCTATGAAAATTTACCAGGTAGTGCTGGCCGCATGAATTTGCAACGTTATCAGGATTACCTGAGTTCATCGCCTGCCATTGCCAGATGATGTTCTTATATAAAAAATTGAGTCGTTTTGCCGCGCGTCACGTTGCCAAACGCTATTTGAACTTAGGTAAGCAGCGTGGTGTTGTCAGTTTTTCCTTTGACGATGTTCCAGCGAGCGCTTGCCGGTTAGGTGCTGAGATTTTAGAACGTTACGAGGCGAAGGGCACTTTTTATGTGTGTGGAGGGTTGACTGAGCGCATAGAACAATCTGAAATGTGCCATAGTGTGCAGGATCTACAAAATTTGCATGCTCAAGGCCATGAAATCGCTTGCCACACTTTCTCTCATACTAATTGCGCAAACACTGGTTTGGCAGCCTTGAAAGCAGACTGGAAGCGCAATCAAGATTTTTTTTCGCGACATCAATTACAGCAAACTGGTTTTGCATTCCCATTTGGTGCGTACGACTTGCCAAGTAAAATCGCTGCTTCACGGCTATTTGCATACAGTCGTATCACTGGCGGGGGTACGCAAATCGGCAGAGCTGACCTCAATGCTCTGCGTGCTCAAGCACTTTACGCACAAAGTACTAATGCCGACACAATTCTGGAATTAATACAGCAGACGGCAACTGAGGGCGGGTGGCTGATTTTCTATTCTCATGAGGTGAGTCCAAATCCGGGGCCATGGGGAACAACTCCTGAACAATTAGAAACAGCGCTTCGCATTGCCAAACAATTGGGCTGTAAAGTTTTACCGGTAGCGCAAGGTATTGAGTTCTTCAAGTTGCAGGGATGAACTGTGTTTTCCACGCTACGCTTTAGCGTGCAGTATCCCAGAATTTTGCATGTATTACATATATTGCAATTGAATAGCCAACTGCGATATGAATTAGTCATCTGAATTAAGTTAAAATTTGTTCCACTTCGAGTTTCATTTTGATTAGGTAAATTATGAGTCAACATAGCCAGTTTGCGCTGCTGACGCAACGTCGTTTTGCGCCATTTTTCTGGACCCAGTTTTTAGGTGCATTTAATGATAATGTATTTAAAACAGCTCTGCTGACCATCTTAACCTTTGATGCATTAAGTTGGACCACCTTAGACGTCAGCTTACTTAATCAATTGATACCTGGCTTATTTATTTTGCCTTTCGTTTTATTTTCAGCGACTTCCGGTCAGTTGGCGGATAAGTTCGAAAAAGGTGGCATGGCTCGTAAAGTCAAATTGCTGGAAATTTTCATCATGTGTGTGGCAGCCTACGGCTGGATGACCCATAGTCTATGGGTGTTGGTCGCAGGCATCGCAGGTATGGGTATACATTCGACGTTATTTGGCCCAGTGAAGTATGCGTATTTGCCGCAACATCTGTCTACCGATGAGCTCATAGGTGGTAATGGCTTGATTGAGATGGGGACGTTTGTCGGCATCTTGTTAGGTGAGATTTTAGGTGCGATGTTGGTGGTACATCAGTCTTGGGGTATTGAGCTCGTTGCTTTCGGTACCATCGCTATTGCTATATTGGGCTATCTTACCAGTTTGAGCATTCCGTATTCCCCCGCACCAGCCCCTGAATTGCCGATTAACCTAAATCCCATCAGCGAAACGATACGTAACATCGCTTTCAGCAAACAAAATCGACCTGTTTTCTTGTCCCTATTGGGTAATTCCTGGTTCTGGTTCTATGGCGCAATTGTATTGGCACAATTTCCGCTGTATGCAAAAAACTACCTGCACGGTGATCATAGCGTTTTTGTTCTGTTATTGACGGTGTTCTCTTTTGGTATTGGCTCTGGGTCTTTACTGTGCGAGAAATTATCGGGCCATAAAGTTGAAATCGGTCTGGTACCTTTTGGTGCTATTGGTCTTTCCGTGTTTGGGTTTGAGTTATATCTTGCCAGCACGTCTTATACAAATTCTGGTGCAGTTGATATCTGGCATTTTGTTGAACAAACCGGAAGTTTGCGGATTTTGGTTGATATTCTGATGTTGGGGGTTTTTGGTGGCTTCTACATTGTTCCATTGTTCGCTGTGATTCAGACCCGCTGCGATCCGCAACATTTGTCACGTACGATCGCCGGCATGAATATTCTGAATGCCTTGTTTATGGTGGTAGCATCTTTAACAGCGTCAGCAATGATCGTCAAAGGTTTTACTATCCCGCAAATTTTTATGGCGACCGCGATATTGAACGCTTTTGTCGCGATCTACATTTTTAGTTTAGTTCCTGAATTCTTGATGCGTTTTATCGCGTGGCTGCTGATACAGACGGTCTATAAAGTCAAAACGGTGAACACCGCCATTATTCCGGAAAACGGTGCAGGCGTTTTGGTCTGCAATCATGTTAGTTACATGGATGCGATTGTGATTATGGCATGTAGCCCGCGTCCAATTCGCTTTGTGATGGATCATCGTATTTTTAAAATCCCGTTTTTGTCCTGGATATTCCGGACAGCAAAAGCGATTCCAATCGCTCCAGCCAAAGAGGATCCTTGGATTATGGAAAAAGCCTATGTCGACATCGCCCAGGCGTTGCATGAAGGGGAGTTGCTGTGTATTTTTCCTGAAGGTAAGTTGACCAATACCGGTGATATGAATGAGTTTAAAGGCGGCATAATGAAAATCCTTGATCGCTCACCAGTTCCTGTCTACCCGATGGCACTGCGCGGTCTATGGGGTAGTATTTTCTCTCGTGGTAGATCCAATCCGTTTGAACGCGCGTTCAGTCGCGGGCCTTTTTCTAAATTGGAATTGGTGGTTGGTGATGTGATGGCAGCAGATCAGGTAACACCAATTATTTTGCAAGAAAAAGTGAAAGAATTGCGCGGCGACTGGAGATAAAAATGAAGTCTGCTTTGAAAACTACGCTTACGTTGTTTGGTTTTATCGTTGCAATCAGTGCTTCATGTGTGGCTAATGAAGCTAAGGCAGCCAGTGTGTTGCAATTTTCTCCTCAGGGAGAAATAGCACAGGTCAGACAAGTAAAGGCAAGGTTTTCGGAAGCAGCGGTGGCCTTTGGAGATCCAAAAGCTCCAGCCCCATTTGATATAAAGTGTTCCGCAAACGGCAGTGGACGCTGGGCAGATGAGAAAACCTGGGTTTATGACTTTACTCAGGATTTAGCTCCGGGGGAGCAATGTAGTTTCAGTTTGAAACCAGATTATAAAATTCCCTCGGGTGCAGCACTGACTGGCAAATCCAGTTTTCAATTCAATACCGGCGGCCCCAGTGTCACGCAGGTGATGCCATATTCTCACGGAGAAATTGAAGAAGACCAGGCGTTTATGTTGTTCCAGAGCGCCGCCGTCAATCAAACCAGCCTGATTCAGCACGTTTATTGTGAAATTGAAGGCATCCACGAACGGGTGCCCGTGCATTTAATCAATGGTGAAGCGCGTAACGCGCTATTAAAAAGTTTTGCGCAAAACGTTGATCAGAGCAAGGTGACTACTTTGCAATGCCAGCAAAAATTCTCTCCAAAAGCGGCAGTGAAAATTGTCTGGGATAAAGGCGTCACCACACTCAATGGTGTGCCAAATAAACATGTCCAAAATTTTAGTTTTAAAACGCGCGATGTATTTACTGCAAAAATGAGCTGTGAGCGCGAAAATGCGAACGCAGCCTGCACGCCGATTTTACCTGTTCGACTTTTTTTTACCGCCCCTATCAGTCGCAAACAAGCTGAAAAAATTGTCCTCAAGAGTGATAAAGGCAGCTTTAAACCTGAATTGGGGCATGATGATAAGTCTGAGTGGATCAGCGATATCAGCTTTAAGCCACCATTCGCGGAAAAGACAGAACTGACAATTAGTTTGCCGTCCGGAATTGCGGACGAGAGCGGTAGGACGTTGTCGAACGCAGCGCAATTTCCCTTGAAATTCATGACTGCGGGTTATCCGCCGCTGGCGAAATTTCCTGCGGCACCGTTCGGGATCGTCGAATTGAATGCAGATGCGACTTTGCCCGTGACGTTAAGGAATGTCGAAAATTCCATGTTAATTCGTAGTGCCGACGGAAAACGCGCTCCCACACAGTTAGCGAATGTAAAAGTCTCAGAGGATAGTGCCATCATAGAGTGGTTGAGTAAGCTCAATCTCTATCACGAGACAACCGTGGAACAAGGTGGAAAGGCGATCGAAACAAGAAGCATTGGTTTGCTGGAAGGTGTTCCAAATGCGCAAAAGGTCAACCTGCCTGAAAGTAATGATCCTGTGGCAAGACCGTTTGAAGTGATTGGGATTCCATTTAAGGCGCCCGGGTTCTATGTGTTAGAGCTGGAATCACAAAAGCTTGGCGCATCGTTGTTAGGAAAACCTGTTCCTATGTATGTGCGCACCAGCGCGTTGGTTACCAATCTCGCGGTTCATATTAAATTGGGACGTGAAAATGGTGCAGTATGGGTAACTCGTCTCGATAACGCTAAGCCGGTTGCTGATGCTGAAATCCATGTTTCAGATTGTATGGGGAAACCGGTTTGGAGCGGTAAAACAAACGCCATTGGAATTGCAAATCTGCCCGGCGATCTCAAAGGTGTTTGTACTGGTTACAGCGACGAAAGGAATGGTCAGACCAAAATCAATGGCTATTTTGTGAGTGCGCGTAAAACAGACGAAAAGGGGAGAGCTGATATGGCATTCGCGCTCTCTTCCTGGAATGCGGGTATTGAATCGTATCGTTTCAACCTCCCCATGGATTACAACCAACAGGCGACGATACGCGCCCATACAGTGTTAGACCGTAGCTTATTCAGAGCGGGCGAGACGGTATCGATGAAACACTTGATACGTCTGGAAACCATGAATGGTTTGGCGATGGTAAAACCAAATCAGTTACCCACACGTTTGCGCATCATTCATCAGGGTAGCAACCAAGAGTTTCAATATCCTCTCACATGGCGCGGACAGATTGCGGCTGAAAGTACCTTCGCTATTCCGCAACAGGCGAAACTGGGGCGCTACGACATAGTGTTAGATAGCGGCAAAGCAAAGAAAACATTCAACGAAACTAACGATGCTAAAAATGTGAGCGGCGAGGACGACGTAAATCAGTATGATCGCTACAGCGAACATACGTATTACACCAGTAGTTTCCGTGTTGAAGAATTCCGCTTGCCGCTGTTGCAAGGGCGCATTACGCCGCCTAAAGGCGCACAGATCGCACCTAAAGAACTACCTTTAAATGTGCAACTGAATTATCTCAATGGCGGTGGAGCATCAGGCTTGCCAGTGCAAATCACCAGTATGATGAGAAATCGTCAGTTGAGATTCCCTAATTATGATCAGTTTAGTTTTTATATCAATGACAGCGACGATGACGATCAAAAAATCGTGGCCAATAAGATTCCTGTCGTTCTCGATAAAGCCGGTGCTGGAAAGACCGTCATTAGCAATTTACCTGCAGTGACGCGACCAAAAGAATTGGTCACCGAAATGAGTTTTGCTGATCCAAACGGCGAGGTGCAGACGGTAAGCAATGTCACACCCTTATGGCCAGCAGCAGTGGTGGTCGGGATTAAGAGCGAGCGATGGGTTTCGGTAAAAAATAAAACCAGTTTTACGCTAGTCAGTCTTGATACGGATGGTAAACCCTTAGCAGATGTTCCTTTGTCTGTGAATGCTGTGGCAAAGAATACCAATTCCCATAGAAAACGCCTGGTTGGCGGTTTCTATGCCTATGAAAATGAAGAATTAAATCAGGACCTGGGGCAAGTTTGTAGCGGAAAATCTGATGCACGTGGTTTGCTGATGTGCGAAATAGATGCAAAGGTGTCCGGCAATATTGAATTGACTGCGCGTGCAAGTGATCGTAACGGAAAAAATGCGTTTGCTAAATCTTCTTTCTGGTCAACCGGCCGTGGTGAGATCTGGTTTGATGGTGAGAATCAAGACCGTATGGATGTCTTGCCAGAAAAGAAGCAATATCAACCTGGCGAGACTGCCAACTTCCAGGTACGCATGCCATTCCGATCAGCAACCGCACTTGTGTCCATTGAACGTGAGGGTGTGATCGATACCATGGTGGTGGAATTGAATGGTCGCGATCCGACCGTCAGAGTCCCGATCAAGGCATCCTATGGCCCAAATGTCTTCGTATCAGTGTTAGCGGTACGGGGTCGTATGCGAGAAGTTCCATGGTATTCATTCTTCGCCTGGGGATGGCGCGAACCTATCAACTGGTGGACTGAGTTCCTAGAATATCAGGCACCAACTGCTACCGTTGATTTGGCTAAACCTGCTTATAAATTAGGTATTGCTGAGATTTCTGTCGGTACTGCCGGAAATCAATTGGCAGTAAAGGTCAGTTCAGATAAAACCAATTACCCTATACGCGGAACGGCAAAGGTCGATATCCAGGTTAATTTACCTGATGGTAAGCCAGCCGCTGGTGCTGAAATCGCAGTAGCTGCAGTGGATGAAGCGCTCTTGGAGCTCCAGCCAAACGACACCTGGAATGTATTGCCAGTATTACTTCAAAGACGCTCGTATGGCATTGATACCGCGACGGCACAAATGCAAGTGATTGGTAAACGTCACTATGGACGCAAGGCAGTTGCAGCAGGTGGCGGCGGTGGCAAGTCGCCGACACGGGAGTTGGTTGATACCTTGTTGTTGTGGAAGCCAGTGGTAATGCTCGACGCGAATGGGAGGGCGCAAATTGACGTACCGCTTAATGATGCATTGAGCAGTTTTAAAATCGTTGCGATCGCGCAGAGTGGCGCCAGTTTGTTCGGCACTGGCAGCACTAGTATCAGGACGACGCAAGATTTACAAATTGTCTCAGGTTTGCCGCCGTTGGTCAGAGAAGGGGATAGCTATACGGCGATGTTCACGTTACGTAATACCTCTACACGTGCCATGAATGTTGCTTTGCAATTGAAAACTAATGGCGCGATCAACAAACTCGCTGACCAGCAATTACAAATCCCTGCAGGTGAATCTCGAGAATTGAACGTCGTTGTTCAAGTACCGAATCTGAACGGTGATGTCCTGAGTCAGCAATTGCAATGGGACGTGCAGGCACAAGAAACTGGTATCACGAATCCGTCAGGGGCAAAAGACGGTCTCAAACTGACTCAGAAATTGATACCAGCTATTCCGGTTACTGTGCAGCAAGCAAATCTGCTGCAGTTGGATAAAGTCTATTCATTGGCCGTTAATCAACCTGCGGACAGTTTACCTGGTCGAGGTGGCGTCAAGGTTTCTTTAGTTCCTAGCCTGCTCAATGGTAGCGATGGCATCCGTCGCTATTTTGAATCGTATCCTTACTCTTGCCTGGAACAAAAAACATCACGGGCTATTGGTTTGCGTGACCCAGTCATGTGGAAGGCAGTCGCAACGGAATTGCCTACCTATCTTGATGCAGATGGCCTCGCTTATTACTATCCAACGTCATCCGGTGGGCGCAATAATGGTAGTGACACGTTGACAGCTTATCTCTTGGCTGCGACGCAAGAAGCGGGTTATGTGATTCCAGATACGCTGCGCGACAAAATGCTGCAGGGACTTACTGCATTTGTGGAAGGAAAAATCACCCGCGACTTCTGGTCACCAAGAAAAGATCTGGATGTGCGTAAGCTTGCTGCCCTTGAAGCCTTGTCTCGATACCATTTAGTGCAACCACGCATGTTAGGGTCGATACAGATCAATCCTAATCTGTGGCCAACCAACGCTGTGCTGGATTGGTATTCGATATTGCTTCGCACCCCGGGCTTGCCACAAAGGGATAGTGCACTCAAGGAAGCCGATCAGATATTAAGAAGTCGTCTGAATTACCAGGGAACGCGCATGGGCTTTTCGACTGAGCGTGATGACTATTGGTGGTGGCTGATGGGGAATGGTGATGTCGATGCAAACCGCTTGCTGTTGATTATGATGGAAAACACTCAATGGCGCGACGATTTACCGAAAGTCTTGAACGGTTCTATTCAACGTCAGGTTCGTGGGCATTGGATGACCACGACCGCTAATGTCTGGGGGCTATTGGCATTGGAGAAATTTGCGGCTAAATTTGAATCTGAAAAAGTTACTGGCCTGAGTAGGGTAGCGTTGCAACAAGCTACTGGTATGCCTATTTCGGAACAAACTTATAGTTGGTCGCCAATTGGGGGCTCAAGTTGGATCTTGCCGTGGCCACCTAAATCAAATACACCATTAAACTTAAAACTTACACATGATGGCAAAGGTAAGCCTTGGGTCAGTTTGCAAAGTCTTGCGGCTGTTCCTTTAACCAAAGCTTTTTCTAGCGGATATAGGATCACTAAAACAATCACACCGGTAGAGCAAAAAGTGCCTGGTAGTTACAGTCGCGGTGACATCCTGCGCGTCAATGTCGACATCGATGCGCAAACTGACATGAGCTGGGTGGTTGTTACTGATCCTGTTCCGACTGGAGCGAGTTTGCTGGGGTCAGGGTTGGGGCGTGATTCTGTCATCGCAACCGCTTCTGAACGCAAGGATAGTGCCGCATGGCTCGCCTATGAAGAAAGAAGCTTTGAAGGTTTTCGAAGCTACTATCAATTTGTCCCCAAAGGTAAATTTAGTATGTCTTACACGCTGCGCCTGAATAATCCTGGAGAGTTTCATTTACCATCGACTCGTGTGGAAGCCATGTATGCACCTGAGATGTTTGGCGAAGCACCGAATGCGAACATAACCGTCAAGTGAAAAGGCTTTCGATTTACGTTTTTGTTGTGATAGCCGGTGCAGTTGTAATGACTGAACCGGCGCAAGCGGTGACCAGTTTTAAAGAAGTGAAACAGCAGTTTGCCACTTCCGATGCCGTATTATTTGATCGGCATGGTGTCGTTATCGATCAACTGCGGGTTGATCTGAAAGAGCGAAAATTGCCATGGGTGAATTTGGAAGACATCTCACCTGCATTGCGCAATGCCTTAATTGCTTCAGAAGACAAGCGCTTTTTTCAACATTCTGGTATTGACTGGAGTGCTGTTTCCGCCTCGGCATGGGGTAACTTCTGGAATACCAAAACGCGCGGAGCGTCAACCATCACCATGCAGTTGGCGGGTTTGTTGGAAGATGATCTCAAACGCCGGTCAGGTGGACGTAGCTTCAGCCAGAAAATTTCTCAGGCTTATATTGCGCAGCAGCTGGAGCAAGGATGGCGCAAGGATCAAATTTTAGAGGCATATCTCAATCTGGTTCCTTTCCGTGGGGAATTGGTTGGCGTGCATGCGCTATCCAGAGTGTTGTTTGATAAACATCCAAGCGGATTGGATCAGGTAGAGAGTGCCATCGCCGTTTCTTTGATCCGTGCGCCAAACGCTGCCGCATTAAAAGTCAGTGAACGTGCTTGTCGCATTTTAAAGGACCAACAGCATCCGGAGTTTTGTGTAAACCTGGAAGGGCAAACTTCGCTGGCTTTCTCTCACCTGAGTGCCAAAGCAATACCGTTGAACGACATTAATCCCGGGGGATCGACAGTTCATCTGGCGCCTCATTTTGCACGCAAACTGCTAAGTACCGAAAACCGCTCAGTGACGTCGACTATCGATGGCAAACTCCAGGCCATTGCTAAAGATAGTCTGGTCCGGCAATTGTCTGCCCTGGTTGATAGGAATGTCGAAGATGGTGCGATTGTTGTTTTAGATAATGCTAGTGGTGATGTGCTTGCGTGGGTAGGATCTAGCGGGAGTTTGTCTGACGCGGCGCAGGTAGATGGTGTGCTCGCTTTACGCCAGGCGGGTTCTACCTTAAAACCGTTTTTGTATGAATTGGCACTGGAAAAGAGATTGATCACCGCAGCATCTTTGCTTGACGATACACCGGTCAATATCAGTACTTCAGGTGGACTGTATGTGCCGCAGAATTACGATAAGCATTTCAAAGGGCTGATCAGTGCCAGAACGGCACTTGCATCGTCGCTTAATATTCCTGCTGTGAGAATTTTGGTGGGTGTTGGTGACGATGCTTTTTTTCAACGTTTGCAAAGTCTTGGTTTTCAGTTGCGTGAGTCTGGTGGTTACTACGGTTACAGTCTGGCACTTGGTAGTGCTGATGTAAGTCTGCTCAACTTGAGCAATGCTTACCGTAGTCTTGCCAATGGTGGACGTTACAGCCTTCCGAGATTCCGCTTGAATGACGCTTTACCAAAATCTCTGCCAGTGATGGATCCCGGCGCCAGTTACATTGTGAATGATGTACTCAGCGACCGGGCTGCGCGATCAGTCACTTTTGGCCTCGAAAACGCACTTTCAACCCGCATGTGGTCAGCGGTAAAGACGGGTACATCCAAAGATATGCGCGACAATTGGTGCATAGGCTTTTCTGACCGTTATACAGTTGGTGTCTGGGTCGGTAATGCGTCTGGTGCGCCAATGTGGGATGTCTCAGGCGTGACAGGTGCTGCGCCAGTTTGGCAGGAAATTATGCACTATTTACAAACCCGCGATCGCTTTTCCCAAAAGGCAGCGAATCGTCCTTTGCCACCAAATGTACTTGCAAGCAAAATTCATTATCGTGACGGTGCTGAGCCTGGACGAACAGAATTTTTTCTCCGTGGTACTGAGCAGGCAGAAATTTACTCCGCGCTGTCAGATCAAATTTTGCCGACTATCGTTTACCCCAAGATGGGAATGATCGTAGCTCTTGATCCTGATATTCCTTATGCCCGCCAAAGGGTGCGCCTGAATGCTTCAGGCGTGCAGGCGAAGACTGTTTTGGTCTTGGACGGTCATGTTGTTCCTGTGCAGACTGCCAAAAGATCAAATAGCATCAGTGATCTGAATTACGAATGGTTTCCGTGGCCAGGAAAGCATGTATTGAGTTTGGTGAACCAGCAAGGGGAATTATTGGATCAAGTGCGCTTTGAGGTGCGTGGTGCAGTTGAAAAAAAGGGCCAACCTTGAATATTGGTTGACCCTCTTAAATGCACTTTTTTGTTTAGTGTGCGCCACCTGCATCGACAGGTGCGGAAGATTTTTTAGGCTTGGTGAGCCAGACAAAACCAATCAGACCCAAAAACATAAACGCGGCAAGGTAGAAAAGATCAGTTGCCGCCATGGTGCTGGCTTGTATAGAAATGATCCTGTCTATAACTGCATAAGCGCCTGATTCAGGTATCCCTTGTTGTCCAAGTGCTTGCACGCTTTGTACAAAAGCCGGAAAACTACTGCCTGTATTTTCAGCGATTTGTGCGTGGTGCAAAGTACTACGGCTATCCCATAGGGTGGTCATGATCGACGCACCCATCCCGCCGCACATAATACGCACAAAGTTTGACAAACCAGATGCAGCCGGGATCTTCTCTGGCTTCAGACCTGACAAGATAATTGAAGTCAGAGGGATAAAGAACATGGACATTGCCGCACCCTGAATCAGAGTAGGAATCAGCAAGGTCATGGTATCGACGTCCGTGGTAAATCTGGCTCGCAAGAAAAATACTAAGGCAAACAACAGAAAGGCGAGGGAAGCGACTCTTCTGGCATCTACCTGAGGTAAAATTTTGCCAATAATCGGTGACAAAATAATCGCGAAGATTCCAACTGGCGCCATGATCTTGCCAGCTTCTGTTGCGGTATATGATAACTGCGTTTGCAACCACAGCGGCATAATCACCAGGCTACCGAAGAACAAGCCGTAGCCGATAGAAATGGCTAATACACCGGCAGAAAAATTCCTCCCGCTAAAAAGTGTCAGATCAACCACGGGGTGTTGTTGTCCGCGTTCCCAAATAATGAAATAGATCAGGCCAACAGCAGCAATTACCGTTAATAAAATAATTTCGCCAGAGTTAAACCAATCGAGTTCTTTACCTTTATCCAGCATAATTTGCAAGGAACCAACCCAGATGACCAGTAAGAACAAACCTACTTTGTCGATAGGCAAAGATTTGATTTGTGATTCACGGGTTTTGTAAATGGACCATGTCGCGTAAGCGGTGAATAAACCCACTGGCACATTGATGTAAAAAATCCACGGCCAGGAATAATTGTCTGATATCCATCCACCGAGCAGTGGCCCCATAATAGGGGCGACGAGTGTTGTCATGCCCCACAGCGCGAGCGCCATAGAACTCTTAGATGGTTTATAACTGCCTAGTAACAGAGCCTGTGAGAGAGGAATCATCGGACCTGCGACCGCACCTTGTAAAATCCGGGCTGCAATCAGTGTCTCTATATTTGGAGCCATTCCACATAACCACGACGAAATCACAAAGAGCAAGATCGAAGTCATGAACAGTTTTACCTGGCCAAATTGCGTGGTCAGCCATCCAGTGAGAGGTACAGAAATCGCATTGGCAACCGCAAACGAGGTGATAACCCAGGTGCCTTGTTGTGGCGAGACGCCCAGATTGCCTGAAATCGCCGGAATAGAAACGTTCGCAATGGAAGAGTCCAACACGTTCATGAACGTTGCCAGAGAGAGGACCAAAGTCCCCATTGCCAGCTTGGCACCCTGCAAAGGCGGATGCGGCACGTGTGGTGCACTAGTTGCCGAGCTCATTACTTCGCCTTAGGTGTGACGGTTGCTTTTGCCTGACTTATTGCAGTCGTCGCCAAATTCGCGTTGATGATTTGTGTAATACGCTCGTCAGCATCTTTTGCAGCGTGTTCGAATACTGATGTCTGATAGACTGGCTTTGTACTCACGTTCGGGCTGGCTGCAATGGGTGCACCTTGTTCTTGTGAGATATTGACTTCGACTTGCATAGAAACACCAATACGCAAAGGATGTTCCGCCAATTCTTTTGGGTCCAATGAGATACGGACTGGAACGCGTTGAACAACCTTGATCCAGTTGCCGCTGGCATTTTGTGCTGGCAGTAAAGCAAAAGCGGAACCTGTGCCGGCCGACATGCCTAAAACTTTGCCATGAAACGCCACATCGCTACCGTAAATGTCGGAATGTAAAACGACGTCTTGACCAATACGCATATGGGCGAGTTGGACTTCTTTAAAGTTCGCATCGACCCACAAAGAATTCAAAGGAACAATAGACAGCAATGGTGATCCAGCTGCAATACGCTGCCCTACTTGTACTGCACGCTTTGCAACATAGCCAGTCACCGGGGCTGGTAAAGTAGCGCGGCTGTAGGCCAGCATCGTTTCACGAACCTTCGATGCCGCACGTAAAACATTCGGGTGTTGAGTTACATTGGTATTTTCAGTTAACGCGTGGTTCGATGCCAATTGCTCGCGCGCCGCGATCAATGCTGCTTCCGCCGTCTTGAGGCTATTGCGCGCATGTTCTAGTTCTTCAGTTGAAATAGCACCAGTGCTGACTAATTGCTGACGACGTGCCAGATCGGATTTTGCGCGTTCAACATCGGTGCTGCGCACATCAATATTAGCTTGCAAACTTGCATTATTCGCAAACAGAACTTTGACTTCACGTACTGTTTGTGCGAGTTGCGCTTCCGCCTGATCAAGTGCTACTTTAGCATCGGTCTTGTCCAGCTCTACCAGTGGTTTACCAGCTTGTACCAAATCAGTGTCGTCGGCATGGATAGCTAAGACGGTCCCTGCAACTTGCGACGTGACCTGAACTACATTGCCTGCAGCATATGCATCTTCAGTATGCTCATAATGGCTACCAACCAATGTCCACCATACGCCGTAAGCCGCGATAGCAAGGACTAGCAGGGTTGTTACAATAATCAACAAACCACGACGTTTGCCAGAGTCGGGAGCAACTTCAACGGTTGATTGAGAAGTAGAGGATGTATTTGATGAGTTTTGAGATGGAGCGTTCATTACGCTGCCTCCGCTTTGTTAGATACTTGGGTTGCTGAAGATGTTGTGGAATTGCTTGAGTCGGCTTTGCTGTTATAACCACCACCGAGGGCTTTAATCAGATTGATCTGACTTTCAGCCTGACGGAAGGTGATGTCTAATGATTGCTTTTGCTGCGTCAGTAAAGCACTCTCTGCCGTAAGGACGGGTAACATGTTTGCGGTGCCGGCTTGCTGGCGTTGTTGGGCGAGCTGTAAAGTAACCTTGGTCGCTTGTTCGGCTTTAGCTTGTTCTTTTAATTGGATTTCACTTGTTTTGATGGTCTG
This sequence comes from Undibacterium sp. Ji67W, assembly GCA_049340365.1. Taxonomy (GTDB): domain Bacteria; phylum Pseudomonadota; class Gammaproteobacteria; order Burkholderiales; family Burkholderiaceae_D; genus Undibacterium. The sequence continues at coordinate 123,038 of JBMPOY010000001.1, read as the reverse complement.
AATTTGGTCGGCTACATCGTGCAATGCATCGGTCAGACTTTGGTTGTAGCTTGCAACCGCGATATCGTAACCTGCGACTTTGTTTTTCAATTGTGCGCGCAAACGACCGCCTTCAAAGACAGGTAAGTGAATTGAAGGCCCAATCCCCATAGCTAAGCTACCGCTTTTGAATAAACGCTCTATGCCAGTATTCGGACCGATATCTGATAAACCAGCAAAGCCGATAATATTGATGTTTGGATAAAATTGCGTTTTGGTAGCATCAATTTCACCTTGACTAGCTTCAACACGCCAGCGCGCAGCGACGATATCAGGACGGCGACTTAATAGTTCCAATGGCAGGTTGGCTGGTAAATTGTAGCTCTGTTTGATCTCATAGCGTGGCTGTGGAATTTGCAAGCCACGCGCAGGTTCCGCGCCTAACAAAGCCGCCAATTGATTGCGGGATAAAGCAATCGCAGACTCCCAAGATGAGATGTCATTTTTGAGTGCTGAGACCTGAACGAGTCCTTGTTGAATATCTGATTTCGTGTCTAGCCCTGCTTGGACGCGTTGTGCAATGAGTTTGTCGAAGTTTTCGCGAATTGCCAGTTGGCGTTTACTCAGATCAAGTTGAGCATATTGGCGCGCGAGTTGCAACCATGTGCGTGCCACAGAACTGCTCAACATTAATCTGGCAGATTGTTGTTCTGCGGTTGCCACTTGTTCTTGAGAGAGCACGCTACGCATTTCTGCTTCGTTCTTGCCCCAGAAATCAACATCATAGGATGCCCGTAGAGCAAGCTCGTTTGCTGAATAATAGTTACCTGCTAGCGGCGGCGGGTAAATACCGTTTTCAGTAAATCGTTGGTAGGTGTTCTCAAAAACACCATTTACCTTAGGCGATCTATCGGCGCTAACATAGTCACCTGCAGCTCTGGCAGCATTGATACGCGCCGCTGCAACTTGTAGGTTAGGGCTATTTACTAATGCTTGGTCAATCAGATCTTGCAACTCTTGACCGCCGATGTTTTTTGCCCAACTCGTATCAGGCCATTGTCCATTCTGTTGACCATAAATATCCACGCTGGTATTGCCGGACAAAGTTTTGAGTTGGGAATGGCTTTCGATTCCCGAGTAGCTAACGCAAGCCGAAAGCAGCGAAAGCATGCTACTGGCGACGGCAAGGCGTAGGGTGCCGCGTGGATTAAATTTGTATTTATATGTGGGCTTCATAGCGTTACATTCAGATGTTGAATGTTAAATTTAAATTAATTGTTGGGGCAATGATATTAACGAGTTTCTAACAACGGACGATTCGCTAATAATTTTCTTAATAAACACTTAAGAAAACCAATCTCTTCCTGGGTAAAACCAGTAAATCCCAGGTCGAGCACCTCCTTGTAAATTGGCGGAAGCTTCTGCGCCAAAGCGTTTCCCTCGGCCGTTAACTCAAGCTTAAACAAACGCTTGTCATCGGGGTCTGCAACCCGTTTGATTAACCCTTTTGACTCTAACTTATCCAGCGTTCGCTTCATCGCTGCAGAATCGATGAATAAATCACGAGATAACTCGGCAGCGGTATTGCACTTACCCATAAAAAGCATCAAAAACACGCTTCCCTGAGAATGTGTGATGTCGAGAGAGCGTAGAGATTCGTCTACGCCTCTTGATATCATCGTTCTTGCCCTCGCTAAAAGATAGCCAACGCTATCTTCTACTTGGGTCGGATCGAATTGTAGAGAGGGAATTTCGTCGTTCATAGTTGCAATTAATCGTTGCCTAGGCAATAGTCTACAACAAGTAATTTTTTTTTGCAGAGCATAAAAAAAGCGCTGCCTGGCAGCGCTTTGAACATAGCTGAAGTAGTGAAAAAGGCAACTACAAGATTTCACTCGCGTGATCGGCGAGGCGGGAACGTTCGCCTCTTGCTAGGGTTACATGGCCGCTGTGTGCCCAGCCTTTGAAGCGATCAACGACGTAGGTCAAGCCACTTGAGCCTTCGGTCAGATAAGGCGTGTCGATCTGAGCAATGTTGCCTAAGCAAATTATTTTGGTGCCAGGGCCAGCACGTGTCACCAGAGTTTTTACCTGTTTAGGTGTCAGATTTTGCGCTTCATCAATGATCAGGAATTTATTCACGAACGTACGGCCACGCATAAAATTCAATGACTTAATTTTGATTTTAGAGCGAATTAAATCCTGGGTTGCCGCACGTCCCCAATCTCCGGCGTCATTATCAGACTTGTTGAGCACTTCCAGATTGTCATCAAACGCGCCCATCCATGGCGACATTTTCTCTTCTTCCGTACCAGGTAAGAAACCAATATCCTCGCCTACAGGTACCGTTACACGCGTTACGATGATTTCATTGTAGGTTTTGGTTTCAAGAACCTGTGCGAGGCCAGCGGCCAATGCCAGCAAGGTCTTACCAGTACCAGCCTGACCAAGCAGAGTGACAAAATCGCATTCTGGATCCATTAACAGATTGAGCGCAAAGTTTTGTTCACGGTTACGGGAGGTAATGCCCCAGACGCTGTGTTTAATGTGACCGTAGTCACGTAGCGTTTGCAAAACCGCCGTCTTCCCATTGATCTGACGTACTTGTCCATAGAAAGAGGCTTCACCGTTTTTTGGTTCCAGATAGACAAATTGATTCACCAGCAGGCTAGGGATGACCGGGCCGGTAATGCGATAAAAGGTGCTGCTGAGACCATTTTTATTTTCTTGCCAGGTCTCTATGCCTTTGCCGTGCTTATTCCAGAAATCATCGGGCAATTGTACGATGCCCGAGTACAGCAAGTCGGAATCTTCTAAAACGTGATCATTGAAGTAGTCTTCGGCAGGCAAGCCCATAGCGCGGGCTTTAATGCGCATATTGATATCTTTTGACACCAATACAATCGGGCGTCCGGGAAATTCTTGTTCCAATGCACGTACGACGCCGAGGATCTGATTATCTGCTTTTCCTTGTGGCAGACCAGGGGGCAGGGCACCAATTTGTAACTTGGTCTGGAAGTACAAATGACCGCCAGCATCTTTATTGCCCAATTTGGATAGTGCAATGCCTTTTTCTATCTCATGGTGGTCGATGTCACCGACCAGTGCATCTAACGATCGGGAAACCTGGCGCGCGTTGCGTGCTACTTCGGACATGCCTTTCTTATGATCATCAAGCTCTTCAAGCGTGATCATGGGCAAATAGACGTCGTGTTCCTCAAAGCGGAACAGGGACGTTGGGTCGTGCATCAACACATTGGTATCTAAAACGAACAGCTTGGTAACACCAGCTTTATCGGCGGCACGACTGGTGCCGGATTTGTTGGGATTCTGCGCGACCTTGGCTTTCGCTGCAACAAGATGATCTGAAGTAATGTGGGGTGCTGGGGTTGTTTTTTTTGCGACAGCAGGACTAACTGCTGGGCTGGTTGCCTGGCTAACTACATTGCTGACTTTAGATGCGTTGCCAGACTCAGAAGCGCTGACTTTCTTTCGATTCTGCGTAACAGCGACTGCGGGCTTGGTTTTTTCTGCGGGCGCAGCTTTCAGCGCTTTTGCGGGCTTACTGTTATCTGCCTTTGGATATTCCTTAGGTGATAGCAGAGCGGCTGGTTTTGTCGGCATTTTTGGCAATGGCATGAAAACCTCAATCAAAAAGTGAGAGCTAAAAAAATTAAAAGCCGCTATGGCATTACCAGCGGGAAGCTGGCTTTGCCATGGGCGGCTTTATTCAATATAAATTCTGGCGAGTTCAATTAGGTTTGGGCGCTCACAAATTCAAGTACATCATCGACGTGTCCTGCTACTTTGACGCCTCTCCATTCTTTCACTAATTTACCAGTGGCGTCAATCACAAAAGTACTACGTTCTATGCCCCTTGCTTGTTTTCCGTACATATTCTTCATTTTCATGACGTTAAACATGGTGCAAAGTGTCTCGTCTGGATCAGAAATAAGCTGAAATGGCAGCGCCAGTTTATTTTTGAAACCTTCGTGAGAGCGAAGGCTGTCGCGGCTTACGCCGAAAACCTCGGTATTATTAGCCTGAAATTGTGAATACAAATCACGGAATGCAATACTTTCTGTGGTGCAGCCCGGAGTGTTGTCTTTTGGGTAAAAATAAAAAACGATATTCTTGCCCGCGTAATCTTGTAAATGAAACGCTTTTTCGCCCGTCATCGCGGCAGAAAAATCAGGTACTAAGCAGTTCAGTGCAGAAGGGGTGTCAGCCACTGTGATCTCCTAGGTTAAGGGTAGAAGAAATCGTCGCTGACAGTTTAGACCTGAGCGACCAGTTCTCCGGAGCGTCCTGGCAAGCTAGCCCAAGACAGCGGGTATACAGGTAAATCGGTGTTTTGAAGGGTTGCAAAATAGGAGGCCATAGAAACACAGTGATAGCCTTGCTTTTGCCAACCAATCAGCAATTCCTCGAATATGGGGGCGAGTTTTTGTCCTTCAAGCTCCGCATGGAGAGTAAACACATGATCCCTGGGGTCTTTACTCAAACTCAGAATGTGACTTGCAATATTGGCGGTCGTAATTTCTTTACCGCTAATAGTGCGCCCCAATAATTCGTCCAGAGTTGGCAACGTTGTGGGCATCTGTACGCAGGTGGCGACCTTGTTGTCAATTTTCAGACGATATGGGCCGTATGCTGCGTTTGCCAGACTGCCGTCCTCGTTGAGCATTGCTCGTCCGTCGGACGCATATCGCATACCAAATTGATCCAATTGCTGGAACGCATAAGCATTCATCTGCCAGCCAGCTGCACCGTGCGTATCAGGAGTAACGCCAAAAATTTCTTTAAAGCGACGGTGCGCCTGCTGCAATTGGTGTTGCGTCCATTCTTTGCCACGTTGACGAACGTTGTCCTGCCAGACTACATGATCCCAGGTATGAATCCCGCATTCAAAACCCGCTTCCTGAACGGCACGCATTTCAGTCTTGCAAGCACCGATGTCTGGTGCAGGCAAGAGTACGCCGTACATCAGGGTTTTAAATCCATAATGCTCAACGACCGAGGTACGGGAAACTTTTTGGAAAAAACCAGGCCTGAAGGCGCGGCGGAGCGCCCAGCCAGTATGGTCTTTACCCAATGAAAACAGAAAAGTGGCACCGGCCTGGTGTTTCTTCAGAAGGCGCACCAGATTTGGTACGCCTTCTTTAGTGCCGCGGAATGTATCAACGTCTATCTTAAGAACAAGAGAAGGCATGTATGCTTTTTTGGCTGCTTTTTGACTTGGCTACAAATTAATCCATCAATGCGCGTGCTTCCGCAACTTGTGAGCGGTAGGCATCAAAAATGTTGCGCATGGTGTCTTTCATGGTCGTTACTGGCTTCCAGCCCAATTCTTCACATGTATTGGTGATTTTTGGAACGCGATTTTGAACGTCCTGGTAGCCTTTGCCATAGTACGCAGCAGAAGTTGTTTCTGTCAGTTGTACTTTTTTGACGGATTCTGCGTACTCTGGATACTCTGTTGCCAGATCCAGCATCATGTGTGCGAGCTCACGGATGGAGTAGTTATTGGTCGGATTACCGATGTTATAAATTTTGCCGGAAGCAACGCCATTTTTGTTATCGATAATGCGCATCAGAGCGTCGATGCCGTCATCGATGTAGGTGAAAGCACGTTTTTGTGCGCCGCCATCAACGAGGGAGATGTTCTCACCACGAACGATGTGACCAAAGAATTGGGTCACAACACGTGAGCTGCCTTCTTTTGGTGTGTTGATGTTGTCCAGACCAGCGCCGATCCAGTTGAATGGACGGAACAATGTGAAGTTTAAACCTTCCATGCCATAGCCCCAGATCACGCGATCCATCAATTGCTTGGCGCAAGAGTAGATCCAACGTGGTTTGTTGATAGGGCCACAGATCAATTCGGATTCTTCTGGATCGAATTCGTCGTCGTGGCACATGCCATAGACTTCAGAAGTAGACGGGAAAACCAGATGTTTGCCGTATTTTGCAGCGGAACGAACGATAGGCAGGTTTGCTTCAAAATCAAGTTCAAACACGCGCAATGGCTGTTTGACATAAGTGGACGGCGTTGCAATTGCCACCAGCGGCAAAATCACGTCGCACTTCTTAACATGGTACTCAACCCATTCTTTATTGATGGTGATGTCACCTTCAAAAAAGTGCATACGTGGGTGGTTGATCATATCGCCTAAACGCTCGGTTTGCATGTCCATGCCATAGACTTCCCAGTCAGTGGTTTCAAGGATACGTTTGGACAAATGGTGACCGATAAAACCGTTCACGCCGAGAATGAGGACTTTTTTCATGGTGAGTTCTTCTTAAGTAAATGTTGATTGCTGTCGTGCTTTGACCGTCTTGCTATCGCCGATTTTTTAAGCGGCTGTTGTTGTCAATTGCTGCAATTCTTGTGCTGAGACAATGTTACCGTCGCAGCGTAATTCGATTATCCGCAGTGCGCGGCCATCGCCGCACACGCCAAAAATGACATTATCTACTACATGTAAGCCTGTCGGCAAATTTGCAGCGGATAAATCTGATAAACGTGCTTTTTCGATAATAAAATGGTGTCCAAATTGCTCAAAAAATGCGCCTGGATAAGGTGGAGCCACAGCGCGATGCAGGTTGTATACCTGGTTTGCCGTTTGATTCCAGTCTATACGACCATCTTCTGGTTTGCGACCTCCAAAATAGCTGCCAGCTGACAGATCGTTCGGGAGCGCAACAAAGCTACCGTCGATCAAACGGGGCAGAGCATGCCACAATGTTTGCTCGGCAGCAACTGTGAGCTTGCCAAAAATTTCATAGGCCGTGTCATCTGGAAGAATCGGTACCGCTGTTTGTGCAATGATGGCCCCTGCATCTGGCTTGGCTGCCATTTCATGCAAAGTCGCACCGGTTTCTGTTTCGCCGTGCAACACAGCCCAATTCACAGGAACGCGGCCGCGATATTTAGGCAGCAAAGAACCGTGTAAATTGTAGGCGCCACGTTTTGCCATTGCCAATAGGTCGACTGGCAACATGTGACGATAATAGAAACTGAAAATAAAATCAGGTGCTATTTCTGCAATTCGCGAACCGAGTTCCGGATTTTTTGGATCTGCTGGCGTAATCGTTTCGATGCCATGTTCTTTGCATAAAGCCGCGACGGAATCAAACCAGATTGTTTCTGCCGGATTGTCTTCGTGAGTGACAACTAATTTAATTTGCACTCCACGCGCAAGCAAGGTTTTGATGCTGCGTACACCGACGTTGTGATACGCAAAAACAACGGCGGTGGTTGGGGTCTGAGTCATGTCGAATTCTCGTTTAAGAGGTCTGGTCAAGAACCAGACCGGCGAATGTTAGTCGCTTTGTGGCTGATCTATGCTGACATCTTGCAATATGGTTTGCACTACGTAGCGTGGACGACCACGTACTTGCTGGTAAATGCGTCCGACGTACTCGCCCAGAAGCCCGATGCCAAAAAGGATCACGCCCATCATAAAAAAGGCAATGGCAAACAAAGTAAACAAACCCTCGGCTTCCGCGCCGAAGATAAAACGACGGATCAGAAGTAAGCCAACGAGACCGCCAGACAACACCGATAAGATCATACCCAGCATAGAAAACCACTGCAGAGGCATGATAGAAAATCCGGTCATCAGATCAAAATTCAGACGGATCAAGCTATAAATCGAATACTTTGATTCGCCAGCCGAACGTTCTTCGTGCTCTACAATGATTTCTGTTGGTTTGCGCGAAAATGTATAGGCGAGGGCAGGAACAAAGGTATTGACTTCGCTACATTGATTCATCAGATCAATCACATTGCGACCATATGCACGCAGCATATTGCCCTGATCGGTGATCTTGATACGAGTGATCTTTTCACGGAAGCGATTCATTGCTTTCGATGCGTACGTGCGCCACGCGCTATCCTGGCGTTTGCGACGGATTGAGCCGACGTAATCATAGCCCTCACGCATTTTGTCTACCAATGCACCGATTTCTTCCGGCGGATTTTGCAAATCTGCATCGAGTGTGACAACGATGTCGCCGCGCGTAGCCTCAAAACCAGCCAGAATCGCCATGTGTTGGCCGTAATTGCCATTGAACAGAACGACGCGGGTGACATCCGGACGTAAGCGGAACTGGTCTGACAAAATGACGGCCGTATTATCGCGGCTGCCATCATTAACAAATACCACCTCATAGCTCACACCACGCGCTGCTAAGGCATCCAGAGCTGGATAAAGACGCTCAAAGAGCTTGGCGAGGCCAGCTTCTTCGTTGTAGACAGGAATGACGACGGAGAGTTCGGGTTTCATTATATGAACGTGCAAATTTCAAAGAAGGCGGGATTTTACCGCAGACACGACTCTTTCGACATCTGCTTTTGTCATCGTCGGGAATAAAGGCAGCGTCACGATCTGTTTTCCTATACGTTCGGCGATCGGGAACATGCCATCCGTAAAGCCGCGTTCGCGGTAGTAAGTGAACAAATGGATTGCGCGATAGTGATAGCCGAGGCCGATTTTAACATCCATCATTTGCTGCATGAACGTAGCACGGTTGATGCGTTCTGGCAGTACCAGATGGAACATGTGCCAGTTAGAGTTTTCAAAATCGGCAACCGGTAACTCGGCACCAGTTTGCGCTTCAAAATCAGTACCAAATTGTTCAAAATAGTATTTCGCCAGTTCCAGACGCTTGGCATTAAACTCAGCCAGGTGCTTCATTTGACCCAAGCCGATCGCACCTGCGATATCAGTCATATTGAATTTGCCGCCTAATACGTCAACGTCAATGCCGTCTAATCCACTCCGGGTGACGCCTTGCAGTCGGTATTTTTCAGCCAGACGCGCTTCTTCAGCATTGTTCAACACCAGACAGCCACCTTCGCCAGTCATGATGTTTTTGTTAACCTGAAAACTAAACGACGCAAAATCACCGAAAGAACCGATGCGCTTGCCTTTCCAGCTCGAGCCAATGGCTTGCGCCGCATCTTCAATCACACGCAGATTGTACTTATTGGCAATTTCATACAACTTATCCATGTCACATGGCAGGCCACACATGTGAACCGGAATGATGGCTTTGGTGCGAGGCGTAATGGCCGCTTCCACCTTAGCGAGGTCAATATTATGTGTCTTAGGGTCGATATCAGCGAAAACCGGCGTGGCACCGGTTTCAATAATGACGTTGGCAGTTGCCACCCACGAGTTGGGTGTTGTAATGACTTCATCGCCTGCACCTATGCCGGCGATACGCAATGCGATCTCCATCGTGCAAGTGCCTGAGTTAAAGGTGCGAACGGGACGGCCGCCGAAATATTCTGATAATTGTGCTTCGAGAGCCTGAACTTTCGGGCCGCTGGTCATCCAGCCGGAGCGCATTACATCGGCGACGGCGGCGATGGTTTCTTCATCCATGGTTGGTTTGGTGAACGGCAAGAATGCTAATGAATCGCTCATGACTATCCTTTTTTTTTGCTGAGGTTCAGTGCGGAATGGTGTTGCCGCCTGACTTGGTTAAAGCTGGTTAAAACAAATGAAGCTGGTATTTCACATACTGTACCGAGTATGTCGAAGTATATCTGTAAGATGCTTTATTGATCTTGATTTAACCAAGAATCATCTTACATACTCCCTCTAATTATTATCATTTTAACTTTTTACAAGCAATGCTACGCCAGCAATAATGATGCAAATCGCCAAAATTCTTTGCATGGAGATGACTTCGCCTAAAAAGTACCAGGCACCGAGTGCAGCGACTATGTAGCCAATGGATAACATTGGGTAGGCAATCGATACATCCACCCGTGACAAAGCAACAATCCAAACGACCACGGAAACGACATAGCAAGTTAAGCCACCAATTATTGGTAATTGCGTTGCCAATTTCAAGCCTATTGAAAACCAGTTTTCAGCATTCAGATGAATGGCACCAACTGCTTTGGTACCAGCTTTTAGTAGAATTTGTGCGACCGCATTGAGTAATATGCCGGTGATGATGAAGCCAAAAGTTGCGAGATTCATAGTGGTTTTCGTTTATTTAATATTTTATTTATTATTTGATTAGAAGGTTTTGCTGATTAACGGTCGCAATGATGACCCGTCTTGGGTCTTGGCCTATCACGCGCATAGGGATTTTCTGCTTCTGAAAATCCTGGTAGATATCAGTCCGCAAAATAGCAACGGCTGGTTCACCACGTTGTTCATGCTTTAACCATTGGTTGACGAAGTCTTCACGCTTAGGTATCCATAGCTCCGGTTGCTGTTCCAAGCCAAAAGCCAGTTCGTCTGGAAATTCCACCATTGTCATGGTGCGTTGCAGATAAAATGGCAGAGCTTGTTCATAGCGACCGACAGCATAAATGGGCGTTACTGGGGTTTTTAATTCGGCTTCAATTGCAGAGATATGCGCTGTGCCAGCCATGTATTGGCCGTAAGGATCATGCCCCAGAAAGGCAACTTGTCCGGCGACAAAACCGGCGCCGGCGAGTGCAATGATCGCGATATCTTTTCCACGTTTTCCTCTGGTGGCAAACGCCCACGCTGCGGCACTGCCAACGACAACGATAACGCTCGCTGCGGCAATCCATTTTGCATAGTCTGCGTATAACGGAGCGTCGTAGGCGTCTTTGCCTAAATGAGCAATGGTATTGATAAAGGCAAGACCGACTACACCTAACAGGCCAAACAAAACGCTGGCTATTTTCAATGCATCTGGTTTGCATTCTTCAAGATACACCGCAATCATCAGCGCAAGCGCAGGGAAAATTGGCAATATATAACCTGGTAGTTTGGAATGCGAAATACTGAAAAAGAAAAAGAAAAATAAAGACCATATCAATAACATCTTCAAAGGCTGAAAGCCGCGCTTCTTTTCTTGAATACCTGTCCGCATCCCTTGTATCAACAATCCTATCCAGGGAATAATTCCCAGCGCGAGCAAAGGGAAAAAGTAATACCAACTTCCTTCGCGCTTATGTACGTCGCTGGTAAAACGTTGAAAGTGTTCGTGAATAAAAAAGAAGTGAGGGTGTTCAGGATTGCGTATGGCAATCAGGATAAACCACGGTGCGGTAATTGCAAAAAATAGAATCAAGCCTTTGCCGATGTGCAACCGTGTCCATAGAGCCCAATCGCGCGTCAATAAGGTGTAGATAACTAAGACCGCGCCAGGCAGGACAAAGCCTATCAAGCCTTTTGACATCGTTGCTAACGCCATACCTATCCAGCATGCGAGCATGGCAATGCGCCGTTCTTTGTCGCTTGATGCTTCGTGTTGACCGAGTAACAGGCCACACATGGCAATGGCAAACATTCCGGATAAACCCATATCCAGTGAGTTAATGTGTCCTAATCCAGCCCAATAGAAACTTGAACCCAGCACGATTGCTGCGATCGTGCCAACGCGTGGGCTAAAAATCTTACGTCCTGTATAACCGACCGATACGATGCCAATCAGAGCACTGATGCCCGTCCATAAACGCGCTTGCCAATCACCAAGCCCAAACACGGCAAAAGTCAATGCGTTCATCCAGTTTTGTAGCGGTGGCTTTTCAAAATATTTGATGCCATTCAAACGCAAAGTGATCCAGTCACCGGTTGCCAGCATTTCCCGCGCCATTTCTGCATACCGGCCTTCGTCGGTGGGTACCAGCGTTCTGGCACCGAGCATGTAAAACCAGATGCACAAAAAACACATGGCGAGCGCCCACAGTACGCGTGGTGATTCTAAGGGGAGTTTTTCCGATTGATTGCTCTGACTCATGCGGTTTCCATGACTAAGGCCAACGCGACCTTGCGACCTTCGGCCATTAAAATATTATAGGTACGGCAGGCTGCCTGATTGTCCATGCATTCAACCCCGATTCGGCGCGCTGTGAGTGCTGCAATCAGGCGTGGATGAATAAAACGCTGTTTATTGCCCGTGCCAAGTATCACCACATCAGGCTGATTGGCTTCAATCTGAGCGAAATTGTCGACGGTAATGGCGTCAAAATGACTGACAGGCCATTCAACTGGCTTGGTCTCAGGTAAAACGATCAGGCTATGTTTATAAGTGATCGCGTTAATTTCTACGCTATCAAGCTCATAACCAGTGATCGTCTGATATTGTTGGGTTTGGGTGGAATGCAACTTCATATTATGGCTCTATGCTAATTAATCTGCCTTGTGAGTGCGGCATTGTAACTTTTTTTCACCGAATTCCAAGAAATGCACAAATTTATTGCATTCCATCGATTCCGAATAAGTATATGTAGGTTTATGGTTATAAGCTTATATCCGAAATATCAGGCAAATCACTGAATTTGTCAGCGAAAGACAAATTTTCCTAAAACAATTTGATTAAACAGCATTCCTTGGGCAAAATGCTTCGTTCGGCAGTGCAGCAAACACGGTGGCTTATGGTCGTGTTATCCCATGCTCGCTGGCAATATGCATGCTCAATGATACAAAGGAATCTGCTAGTGCGACCTATACAAAAATCACAAAAATTAGCTGACGTTTGTTATGACATTCGTGGTCCGGTGCTGGAAAAAGCCAAGCAGATGGAGGACGAGGGGCACAAAATCATTAAATTAAATATCGGTAATCTGGCGGTATTTAACTTTGATCCGCCTGACGAAATCGTGCAGGATATGATACGCAATATGCACAATGCTGCGGGTTACACAGATTCCAAGGGGATGTTTGCACCGCGTAAAGCGATTATGCATTACACCCAGGAAAAGAAAATTCATGGCGTAACGATAGAAGATATTTATATCGGTAATGGTGCGTCTGAACTCATCGTGATGGGGATGAATGCTTTGCTCAATAATGGTGATGAAGTATTGGTTCCGGCACCAGATTATCCTTTATGGACTGCGGCGGTCAGCTTGTCTGGTGGTAAGCCAGTGCATTACGTCTGTGATGAGAGCGCAGACTGGATGCCTGATATTGACGATATCAAGAGCAAAATTACACCGAATACCAAGGCTATCGTCGTCATTAACCCGAACAATCCTACCGGCGCCTTGTACCCTGTGCCTGTATTGCAGCAAATTGTTGATTTGGCGCGCCAGCATCAATTGATTGTATTTGCGGATGAGATCTACGATAAGACTCTGTATGATGAGGCGGAACACGTCTCTATCGCTTCGCTTGCAGATGATGTGCTGTTTTTGACCTTGAATGGCCTATCAAAAAATTACCGTTCTTGCGGTTATCGCGCAGGTTGGATGGTGATTTCCGGTGAAAAGCGCCACGCCAAAGATTATATAGAAGGCTTAAATATGCTGGCTTCGATGCGTTTGTGTGCAAACGCGCCGGGGCAATTTGCGATTCAAACTGCTTTAGGTGGTTACCAGAGTATTCAGGATCTGGTGGGGCCTGGCGGGCGCTTGTTAAAACAACGTGATCTGGCCCACAAATTATTGACTGCAATCCCCGGCGTGACTTGCGTCAAACCTAAAGCTGCGTTGTATATGTTTCCGAAACTGGATCCTGAGATTTACCCGATCAAGGATGACCAGGAGTTTATTCACGAACTGCTGACCGAGCAGCGCGTTTTGTTAGTGCAGGGAACAGGTTTCAATTGGATCAAACCTGACCACTTCCGGGTGGTATTCTTACCGAACACGGATGATTTAACTGAAGCCTTTGGACGTATCGAACACTTTCTCGAAACGTATCGAAAGCGTCACGGAACAAATTAATTTAACTCGACTGTTTAAACTATATGAAACCCATCAAAGTAGGTCTGCTAGGCATAGGTACCGTCGGTACCGGCACATTCCATGTATTGAAGCGAAATCAAGAAGAAATCATTCGCCGCGCCGGACGTCCGATAGAAATTATTATGGTAGCAGCCCGCAACGTTGAACGCGCTCGTGCGATAGTCGGTGATGCGGTCGAGGTGGTGAATGATCCAGCTTTGGTCGTCAATCATCCGGATATCGATATCGTCGTTGAAGTCATTGGTGGCTGCGGTATTGCTAAAGATTTGGTACTGCAAGCGATTGCCAACGGTAAGCACGTTATCACTGCCAATAAAGCACTGCTTGCCATTCACGGTAACGAAATCTTCTCAGCCGCTCATCAAAAGGGCGTGATGGTCGCATTTGAGGCTGCTGTCGCTGGCGGTATTCCTATCATCAAGGCGCTGCGCGAAGGTTTGACAGCCAATCGTATTGAATGGATTGCTGGCATCATCAATGGCACCACTAACTTTATCCTGTCAGAAATGCGCGATAAAGGCCTGGATTTTGATACCGTGTTAAAACAAGCGCAGGCATTGGGTTACGCTGAGGCGGATCCGACTTTTGATATCGAGGGTATCGACGCTGGACATAAGGCAAGTATTATGGCTTCGATTGCATTTGGCGTGCCTATGCAGTTTGATGCTACGCATGTTGAAGGTATCTCGAACTTACAAGCGGTTGATATCCGTTATGCGGAAGAATTGGGCTACCGTATCAAGCTGTTGGGAATTACGAAGCGTACTGTCGATGGCATTGAGCTGCGTACGCATCCAACTTTAATTCCTGCAAAACGTTTGATTGCCAATGTCGAAGGCGCGATGAATGCCGTGCTGGTACAAGGCGATGCTGTCGGAGCGACGTTGTATTCTGGTAAAGGTGCAGGTTCTGAACCGACCGCTTCTGCAGTGATTGCCGATCTGGTCGATATCACGCGCCTGGCAACGGCTGATCCTGAACACAGAGTTCCCCACATGGCGTTTCAACCGGGCGCTATCAGTGATTTGCCAATTCTGCCAATGTCAGAAATCGTCACTAGTTACTACTTGCGCATGCATGTGGAAGACCGTCCCGGCGTATTGGCAGACGTGACGCGCATTCTGGCTGACCTGAGTATTTCCATCGATGCGATGCTGCAAAAAGAACCAGGTGATGGCGAAACTCGCACGGATATCATTATCCTGACGCATCAGACCAAAGAGAAAAATATCGTCGCTGCGATACAGAAAATTGAACAGTTGTCGACAGTGTTTGGACAGGTGACTAAGTTGCGCCTGGAAGAGCTTAGTTAACGCTTAAAGCCACAATACTTATGCGGTAGATTTTCTCAAAAATCGGTTAGCGACAAAAAAAGCGTGTTCATGAAATAATGAACGCGCTTTTTTTATTCAACGGCTGTTCATTCAATAAAAAAATAATCGCCAATTATTTACTCCTTCATTTAATTTTTGTTTTTTTGTGCAACGTATTTGAGGGCTTTTCAGAAAGCACTGACCAATGATGACTTTGCCGTTTTCACGACTATTAGCCTATGGTTTGCTCGCTTATCCGTTGGCCTTTATTGCTTTGCCCATTTATGTGTATGTCCCGCAGTTTTATGCGGAACGTTTTGGTGTTTCTTTAAGTGCGGTTGGAACAGCGCTGTTAATTTCGCGTATTGCTGACGCTTTTTTCGATCCGTATATCGGTTCGCTGATTGATAAACGGTCGCAAGGGCAGGGCTATGGACGCTATATTTTGTATGCGATTCCACTTTTATTGATCGGCTTCTTTGCCTTATTTCACCCACCAGAAGAGCAGGGGGTGGCAATATTTAGTTGGTTTTTTGTTTCTTTAATTGTTGTCTACGCTGGATTTAGCCTTGCTAGTATTGCTTATCAGGCCTGGGGTGCGGCTTTGACGCAGTTGCCCGGCGAGCGTATGCGTTTGAGTGCAGTGCGTGAATGCTGCGGTTTGCTTGGAGTTCTGAGTGTTGCTGTGCTTGGGCAGCTAGTCAGTTTCACCTGGCTATCTTTGTTGCTAGCTCTGAGCTTGTTGATAGGTGCGGCTAGTTTGTTCAGATGGATACCTGCCGTTGTACATCGTCAGGATGTGGTGAGCGCCTCATTGAGCTGGCGTGTGATGTTCAAGAATCCCGATTTTCGTAGTTTGTTCAGTGTTTTTGTGCTCAATGGCATTGCTGCTGCGATACCAGCGACACTATTCTTGTTTTTTACCAAAGACCAGTTGCATCTGGCTCCCCAGTCTGGTTATCTTCTGCTCATCTATTTCATTGCTGCGGCGATGTCAATGCCATTTTGGACCGCATTTGCTAAGCGAACACATGAACGTGATGCGTGGTTATTGTCGATGCTGATCACCATAGGGAGTTTTATCTGGGCGTATAACTTGTCTGCAAACGATTTGATCCCATTTGCTGTGATTTGCGCCTTTACTGGTTTTTCTTTGGGGGCTGACTTGGCGTTGCCCCCCGCTTTGCTGGCCGCGGTAATCCATAGAGCAGGGCACAGCGAGCGCTATGAGGGGAGTTATTTCGGCGCCTGGAGTTGGGCGAATAAAATGAATCTGGCATTAGCGGCAGGTTTGGCTTTGCGACTTTTGCAGGTGTTGGGTTATCAGCCCGGAACTACTTCACCCGAGGGACTGCACGCGTTATCTTCTGCTTATGCAATCTTGCCATGCGCATTGAAATGCCTCGCCGCCTTTTACTTATGGCGATCTCCGATCAGGTCGTTTTGACAAACTGATCTGAAACAGAAAGTTAACGCAGGATTTTTTCGTGAAATTCTGCCGGATGATGGGCGTGAATTTTGACCAGTGTAGAGACACGGGTGCCATAGCCATCTGAAACAATGCACGGCGACGACAGCAGTCGCTCCATTTCAAATGAAATTCCCGTGTCCGGTAAGCGGCAATCGGGTGCTTGCGTCGTATTGGCCAGCATTTCAAAGAAGGCATCTTCGGGCGCGAGCTGGCATATCAGGCTGGCAAATTCTGCTTTAGTACGGACTACCTTATGCCAACAAGTATCCAAAGCAGCGTTGGATATGCCGTAAATGCCAGGTGATAATGGAACGCCATTTTTGGGGTTGTCGAGATGTCGATTAGAAAACCAGATCAGATCATTCTGGTCACCGACCAAAAGATTGAATCCATTGTAATCATTGACTTTACCTTGCAGGCAGGCGATGTATTCTTGTGCCGATAATTCGGAACGCAAAAAATTAGAGACGAGTTCACCTCTGGATGGCGCGTCATCGCGCTTTTCGGACGGTGCACGAACGTTGGTGATCGCTGCAAATTTTTTCGCTGGCGTACCGTCTTGTGTACTTTGTATTCCCAGCCACGTACCGCCGGATTGTAGGTCGCGGCCGGCAAAAATCTGCGGCGCATCTGACCACCATTCTGCAGGGCTTGCAGGGCGGTCGTAGAACTCGTCACGATTAGCCGCCACGACCAATGGGCTGCAAGGGAGCAATTTCCAGGCAAAAACAATCAGGCACATACATCTACATTCAAAAAAAATTCTACATGGCGTTCACTGTACTGCAAATTGGGCAAATCTGTTTGCATCAGAGCTAATTTCAGATCTTGCTCAAATGTATCAGATATGTCCTCATAAACCTCCATCCACGTATGTAAGTCATTCGTGGTATCCGGCCTTCTTTCTAAACGCGGCATATAGCTAAAACGCTGACGCAAAATTTCATTTAACTTGCGTTCTTCAATGATAATTGCAGCCTCGTGCTCTATTTTTGCTTTGAAATAGACGTAACAATTCATGTGCTTAACTTCATTGTGAAGATTGTGGCGTTGGATAAATTCAGAATGCGAATAGCATCACAAAAATCCCGTTCCTTCGGCACCGTTGAAAATAATCGACTGATTAGCGTGTAATGTCCGTTATTTCGTAGGGCAAGGGTAATAATTTGACGACAGGGCCGTCAGGGGTGCCGTAATGTATGCCGCCTTGTTCCTGATCCGCTAATGTCATCTCGACCAAGGCAAGACTGCGATGTGCATCAATGCTGGTTACATTAACGACTAAGCCGCACGATTGTTCGGAATCAGTTTCGTTGAATACTTCAGTGCCTTCTGTTAACTCTGAATCGGCAATTTCTGCCAGCGCCATACGACGTTTCAGTTTGCCGAGATATTGACTACGCGCGACGATTTCCTGGCCTGGGTAGCATCCTTTTCTGAAATTGACACCGCCAATCAATTCGAAATTGATCATTTGAGGTACAAATTTTTCTTGCGTGCGCGCTGTAATGTGTGGAACGCCCGCTTCAATTTCCGCCAGATACCAATCGTCGGTATTGGTGACTTGTAAATGAGATTTTAATTCGAGCCAAATCCCTGAGGCGAGCGCAATTGGGCATATCCATTCGTAACGAGGATTTTGACCGTCATTGTGAAAACGTATCAATGTGCCAAACTCATTGCTGATTTTTGTATTAATCAGTGTTGGTAAAGTCGGGAAATATTTTTGCAAACTCGCATTAGCCTGCGCACCACCAATCCCGAAACAAACCGACTGGTCGCTGACATCTGCCAGTTTTGCTTTCGCACGGAGGATGAACATGCTCAGGCGCTTTTGAATTGCTGGTTGCAATTCTTTTGGTAATTGCAATGTAATACCGTCTTCAGTTTTCCAGTAAAGAAGACTCGCCAGCATCCGGCCTTTTGCCGTGCAATAGGCTGCGCGTCGTGCGATCTCTACGTTCAGATGTTCGACATCATTGCTTAATTGCTTATGTAAAAAACTCGCCGCATCGTCTCCTGTCGCTAGGATGAGGCCTGTGTCGCCCATGATCGTCACGAAACCAGTAGCAAACGTCGGGGTGTTCCAGATCGATGTCAATCCAGTGATTTTGCCGTTAATCAGCTCAATCTGTTGTTCGGTAAAAAAAATTTGCGACATAAATGCATTACTTTCGAATTAACGTAAGACCAACAAGATAATAATTACTTACGGCCATAACAAGAAACAGCACTTTTGCGTAAGTGCTTTAACTTAACCATGTGTTGGCTTTACAATAGCGTTCGCGCCAGAATACGTGAATTATAGTAGCCCAAAGAAAAATTAGCTGAAGTCAGTTGCTTTCAACTTTTTAAATATATCATTTAGTTGATATGTTTCGTTACTTTAAGTTTGTAGGCAAGAGTTTTAAAGTTAAACGACCTACTCTGGAAAAACAAATGATGTTGCGTAAGTGAGGCAGTAATCATTTCGTCGAAAAGAATGCATCTTACGACATAAAAATAACGCTAATTATCTCCAATAAGGCTTATGAGTCTGATTAAAAATCTTTTTATTTTGCTGCTGTTGTCGCTGGCGGCTGTGGTCGGTGGTTTATTCTACTGGTCAGGGCAGGTGTTGGATACGGGGGGCAAAAGCATAGAGTTTACGATCAAATCTGGTAGTAGTGTGCGCAGTGCGTCAAAACAAATGCAGGAGGCAGGGGTTCCAGTGCCTGCCATATTCTTTGAATTATTGGCACGTGCAAGTGGTAAAGCCAATAAACTAAAGGCTGGTTCCTATGAATTGGAACCAGGAAAAACTCCGCTGCAATTGCTCGATAAAATTGTCAATGGTGAGTTTTCACAGGGTGCGGTAGCAGTTATTGAAGGCTGGACTTTTTCACAAATGCGCAAGGCAATTGATGCGTGTCCGGATTTGAAACATGATACGAAGTCATGGTCAGACCGAGACTTAATGAAGAAACTCAATGCAGATTATCCACTGCCAGAGGGTTTGTTTTTCCCGGATACTTATTTATTTGCAAAAGGAACCAGTGATCTTCTGGTTTATCAACAAGCTTATGCAGCTCAATTAAAGCGTATTGATGAGGCATGGGAAGCGCGCTCACCCGGATTGCCTTACAAAAATAAATATGAAGCCTTAGTTATGGCTTCGATCATCGAAAAAGAAACGGGTCAAAAATCCGAACGCGCGATGATTTCTGCTGTATTTGCGAATCGTCTGAAAAGTGGCATGTTGCTTCAGACAGATCCCACTGTGATTTACGGCATGGGTGAACGCTATCAGGGAAAAATCTATAAAAAAGACTTAATGACTGATACACCTTATAACACTTATACCAGGGCTGGCTTGCCTCCAACGCCAATTGCTTTGCCAGGGCTGGCTTCTTTAACCGCAGCTTTAAATCCTGCGCATAGTGAGGTATTGTATTTTGTCGCACGTGGGGATGGTACCAGTGTATTTTCGGATAATTTGAGTGACCATAATCGTGCAGTAAACAAGTATCAACGCTAAAACCGCTAACATAAAACGCAAGAATGAAACCAACCGCAAAATTTATCAGCTTTGAAGGCATCGATGGCGCCGGAAAATCTACTCACATTGCCTACGTTGCTGAACGTTTGCAACAAGCTTTGGCAGTGTATGACGTTACGGTGATCAGTTCTCGCGAACCAGGTGGCACACCATTAGGTGAAACCCTGCGCGAAATACTACTGCAACAAAAAATGCATCTGGAAACAGAAGCTTTGTTGATGTTTGCCGTGCGCCGTGAACATATTGCGCAATTGATAGAGCCCGCATTGTCCCGCGGTGATTGGGTTATTTCGGATCGCTTTACCGATGCTAGTTTTGCTTATCAAGGCGGTGGTCGACATTTGTCCCTTGCTAAACTCAATGCGCTGGAGCAATGGGTGCATCCGCATTTGCAGCCCGATTTAACCTTGTTGTTTGATGTGCCGTTGGATGTGGCGCGTGCTCGTTTGGATGCGACGCGTCAGTTGGATAAATTTGAGCAGGAAAAGGCTGATTTCTTTGCGGATACCCGCAATGAATATTTGCGCCGTGCCGCTGAATTTCCTCATCGGTTTCGTATCATTGATTCGACGCAAACTATACCTGTCATTCGTCAGCAACTGGATGTGCTGATCGATGAGCTGCTCGCTTCTTCTACGAAGGTCGCATGAGCAATCCATTATTTAGCTGGCAAAATCAGTCATGGGACTATTTCCAATCCTTGCGCACGCGCATGCCGCATGCATTTTTGCTATATGGACCCCAGGGTATTGGTAAGACTCTGTTTGCAGAACACATGGCGCAGTCTTTGTTGTGCGATCAGCCAGACGCTGAGGGTCATGCTTGTCAGACATGCGGGTCGTGTGGCTGGTTTAGCCAGTACAGTCATCCTGATTACCGACGTGTTCGTCCTGAGTTACTGGATGAAGAAGAGGCATCTGCAACAGAAGCTGAATCGGATTCAGCCAGCAAGACTGCCAAAGCGAGTAAAACACCTTCAAAAGAAATCGTCATTAATCAGATACGTGGCCTGTCTGATTTTATGAATATTTCCACCCACCGGCAAGGTAAGAGGGTGATTGTTTTGTATCCGGCCGAGGCGTTAAATATTCCTGCTGCGAATGCTTTATTAAAATCGTTGGAAGAACCAAGTGCCGATACTGTATTTATTCTTGTTTCCAATAGTTTGGATAAATTGTTGCCCACCATCCTGTCTCGTTGCCATAAATTTGCCTTGGGGATGCCCGAACGCGATCAGGCATTAGCGTGGCTACAGTCACAAGGCGTAAAAAATGCGGATATGTGGTTAGCACAGCAGGGAGGCGCACCACTTGCCGCACTCGAGATGTCGCAATCAGATCATCTTGCGGATTTAGATGAGTTTTTACGTCAACTGAGTAAGCCAGGTCCAGACAATAGCCTTAAATTGGCTGATAAAATGCAAAAAATGGAAATGCCCACAACGATTGCCTGGATGCAGCGTTGGCTTTACGATATATTTTCTTTTAAACAAAGTGGCAGAATCCGGTATTATCCAAGGTATGAGAAAGAATTGAAGGCGTTGGCAGCCCGGGTTGATACGGATTCTTTGTTGAAAATTATCAAGAGTACGAATGAGCGCCAGGCAATTGCCACCCATCCTTTGTCGGCCAAGTTATTTTTAGAAGATATGTTGCTGGAGTATTCTGCACTCTTCGCATAAACCAGCGGAAGCACAAAATGTCCGATTTGTCATCAGATTCAGGTATCCCAAACTCACCCAATCGCCCGTCGGTGTTATCACTGGCGATTAAAGAAAAAGCTGCATTATTTGCCGCGTACATGCCGTTCTTAAAAAACGGCGGTATTTTTGTACCAACCAATAAAAATTACAGAATTGGTGAAGAAATTTACCTCATTTTGACCTTATTGGATGATCCGGCAAAGTATCCGATCGCTGGTAAGGTTGCCTGGATCACGCCAGCCGGTGCAGGTAATAATAAGTCACAAGGCATCGGTGTTCACTTTCCGGATGATGAAAGCGGAAAGCGCATACGTTTGCGGGTTGAAGAGGCGTTAGGTGGTGCATTGCGTTCCAGCCGGGCCACACACACGATTTAATACATGATGTCTGAAGAATTTTCTTACCGTATTGCCAGATTCGAGGATTTGCCTGCAATTGTTGAGATTTATAACTCCACAATTGCCTCACGGCAGGTGACGGCTGATACCGAGCCTGTGTCTGTCGAATCAAGGCACGCCTGGTTTTATGAACATACGCCAGACCGTCGTCCGCTCTGGGTGAGCGAGCGAGATGGTAAAATCATCGGCTGGCTGTCTTTTTCCAACTTTTATGGCCGTCCTGCTTATGCGGGAACAGCCGAGTTGTCGATATACTTGCATGAAGATGCACGTGGTCAGGGATTAGGTCGACGTTTTCTGACTCTTGCAATAAGCCATGCGCCGATAATTGGTGTGCATACTTTATTAGGCTTTATTTTTGGCCACAACACTCCCAGTCTTAAATTGTTCGAAACCTTTGGCTTCGGCACATGGGCAAATATGCCTCGTGTTGCAACGCTGGATGGTATAGAACGAGATTTAATTATTCTTGGAAAACGCGTCGATTGACTTCATTTTTAATAATAAAAATAAGCAGAAATCGAGCCGCTGAGCAGTAACTGAGCTAGATTGTTTTGATGTCTTTTAGCTTTCTTTGCTGCGATGTGGCTGGGGTTCTAAATAGTCTTAGTCGTTATTATCATGGCAACTTGCAGTGGCGAGTTGCCCTTCATTTTTTATAGGAATTTCAACATGCTCAGCTATCGCCATGGCTTTCATGCCGGCAATCACGCCGACGTGCTTAAACATTTTGTGCTGATCCAGCTTCTGCAATATATGAACCAGAAAGAGGCTGCGTACACCTACGTAGACACACATTCTGGTGCAGGTTTGTATGCACTCGACAGCGGTTATGCCAGCAAAAACGCTGAATTTGAAACGGGTATTGCCCCATTGTGGGACAAGAAAGATTTGCCGCCTGCGTTAGCTGATTATATGGATTTAGTGAAAGCATTAAATCCGAGCGGCAAAATGCGATATTACCCGGGGTCACCTTATTGCGCAGATAAAGTCATGCGTGAGCAAGATCGTTTGCGTTTGTTTGAATTGCATCCGAGTGAAATCAAGATCCTGAGTGAAAATTTCAGAAAACTCGATGCACACGCTGCTGAGCAAGGCCGACGTCCAACGGTGCGCGGCAAACGTGTGATTATTTCAGATGGTGATGGTTTTGAGAGTCTGAAGGCCTTGTTGCCGCCGCCATCTCGTCGTGGTCTCGTGCTGATCGATCCGCCTTATGAAGTCAAAGATGACTATCGTCGGGTGAAGGTGGCATTGGAAGATGCATTAAAACGTTTCCCAACCGGTACTTATGCCATTTGGTATCCGGTGTTGAATCGCCAGGAATCGCGCCAATTACCAGATAAATTAAAACGTTTGCCAAGCAAGGATTGGCTAAATGTCACTCTTTCGATCAGTGGGCCTACCCCTGATGGTTTTGGCTTGCACAGCAGTGGAATGTTCATCTTAAATCCACCGTGGACTTTGATGGCGACCTTAAAAGAAGTCATGCCTTACCTGGTGGCAGCGCTGGGTACAGATAAAGAGGCGTCTTTTGTACTGGAGTCAGGCACACCGGTCACTGGCGCAGGCGTCAATTTGCGACCAAAACGTACTTAAATAATTGATCGCGACTGATGGTTCGCGTTCACAAGGGCGGGATAAAGCGACGGCGCGTCGTTTTATACTCGCCTTTTTACTTTTCTTTAGCATGAATGTGACAATGTTGAACACTTTTTTAGTAGCATTTTTGCGCGTCGCAATATCATGATGATGATGGTGGTAGTTAGCAGTGCACTGAACGTACTGAGTTTTATATGTGGAAATGGTGCTGCGCAAAAAAAATAGTGATTGACGAATTAGAACGGTCGTACAAAAATCAGGAAGCTGTTTTCAATTCTGTGTTGATCGATCAGGCTTTTGCTGAGGTTTTGGCGTCAGATCTGGTTAAGTAATGACAGTAAATAGGTGAGAGACGAGCTTGTTACCAGTAACATTTTTGAGGAGCGCAAATGTCAGTGCATGCAATGAGTCCGGTATTGGGTCAGATGATGAACAAACCTATGCTGATCTCCAGCATTATCGAACATGCAGATCGATACTTTGGAAAAAATGAGATTGTATCGCGGCGGGTTGAGGGTGATATTCATCGCTACAATTACAGCCAATGTCATCAGCGTGCAAAAAAATTAGCTAATGCATTAAAAAAATTGCAGGTACAACTCGGTGATCGCATTGCGACTCTCGCCTGGAATGGTTACCGTCACCTTGAAATTTATTACGCTGTCTCTGGGTCTGGAGCCGTCTTGCATACGGTGAATCCACGTCTGCATCCAGAGCAAATTTCTTATATCGTTAATCATGCAGAAGATCAGTATCTGTTTTTTGACATCACTTTTTTACCCATTATTCATGCTATTGCGCCGCATTGTCCACACGTGAAAGCATTTGTCATGATGTGTGATCGTGATCATATGCCGACGGACGGCAAGGTTACGAATCTCTTGTGTTATGAAGACTTGATTAATGACAATAATGACGATTTTGTCTGGCCGATGTTTGATGAAAATTCTGCGTCCAGTCTGTGTTACACATCAGGCACCACAGGCCATCCTAAGGGGGCGTTGTATTCGCACCGATCCACTATCTTGCATTCTTATGCATCAGCTTTGCCGGATGGACTCAACGTCTCCGCGCGGGATTCGATATTGCCGGTAGTGCCAATGTTTCATGTCAATGCCTGGGGATTGCCTTATTCCGGGCCACTCACAGGTGCTAAGCTTGTTTTCCCCGGGCCACATCTCGATGGTAAATCGCTCTACGAATTATTCGAGCAAGAGCAGGTCACTTTTTCGGCTGGCGTTCCTACGGTGTGGTTGGGATTATTGACTTATGTAGGTCAAAATGATCTGAAATTTTCCAGCTTCAAACGCACAGTAATCGGCGGCTCTGCTTGCCCACCAGCGATGATGAAAACTTTGCGCCACACTTATGGCGTAGAAGTTGTGCATGCTTGGGGAATGACCGAAATGTCGCCGCTGGGGACTGCGTGTACTTTGCTCTCTCGACACAACGACCTGAGTGAAGAAGAAAAAGAAAAAATTCTGGCAAAGCAAGGGCACGTTCTGTATGGCGTAGATATGAAAATCGTCGATGACGCCGGCAATGAATTGCCCTGGGATGGAAAGACTTACGGCAATTTGCTCGTTAAGGGGCCATGGATTATTTCTTCATATTTTAAAGGTGAGGGTGGTAACGTATTGCAAGACGGCTGGTTTCCGACTGGTGATGTCGCAACCATAGACGCTGACGGTTATATGCAAATCACGGATAGAAGCAAAGACGTGATCAAATCGGGGGGCGAATGGATCGGTACGATTGATCTGGAGAATGTGGCCGTTTCACATCCTGCCGTATTGCAGGCGGCGTGTATTGGTGTGTTTCACCCAAAATGGGACGAGAGGCCTTTGTTATTGGTCGTCAAAAAACCTGGCGCCGAACTGACCAAAGAAGCTTTACTTGCGTTTTTTGAGGGACGTGTCGCGAAATGGTGGACACCTGATGATGTGGTATTTATTGACGCCTTACCAATGGGGGCAACGGGCAAGATTTTAAAAAATAAACTCAGAGAGCAATTTAAAGATCATCGTTTGCCAACAGCATAAAGTCGAGGGTGTTGCTGCTAAACAGTGTTTTTCTGCAGTTGGCACCTATTTTTTTTAACGATTTTTTTGATTTTCGTATCACGCAAATAGTAGATAACTCAGCAGGGCGAACACAGTTTTCCACAATACCTTCATTGGAGAGAAACAAATGGCCTTCCCACTTCGTGCATCAATCGTAGCAGTTGCATTGACCTTGATAGCTCCGGCATCTGTAGCGGAAACGATCAAAATCGCTTATATCGATCCTTTATCTGGCCCGTTTGCTCCGGTTGGTCAAAATATTCTGAACTCATTCCAGTACGTTGCTGATAAAGCGAATGCCGAAAAGTGGGCTGGTAACAATACATTTGAAGTGGTTGGTTTCGACAACAAAGCTAGCCCCCAAGAATCATTAAACGTTCTCAAAACGGTGATTGACAAAGGCTTTCGCTACATCACTCAAGGTAATGGATCAGGCGCAGGGCTGGCTTTAATGGACGCCGTGAATAAATATAATGAGCGCAATCCAGGTAAAGAAATTGTGTACCTGAATCACGCCGCCGTTGATCCGGACATGACAAACAGTAAATGTAGTTTCTGGCATTTCCGTTTTGATGCCAATTCAGATATGAAGATGGAAGCCTTAACCAGTTACCTGGTCAACGATAAGAACGTAAAGAAAGTCTATGTTATCGGGCAAAATTACTCTTTTGGACAGCAAGTGAGTCGTGCTGCAAAAGAATATTTGGCTCGTAAACGCCCTGATATTCAAGTAGTTGGGGATGATCTGCATCCTATTGGGCAGGTCAAGGATTTTTCTCCTTACATCGCCAAAATTAAAGCCTCTGGGGCTGATACTGTTATTACCGGCAATTGGGGCGCAGACTTGGCTTTGCTGATTAAGGCTGCAAAAGATGCCGATCTAAAAGCCAACTTTTTTACTTATTACGCATCCACAACCGGCGTGCCTACTGCGATGGGACCGGCAGGTATTGATCGCGTCAAATATGTCGCTTACTGGAACACCAACAATGAAGGCTTTGTCGGTAAGGATATTGTCCAAGGTTTCAAAGCCAAATACAAAGACGACTACTATTCAATGGCAACGTATTCAATCCTGACCGCCATGTCACAAGCGGTAAGGCAAGCAAAATCAATCGATCCGGTGAAAGTGGCGTTTGCCTTGGAGGGCGCAAATTTCAAGAGCCTCAATGGCGATGTCAGTATGCGTAAAATGGACCATCAATTGCAGCAACCTTTGTATATCGCGACATGGGTGAAAACCAACGGCAAAGATGTTTTGTTTGATCAGGAAAATACCGGCCTTGGATGGAAGACAGATATCAAAATTGATTCCTATGTTGCCTCACAACCTTCGTCTTGTCAGATGAAGCGACCAGGTTAAGTTCTACTCTAAAAAAGCGGCGTCAGACCTTAACTGACGCTCTTTTTTTTGTCAGTCAATGTTGCAGTTGTGCAGATCGTTCGCGGACGATTTGCACAACGTTCATTAAAGAGGATTGTGTACCTTGGAATTTACTTTGATTACTTTGCTCAACGGCGTGAGCTATGGGCTGCTATTGTTTATGTTGTCTTCGGGCTTGACTTTAATTTTTAGCATGATGGGGGTGCTGAATTTTGCCCATGCCAGCTTTTATATGTTGGGCGCTTATTTTGCTGCAATGCTGAGTGCGCATGCGGGGTTCTGGTTGGCATTGATTCTCGCTCCAGTTTTAGTGGGTGTTTTAGGGGCTCTCGTTGAACGCTATGGTTTGCGTAAAGTACATCAGTATGGACACATTCCCGAGCTCTTATTCACTTTTGGTTTGTCGTACGTGATTCTGGAAGTAGTGCAGCTAATTTGGGGCAGAGCGAGTATTCCTTACGCAATTCCTGCGGAGCTTGATGGATCTCTTTTTACGCTCTATACCACAACGTTCCCTAAATACCGTGCATTTATGATGTTGGTCGCATTGGTAATGTTGGTCTCAATTTACCTTCTGCTGACTAAAACCAGAATTGGCTTAATCATACAAGCAGCACTGACGCACCCCGATGCAGTCGAAGCGCTCGGCCACAATGTACCGCGCGTTTTCATGTTGGTGTTTGGTGGTGGTTGCGCGCTGGCGGGGCTGGCGGGTGTGGTTGGCGGGAATGCGTTTGTGACCGAGCCTGGCATGGCGGCAACACTGGGCAGCATTATCTTTGTCGTGGTCGTCGTTGGCGGTATGGGCTCCTTAGGTGGTGCTTTTATTGCGTCTCTGCTCATCGGCATATTGCAAACCTTCGCCGTTGCTCTCGACTATTCTCTCGCGAGTGTCCTGAAACTCATTGGTATCGCAGTGCAAATGACTTCACCGTGGTATTCCCTTTTAAACTTAACCATTTCTCAGGTAGCACCGGTAATGCCTTATCTGTTGCTGGTGCTGATACTGATTTTCAGACCACGTGGTTTATTGGGTACGAGAGAAGGGTAGATGATGAAACAACATATACTTTCTCGCGCCAGCGGTACGTTGTTGGTGTGGTGCGGATTTGCAGCTTTGCTGATACTTGCCCCAAAAATTTTTAATCAGGGGGCATCGCTGTCACTGCTATCTCAAATGGGTACGCTGATGATTTTCGGTTTGTCGTTCAATATGTTATTGGGACAAGGCGGCATGCTGTCGTTTGGGCATGCCGTGTATTCTGGGTTAGGTGCTTTCTTTTCTATCCATGCGATGAACCTGGCTGCCGCCGGCATGGTGACTATTCCAGTGAGTCTTATTCCTCTTATTGGTGGTGTCGCGGGATTGTTTTTTGGTGTGTTATTTGGCTACGTTACAACCAAAAAATCTGGTACGACGTTTTCTATGATAACGCTTGGTATGGTGGAGTTGGTGTTTGCCTGCTCATTAATGTTCCCCAAATTTTTTGGAGGAGAGGGTGGGATTTCGACTAATCGGGTAATGGGCGATGCTTTTCTTGGGGTCACCTTCGGACCTCAGATTGAAGTCTATTATCTCATTGCCTTCTGGCTCTTCATTTCTACAGTGGCAATGTATGCGTTCACCCACACGCCATTAGGAAGAATGATTAATGCCGTCAGAGATAACCCGGAGCGGGCAGAATTCATTGGCTACGACACACAATGGGTGCGTTACCTGACCTTGATTCTATCCGCCTTTTTTGCGGGTATTGCAGGCGGTTTGTCAGCGATTAACTTTGAAATTGTGACAGCTGAGAATGTCAGTGCCGTACGCTCAGGGGCGGTGTTACTCTTTAGCTTTATCGGTGGCATTGGTTATTTTTTTGGCCCAATGATAGGTGCAGTGCTTGGTGTGTTTTTAACAGTGATGTTGTCTGATTTTACTAAAGCGTGGCAATTGTATTTGGGAATCTTTTTTATTTTGATTGTGATGTTTGCACCCGGCGGTATTGCTGGTATCTGGGCGTCATACTATCGCATGTTTAAATTTGGAAAGTTACGACAAATATGGCCTTCCTTTTGGAAGCTTTTTTCTGCTGGTATATTGATCGCATCAGGCGCCATTCTGGCAATCGAAATGTTGTATCAACGTTCTCTCGGAGGCGATCAGGACCCGATCGTGAAGATCGCAGGTATCGCATTTAATGCATTTGAAAGTACATCATGGTGTATCGCTGCACTTTTATGTCTGATAGGAGGGCTGGGATTTTTGTACACCCATACTCGGTTCCTTTCTGCATGGAATACCGCGCTCGTTGAAATTGAAGTGGCAACCTTAAAGGGGGATGAATGAGTCAGTTTGCGCTGGAATTAAAGGATGTCCGCAAAAGTTTCGGTTCGGCGGAAATCATTCGTGGTGCAACCCTGCAGGTTGTCAAAGGCGAACGCGTAGCGATCATAGGCCCGAACGGCGCCGGGAAATCGACCTTATTTAATTTGATTTCCGGACGCTTTGGCATTACCTCTGGCGAGATTTTGCTCAATGGTTTCAATATTCATGGGTTACCTCCATATCAAATCAATCGGCGTGGTCTGTCCCGTAGCTTTCAGATCACCAACATCTTCCATCGCCTTAGTGTGTATGAAAATTTGCGCTGCGCTGTTTTATGGGCTTTGGGATATAAGTACTCTTTTTGGCAGCGTTTAAACGGTTTGAAAGATGTGCATGAGCTGGCAATCAGTGTGATGGAGCAAATTGGTTTGCAAGCCCGTCGTAACGTGATTGCAGGATCACTCACGTATGCCGAACAGCGGGCGCTTGAAATTGGCATTACTGTTGCCGGTGGCGCAGAGGTCATTTTACTTGATGAACCAACCGCGGGAATGAGTCGTTCAGAGTCCGACGCTGCCGTTGAATTGATTCGTAAAATGACAGTAGGCAAGACATTATTAATGGTAGAGCACGACATGAGCGTCGTATTTGGCTTGGCCGACAAAATCGCTGTCGTAGTTTATGGTGAGATCATTGCTTGTGATGCGCCGCAAAATATTCGTCAAAATCAGCAAGTGAAAGATGCTTATTTGGGTGGACACGCACCGATGGAGAATGCCGCATGAGTGCATTGCTCGAAGTAAAGGATTTACACGCTTTTTATGGTAAAAGTCACGTTTTGCATGGCGTAAATTTGCAAGTCAATGAAAAAGAAATTGTCAGCTTGCTAGGTCGAAATGGTGTCGGACGTTCAACGACCGTCAAGTCAATCATGGGGCAGGTGCAGACACAAGGCGCAATTCATTTTAAGTCAGAGCAGATCAACGGTTTTAAAGCATTTCAGATTGCGCATAAAGGCATCGGCTACGTGCCGGAAAACCGCGATATTTTTCCTACCCTGACCGTAGAGCAAAACCTGCTGCTGGGACAGAAGAGCGGAAAACTTGCCCGCACACCAGCACGATGGTGTATCGATGATATGTATCAGATGTTTCCACGTCTTAAAGAGCGTCGAAATACGATGGCTGGCGTCATGTCTGGTGGTGAGCAACAAATGCTGACCTTGTGTCGCACATTGATGGGGGATCCGGATCTCATCATGATCGATGAGCCTACCGAAGGTTTGGCGCCGATGATCGTCCAATTAGTGGCCGAATATCTTGAGGAGCTGCGTCGCCGCGGTATTTCTGTTTTGCTAGTTGAGCAAAAATTGGCAATCGCTTTGCAGATTTCTCAGCGTGTTTACGTTATGGGACACGGTACTATTGTTTTTGAAGGAACTCCAGAAGAGCTGATGGTGAATGACAAAATCCGGCAGGAGTGGCTGGAAGTTTAGTGGATCTTTGCATAGAGATTTGCTCGTTTTTAACAGATTTCAAATAAAAAATAATACGATCGTACTATTTTGAGTTATAGTAAAACCTGATTTGCGTACGCCACCTTGTTTTGTCACAGTCTGGATATGTTTTCAGACGGGCAAACATGGTATTCAAACTGCATATATTTAGGAAGAGACATGAGCGCAGAATACAAAGCAGAAGGCAATATTGCCGTCATTACCTTAACTAATCCCCCGGTCAACGGACTCGGTTTTGCGACCAGACATGCGATCGTTGAAGGCATGAAGCTGGCACAGAACGACCCTGCGATTACAGCCATTGTTATTACCGGCGCAGGAAAAGCCTTCTCAGGTGGTGCGGATATCAAAGAATTTAATTCGCCTAAGGCATTTGCTGAGCCTAGTCTCCATACTGTTATCAATATGATTGAATCCGCTGAAAAACCTGTCATCGCGGCGATTCATAGCGTCTGTATGGGCGGTGGACTTGAATTGGCATTGGGGTGCCATTATCGTATTGCCAGCCCGGGTGCGCAAATCGCATTACCAGAGGTCAAATTGGGCATTTTGCCGGGCGCTGGCGGTACTCAGCGTTTGCCACGGGTTGTTGGTTTGGAGCTGGCACTCAATATGATTGTTTCCGGTACGCCTGTAGTTTCCGAGAAGCTGGCAAAAACTGCGCTCTTTAATGAGTTGGTTGAGGGTGATTTGATGCAAGCCGCTTTTGCATTCGCGAATAAAGTTGCGGCAGTCCGCCCACTACCGAAGGTGCGCGACATCAAAGTCGATTATCCAAATTACGAAGCCTTTTTGCAATTTTCTCGCAATACCGTGCGCGCCATGTCAGGGCCTTTCCCTGCACCTCTAAAATGTGTCGAAGCCGTAGCGGCAGCTGTCACCAAGAAATTTGACGACGGTATGAAGCTGGAACGTGATTTGTTCCTGGAGCTGGTGCAGTCGACGGAATCCAAGGCTTTGCGTCACGCGTTTTTTGGTGAGCGTGCCGCTAGTAAGCTGCCTGACGTACCGGACGATACACCGATTCGTCCTATAAAATCGGTTGCAGTCATTGGCGCTGGCACAATGGGCGGCGGTATTGCAATGAATTTCGCTAATGCGGGTATCCCGGTTCAAATTCTGGAAATGAAGCAAGAGGCTTTGGATAAAGGTCTGGCAACGATACGGAAGAATTACGAAAATACCCTCAAAAAAGGCAAACTTACGCAGGACAAATTTGAACAGCGCGTGGGCTTGATTACAGGCACGCTTTCTTATGAAGAAATCGCTCAGGCTGATCTGGTGATTGAAGCCGTGTTTGAAGATATGGGCGTCAAAGAGCAAGTCTTTAAAAAGCTCGACGAAGTCATGAAGCAGGGCGCTATTCTTGCATCCAATACATCAACGTTGGACGTGGATAAAATCGCCGATTTTACTAAGCGCCCTCAGGATGTCATCGGCACCCACTTTTTCAGTCCCGCGAATGTGATGAAATTGCTGGAAATTGTCCGCGGGAAAAAAACCGCAAACGACGTTCTGGCTACCATCCTGGGCATTTCTAAGAAGATCAAAAAAACCGGCGTTGTGTCTGGCGTCTGCGATGGCTTCATCGGTAACCGCATGATAGAACAGTACAGCCGCCAGGCTGGTTTCCTGTTGGAAGAAGGATGCACACCGGAACAAGTGGATAAGGCAGTAGAAAAACTCGGTTTTGCTATGGGGCCTTTCCGCATGGGTGATCTGGCTGGTAATGATATCGGCTGGTATATCCGCAAACGACGTTATGTCGAAAAACCACAAATAACGTATTCCAAAACGGCGGACTTGTTGTGTGAGATGGGACGCTTCGGCCAAAAAACTGGCGCTGGTTGGTATGACTATAAACCCGGTGACCGTAAGGCTTATCCCTCATCTGTCGTGAACGATATGATCGTCAAACATTCAGCAGATCTGGGGATTACTCGCAGAAAAATCTCCGACCAGGAGATTGTTGAACGCTTAATTTACTCACTGGTCAATGAAGCTGCGTATATATTGGAAGAGGGTATTGCAACACG
Source organism: Undibacterium sp. Ji67W (assembly GCA_049340365.1). GTDB lineage: Bacteria > Pseudomonadota > Gammaproteobacteria > Burkholderiales > Burkholderiaceae_D > Undibacterium. The sequence continues at coordinate 90,029 of JBMPOY010000001.1, read as the reverse complement.
TGCTTCTGACATTGATATGGTGTACCTGACAGGTTATGGCTTCCCATTGCATACCGGTGGTCCGATGTTTTATGCCGATACAGTCGGCTTGACAAATGTTGTCATGGCAATGGAAAAATATGCCAAAGGACGCCATGGAGACGCCTGGAAACCTGCTCCATTACTGGCGAGGTTGGCAGAAGAAGGGAAAACTTTTAACTGATTGAGCCAATTTGACTGGTTCTTGAATTCGTCTGGCAGATGTCGTGACGTATTGGCTTAAAAAGCGCGATCTTAGTGCCGCGCTTTTTTATCTTACTGCTCGAGCGGTGAGCTGACCTGACGGCGTGGCGGCTATCTGCTAAACTGGCTTGCATTTTTGTAGCCGGAATTTCTATGCTAATCCACCAATACCTTTCTCAGAGCCAGATTCAAATACAAGACCTGCCTTCAGATTTTTCTAAGTTATTTGCTGAATATCAGAGTCAGATAACTAACTTGACTCAAGCGCCGCCAGAAAACATCAAATGGCAATACCAGGTGCCGGAATTGGGGGAGGGCGGTTCTTGTTCCATCTTCGATCAATTGGCGGCTGATCCATATGATTTGACATTGACTTTGGGTGGTCGGACCACAGCCAATACTCAGATGCTGAGCCAATTGCAAAGCATCGTTGATTTCTACCAACTACATAGCAGCAGTCAGTGGTTTGGTATTTATCAGAAACGTCTGAATCAGCAAGGTGAAACGGTATTGGTGAAGTTGGCTTATTTCGGTGCAGCATCGCGTGCTGAATTTCCTTTGACCGCTGAGTTCGCCACAATGAGCAATAACAGTACTGTTGGCATGACAGGAAAGGCGCGGATTATTAACGATGTCAGCGCGTATCTGACTGCTGGTGGGGAGTACTATACTTGCGATCCCAAAGTGCAGTCAGAAGCGTGTTTACCTTTGTTGGGAACGGATGGCAGCGTGGTCGGTATTATCGATTCCGAGGCGTTTGCAAAGAATGTATTTGTCGGAAAGGAATTGGCATTGTTATTATCAGTAGTAATGGCTTTGCCTCCGATACTTCGCTGACGCTTAGCATTGTTTTGACGAAAAATAGTTTGCCATCATCGATTTTGGAACCAACATGGAAAATTCAGAAGCATTTGAACGTCACCATTTATTCATCTATGTGATCAAGTGGCTGCCATTGGCGACCTTGGTTGCCTTGCTGGCAGGTTCAGCTTCTGCGTTTTTTTTGTTTGCGCTTGAATGGGCGACTGCCACAAGGATTGCGCATCGGGAATTGATACTGGCTTTGCCTTTTGCCGGTTTTTTTGTCGGTTGGCTGTATTTGCGTTTTGGCCAGCAGGTGGAAGCGGGAAATAATTTACTGATCGATGAAATCCATGATCCTAAAAAAGTGATTCCCTTACGCATGGCGCCATTGGTGCTGTCGGGTACTGTGATCTCACATTTATTTGGTGCGTCGGTTGGCCGTGAAGGCACAGCCGTGCAAATGGGCGGCGCGTTGGCAGATCAACTGACGCATGTGTTCAAGCTCAAGTCCGAGGATAGGCGGATCTTGTTAATGGCTGGAATCAGTGCGGGTTTTGCATCCGTTTTTGGTACGCCTTTAGCGGGTGCAATTTTTGGACTCGAGGTTCTGGCGATCGGTCGACTACGTTTTGATTCTTTGCTTCCATGCCTTATTGCCGCTATGGTGGCGGATCAGATTGGATTATTGTGGGGTGTTCATCATACCCACTATCACATCGCTAACATCCCTGGTTTTAGCTTTTGGACCGTAGTGGCAATCCTGTTTGCTGGCGCCGTATTTGGCGTGACCGGGCGCGTATTTGCATTTGCGACGCACAAGCTGAGTGCTCTGATGAAAAGTGCCATCGGTTATGCACCTTTGCGACCTTTTATAGGTGGCATTGTAGTTGCTGGACTTGCCTATTTTGCTGGTGCTGACCGGTATATCGGGCTTGGCATTCCTGGAATTGTCGACGCGTTTGCGCATCCGCTCCCCGCCTACGATTTTGCGCTCAAAGGTTTGTTTACTATTGCCTCTCTTGGAACCGGTTTTAAAGGTGGTGAAGTGACGCCTTTATTCTATATTGGTGCCAGCTTGGGAAATATTCTTGCACCTTTATTACATTTACCTTTTGCCTTATTAGCGGGTTTAGGTTTTGTCGCGGTATTTGCTGGAGCGGCAAATACGCCGATTGCTTCGACATTTATGGCGATAGAGTTATTTGGTGCTGAAATTGGCGTCTATGCAGCGCTGGTTTGTGTTGTGAGTTATTTATTTTCTGGCTACACAGGAATTTATCGCGCCCAACGAAAGGTGCATGCAAAACATCAAGCTTCCACGGAAACAGGTTTTCAATAGCAATGTTGCAAATATTTCACTGCCAAGGGCGACCTTATTTCAACTGTCATCGCGATACTTGTCTTTCAGCCGATTTCTCTTAAGATGAAGCGTTGTCTGGTTTTTAATCATAGGTTTATTTTGCCGCTTTCCCTGCTGGCTCAAAATCTTGGCCTTAAGCGATGTTATAATGTAAGGTTAATTCATATCTTTATCGCAAAAGGTTTTCTGTGCTATCTACCGCTAACATTACCATGCAGTTCGGCCCAAAGCCGCTGTTTGAAAACATCTCCGTCAAGTTTGGCGAAGGCAACCGTTATGGCTTAATCGGAGCCAATGGTTGCGGCAAATCGACTTTCATGAAAATTTTGGGTGGTGATCTAGAGCAATCATCTGGTACTGTCATGCTCGATCAAAACGAGCGTCTTGGTAAGCTTCGCCAGGATCAATTCGCTTTTGAAGATATGCGCGTACTTGATGTGGTCATGATGGGACACACAGAAATGTGGGCTGCCATGGCGGAACGCGATGCAATCTACGCAAACCCAGAAGCGACCGACGATGACTACATGAAGGCTGCTGATCTGGAAGCGAAGTTTGCTGAATATGACGGCTATACTGCAGAAGCTCGCGCGGGCGAGTTATTGTTGGGCGTAGGGATTCCGACAGACCAACATCAAGGCACAATGAGTTCAGTCGCACCAGGCTGGAAGCTGCGTGTTTTGTTGGCGCAGGCGCTGTTCTCAAATCCAGACATTCTGCTGCTCGATGAACCGACCAATAACCTGGATATCAACACGATTCGCTGGTTAGAGGATATTCTCAATCAGCGCAACTCTACCATGATTATTATTTCCCATGATCGTCATTTCCTTAATCAGGTATGTACGCACATGGCGGATATGGATTACGGAACGCTGAAAATCTATCCCGGCAATTACGATGATTACATGTTGGCGTCGTCACAAGCACGTGCTCAACAGTTGGCCAATAATGCCAAGGCAAAAGATAAAGTCGCTGAATTGCAAGACTTCGTCCGTCGCTTCTCAGCAAACAAATCCAAGGCGCGGCAGGCAACTTCACGTGCCAAGCAGATTGATAAAATTAAAATTGAAGAATTTAAACCGTCTAGCCGCCAAAATCCATTTGTGCGTTTTGATGGCGAGAAAAAATTGCATCGTCTTGCTGTTGAAGTGCAGGGCATTACCAAGGCTTATGATCGCACCTTATTCAAAAATGTCGAGCTCATGGTTGAAGCTGGTGAACGCATTGCAATTATCGGCTCCAACGGCGTTGGTAAAACGACTTTGCTACGCTGCATAGGTGGTAAGGACATCACAGGTCTAGATGCGGACCGTGGTACCGTTAAATGGGCAGAGAATGCCAATGTCGGCTATATGCCGCAAGATCCGACCGAAGAATTTGCGACAGACAAAAATCTGACTGACTGGATCGGTCAGTGGACGCAAGAAGGTGATGATGACCAGGCGGTTCGTTCTATCCTGGGTCGTTTATTGTTCGGTGGCGATGATGTGAAAAAGTCCGTCAAAGTATTATCCGGTGGTGAAAAAGGCCGCATGATGTACGGCAAATTGATGTTGGGTCGTCACAATGTTTTGTTGATGGATGAGCCAACTAACCACATGGACATGGAATCAATTGAATCGCTGAATATCGCGCTCGAAAAATACGCAGGTACCTTGATTTTCGTTTCGCATGACCGTGAATTCGTTTCTTCTCTGGCTAATCGTATTCTCGAAATCAAGGAAAACGAAATTATTGATTTCCGGGGTAGTTACGAAGAATATCTTGCTAGCCAAGGTATTGAATAACCGCATTTGTCAGTTACTGTAAAAAAAGCCCGGATAAAATTCGGGCTTTTTTTTGATTCTTTCGCGGTAGTAATGTGCCTCTGGCGGCAATTACTGATTGACCCGGTAAAAACCTGATCAATCAAATAAACCTCGCATATTAGTTAAGTGCTTCTTTCAGTATGCGACCTTCAGAGCCAGAAGGTGGGCGTACTCTCAGCAGATAAGCCAACGTTGGCGCAATATCGACCACTTCTGCGTATTCTGCGTAGGCACCCGGTTTAATGCGGTTTTTACCCATAATCATCAACGGAACATTCGTATCGTAGCTGTACGGTGATCCATGCGAAGTTCCATGGTTACCGCTGCCGAAATACCAGTAAGGTTTAGTTACCACCATGATGTCACCAGAGACTTGGCGGTGCCATCCGCGTTGCATTAACTTCGCAATACGCGTTGCTGGTAAAGCACCTTGTTCCAATTGTGTGCGCGTATATGCGTCAGCAATGCCTGGATAGCTGAGCAGAAACCTTGCTGCGGCTGTCTCAACATCTTCGCGTTTCAGGTTTTTTTGTGCAATCAATTTGTAGTCAAGTAAGACTACAGGTCCAGACCATTTGGCTGCCAGATTGTCTGTGCTGAACTGGCCACTCAGATGTTGATTTAATGCAGACATCATGTCTTTTGGGCTGATCCGCTGAGCATCGCGCTTGATTGATCTTGAGAATTCCGGGGTATTCGGAAAGCCATGATCGGCAGTTAAAACAACAACTGTATTCTCTAAACCTACGCGCTTATCGAGATAATTAAAGAAGTTGGCGAGCAAGCGATCTAATCTTTGCAGGTGATCATGCGACATACGACTTTCTGGGCCAAATGCATGGTTCACATAGTCGTGACTAGACAGGCTGACACCCAATACATCAGGAACGCCTGCAGGATTGCGTCCAAGGTTCTCTCCTTCAACTGCGGCGCGGGCGAAGTCCAGGGTCATTTCATCGACGTAGGGGCCAGTTAACAATTTACCGTAATATTCAGCGTCTGGTTTGCCAGATTTGCTATCGTATTTAAACGGGAAACGATCTTTTGTATCGCTCACGATGGCATCGTCAGCATCCGTAGAATATGCTACATCTGCGAGTAATGGTTTCAATTCCTGACCGTAGAAGCGGTCTTGTGGATGGCTTGACTGATATTGTTGAACCCAGGCAGGATGATTTTGCATGTAATAGCTGCTCGAAGCAAATGCGCCGCTTTTTTTCATGTACATGTAAGCGGTGCCAGCTTTTCCAGCGAGAAGAATCGCGCCACGGTCTTTACCAGATACTGTAATGACTTTCGAGAGGTTACCCGTTGCGTAACGCAATTCATCGCCAACAGTGCTTACACGCAAATTAGTCGGTGCAGTACCGTCATCCGGCTTGGTCTCGTCACCAATATACTGATAATTGCCATCTTGTGTGCAGTACATGCCTTCTCGTGTTCGGGTGTCTACCCACTCATTAGCGATAATGCCATGCTGATATGGGTAGGCGCCCGTCAGCACTGCAGCGTGGCCGACGGCAGTCACAGTAACGCCATGAGCCTGGTGCGCATCGCTAAACCAGGCACCTTGCTCCAATAAGCGACGAAAGCCGCCTTGGGTATATTGATCTCGATATCGTGTAACTTGTTCTTGAGGCAAGCCATCCACGACCAGAACTACAACCAATTTCGGTTGAGTTGGTTTTTCTACTGCCATTGCTGCTGCGGTCGTCAAAGTTGGAATAGCGACCAGGCTACTGATCAGCAATATACGGCTTAAAGATGCAATTCCATTGGTGGGGTAAATTTTCATTGTCTCGTTTGGAAAATTAAAAATAGAGTTTGATGACATCTGTGAAGAAGATGTACAGGCACATTCTGCGCCGCAGCGGCTAACTCTGTGTCTGAGCAGCGAAACTGGGTTATGCCTGTGACAGGATATCTGTAAATTATTTCAGCATGATGATATGGAAGCTAAGTTGTTTTTTGTGTAGATACGGCATAGGGCCGGGAGAAAATTCGTTTTAACGTGAAGTGCAAACTATTATTACTTAACCGAAATTTAACATAAATCAACTTTGAATTAACAAACTTTACTGCCACTATTGATGTACGGAAACATGTTGTGTGCGAAGTAATGTTGCTTGGAACGGCATCTGATCTTGTGTTGTTGAACATTTCTTGATTGAAGGGCAAATGTTTCAACATCAAACAAATGGCTTAAATAAATGTCACATTTGTCGCCAAACGGCAAATCTGGTTTGAAAAATATTGCTACTATAAATTTCTCTGGGGAAATAGCTATGAAAATGTCGAACCTAAAAATACGTACCCGTCTTGGTATTGGATTTGGCTTAATCCTCTTACTCTTGATGGGGGTTGCCGGATTAGGCATTAATGCCATGAACAGGACCAACGACGCGCTTCACCACATTGCTGACGTCAACGTCAAAAAAATGATGTATTTGGAAGATATGGCTAGTTCAGTGCACATTGTTGCAAGGGTGATGCGGACGGTGGCGTTATTGTCTGACGAACACGAAGCTAATATACAAAAAGAAAAAATTCTTATTGCCCGAAAAATCTATAACGACGCTTTTTCTGCCTTGGAGAAAATGCCTTTAGACGATACCGGAAAAGCTTTTGTTGCCAAAATTCATGAAGATCAAACCAAGGCACGGGCACTCAATGATAAGTTCCTTGAAATGGCGAAAACTGATAAAGACGAAGCGGTTAAATTTTTGTTGAAAGAAGTGGTTCCGGTGAATAACGAGTGGCAAAATCAAATGCAGGACTTTACCGGTTTGCAAAGAGAAAAAAACAAAAATGACGAAGAATTAGCAGCGCAAAGTTATCGTAGCGCGCTCATATTTATGCTCGTATTGACAGGCATTGCTGTTGTTGCTGGTACCGGTATTGCGTGGTTTGTAACACGCTCAATCACCGGGCCCGTGTATGCTGCGGTGAAAATTGCCAAGAAAGTCGCTTCTGGCGATCTGACCAGCCATATCGAAGTGAATTCTCAGGATGAAATGGGTGAACTTTTGCAGGCATTGAAGGAGATGAATGGTTCCTTGCAAACGATTGTCAGTGAAGTGCGTTCTGGCACAGATAATATGGCGTCGGCGTCCAGTCAAATTGCCAGCGGAAATCTGGATTTATCATCCCGAACTGAACAACAGGCGAGCTCACTCGAAGAGACTGCTTCTTCCATGGAGGAGTTGACTTCCACCGTGCAGCAAAACGCTGACAATGCCCGTCAAGCCAATAGCCTCGCCCAAACTGCATCTGATGTAGCGAGCAGAGGCGGCTCAGTGGTGTCTGAGGTGGTTGATACCATGAGCTCTATCAATGAATCTGCAAAAAAAATCGTCGATATTATTAGTGTGATCGATGGCATCGCGTTCCAAACCAATATTCTGGCACTCAACGCTGCGGTTGAAGCTGCGCGTGCAGGCGAGCAAGGACGGGGCTTTGCGGTTGTTGCAGCAGAAGTCCGTAATTTAGTGCAACGGAGTGCGAGTGCTGCCAAAGAAATTAAAACGTTGATTGGTGATTCAGTAGAAAAAGTGGAGGCAGGAACGAAGTTGGTCGACCTGGCAGGCACCACGATGCAAGAGGTGGTTGATAGTGTGCGCAGGGTGACCGATGTCATCAGCGAGATCACCGCCGCGAGTCAGGAGCAATCCACGGGCATTGAACAGATTAATCACGCCATTACAGAGATGGACAATGTGACGCAACAAAATGCGGCATTGGTGGAAGAGGCCGCTGCTGCGGCGGCGTCACTGCAGGAGCAAGCGAGCAAATTGGCCCATGTTGTGAGCGTATTCACTGTTTATGGCACCCCTGCACTTGCCTCGATCCCGATGAACGTAAACCGGGCTAACCATGAAAAGCGTATTTCTCGGGTAAGACCGGTCGCAGCAAAAGCGTTGCGCCCGGTGCTTCATTTAAGGTAATGAGAATGTCAAAATTTAAATCTCTATTTTAAAAAACTCAAGCCAAGCGATCATCCCGGGAAATTGCGCATCTCTGTGCGATTGCCTGGGATTTCTATTTACCATGGCAAAGGATAACTTACGCTTATGCCTCGACAGCTTTTTCAGTTGAATGACAGCGATCAAGTCATGTTTTGTGTCGTCTGATGTAATCGTGGGGTCTTAATTACAGAGTAATTTTTAGTGCTGATTGGATCGTCATAGATTCGCTTTTTGTGGACTTCTGCAAGAATTCAAATGAGCTGCTATAGTGCATATAAATCGACATACAAACTAGACTGTATGTTTATTTTGATCTGCGTGTTGAGTGTTTTTAATATTTTTAAATGCTTTTATTGTATTAATTTTTCAAAGGAAACGTAAATGAGTGACCTAATTCAAAAACTGCAATGGCGTTATGCAACAAAAAAATACAATCCTGCCAAAGTTGTTCCACAAGAAAAAGTAGATAAAATCGTAGAAGCAGTGCGTTTGACTGCAACATCAAGTGGTTTGCAACCGTATGAAGTCTTGGTTGTGACAAACGCTGAAATTCGCGAAAAAATCAAACCAGTTGCCTGGAACCAGGCGCAGGTGACAGAAAGTTCCCACTTGCTGGTTTTCGCAGCATGGGACAACTACACAGCGGAACGCATCAACATGATGTTTGATTTAACTAATGATGTGCGCGGTTTCAAAAACGAAGGTTGGGAAAACTACCGCAATATGTTGCTCAGTACCTATCCAACGCGCGATGCAGAAGTTAACTTCCAGCATGCTGCACGCCAGGCATACATTGGCTTGGGTACTGCCTTGATCGCTGCGGCAGAGCAAGAAGTAGACAGCACGCCGATGGAAGGCTTTGATCCAGCGGCTGTAGATGAAATATTGGGCTTACGCGCAAAAGGTTTGCGTAGTGTCGTTATTCTGCCGATTGGATATCGTGAAGCAGAAGGCGATTGGCTGGTGAACTTGAAAAAAGTGCGCCGCCCGACAGAACAGTTTGTGACTGAAGTGAAATAAGCTAACATCAAAATCAAAATTGCATTCTAGATAGCTGCCAGATTAGCTCTGGCAGCTTTTTTGTTTTCAAGTTCCGATCAATTTGATTGAGCTAGGTACAAGCCAAATTTATTGCATAAGCTGACCATTGACTTTATTGCAGTTGCGCCCATGTGAGATAGGTGTACAAACCTCATCAAAAAAGGGGCTTTATGTGGTGGTTGTTATTCATTCTTGTTTTATTGCTGCTCGCTTTTGAAGTCCCGCGTGCGCGTTTGCGCTACGCTTTGTCACAAGCTTTTCCGTTGCCATATTCAAAAATCCTGCGCAAAAATTTGCCAGAATATTCTAAGATGCCAACCAACTTACAGATGCAACTTAAGCGACGTATCCGACAGTTTTTATTTCAGAAGACGTTTGTTGGGTGCGGTGGATTAACGATCACTGATGAGATTAAAGTGACAATTGCAGGTAGAGCCTGTATGTTGTTATTGAATCGCCACAGCGACGTTTATCCAAGGCTCACACATATTCTCGTGTATCCATCCGCCTTTGTGGTACCACGTACTCAAATGTTGAATGGCGGAGTGGTAACACATACGAATCAGGGGCTAAGCGGCGAGTCGTGGAGTGATGGTCGTGTGATATTAGCGTGGGATCAAATTATTCATCATCCTGTAAATGTTGGTCACGGTCAGGACGTAGTGATGCATGAATTTGCACATCAACTTGATAGCGAATCCGGATCAACGAACGGCGCGCCATTGCTACCTGATGCTGAAGCTTATCGCAGATGGTCACAAGTGATGGAAGCGGAGTACGCCAAGTTATTGCACGCGACAGAACATCATCACGCAACGGTCATCGATCCATATGGCGCGACCAACCCGTCGGAATTTTTTGCCGTTACGACGGAAGCATTTTTTAAGAAAAGTACTGAGCTGGCGATACATCATCCAGCTTTGTATGAACAACTCAGAATCTACTATCAGGTTGAGCCGAGGGATTGGTTGTGATGTTTGATCGCCGAATCTTGTAGGGTGGGCGCAACCCGCCAATTCCATCGAAAACCTCAGAACAGCGCGGGTTGCACCCGCCCTACAAAAAATCATGCGTTTAACAGGTCGTCAATTAACTGGATTAAACGACAGCTTCTAAAAACTCCTGTTGTTCCAACCAGTCTGCTTCAGTTGTTTCCAACTCTTTGACGAGATACGCCTGATCAAGTAGGAGCGCTTTGAGCTTTTCTTTGTTGGCATCGCTGTAAATCTCACTATCCTCAAGCTGTGCTGCGATGGCTTGCTTTTTGGTATTAAGTTTTGCCATTTCCTCTTCTAAACGCTTGATGCGATTTTCGATGGGCTTGCGTAAATTGGCGAGTCGTTGGCGTTCATCTGCATCGCGTTTACGTTGTTCTTTATCATCAACCTTCGCAACTGGAACAGGTTTAGCTTGCGGCAAAGCTGTTTCTTTGGCTTTGGTTTTTTCCGGCAACGCAGGTGTTGCTTCCTTTTCTAATTTGCTTTTGAATAGCCACTCTTTGTAATCATCTAAATCGCCATCAAACGGTTGTAACTGGCCGTCAGCAACAATGATAAATTGATCGGTTGTGGCGCGTAGCAAATGTCTGTCATGCGATACGACGACAAGTGTACCTTCAAATTGCGCCAGCGCTTCGGTGAGCGCTTCACGCGTCTCTAAATCCAGATGGTTGGTTGGTTCATCAAGCAATAGCAGGTTAGGGCGCTGCCAGACGATCATCGCTAACGCAAGGCGCGCTTTTTCTCCGCCCGAAAAAGGTTTGATGGGGCTGGTGACCATCGTACCGGGGAAATTGAATCCACCGAGGAAGTTGCGCAACTCTTGTTCACGGACGTTGGGCGCGATATGCGCCAAATGCCAGAGAGGTGATTCGTCATGACGCAACATTTCTACCTGATGCTGCGCGAAGTAACCGATCGATAAGCCTTTACCCGTTTGCATAACGCCAGACAATGGTGCGATGTCGCCAACGATGGTTTTGATCAGTGTCGATTTACCTGCGCCATTCACACCCAGGAGACCGATACGTTGACCAATTTGGAGTGAAAATTTGACGCCGTTCACAATGCGTCTTTCGGTAAAACTATGATCAGTTTCAGACTCAATGCGGTAGCCACAATCGACATCTTCCATCACTAACATCGGATTAGGTGCGCTGAGAGGCTCGCGGAACTCAAAAGAAAATTCAGCGGCTGCGCGCAATGGTGCTAATTCTTCCATCTTCGCTAATGCTTTAATACGGCTTTGTGCTTGCTTGGCTTTCGATGCTTTCGCTGCAAAGCGGCTGATGAAGGACTCCAGATGCGCACGCTTACGGTTTTGCTTTTCAATTGTGCCAGCTGCGAGGATTAATTGCGCTGCACGTTGACGTTCAAATGCCGAATAGTTACCAGAGTAGCGCTTCAGTTTGCGTTCATCGATATGCACGATCACATTGGCGACACCGTCAAGGAAGTCACGATCATGCGAAATAATGATCAAGGTGCCTGCGTAGCGTTTGAGCCAGTCTTCCAGCCAGATAATGGCGTCCAAATCAAGATGGTTGGTTGGTTCATCGAGTAGCAGCAAATCTGATTTACACATCAATGCTTGTGCCAGATTCAAGCGCATACGCCATCCGCCCGAGAAACTGGCGACTGGACGTTCTAACTGATCAAGTTTGAAACCAAGGCCGATCAGCAATTGTTCTGCCCGTGAGCGAACCGTGTAGGCGTCAGCATCTGCCATAGAGCCATACAAGTCACCAATCGCAATGCCGTTTTCATAGCTTTCTGGTTGTGCTTCTAAGGCTGCTAATTCTGCTTCAAGTTTGCGTAAAGTGACGTCGCCATCGATGGCGTAATCAATCGCTGAGCGCTCCAATGGTGGTGTTTCTTGCGCAACGTGTGCTAGCTGCCATTTTGCCGGGAATTCTATGCTGCCCTGATCTGGATGCAGCTCTCCACGTAACATGGCGAACAGACTGGATTTACCTGCGCCATTTGAACCAATCAGGCCAATTTTATCGCCGGGGTTGAGAGTGACATCGACGCTGTCAAACAGGGGCTTGGTGCCTCGCGCGAGGATGACTTGCTGCAAACGTATCATATAAACTTAAAAATTAGGGGGTATATCGCTTTTTGCTGAATATATCAGCATAGAATAAGCGGCTGGAAAATATACTGATATCCAGTATTGTTAATATTTTTAGTATTTTTAGTATTTTTGAATAAAAAACGGGCAAAGGATGATTTGCCCGTTCACATCAATCAAGTCTGCAATTTTACAGGTTTATGCGTTGAAGTTCGCTAAATCCCGCGCTTCAATCAAAAACACCATATCATCTCCGGCGCTGGTCGTGAGCCAGGTCAGGTTCAGTTCAGGAAACGCAGCTTCGGCAAACGCACGCTCATTGCCAATCTCCACCATCAGCAAACCATCTTCTGTGAGCCGGTCTGCAGCGCCAGCGACAATTTTGCGTACCAGATCCATGCCGTCATCGCCACCAGCCAAGGCAATTTGCGGCTCATGGAGATATTCTTTCGGTAACTTTGCCATCGAACCCGAATTCACATACGGTGGGTTGGTGATAATCAGGTCATACTTTTTGTTTGGTACATTGGTATAGAGATCGGATTCAATTAAGGTAATGCGATCTTGGAGCTCGTATGTTTCCACATTGCGTTTCGCGACTTCCAGGGCGTCCTTAGAGATGTCCGCGGTATCAACGTGGGCATTCTGGAACATATCAGCCAGCATGATAGGCAGGCATCCGGAACCGGTGCATAGTTCCAGGATATTGGTGATGGTGTCAGGGTCATTCACCCAGGGAGAGAAATGTTCCGGAATCAATTCGGCAATAAAAGAGCGTGGCACGATGACGCGCTCATCAACGTAGAAATTATAGGTGCCCAACCATGCTTCATTGGTGATGTAAGAAGCGGGGACGCGATCTGTGGCGCGACGTTCAATGACGCGAAGGACGGCATCGATCTCGTTGGTCAATAATTTGGCGTCGAGAAAAGGATCAATTTTATCCAGCGGTAATTGTAGAGTATGAAGAATCAAATACGCAGCTTCATCCAGGGCGTTTGCACTACCATGGCCGAAGAATAGTTTTTCTTTATTAAAGCGCGACACTGCATGGCGCAGCAGATCACGAATAGTGACGAAAGTAGTGGCGGGTGTTGTCATGTTAAATTCCTCGTGCGCAAATTAAGTCAGCAGATTTTCTAATGTGCGACGGTAAATGTTTTTGAGTGGATCGATGTATTGCAACTCAATGTGCTCATCAATCTTGTGAATGCTGGCGTTTGGTGGGCCAAACTCGACGACTTGTGGGCAGATTTTGGCAATAAAGCGTCCGTCAGAAGTGCCGCCAGTCGTTGATAATTCTGTTTCCAGTCCGGTCTCAGCGCGGATTGCATTTGCTAATGCATCGCTTAAATCGCCTTTGGGTGTTAAGAAAGGATGACCGCCGATAGTCCACTTTAAATCATAATCGAGGCAGTGCTTGTCCAGTATCGCGTGGACGCGCTGTTGTAAGCCTTCGGCAGTGCTTGCTGTGCAAAAGCGAAAATTAAAGTCAATCACTGCATCGCCAGGAATGACATTGGAGGCGCCGGTTCCGGAGTGAATATTTGATATTTGCCATGAGGTCGGCAAGTAGTACTCATTGCCATGATCCCAAACTTCTGCCACTAGTTCCGCCATTGCCGGAGCGAACAGGTGAATAGGGTTTTTGGCTAATTGTGGATAAGCGATATGTCCCTGAATACCTTTGATAGTTAATTTTCCAGACATGGTGCCACGGCGGCCATTCTTGATTGTGTCGCCTAATGCGCCGACAGAAGTAGGCTCACCAACGATGCAGTAGTCCAACCGTTCACCACGTGCTTTGAGCATGTCGCAAACGACTACGGTACCATCCGTTGCCGGACCTTCTTCATCGCTCGTAATCAGAAAGCCTATCGAGCCATTATGATTTGGGTGGGCTGCAATAAACTCTTCAGCAGCGACAACGAAAGCAGCGATCGAGGTTTTCATATCAGCCGCGCCGCGTCCAAACAGCTTGCCATCGCGATGTGTTGGCGTGAAAGGCGCTGAGTGCCACTGCGCTAAAGGACCCGTTGGCACGACATCTGTATGACCGGCAAATACCACTAAAGGTTGAATCGTGCCACGACGCGCCCAGAGATTGGTCACATCGCCTGATTGTATGGTTTCACATTGAAAGCCTAATGGCTCAAGCAATGAAATTAAGGTGCGTTGGCAACCCTTATCTTCAGGTGTGACTGAGTCAAGGGCGATTAACTGCTCAGTTAATGCTAGCGTTTTGCTCATTATTTATTTTCGAATATTTTTTGAAACTGGTCTGGAGAAAAACCAACTGAAACGTGACCCATATGGTCGGAATTCTTCATTTGTAATACCGGCCGTTTGATCAGGGATGGGTTGCTCAGGATAAGCGGAATGGCAGACTCTGTATCTGCTGCTAATGCTTTTTGCTCATCGGATAGCGCACGCCATGTGGTGCCCTTGCGATTGATTAATAGATCCAGCGGAACAAATGCCAGCCATGCCCGAACCGTGGTCTGGTCCAGGCCCTGTTTTTTAACGTCGTAAAATTCAAAATCCAGACCTTGCTCTTGCAGCCAGACTCGTGATTTTTTAACGGTATCGCAATTGGGAATGCCAAATACTGTGATGTTTCGTGACATGATTGAAGTCATTGAGAGTGTCAGCTTACATATTTAAAGTAAATTCAGTAAAAGAGGCCTCTTCTTTTACTTCGGGTTCTGGCTCTGGTGTCGGGCTAAGACTACTTGAAGCTTCATTGTTGAGTAGCCATAACAAGTTGTTGGCAGAGTCAGCGTTCGCCAGACCTTCTTCTTTGGTGATCAAGCCAGCTTTGATCAAATTCATTAACGCGCGTTCAAAGGTTTGCGATCCTGGCGACAGACTCTTCTCGATCGCTTCTTTAATCTGGAAAATATCCCCTTGTTCGATCAGTTCTGACACGTAGCGGGTGTTAAGCATAATTTCTACCGCCGGACAGCGACCGCCATCGACTGCACGAATCAGTCGTTGAGAGACAATAGCCCGGATCGATGAGGCCAGATCCAGCAAAAGTGCAGTCCGGTTTTCCATCGGGAAGAAACTGATAATGCGATTTAGCGCCTGATAGCTATTATTGGCGTGCAGGGTTGCTAGAACGAGATGACCTGATTGTGCATAAGCAATCGCAGCCATCATCGTTTCTAAGTCACGAATTTCACCAATTAAAATGCAATCCGGAGCTTGGCGCAAAGAGTTCTTGAGTGCAGTTTTCAGACTTTCAGAGTCACTGCCAATCTCACGTTGATTGACGATCGATTTTTTACTGCGGAAGAGGTACTCAATCGGGTCTTCCAGCGTCAGAATGTGACCAGTACGGACTTCATTGCGGTAGTCGAGCATGGAGGCAATCGACGTTGATTTGCCTGAACCGGTTGCGCCGACTACCAATATCAACCCACGCTTTTCCATGATGAGCTCGGACATCACTGGCGGCAGGTTTAAGCTGTCCAGGCGCGGGATATCTCCCGGGACAAAACGAAATACCGCAGAAATCGTTCCGCGTTGACGAAACGCCGACAAACGAAAGCGGCCTATCCCCGGAGCACCGATACCGATATTTAACTCGTTTTCACGTTCCAGAGTTTCAAGGTGCTCAGGAGATACAACTTCAGCCAACAATGAAAAAATGTTCGCCTGATCCATTCTTTGTTGGTTAATTGGCAGTAAGTTGCCATTAATTTTTAAATGAACCGGGGAGTTCATTGCGAAAAACATGTCGGAAGCACGTTTTTCTTTCATGAGCTGAAACAAGCGCTCCATCGCTGCCATGATGCTTCCTTTGCATTCAAAAAAATATCTGGTGATTGAAAATGATTTATACCGTATCTTTTCGCATTAAGCCCCGCGCAGCAATTCGTTAATGCTGGTTTTTGAACGTGTTTGGGCATCAACACGCTTAACGATGACTGCACAATATAAACTGTATTTGCCATCCGCAGAAGGTAAGCTGCCAGAGACGACGACAGAGCCAGATGGGATGCGTCCATAACTTACTTCGCCAGTGGCACGGTCATAAATCTTTGTTGATTGGCCGATATAGACACCCATGGAAATAACGGAATTTTCTTCGACAATGACGCCTTCAACGATCTCAGAACGCGCGCCGATAAAGCAGTTGTCTTCAATGATCGTAGGATTTGCTTGCATTGGTTCTAATACGCCACCAATACCGACGCCGCCCGACAAATGTACGTTTTTACCGATTTGTGCGCAGGAGCCAACTGTCGCCCATGTATCGACCATAGCACCTTCATCAACGTACGCGCCGATGTTGACGTAAGACGGCATTAATACAACATTTTTGGCGATAAAACTGCCACGGCGGGCGACAGCCGGCGGAACTACACGGAATCCGCCTTTGGCAAAATCATCTGCTGTGTAATTTGCGAATTTGGTTGGTACTTTGTCAAAAAATTGCATGTGATCGCCTGAAGGCATGCAGATGTTATCTTCAAGACGGAAAGACAATAAAACAGCTTTTTTTATCCATTGATTAACATGCCAGCTACCATCGATTTTTTGAGCAACGCGCAAGCTGCCATTATCTAGCTCGCTTAATACGTGGGCGACTGCTTCACGAATTTCTGCAGGGGCAGACTTAGGAGATAAATTAGCGCGGTCTTCCCACGCGTTGTCGATTATTTGCTGTAATTGTTGTGTCATGTCGTGTCTTTTTAAGTAAATAAAAATCGGTAAAAATTGGTATAACTCGCTATTATTGCAGCGCAATTGCAGTGTAGTTTATTTGATTAAATCGATGATATTAAATAGTCATATAAACACCGCCTGCATATGTCATTTTTTTGTCAGGCCTTTGCAGTAAGCGACAATACGCTGTGCTGCTTCAAGGCATTCATCTACTTCTGCAACCAAGGCCATACGAATACGGTTCTGCCCCGGATTAATGCCATGAGCCTCCCGCGCCAGATAACTGCCTGGCAACACTGTCACGTTATATTGTTCATAGAGACCGCGGGCGAATTCGGTATCGCTAATGGCATTGAGGTGATCCACTTTCGCCCATAAATAAAAAGCAGCGTCCGGGAGATTGACTTCCAGCACCTCTTTCAGAATGGGGGTGATTTGTTCAAATTTCTTAACGTATTTGGCGCGGTTTTCTTGTACGTGTGCTTCGTCATTCCAGGCATGCACTGATGCCGCCTGAATCATAGGGCTCATGGCGCTGCCATGGTAGGTACGGTATAGTAAAAATTTTTTGACGATTTCCGCATCACCAGCCACAAAACCGGAGCGCATGCCAGGCACGTTAGAGCGTTTGGAAAGGCTGGAAAGGGTGATAAGGCGCTGGTAATCTGTGCGCCCTGATAATTGGGCTGCTTGCAAACTGCCCAACGGCGCTTCTTCTTTGAAATAGATTTCTGAGTAACATTCATCAGCAGCGATGACGAAGCCATAGCGATCTGATAAGTCGAATAACTCTTTCCAATCGTCCAGATTCAAAACAGCACCTGTTGGATTGCCCGGCGAACACACAAACAAGAGCTGGACTCGCTTCCAGACATCTTCTGGAATGCTGCCATAATCAGGAGCGAAGTTGCGGCTGGGATTTGCATTCGCAAAATAGGGCTCCGCACCTGAGAGATACGCTGCACCTTCGTAAATTTGATAAAACGGATTTGGGCAAAGAATCAGCGGCACACCATCTGCGCATTTTTCAGGATTGATAATCGTCTGAGCTAACGAAAACAAGGCTTCCCGTGATCCATTGACGGGCAAAATTTGCGTTGCAGGATTAAGAGCAGGAATACCGTAGCGTCTTTCCAGCCATTGTGAAATAGAAAAACGCAACGCGTCCGAACCTGCAGTAAGTGGATAGCTTGCTAGTCCATCCATATTCTCAATCAGCGCCTGCTTAATAAATTCAGGCGTTGGATGCTTAGGTTCTCCAATTCCCAGACTGATCGCTTTGTAAGCCGGGTTTGGATTGATATCTGCAAACAAACGCTTAAGTTTTTCGAATGGGTAGGGTTGTAATTTCGACAGGTGGGGATGAAAAGTCATTTTTTGGTCTAAGTAATCTTAACTACGCTTATCTGTTTTTATCGATTATTGGCTAGATTGTAGCCTCACAAGTCGTTTTTCAGCTGTTTTAAGCATTATATCCTCTGCGACATTCTCGCGAGTAATCCTTTGTCTTCAAAAGTAGATGGAATTTTACGCGATGCCTCTTGATTGTGCCCTGTAAGCGCGAAAGTAAGCATGAAAAATCCTACATGAGGATACAAATGAATGGGAAAGCTTTACAACTGCATGCTTTTTTCCCATTTTTTGATCGATTACTATACCGGGTTAATTCGTTATTGCTGGCGCGCATGAGTTAAAATTGCCCACACGAAAAAAGATCCTGAATTCTGATCCTCTTTTGAAGGGGATAATTTAGATTCAAAGTGATGCTGCAATTTGCAAAGTATGAATGGTTTAATGGTTGAAAAATGAGGATGAAATGATAAAAGTAAAAACCTTAATGTTAAGTTCATTGTTCGGGCTTGTTATCGCTGGTTGTGGCGGTTCATCAAGTTCTACAATTGGAGTAACCGTGACAGGCTTAGCAGGTAGTACCGGCACTTCCCTGACTTTACTCAACAATGGGGCAAATCCGTTGTCGATCGGATCGAATGGTTTTTTTACGTTTTCTGTGCCCGTCCAATCAGGAGCAGCATACAATGTTTCTGTGGGAACGCAGCCGATAGGTGAAACTTGTACCGTGACCAACGGGTACGGAACTGTTGGCTCAAGTGGTGCTGCGGTGACCAATATTACAGTCAACTGTGTGGCTAATATTGCGAGCAACACGATCGTTTTCGGAAATCTGACCGGTTTGCCAGCAGGGAAGCAGGTGGTGCTCGCCAATGGCCAGGATACGTTGACGCTGACCGTAAGCGGAGCGTTCGCATTCCCGACGGCTGTGCCAGTGGGTGGAGCGTATCTGGTGAGCTTGAAAAGCCAATCTCCTGGTTTGAATTGCACGACATCCAATGTGGCTGGCACAATTCCAGCAACGGGTTTTATTACTCCGGTGGTTGTTTCTTGTTAAATAAATTGACTCACATCGCTGACTGCGTCGATGTGAGTTTTTTTTATCTTCGTTTCTGACGTGTTTCCCAGTGTACTTATTTGTTCAAAGTAGTATTTTTTATTTTTTGTTATGGGAAGTTGCTCCGTAAATATCATAATTTGCTGATCAAATGGTATGATGCCAGGATACTAGCCAAGGCTCTGTCTGTCATTTTCTGTTTGTGGAAAGAATGGCGGCGGATATGACTGCAAAAGATAATTAAATTTCATTAAGTGCGATTAACTTCTATTAAATTGTCGGGATTCAAGTCTTTCGTTGATCCCACTCATTTTCAGGTTCCAGGCCAGCTCGTCGGCGTTGTCGGCCCGAATGGTTGCGGAAAATCTAACATCATTGATGCGGTGCGCTGGGTGCTGGGCGAATCAAAAGCATCCGAGTTGCGTGGCGAGTCCATGCAGGACGTTATTTTTAATGGTTCTACGCACAGAAAGCCTGCCGGTCGCTCTTCAGTCGAGCTGGTTTTTGATAATAGTCTAGGTAAAGCTGCGGGGCAATGGAGTCAATATGGCGAAATTGCCGTCAAACGTACCTTAACCCGCGATGGCACCTCCACGTATTACATCAACGGTCAGGCTGTACGTCGCCGTGATATTCAGGATATTTTCCTTGGTACTGGTCTGGGCCCTCGTGCGTATGCAATTATCGGCCAGGGTATGATTTCGCGCATTATTGAAGCGAGACCCGAAGAACTGCGTGTTTTCCTTGAGGAAGCAGCTGGTGTCTCTCGTTATAAAGAGCGCCGCCGCGAAACTGAAAATCGCATTCACGACACGCATGAAAATCTGGTTCGTGTTGACGATATTTTGCGCGAATTAAATACCAATCTTGAAAAATTGGAAGCCCAGGCGGTGGTTGCAAATAAGTTTCATGAGTTGCAGTCTGATCAGGAAGAAAAGCAAAAATTACTGTGGTTGTTGCGAAAAAAAGAAGCAGCGAACGAGCAGCAAAAATATTTTTCTGAAATAGAAAAGACACAATTAGATCTGGAAGAGCACACTGCTAAATTGCGTCACGTTGAATTGGAGCTGGAGCAAATGCGCCAGGCGCATTATGCAGTCGGTGATCGTATGCACCAGGCGCAAGGTCATCTGTATCAGACGAATGCAGAAATCGGTAGCCTTGAAGCACAGATTAAATTTGTCGTTGAATCACGTAGTCGTTTGCAATCTCAATTGCATTCATTGACGGCTCAGCGGGATCAATGGCAAACGCAAAGCCATCATTTGCAAGATGAATTGGCGGAAGCTGAAATTCACGTAGAAGAATTAGCGATGAGGGCCGAACAGGCTGCGGAGATTGCGCATGCTCAGGGCGATACCTTACCAGCCATGGAGCAGGCGTGGCGCGAGTCGCAGTTGAAGACGACGGAATCGCGCGCCAAAATCATGCAAATGCAACAGCAGATAGAACTTGAATCCGCGCATCAACGCAATGCCTCCAATATTTTAAATTCTCTCGCAGCCCGCAAAGACCGTTTGCAACAAGAAAAGCATGGCTTGGCTCTGCCAGATTCCAGTCATTTAGAAAATTTATCCTTCCAGCTTGAAGAAAAAAAACAAATGTTGGAAGAGTTGTCTATGCAACTTGAAGAGTCACAGCAACAGTTGCCGTTGCTTGAAGAGGCACGCAAGCAGGCACAAGCACAGGTCAATCAGGATGCAACAAAATTAGCGCAACTGGAAGCGCGTTTGTTGGCGCTCAAGCAATTACAGGAAAAAGTACAGACGCAAGGCAAGGTTCAGCCTTGGCTGGAAAAACATGAGCTTGGTGGCTTGCCCAAGTTATGGCAAAAACTGCATATCGAACCTGGATGGGAAACTGCGCTCGAATCAGTCTTGCGCGAGCGTACAGCATCGCTGGAAATGTCCAACCTTGACTGGGCAAAAGCATTTTTTAGTGATGCCCCACCGGCGAAACTTGCCGTTTATAGTCCGCAAATTTCTGGTGAGCAAGTTGTTCCAGCGCCGAATTTAAAACCATTTTTAAACCTGCTCCAATTAAACGACGCCGGTGTGCGTGGTCTGATGCAAGATTGGTTGCATCAGGTTTATGTTGCTGAAGATGTCACCGCCGCCTTCGTGGACAGAGTTAAATTGCCGGCAGGTGCATCATTTGTCACCAAACAAGGGCATGTTATTTCGCGCTCGAGCGTCCGTTTCTATGCGTCGGATTCTGAGCAGGATGGTGTGCTCGGTCGTCAGCAAGAGATTGAAAATATCGGCAAGCAATGCCGTGCAAGGCAGTTGCTCGCAGATGAGGCAAAATCTGGCGCCGTTCGTGCCGAAGCTGCATATAGTCAGGCATCGCAGCAATTGCAAGAGTTGCGTCAGCGCGTCACTTCTTTGACGCAGACGACGCACAGTTTGCAGATCGAGTACATGAAGCTGGCAGAAGTGCAAGAGCGCTTCAATCAGCGTAGTACGCAAATCAGCACAGATTTAAAGGAAATTGCCGCACAGGAAGCGGAACAACTGCAAATCCGGGCAGAGTCTGAGCAAAAGTTTGAGGTGCTTGATCTGGAACTGGCTGAACTGCAAGAAACGCACGAAGATGGCCAGACGGCGTATCTGGAAAAAGAACAGCAACTTAATAGCGCTCGTCAACGTTTGCGTGAACTGGAATTAGCTGCACAAGAAGCCACCTTTGCCGAGAAATCCCATCGTAGCAAGATGGAAGAAATGCGCAGAAATATTGCCACGGCGCTGGAACAGTCTGCACAGCTATTCGCCAGTATGCAACAAGGCCAGTTAGAGCTGGAATCCATGAATGATCAGGCTGCTCAAGCTGGTCTGCAAGAATTGTTAGATAGGCGCAGTGAGCAAGAACGTGCTCTGGCTGATGCTCGTCATGAGCTCGATCAATTGACGCAACAATTGCGGCAGTATGAAGACAGCAAAACCCAGACAGAACGAGGTTTGCAGCCACAGCGCGACCGTATCGTTGAATTGCAGCTCAAGGAGCAGGCAGCGCGGCTCGCGCAAGAGCAGTATGCTGAGCAACTACGCAATTTTGAAGTTGACGAAGAAAAACTTTCGGAAAAATTGCATGCAGATTTGAAGCCGTCGTATTTACAAGGCGAAGTAACTCGTCTGACCAATGCGATTGCGGCGTTAGGCGCCGTAAATATGGCCGCGCTGGATGAATTAGCACAAGCAAAAGAGCGCAAAACTTTCCTCGACTCTCAACATGCAGATTTGACTGAAGCGATTACAACCTTGCAAGATGCGATCCATAAAATCGATATTGAAACCCGTGAACTGCTTCAAGGCACTTTTGATAAAGTAAATCATCATTTTGCAGAATTGTTCCCTATCTTGTTTGGTGGTGGTCAGGCAAAATTAATCATGACTGGCGATGAAATTCTGGATTCTGGCGTGCAAGTGATGGCGCAACCGCCCGGTAAGAAAAATGCCACAATTCACCTGTTATCAGGTGGAGAAAAAGCATTGACTGCAACGGCTCTGGTTTTTTCTATGTTTCAGCTCAATCCTGCTCCTTTTTGCTTGCTTGATGAAGTTGATGCACCTTTGGATGATTCGAATACTGAACGTTTCTGTAAGATGGTGAAACGGATGTCGTCCAATACCCAATTTTTATTTATCTCCCACAACAAAATTGCAATGGAAATGGCGCAGCAATTGATTGGCGTCACCATGCAAGAGCAGGGGGTTTCCCGAATTGTGGCGGTAGACATGGAGTCTGCCGTCAATTTTGCTACTGAGGTTCAAGCGGCATGACCGATCTTCAAATTAGTTTATTAATCGCAGGCGGCACATTGGTTGTTGGCGTCGTAATTTTCAATAAATGGCAAGAATATAAGGCGAAAAAGACAGTTGAAAACGCCTTTACAGACGGACACGACGATGTCTTGCTGAGTCCCGATGCACCTGCTGATATGCCGCAGCGGCAGGAGCCGGTTTTCGCAGAAAAAGAATTTGATGCCGCGCCCGCGGCGAAAACATCGCGTCCTTCCGCATCGTCTATGGAGGAAATGCTTGCTACGCCGGAAAATGTTCTTGCTGAAGAATTGTCGGCAACGCAAAAAGAGGAGCTTGTGGAGCCATTAGCTAGCGAATTACCACCGGTTGTGGTGCGCGAATTACCAGTTGATGAATTAATTGACTGCGCTATCCCATTAGAATTCGATACACCGATTCGCGGTGAAAAGATTTTGAGCGAAATTGCCGAGCTTAAATATGTCGGTAAAAAGCCTGTACATTTTATCGGTCAGAGAGACGATGGAGAACGTGACGTGATCGCCACTGGCGGGGCGTATACCTCGATATTCGCGGGCATTCAGATGGTAAGTCGCAGTGGTCCTTTGAATGAACTTGAATATTCTGAGTTCATCATGAAGTTGCGTGCTATTGCAGATAATTTAAACGCCCATCCGGATATTCCAGACATGAATAAAGTGATTTCACATGCCCGAGAATTGCACCACTTTGTGGCAGAGCATGATGCACAGCTAAGTGTGAATGTCGCTTCAAATGGTGCCCCTTGGGCGTTGAATACGCTGTTGGCTGCACTGGAGAAAATGGGTTTTGATCAACGCCCGGATGGTCGGTTAATGATGCCGGATGGTGATGGCGGTAGCTTGTTTACGCTTTCAACCAATGTTGGCGTGAGTGAGGTCATGACCTCTCGGTTGACCTTATTGTTAGATGTGCCGTGCGTGGCGCCATCCCGCGATGGGTTTGGTGCAATGGCTGCATGTGCGCGATCCCTCGCTACACGACTCGGTGGTACCGTCGTGGACGATGGTAATCAAACAATTTCTAAGGCAGCTTTGGATGAAATAGCGGGCCAGGTGAATGAGTTTTACGGTGCTATGGCTGAAGCGCAGATACCGGCAGGTTCCTTGCGTGCCCAGCGTTTGTTTAGTTAAACAGGTATTTTAGTTTCATGCAAAATGATTTGTTTGGCGACGGTGATTCAGGCGTCGTCGTGAATACGCCAACGCCAGAAGCACAGCGTGCTTCTGTGGTTCGGGCGGAGCTTGAACAACACGCCCATGCTTACTACGTCCTTGATGCGCCGACCATTCCGGATAGTGAATACGACAAACTCTTCCGCGAGCTACAGCAATTGGAAGAACAATTCCCTGAATTAAAAAACCCTGACTCTCCCACTTTGCGTGTCGGCGGGGTTCCACTTGCCGAATTTGGTCAGGTTCAGCACGCCGTGCCGATGTTGTCCTTAAATAATGCGTTTGCGGATGGGGATATTCAGGCTTTTGACCGGCGAGTATCTGAGGGTTTAAACATCAATAATCCTGTCGAATATGCGATTGATCTCAAGTTTGATGGCTTGGCGATAAATTTACGCTACATCGACGGTGTATTCGCTCAGGCGGCCACACGCGGTGATGGCTTTACCGGTGAAGATGTCACCGAAAATATTCGCACTATTCGTAGCATTCCATTACGTTTAAACACAAGCAACCCACCATTGATATTGGATGTGCGCGGTGAGGTTTTAATGTTTAAAAATGATTTTGCACGGTTGAATCAACGCCAACGTGACGCCGGAGCAAAAGAATTTGCCAATCCGCGTAATGCTGCGGCAGGTAGTTTGCGTCAGTTGGATTCGAAAATTACGGCGCAACGCAGCTTGCGATTTTTTGCTTACGGGATAGGTTATCTCGAAGGTGCGGAATTACCCGAATCACATCGAGCGCTTTTGGCTTGGTATCACACTATGGGTATCCCGGTCTGCAATGAAAATGCTGTGGTAAACGGAGCGCAAGGTTTGTTGGATTTCTATCGCTCTATTCAAATTAAGCGCCCTTCGCTTGCGTACGAAATTGATGGCGTGGTTTACAAGGTTAATAGCTTTGCACAGCAGGAGGAATTGGGTTTTGTCGCGCGCGCGCCGCGCTTTGCGATTGCGCATAAGTTTCCGGCGGAAGAGGCAACCACAGTGGTGCAGGGGATCGATATTCAGGTTGGGCGCACTGGCGCTTTAACGCCTGTCGCACGTCTGTCTCCCGTGTTTGTCGGCGGCGTGACGATTACGAATGCAACGTTACACAATGAAGATGAAATACGACGCAAAGATGTTCGTATTGGTGACACCGTCATTGTAAGGCGTGCAGGTGATGTTATTCCCGAGGTTTTGGCGGTTGTGTTGGATCGCCGGCCCGAGCCAGCCCCGCCCACGTTTGAAATGTTAAAAAGCTGTCCGGTCTGCGGCTCGCATGTCGTAAGGGAAGAGGGGGAGGCAGTGGCACGCTGTACAGGTGGCTTGTTCTGCTCGGCACAACGCAAAGAAGCCTTACGACATTTTGCTTCTCGTAAGATGATGGATATTGATGGTCTGGGCGAGCGTTATATCGACAATCTGGTGGAGTTCGGTTATGTGCATGGTATTGCTGATCTCTATAAATTGAGTCTGACGGATTTATTGGAAATGAAGCGCCGCGCAGACGAGCGCGAAGGCGTTATCCCGGAGACAGTTCAGCAAGGCAAAATAGCGACGAAATGGGCAGAGAATCTCATCGATGCAATCGCCGCGAGCAAACAACCTGCATTGGAACGCTTTTTGTTTGCACTAGGCATCCGCCACGTAGGCGAGTCGACTGCAAAGACGCTGGCAGAGTGGTTAGGTAGCCTGGAGTTGATTCGCCGCTCACCGTTGAGTTTATTTCTTGTCTTGCCGGATGTAGGCCCTGTCGTAGCGGAAGCGATAGCTGATTTTTTTGCTGAGGAAAAAAATCTACAGGCGCTAGATGATCTTTTGAAAGCTAATGTAAAGCCGCAAGGGGAGCATCCGCCCACTGCAAAATTGCGCCAGTACCTACAAAGCGCAGTGTTGTTGGCAACCCTGGGAATTCCAAAATTAACCATAACCCGTTGCAAACAACTACAAGACCGTGGTCTCACTCTGGTAAATCTGGCAGAAATCGGAGATGATGGTTTCGTGCAATTTGGTTTGCCCGCTGATGTCAATGCAGCGCTACTAGAATGGCTGTCGGCACCGAAAAATAGAGAGCAATTGCTTCAACTCGAAAATTTGCGTTTGCAGTTATTAGATCAAATTCCTGAGGTGGCCGATGTTGAAGGATTGTTGAATGGAAAAACTTTCGTATTGACAGGTACCTTGCCGACCCTGAGTCGCGAACAGGCTACGGCCTTAATCGAAGCACAGGGCGGTAAAGTATCTGGTTCCGTGTCCAAAAAAACCAGCTTTGTGGTCGCAGGAGACGAAGCGGGTAGTAAGCTCGTAAAAGCGCAGGAATTAGGCATCACCATATTAACCGAAGCGGATTTGCTTCACATTGTTCACGGAGCTGAGAAATGAGAAAAATAAAAAAAGCGGTTTTCCCTGTTGCTGGTTTGGGAAGTCGCTTCTTGCCTGCAACAAAAGCGCAACCAAAGGAGATGCTGCCTATCGTTGACAAGCCGCTGATTCAATACGCGGTGGAAGAGGCGGTGGAAGCAGGTATCACGGAAATGGTGTTTATTACAGGACGTAATAAACGTGCGATCGAAGATCATTTCGATAAAGCCTACGAACTGGAAAGCGAATTGGAAGCAGCAGGCAAAGAAGCGCTGTTGGATCTGGTGCGCAATGTTATTCCTAAAAACATTAACTGTATTTATATCCGTCAACCAGCAGCATTAGGGCTTGGCCACGCAGTTTTGTGCGCTCGTCCGGTGATTGGCGATGATCCATTCGCGGTGTTGCTTGCCGACGATTTAATGGATTCCGATGAGGGTGCTCCATCGGTGATGGCTCAGATGGCAAGGCAGTATGAGCAAGAAGGTGGAAGTATAATTGCTGTACAAAATGTACCACGTGAGTTCACACGTCAATACGGAATTGTCAGTGGTACGGCGTACAAAGATCGTTTAGAGCGCGTACAGGCTATTGTTGAAAAACCGATGCCTGACGTTGCACCATCAACGCTCGCCGTAGTTGGTCGCTATATTTTGTCTGGTCGTATTTTCTCTTATCTGGAAAACCTCGGAAAAGGTTCAGGTGGCGAGATACAATTGACTGATGGTATTGCTGCGATGTTGAAGGATTTCCCCGTTTACGCATATCGTTCTGAGGCAACACGCTACGATTGCGGTTCCAAACTTGGCTACCTGAAAGCGAGCGTCGCATTGGGTTTGAAACATAAAGAAACTGGTGCTGAATTTGCTGAATATCTTAAATCGATCAAATAAGCCCTAAATTCAAAGCCCCTGGCGTTAGTCAGACGCAAGTGTCACTTGTGATGTTCGTCAGCTGGTAATAATGGAAAAATGCGGTCAAGATGGTAAATCTGACCGCATTTTTTTATTTTTATTTATATTTGTGTTTATACTTTAGTAAATTGGTTTTTAAAGGTAATGGAATGATTCACCCGATACTAAAAATGGGCGATCCACGTTTATTGCGCGTGGCGCAAAACGTCTTAGCTTTTGACACGCCAGAATTGCATCAAATAATTGCAGACATGTTTGAAACGATGAAGGCCGCAAATGGGGCCGGTTTAGCTGCTCCACAAATCGGTATCGATTTGCAGTTGGTTATCTTTGGTTTTAAGACGAATCCGCGATATCCCGATGCACCGTTGGTGCCAGAGACTGTATTGATTAATCCCGTGCTGACGCCGTTATCAGATGCTATCGAAGATGGTTGGGAGGGGTGTTTATCTGTGCCTGGCATGCGTGGCGTGGTGCCGCGTTGGTCAGCATTGCGGTACGAGGGATTTGACCAATTTGGTCAAGTGATTTCACGCGAAGTTGATGGCTTTCACGCGCGCGTCGTACAGCATGAGTGTGATCATCTCAATGGTGTTTTGTATCCAATGCGCATCAAAGATTTTACGCAATTTGGTTTTACCGAAGTCTTATTTCCTGAAATGAACCCTGAGGACGATGATTAAAACAAGGAAGAGAAGATGAGTTACGTCATCTTCTCTTTCGGTTTTTTGAAATGGCCTGAAAATTCTTTTAATGCAAACTTACTGAAAATTTTGCGTAAATAATTAAATTTTTTCTAACGTCAATTTCTAGAATCAAAACATTTCATCTTCACGCAAATAGCGCCATTGACCTTCAGGAAGATTGCCCAGTCTCACTTTTCCGATACGTACGCGCTTCAATCCTAATACCTTCAATCCAACCATTTCACACATACGGCGAATCTGGCGTTTTTTGCCTTCACGCAGGATGAAATTGAGTTGATCTTCGTTCTGCCAGCTAACTTTTGCAGGCAATAATTTTTTGCCGTCCAGGCTTAGGCCGTGATTTAAACGACGTAAATCTTGATCTGGCAATTTTCCGGTTCCGGTATATGCCACGCGTACCAGATATTCTTTTTCGACGACCGTATTTTCACCGATCAAATGTTTAGCAACGCGACCATCCTGGGTCAGGACGAGCAAGCCAACTGAATCGATATCGAGTCGTCCAGCCGGCACCAGACTGCGCAATTGCGTTGGGTGAAATGTCGTTTCAACACTGTCCTCGGACCAGCGATTTTCTGGTTTGATCAGCGCAACGGCAGGAGTGTAGCCATCCTCAGCTTGTCCGCTGACATAACCAACTGGTTTATTGATCAGAATCGTCACGCGTTTGGATTGCTCAGCTGCTGCCTGACGTTCTACCGTCACTTTTTGGTGTGGTAGAACTTTGCTACCTAGTTCGTCAATAACTTTGCCATCAACGCGCACCCAGCCGCGAGCGATCCATTCATCGGCTTCGCGCCGCGAGCATAGTCCTAGTTCGGACATGCGTTTCGAGAGTCGTACTAATTCTGTCATTTTTAAATATCTTGCTGTTAAATTGAAATTAGCGATAGCGATAGATTTCAATATATGTCATTAAAATTAAATAGGTCGCGAGCTTACACCCTAAACTCTTAAAGCATCAAGCAAATCAGTTTCGAATTGAATTTGAGTTCGCGCACCTTGCAGTGCCGCGCCATCGACGATGAAGACGTCTTCAACGCGCTCACCTAGGGTCATAATCTTCGCGGTATGCAGATTTATCTTGTATTTGGTGAGCACCTCGGCGACCGCATAAAGCAAGCCATTTCTATCATTGGCCGAGATGGAGAGCAAATAATACTGACCTTTTTCATCTGGGCGTAAATCAACCGTCGGCACAATTGGGAAGCTGCGCGACATCCGAGATAAACGGCCCCGATTTGGCGGAGATAATGGCGTTTGCTTCGCCAGGACTGCACTCAACTCATGTTCAATCAAATTGATGATGTCGCGATATTGATGCGCAAACGTCGGTTCGGTCACCATGAAGGTATCGAGAGCGTAACCATTTTTGCTGGTATGAATTTTGGCATCCAGAATGCCGAAATTCTTACTGTCAAAATAATTACAAATCCGGGCGAACAGATCGGGTTGATCCTTTACATAAACCGTCACCTGCAATCCTTCGCCAATGGGTGAAAGGCGGCATTTGACGACTGGTGTGAGACTATCAATTTTGTCGTGCAAAACGCGGGTTTGCCAGGCGATATCTGATGCGTCATGGCGCAAGAAGTAGGCCACATCAAGCTGTTGCCAGAGTTTTTCATGCGCATCAGGGGCTATGCCAACTAAGCGTAAAGCTTTTAATGCTTCTTCCTGGCGGTTTTTTAGTTCACGGTCTTTAGATGGTGTTTCTCCACCGAGAACGCGTAAAGTCATCCTGTATAAATCTTCGAGTAATTTACCTTTCCAGCCATTCCACACTTTAGGACTGGTGCCACGTATGTCAGCGACCGTGAGCAAATACAATGCGGTCAGGTGGCGCTCGTCTTTCACCAGATTGGCGAACTGTTTGACGACGTCAGGATCTGATAAGTCCTGTTTCTGAGCAACATGCGACATCGTCAAATGGTTTTGTACCAAAAAAACGATCAACTCGGTATTGGCGCGTGTTAATCCATGGTCGTAGCAAAACTTCTTGGCGTCGGACATTCCAAGTATTGAATGATCGCCGCCGCGTCCTTTGGCGATGTCATGAAACAAGGCCGCAATGTACAAGACCCAGGGTTGGGTAAAATTGGCCATCAATTGACTGCAAAACGGATATTCGTGCGCATGTTCTGGCATCGTAAAACGTCGCAAATTACGCACGACCATCAGAATATGCTGATCAACGGTATAGGCATGAAATAAATCATGCTGCATTTGACCGATAATACGCCGGAAATTTGGCAAATATCTGCCAAGGATGCTCATTTGATTCATACGGCGCAAAGCATGGGTAATGCCCTGCGGGGACTGCAAAATCTGTAAGAACAAAGAGCGATTAAATATATTGTGCCGGAACTCCGCATCCATCAGCAGACGCGCATGCCATAGTGCTCGTGAAGTACGGGCGGTCATTCCTTTTAATTCGCTATGTCTTGCCAGAACCAAAAATACTTCTAAAAGTGCTGAGGGCGAAGATTCAAACGTATCATCACGTGCGATGTCGATAAAACCATTGACCTCATTGAAATGCTCGTTGATCGGGCGCGGTACCGATGGCTGCGGGAATAGTACCGCCTCGATATTTTGCAAGAGAATCAGATTGAGCTGGGTTACTGCCTTTGCGGCCCAATAGTATCTTTGCATCAGATATTCGCTAGCGCGGCGTGAATCAGTCGTTTTGAAACCAAATGACTCGGCGATGGGGGTCTGCACATCAAAAATCAAGCGGTCTTCACGTCGCCCTGCATGAATGTGCAGGCGAATTCGTATATCTTTGAATGCGCGCTCATTGCGTTTCAGTTGCCGCGCTTCGGTGTCGGTGATCAGTCCGCGATCGGCCAATTCACGCCATGAATTGCCTAAATTAGCCGCTTTTGCGACCCATAGAATCACCTGTAGATCGCGTAAACCGCCAGGGCTCTCTTTGCAATTCGGTTCCAGGCTATACGGAGTATCTTCGTATTTGACATGTCGCTGCTGCAATTCGAGGAGTTTTTCCTGGAAAAACTTTTGCGGATTCATTGCATCAGCATAGCGCTCCTGCAATTCCCAGAATAACTTTCGGCTGCCAGTAACTAAGCGTGCCTCAAGCAGGCTGGTCTGCACTGTGATATCGGCAGCAGATTCTTGCAAGCATTCGTCGACAGTGCGTATGCTATGTCCAATGTCTAAGCCGATATCCCAGAACAGTTGTACCAGATTTTCGAGCTTATTTTTTTCGGCCGGCTCTGGCGCTTTGTGCAGCAGAATCAGGACATCAACATCGGATTGTGGGAAGAGTTCCCCGCGTCCATATCCGCCAACTGCAACCAAAGAATACTCCCTGGGTAGCTGAAAGTGTTTCCAGACCTTTTCCAGAACATGGTCAACATTTCTACAAAGGTCGTGCAGCAATTGCTCAGCTTTATGGTGTTCTTTAAAGGTCTGAATAATCGCTGCCTGACCAGTCTTGATTTCCTCTTTGAATGCGAGAGCGGGTGAGAGCATTGTCCTGATCAGCCTTGCTGGTTTTTGATGAAATCAGGTAGTTCAGGATAACCTTCTGACATAGTCAGTACTTCATAGCCAGTTTCGGTCACGAGGACGGTATGTTCCCATTGTGCGGACAGACTGCGATCTTTAGTGCGAATAGTCCAGCCATCGCCCATTTCGCGGATCTCACGGCGACCCGCGTTGATCATAGGTTCAACTGTAAAGATCATGCCAGCTTCGAGGCGCTCCATGGTGCCTGGCTTGCCGTAATGCATGACTTGTGGCGCTTCGTGAAATATTTTGCCAATACCGTGACCGCAAAATTCACGGACTACGCTGTAACCTGCTTTTTCGGCGTGTTGCTGAATCACGTGACCGATATCGCCCAAGTGTGCACCCGGTTTGATTTTGGCAATGCCCAGCCACATGCATTCGTAGGTAATTTCGCTCAGACGTTTACTGAGGATCGAAGGTTCACCAACGAGGAACATGCGACTCGTATCGCCATGGTATCCGTTTT
This sequence comes from Undibacterium sp. Ji67W, assembly GCA_049340365.1. Classification (GTDB taxonomy): domain Bacteria; phylum Pseudomonadota; class Gammaproteobacteria; order Burkholderiales; family Burkholderiaceae_D; genus Undibacterium. The sequence continues at coordinate 57,726 of JBMPOY010000001.1, read as the reverse complement.
TAATCACTGTAATGTCGAGGTTAACCGAGTCTCCACTTTTGAGGACTTTATCGCCAGGAATGCCATGGCAGATGACGTCGTTAACAGAAGTGCAAATTGCTTTTGGGTATGGTGTATATCCTGGAGGGCAATAGTTGAGTGGTGCAGGGATAGTGCCTTGTACGTTAGTCATGTATTCGTGACAGAGTCTGTCGAGCTCGCCAGTAGTAACGCCAACCTTAACGAATGGCGTGATGTAGTCCAGGACTTCAGATGCCAATTTGCCGGCGATGCGCATGCCTGTAATATCTTCCGCGGTTTTAATTGAGATGGATTCCATAATTTTTCTTCTTTGTAATGGTGGCTGCTAAATAGCTTGTGAAAAACTTATTGCTTGTCATTTGCTTGCTATGTTAGCTGTTCATGATATCGAGTAGCGCCACATGTGTTGTGTGTGTAAGGCGACGGGCTAAGAAAGTCAGGTAAAGGTAGAATTATAGACGAGGAAGCGGTCGCCCGCAGCTACCCTACAAACTTCACGCTTGAGAAATACTATAGTTTCATAGTAGAATAGATGGTTAGCTTGTAAAAGAACGGAATTTCTGAGCAAGTTAATTAATTTCTTATCAATCGAATCCGGTCGAAAAGGGTGTCTTTCGGTACATGTCTGAAGATCACTGGCTGGATTCAAGACCTAACCCTGGAGTTATTATGTCTGTAACAATGCGTGAAATGCTGGAAGCTGGTGTGCACTTTGGTCACCAAACTCGTTTTTGGAATCCAAAAATGGCACCGTACATTTTCGGTCACCGCAACAAAATTCATATCGTTAACCTGGAAAAGACTTTGTCTATGTACCAGGAAGCGATGAAGTATATCCGTCAATTATCCGCAAATCGCGGCACAGTGTTGCTGGTTGGTACTAAGCGTCAATCTCGTGAAATCATCGCTGCTGAAGCTCAACGTGCAGGTATGCCTTTCGTTGATCAACGCTGGTTGGGCGGTATGTTGACAAACTTCAAAACAGTAAAAACTTCTATCAAGCGTTTGAAAGATATGGAAGCTTCTGTTGAAGATGGTTCCGTTGAAAAGTTGTCCAAAAAAGAAGCGTTGATGTTCCAACGTGAAATGATCAAGCTGCAAAAATCTATCGGTGGCATCAAAGATATGGGCGGTATTCCTGACGCAATTTTCGTTGTTGACGTTGGCTACCACAAAGGCGCGATCACTGAAGCAGCTAAATTGGGTATCCCAGTTATCGGCGTTGTTGATACTAACCACTCTCCAGAAGGTGTTGCTTACATCATCCCAGGTAATGATGATTCCTCTAAAGCAATTTCCTTGTACGCTCGTGGCGTAGCAGACGCGATCCTCGAAGGCCGTGCAAACGCGGTTAACGAAGTTCTGGAAGCTGTTAAGCCAGGTTCTGATGAGTTTGTAGAAGTTGAGCAAGCGTAATAGTTTGTTCAGGTAAATAAGTTTTGGATTGCTTTGGTGATCCAAAACAAAAAAATGGGGCAACAGTCGTTCGCCCTTTTTTTTAAACAAAATTTGATGATCGTGCTTTTTAGCACTACTGAATTAGGAGAATGACATGGCAGCGATTACAGCAGCTTTAGTTGGTGCTTTGCGTGCAAAGACTGATGCACCAATGATGGAATGCAAAAAAGCTTTGACAGAAGCTGAAGGTGATATGGATCGTGCGGAAGAGATTCTGCGTGTAAAACTGGGTAGTAAAGCTTCTAAAGCTGCTTCCCGTGTTACTGCGGAAGGTGTTGTTGCTTCTTATATCTCCGGTAACGTTGGTGCCTTGGTTGAAGTTAACTGCGAAACTGACTTTGTAACTAAGAACGATGACTTCCTGGCAATGGCTAACACTGTTGCTAAATTGATCGCTGAACACAATCCAGCAGATATCGCTGCGTTGGGCGCATTGCCACTCGATGGCAAAACGGTTGAAGAAGTTCGTGCTGCTCTGGTTGGTAAAATTGGCGAAAATATGTCTTTCCGCCGCTTTACACGTTTTGAAACGCCAGCAAAATTGGTTTCCTATCTGCACGGCACACGTATCGGCGTTATCGTTGAATTCGATGGTGCTGACGAGCAAGTTGGTAAAGACGTTGCGATGCATATCGCTGCGATGAAACCAGTCTCCTTGTCCACTGAGCAAGTTCCAGCAGATTTGATCGCTAAAGAGCGCTCTGTTGCTGAGCAAAAAGCAGCAGAATCTGGTAAGCCAGCTGATATCGTTGAAAAAATGGTAGAAGGTGCTGTTTCCAAATTCTTGAAAGAAGTATCTTTGTTTAATCAGCCTTTCGTTAAAAACGACAAGCAAACGGTTGAACAAATGCTGAAATCGGTTAACTCTTCTGTTAAAGCTTTCACCATGTTTGTTGTGGGTGAAGGTATTGAAAAGAAAGTGGATGACTTCGCTGCTGAAGTTGCTGCACAAGTTGCAGCGGCAAAACAAGCGTAATCAGTCGTTAATAAAAAACGGGCCGAAAGGCCCGTTTTTTTAAGCATACAGAATATTTTATTCGATTTTGACTGATTTGCTTAATTTGCTTAAAGTTATTTGGTTTGTGTATATTCAATCTTTAAACTGTAGATCGAATTGCCGGTAGTTTACCTTTGCTGTGCCAGAAGTGGTCGGACTTGAGTGTGCCTAAATCAAATAGCCTTTGTGCTGTTCAACATTTTTACTTAACTTTCCAGAAGGAGTCCTATCATGACAAAACCTGCTTACAAGCGCGTGCTCTTGAAGCTCTCTGGCGAAGCCTTGATGGGCGATGACCCATTTGGCATCAATCGTGCCACCATTGAGCGCATGGTGGCTGACGTAGCAGAAATTTCTCGCTTAGGCGTGGAATTGGCCATCGTTATCGGTGGTGGTAATATTTTCCGTGGCGTGGCACCCGGCGCGCAAGGAATGGATCGTGCAACAGCGGACTATATGGGTATGCTGGCAACCGTTATGAACTCGTTGGCTTTGGCAGACGCCATGCGTCAAATTGGTATTACTGCACGCGTAATGTCGGCGATTGCGATTGATCAGGTAGTTGAACCGTATGTGCGTCCAAAAGCTCTGCAGTATCTGGAAGAAGGTAAGGTTGTGGTATTTGCTGCAGGTACAGGCAACCCATTCTTCACGACAGATACAGCCGCTGCATTGCGTGGATCTGAAATCGGCGCTGAAATCGTGTTGAAAGCAACGAAGGTGGATGGTGTGTACACCGCTGATCCGAAAAAAGATGCGAACGCAACGCGTTTTTCTACCATTTCTTTTGATGAGGCTATTTCTCGTCATTTGCAGGTGATGGACGCTACCGCATTCGCATTGTGCCGTGATCAGAAGTTGCCGATCAAAGTTTTCTCTATCGTGAAGCCTGGAGCGTTGAAGAATGTCATTATGGGTGAAGACGAAGGTACACTAGTCCACGTATAATGCAACGTTTGTGGTTGAATGATTTAATTTTGATAAGGGTCTTTGGTTTTGTTAAAAAGACCCTGTATTGATGTACAGGAGGACAGAATGGCAGTAGCAGACGTTAAAAAAAATAGCGAACAAAGAATGCAGAAGTCGATCGAGACTTTGAAATCCGATTTGGCCAAAGTGCGCACTGGCCGTGCTCACACTGGTATTCTTGATCACGTCATGGTTGATTACTATGGTTCGCCAACCAATATCACTCAGGTCGCGAATGTGACCCTGATTGATGCGCGCACCATCGGCGTGCAGCCTTGGGAAAAGAAAATGCTGAACGCGATTGAAAAAGCGATTCGCGATTCCGATCTGGGTTTGAACCCATCGAGCCAAGGCGACATGATTCGTGTGCCAACGCCACCGTTGACAGAAGAGCGTCGTAAAGAAATGGTGAAGCTGGTAAAAACTGAAGGCGAAGGTGCAAAAATCGCGATCCGTAATATTCGTCGTGATGCCAACGAAACGTTGAAAAAAATCCTCAAAGAAAAAGAGTGTTCAGAAGATGATGAGCGTCGCGCGCAAGATGATGTTCAAAAATTGACTGATAAATTTGTCGCCGAAGTCGATAAATTATTGCTCGAAAAAGAAAAAGAAGTGTTGACGGTTTAAATCCCGCTTTTTCCTTTTAATCTGGTATTTCGTTGTGCCAATAAGCACAAAAATGCGCCCTTTGAAAAACACACTTCCTTGTAGAAATGACGCTCATTCTTCTGCAAGGTGTGTGTGTTTTTTATTTTCCGTGGGTAGATCGATGGTGCGAACGTCATCGTTGATGTTTACGGCTCCTCCTTTTGCGATCCGCAATTTTATTTCTCTCATTTTCCCGCCAGTTTTGATTTCGATGTTGAATCAACATTTGAGTGATCTCGATGTTTTATATTACGGCGAGGTGAGTGAGAGCCATTTGTTCATCAAGTTTAAAACGATGCGTGAATTATCTATCACGCTGACGATGCAAACGTCCTGATAGAAAGTCATTGATGTTAAAAACCCGCATTTTTACTGCATTGGTTTTGTTGGCAATTTTGTTGCCGATCATGTATCTCGGGAATTTCCTGGCCTTTTCAGCTGTTGTAGTTGCTTTTTTTGCTGCTGCAATTTGGGAGTGTCAGCGCTTATTTAAAAAACCCGGACCAATTCTGATGTCGGCAATCTGGACAGTTTTTTTTGGGTATTTACTCTTTCATTTGGATAGCTTTTCGACACCATTGCTTTTTGCTTTGTGCGTTGCCTTCTGGGTATTAAGACTAACGCCATTGTTGGCAAAGGGTTTGCCTGGTTTTGGATTTTCAAACGGCTTGCTGAGTACTTTGTATGGAATCAGCATCTTCGGCTGTTTTATCGCTGTCGCTGTTCTGTTTCAACGTTCTCCCTTGTACTTACTTTCAGTGATGGTTATTGTTTGGGTGGCAGATATTGGCGCCTATTTCGCTGGTAAGGCCTTTGGTAAGCATAAGCTTGCGCCAACGATCTCACCTGGAAAATCCTGGGAGGGTGCTATTGGTGGTTGGTTAGCAGTGCTGGTTTTAGCTGGCCTTTCAACATTAATTCCGCAATTGCATGATACCTTTGCCGCGCAATTGTTTGCGCGCAAAGGCTGGATGATTGCGATTGCATTACTCAGCTTGATTTCAGCGGCAAGCGTGGTTGGTGACTTGTTTGAGTCTATGCTTAAACGCCGTGCGGGCATGAAAGATAGTAGCAATTTATTGCCAGGTCATGGTGGCGTGCTGGACAGAATCGACGCATTGATTCCGGTGCTTCCTTTAGCTGTACTTTTAGATTTATGGCGCTAGTATCATGAATAGTATAAAAAACAAACAACAAGTCTCCATTCTGGGGGCGACCGGCTCCATAGGGGTTTCGACCTTGGATGTGATTGGGCGTCATCCAGACAAATATGGCGTGTATGCTTTAACCGCACATACACAGATTGAAAAATTAGCTGCACAGTGTGCTCAATTTCATCCCAAAGTGGTGGTGGTTGGATCTGCTGCTGCAGCAGATAGTTTGCGTCAGTTACTTGTGGCAAGCGGTCTGGCTAATATTCAGATCGAATTTGGTGCCGCTGCACTGTGTGCTGTAGCCTCTGCGCCAGAGTGCGATATCGTGATGGCGGCTATTGTCGGTGCTGCTGGTTTGCCAGCGTCTCTTGCCGCGGCAGAGGCCGGTAAGAAGGTGTTGTTGGCGAATAAAGAAGCATTGGTGATGTCAGGCAATTTGTTCATGAACGCAATTAAAGCGCATGGTGCTTCTCTATTACCCATTGATAGCGAGCATAACGCCATCTTCCAATGTTTGCCGCGGTCTTTTGATGGGCAACCTGATCAACATGGTGTGCGCAAGATATTGCTGACGGCATCCGGCGGCCCCTTTTTAAATCGTGACATCCAAACCTTAAACTCGGTAACTCCAGAACAAGCAGTTGCGCATCCGAACTGGGTGATGGGGAGAAAAATTTCTATCGATTCAGCGACAATGATGAATAAGGGCCTGGAAGTGATTGAGGCGCATTGGCTCTTTAATGTTCCTGCGGATCGTATCGATGTGGTGATACACCCTCAAAGCGTGATTCATTCGATGGTGTCGTATAACGATGGTTCGGTATTGGCGCAATTGGGTAATCCAGATATGCGTACACCGATTGCCTATGGATTGGCTTATCCGGAGCGCATCGATTCTGGTGTTGATGCTTTGGATTTAATTAAAGTTGGCAAGCTTAGCTTTGAAGCGCCAGATTTCAATCGTTTTCCATGTCTGGCTTTGGCTTATCAGGCTTTGCGAACAGGTGGTTCTGCGCCGACTATTTTGAACGCCAGCAATGAAATTGCCGTTCAAGCCTTCCTGGATGGAAAGATAGGATTCACGATGATTCCTCAAGTGATAGAGCAAAGTTTACAGAAAATTTCTGCGACACAGATGATGGATATCGAAGGCATTTTGGCGGTTGATGAGGAAGTGCGACGCGTAGCGACTAAACTTGTTACCCAATGAAACTGATACAAACAATACTTGCATTTTTAGTCGCTTTAGGGACCTTGGTCACTATTCATGAGTTTGGTCACTATCTTGCGGCCAGGTTGTGTGGCGTTAAAGTACTTCGCTTCTCTGTGGGGATGGGGAAGGTGATTTTTTCCCGCAGGTTAGGAAAGGATCAGACCGAATGGGCGATTTCCATGTTGCCTTTGGGCGGCTACGTCAAAATGCTGGATATTCGTGAACAAAGTGAGACGCCAATTCCGAAAGAAGACTTACCGCGCGAATTTTGCCGTCAGTCTGTGTGGAAACGAATTATTATCGTGGCGGCCGGCCCTTTCGCGAATTTTTTGCTGGCAATCATGTTGTATGCCGCGTTATTTATCCACGGTATTCCTGAACCAATTGCAAAAATCCGAGTCCCATCTACCAACTCAATCGCCTATGAGGCTGGATTGCGGCATGGTGATCAGATTTTGAGCATTAACGGTCTGGCAGTACAAAGCTGGTCTGAAGCGCAGTGGGAGTTGATTCAGCGCGCTTTGGCAAAAGGTACTGCTGAGCTGATCGTGGAGCGCCGCGCCAGTGAGGCGCCGAATGGAAAAGTAGATCGTGTAGTAGATTTACCTTTGCAACAACTGAGCGGCAAAGATCTGGAGGGAGATTTTCTATCTAAGCTAGGTTTTTCGCTGTCGCGCCCGCCAGCGGTACTGGGTGAAATACTTCCTGGTGGTCCTGCTCAGTTGGCGGGATTACAGCAAGGTGATAGAGTGCTGGCGATTAACGATGTATCAGTTCTGGATGGCTTGGCTTTTACAGAGATGGTCAGCGCATCTCCCGGTATTCCTTTGAAGTTACATATTCTCAGAAGCCGGGCGGAATTTGATATAGTAGCAACCCCTGTGCCTGAAGTCTTTGGCGGATCAAAGGTTGGTCGTCTGAAAGTTCAGATGATGCTGGCACCAGAGATGACCGTGGTTAAGACAGGGGTTGTAGCTTCTGTAGTCAAAGCTGCTCAAAAGACCTGGGATACTAGCCTGATGAGCTTTAAAATGCTCGGAAAAATGCTGGTTGGCGAAGTTTCTTTAAAGAATGTCACTGGTCCGTTAACGATTGCTGATTATGCGGGTCAGACGTCAAGAACTGGTGTGATTAGCTATTTGAGTTTCATGGCTTTAATCAGTATTAGTCTTGGTGTAATGAATTTGCTGCCTATACCAGTGTTAGATGGGGGGCATTTGTTGTATTATTCGCTGGAAGTTTTGACGGGGAAACCTGTGTCAGAACGCTTTGGCGAGATTGCCCAACGTGCGGGCTTAGCACTGTTGATGGCAATGATGGCGGTAGCTTTTTTTAATGACATAGTCAGACTAATGTCATAATAGTCGGCTTGATGATAAAAAACTCATTCCAGATAGCAATATTGAGAGTATTGAAAGAACTTTACACCCAATGAAATTACATATCGAGCATTTCACTTTGCCAAATTTTCGTCGTCATACTGTGGCTCTGGCTGCATTGGCTTTATGTTCCGGCAGCGCTTTTGCGATACAGCCATTTACAGTTAAAGATATCCGTGTTGAAGGTTTGCAAAGAACAGAGGCTGGTACCGTATTTAGCTATTTACCCGTGAAAGTGGGTGAAGTATTTGATGATGCTAAAAGTACAACTGCAATTAAGTCTTTATATGCAACTGGTTTTTTTAAAGACATTCAAATTGAAGAACAAGATGGTGTGCTGGTTGTTTTGCTGGAAGAGCGGCCGACGATTGCTGGCGTAGACTTTACTGGCACGAAAGAATTTGAAAAAGATGCGTTGATTAAAGCATTGAAAGATATTGGTATTGGCGAATCAAAAATTTTCGACAAAGCGACCGTCGACCGTGCTGAACAAGAATTAAAGCGTCAGTACCTGTCTAAGGGCCTGTATGGTATGCAAATTACAACCACAATTACACCGGTCGAGCGTAACCGTGTCAAGGTTACATTTGCTGTGGATGAAGGTGAGATTGCAAAAATTGCGCAAATCAAAATTATCGGCAATAAGGCTTTTTCCGATGGTGAGTTGCGTGATGTGATGGCATTGAATACCCCGACCTGGTTCTCTTGGTACACAAAAGCAGATCAATACTCTAAGCAAAAATTGTCTGGTGATATCGAGTCTATTCGCTCGTTCTATCAAAATCGTGGCTATCTGGAGATGCAAATTCTTTCCAGCCAGATTGCAATTACGCCAGACAAAAAAGAAATTTATATCACCATCAATTTGGTTGAGGGTGATAAATACACCGTCTCCGACGTGAAGTTGGAAGGGGAAATGTTCGGTCGTGAAGCAGAATTGGCTTCATTGATGTTGCTAAAGAAAGACGATGTCTACAATGCTGCCCGACTGACTGAAAGCACTAAGCGCATTTCTGAACGTTTAGGTAACTTTGGTTATGCGTTTGCAAATGTGGGTGCGAATCCTATTTTGAACAAAGAAAAGAAAGAAGTTGCTTTCACGGTCGCAGTTGATCCTGGTAAGCGCGTTTATGTTCGTCGCATAAATCTTGCTGGCAACACCAAGACACGTGATGAGGTCATTCGTCGCGAATTCCGTCAATTTGAAGGCTCGTGGTATGACGGTGAAAAAATTAAAGCTTCACGAGATCGGGTTGAGCGTCTGAGTTATTTCAGTGATGTGAAGTTGGAAACACCAGAAGTGGCAACGAGTACGGATGAAGTGGATGTTAGTCTGACGGTTACAGAAAAGCCAACAGGAAATCTGACTTTTGGTGCAGGTTATTCTAACGCGGAAAAATTAACACTGACGGGTTCGATTTCGCAAGCCAATGCCTTTGGTAGCGGAGATACGATTGGTCTGGAGATGAATACCAGCCGTATGAACCGTACTATTGCTTTGTCGCATTTTGATCCTTACTTTACTGATGATGGTATTAGCCGCAGTCTGGAAGGCTATTTACGTACTACGCGACCGATTATCGGTAGTATTGGTGACTATAAAGTACAAACAACCGGTGGCAACATTCGTTTTGGTGTTCCTTTCTCTGAGGTCGATACTATCTTTTTCGGTGTGGGTGCTGAACGAACTAAAGTTGATACCAACACGGTTAGCCCGACACGTTATTTAAAGTATGTTGCGACTTATGGTAGCAATGTTTCGAAAGATCCTACTGACCCTCTGTATGGCGTAGGGTCAGCGACGACGAATGCTTTTCCGTTTACTATTGCGTGGCAAAGAGATAGCCGTGATAGTGTAATGACGCCGTCAGTAGGGCGTTTTCAGCGTGTTAATCTGGAGCTGGCAGCGATTGGCGACATGAAATATTATCGTGCAATCTATAACGCTCAATATTTCAAGCCAGTTTATCGCTCCGTTGTGTTGGCATTAAATGGTGAATTTGATTATGGTCATGGCCTCAACGGTAATCCATATCCTATTTTTAAGAACTTTTATGCCGGTGGTATTGGTTCTGTCAGGGGTTATGAGCCATCTAGTCTTGGTACTAAAGACCCTAATGGCGATTCTTTGGGTGGTGCAAGCAGGGTCATTGGTAATATAGAATTGCAAGTACCATTCCCTGGTGCTGATAAATCTTTGCGCTGGTTCACTTTCCTGGATGGTGGACAAGTTTTTGACGAAGGTCAAAAAATGCAAGTCAAGGATTTGCGCTTTGGCGCTGGTATTGGTATAAGCTGGATTTCTCCGGTCGGCCCACTGAAACTCAGTTTTGGGCGTGCATTAAACGCGAAACCGGAAGATAAAAAACAGACCTTCCAGTTCCAAATGGGTACAGGTTTTTAATTGGGACGCAACAATATTGCGCTTTAGTTCGAGTTACGGAGATTATTTTGAGTCAACTTATTACACCGTCCAAATTGTTTAGTCGTTTGATGGTTTGCGCGGCATGTGTTTTTAGCCTTGCACAAGCGAATGCCCAAGATTCCAGAGTGGCTATTTTTGATTCGCAGCGTGTTATGCGTGAGTCTGCGCCTGCGAAGGCAGCTGAAGCGAAGATCGAACAAGAATTTTCCAAACGCGGTAAAGAATTGCAAGATCTGACCGCTAAGATTAAGGTGCTGGCGGAGAAGCTTGATAAAGATACGCCTGTGCTCTCTGAGTCTGATCGTATCAAGCGTCAGCGCGAACTTACTGATCTGGATCAGGACATTAAACGCAAACAGCGGGTATTTAATGAAGATCTGAACCAACGCAAAAATGAAGAAATAGCAGCGCTGGTAGATCGCGCAGTGAAAGCTGTTAAGAAAATTGCAGAGGCTGAGAAGTATGACATCGTATTGCAAGATGCAGTCTACTCTCATCCTCGCGTTGATATTACCGACAAGGTTCTTAAAGAACTCTCTAAATAAACAATGACCACGACGAGCACTCGGCTGGGAGAATTGGTCGATCGCTTCGGTGGTCAATTAATTGGATCTCCCGATATATTAGTGTCCGGTATTGCTCCCTTGAGTGATGCCGGACAGCATAATATTACTTTCCTTTCTAATTCAAAGTTACGCGCGCAGGCAGCGTCGACCAAAGCCGCAGCTTTAATTTTGACTGAAGCGGATCACGCACAAATTGCGACACAGTATTCTGGCGCCTGTCTTATCGTAACGAATCCTTATGTCTATTTTGCACTTGCAGCGCAATATTTTGCTTCGCTAAAAGCAATTCCTCCAACTCTTGGTGTACATCCAAGCGCGTGGGTAAGCCCGCATGCAATTGTGTCGGCATCAGCGAGTATTGGCTCACATGTCAGTATTGAGGCTGAGGCAGTGATAGGTGAAGGCGCTGTAATAAAAGCTGGTACTGTCATCGGGCGCGGCGTCGTTATTGGCGACAACACCCTATTACATGCCAACGTCACGATCTATGACTATTGCTTAATTGGCTCTGAGTGTGTGATTCATTCCGGTGCCGTGATCGGTGCTGATGGTTTTGGGTTCGCCAATGATCGGGGGCAATGGGTCAAGATCCCGCAAACCGGACGCGTAGTCATTGGCGATCGTGTCGAAATTGGCGCTAACACTAGTATAGATCGTGGCGCTTTGGCTGATACCATCATTGAAGATGGCGTGATACTCGATAACCAGATTCAGATTGGTCACAATTGCCATATCGGTCAAAATACCGCGATGGCAGGATGCGTGGGTGTGGCCGGTAGCGCCCGGATCGGAAAGAACTGTACGTTTGGTGGTGCGGCAATGGTGCTTGGACATTTGACGATTGTTGATAATGTCCACGTGTCTTCTGCCAGTATGGTATCAAGATCCATTCTTGAACCTGGCCAATACACAGGTTTTTACCCACTGGCAAAGAATGCAGATTGGGAAAAATCCGCAGCCATTGTTAGAAATCTCTCCGGTATGCGTGAAAAAATTCGCCAATTAGAAAAAACAATCAAAACATTGACTGAAAAATCATCATGAAAAAAACACTCAACATCAACGAAATTAAAGAATATCTGCCGCATCGCTATCCTATGTTGTTAGTGGACCGTGTGTTGGACTGGGAAGATGGTAAAACCATCACTGCGATCAAAAACGTTACCGCGAATGAGGAATTCTTTAACGGACATTTTCCAAATAAACCAGTGATGCCGGGCGTGTTGATGATTGAAGCCCTGGCGCAAACTGCAGCGCTGTTATCGTTTTTAACAATGGGGCAAAAGCCTGACGAGAAAACGATCGTGTATTTCCTGGGAATCGACGGTGCGCGTTTTAAACGCCCAGTTGAGCCAGGCGATCAATTGAAAATGGAAGTGGAAATTCTTAAGGTCGCACGTGGTATCTGGAAATATAAAGCGAAAGGTACTGTCGACGGTCAACTTGCTCTGGAAGGCGAGTTGATGTGCACTATGCGCACTACTGATGATAATGCGGAGAAATAATGCTGATCCATCCATGCGCGCTGATCGATCCTAAAGCGAACCTTGATAGTACGGTAGAAGTTGGCCCGTATGCGATTATTGGTCCTCATGTCAATATTGGAGCGAGAAGTAAAATTGGTCCGCATGTTGTCATCGACGGTCATACGACGATAGGCCAAGACAATCATTTCCATGCTTTTTCCTCGATTGGTGGCCCTCCACAGGATAAAAAGTACGGCGGTGAGGTGACCTATCTGGAAATCGGAGATCGCAACCTGGTTAGAGAATTTTGCACATTCAATTGTGGCACGGTGCAAGATCGCGGCATTACGCGTATCGGTAGCGATAACTGGTTTTTAGCTTATGTACATATTGCCCATGACTGCACGGTCGGCAATAATACGATCTTTTCCAATAATGCTGCGTTGGCTGGTCACGTTGAAATTGGTGATTGGGTGATCATGAGTGGTTTTTCAGCCGTGCATCAATTCTGCAAAATTGGTGCGCATGCGTTTGTTGGTATGAACACCAGTCTGACGCAAGATGTGCCACCATTTGTTCTGCTTTCCGGTAATCCAGCAGTTGCGCATGGTGTGAATTTGGAAGGCTTGAAGCGTCGTGGCTTTGATCGGGAGCAATTGAATGCCATACGACATGCCTATAAATTGATCTATAAATCTGGATTGACGCTTGATGAAGCGAAGAGCGCATTGGATATGGAGATTGCAGGCTTGTCTCATGAAGTTGGCGTTCACGTGAAGTCACTGCGCGATTTCCTGGACACCTCTACACGCGGTATTGTTCGCTAGTTGTCTATGCCATCTTCTTATCATTCTAAGATAGCGATGGTTGCCGGAGAAACCTCCGGCGACATGCTGGCTGCGCGTTTGCTATCAGGCTTGCGCCCACGTTTGCCAGACGCTTATATGCATGGTATTGGTGGTTCGCATATGGCTGAGCACGGTTTTGTCAGTGATTGGCCTATGGAGAAGCTGTCAGTGCGCGGTTTATTCGAAGTGCTGGTACATTACCGTGAAATCAGTGGGATACGCAAACAACTGACGCAAAAGTTGTTGATTGAAAAACCTGATGTTTTCATCGGTGTCGATGCGCCAGATTTCAATCTGGATATGGAAGTTAAGCTTAAGCAAGCTGGCATTCCGACGATGCATTACATCAGTCCCTCGATCTGGGCATGGCGTGGTGGAAGGATTAAAAAAATCGCCGCTGCGGTGTCTCACATGTTGGTGATATTTCCGTTCGAAGAGCAAATATACAAAAATGCTGGTATCCCTGTAACGTATGTCGGGCATCCTTTAGCGCAGGTTATTCCACTGGACATTGATACCAATGCAGCGCGCGAAGAATTGGGACTTGATCCCAGATTCAAAGTGGTAGCGATATTACCCGGTAGTCGTATTTCTGAAATTAAATATAATACCGAAGCTTTCATACGTACCGCAAAGATTTTGCTGGAACGCGATCCGCACCTTCAAATCGTCGTTCCTATGGCTGGTAATAAGCAACGTAGCTATTACATTAAATTAGTCGTGGCGGCGAAGCTCGAAGGAGTTCCAGTCTTGTTGATCGATGGTAGGTCGCACACTGCTATCGCGGCGGCAGATGTGGTGCTAGTGGCGTCAGGTACTGCGTCATTAGAGGTCGCACTGTTCAAAAAGCCCATGGTGATCGCATATAAGATGATGGAAGCATCGTGGCAGATCTTGAAGCATATGGGTTACCAGCCATGGATAGGTTTGCCCAATATTCTTGCCCGTGATTTTGTGGTGCCAGAATTTTTGCAATCTGCTGCAACACCATTGGCAATGGCGGATGCGCTTTGGGAGCAATTAAATAGTGATCAGTTGCAAAGTAGTCTGAAGGAACGATTTACAGAAATGCACCATACTTTGCTGCGCGATACTGCTAATATATCAGCACAAGCCGTTATTGATGTAATCGCTCAGCATCGCTAGTTATTTTTCTAAGTTTCATTGCGCACGGGTCACTTTTTGATCTGAGCAATTGACCTTACTATCCTGGCAGCTACGGCTGCCATTTATTTTTTATCTGGTTCATTATGTACGTAGATTCCCATTGTCATATTAATTTCCCGGAGTTAGCCGGACGCATGCCTGAAATTTTGCAAAAGATGGAAGACAACGGTGTGAGCCACGCATTATGCGTTTCTGTTGATTTACCGGATTTTCCACAAGTGTTAGCGTTGGCAGAGCAATATCCGCATATCTTTGCATCGGTCGGTGTGCATCCTGATTATGAAGACACACCAGAGCCTAGTGCGGAGCAATTGGTAGAGCTGGCGCAGCATTCGAAAATTATCGCCATCGGCGAAACTGGTCTGGATTATTTCAGATTAAAAGGCGATCTGGAGTGGCAAAGAGAGCGGTTTCGTCAGCATATACGTGCTTCCAGAATTTGTCGCAAACCTTTGATCATACATACACGAGCAGCATCGGAAGATACTATCCGGATCATGCAAGAAGAAGGCGCTGGCGTAGAGCAGGGGGGGGTTGCCGGAGTCATGCATTGTTTTACAGAGTCGTTGGAGGTGGCTCAGGCAGCGGTGGCGATGGGGTTCTATATTTCTTTTTCCGGCATTCTGACGTTTAAGAGTGCGAAAGATCTGCAGGCAGTCGCAAAGGCTTTGCCTTTGGATAGAATTTTGATCGAAACGGATTCGCCGTATCTGGCACCAGCTCCTCATCGTGGCAAGATGAATGAGCCAGGCTTTGTACGCCATGTTGGAGAGTTTTTAGCAGATATCAAAGGGATTTCAGTGAATGAAGTGCAGAAAGTCACCACGCAAAATTTCTTTAATTTGTTTCAGTTCGCAGCATAAATTGACGGTATTGGTGATAGTTGATGAGAAGATGGTATGGATGAAATCGATATTTAACTTTGTTGTTTTAAAAATGTTCCGCACTTTGGTAGCGCAGGCAATGTGCGGTTTGTTTCTTCTGGCTGGCATTCACGCTGGAGCGGCGGCTGCAAATAGCTCTTATGATGATTTTATTTTTGCGGTGAAATTTAATGACGTTACAACCGTTCGTAGTTTATTGCAACGTGGTATGGATCCGAATTCGGTTGATACGCTGCGCGGTGAATCAGCATTGATGATTGCAATCAGAGAAAAATCAATGAAAGTGGTTGATACGTTGTTGAGTGCATCGGATATTAAACTAGAGCAGCATGCACGCAATGGTGACACGGCGCTGATGTTGGCGAGCTTTTTAGGTAATGTGGAAGCGGTAAAGAAATTGATTGCGGCTGGTGCTGAAGTCAATCAACCAGGTTGGGCTGCCGTGCATTATGCTGCTGCCAGTGGTAACGTCGAAACACTGAGTTTATTGCTGGAGCATGCTGCATATATTGATTCTGAATCGCCAAATAAAACCACGCCTTTAATGATGGCACTAAATTTTGGGATGTACGATACAGCGAAAATGTTAATTGATGCTGGTGCAGACATAAACCTTAAAAATGACGCTGGTATGACAGCGCTCGATTTTGCCAATAAAAGTGAACGAAATGACCTCATTTCGTTGTTAAAAAATCGTATGTCGATGTCTCAAAAATAGTCGTACAGATTACCGCGAATTATCAATGATTTCGCGGTGTTCAGCGGTTTTAAATATAAAGATTATTTTGCACTGCGTCATATTGTGGACAGGTCTCTCCCTGTGTTAAAGTGCGGGCTTCTTCTCATTGGAATTCGTTCTGTGGATGGTTATAGTTGTCGATCACGCTTCGACCACAACACGGCGATGTAACCGCAGATATCCTGCTGCTACCTTGCTAAATAGTGGGTAGTAGTTCTTTCAGCAAACGCTGGTTTTTCTACCTGATTCGTTGATATCGATCTGTCGTTTTGGCGTGCAAATCTTTGCACGATCATTGGACGATAATTTATCCCGGAGTTACTGGTAAAGCCTAAGTAACTGAGGAGGTAATTTGTTGCATATGAATGATGCTTTTTTGATGAAACGCTTGCTGCAAGGTGGTATGCATGTTTGAACTATTCAAGCTCCAGACGCGTGACGATGTGGTCGTTGATGACAAAGGTCCTAATCGTTGGGACTGGGCTCTACTGCCTCTGATTCTGGCTTTACTCAGTATTTTTGCTTTTGCTGCAATGCAGATGAGTCGACCGTTTTCGGTTGGTGAAGCATTGCAAGTTTCTCTCGATCCTTGGTACCTTCCTTACTATTTGCTCAGAACTATTTTGCGCATGTTTACTGCGCTGGGATTTTCTTTGCTGTTCAGCTTGACCTTTGCAGCGATTGCGGTGAAGTACGCCGCAGCAGAAAAGATCATGATCCCTGCATTGGATATTTTGCAGTCGGTGCCAATTCTGGGCTTTCAGGCGATTGCGATTGCGCCATTTATTGCTTTATTTCCTGGAAATTTGTTAGGGGTGGAATGTGCTGCAATTTTCGCTATCTTCACTTCGCAAGCCTGGAATATGGCTTTTAGTCTGTATCAATCAATGCGCACCGTGCCTTCGGAATTGCAAGAAGCCGCACATATTTTCAGACTTTCAGGCTGGCAGCGTTTCTGGCGTCTTGAATTTCCATTTGCGATGCCGGGTTTGTTGTGGAATATGATGATGTCGATGTCTGGCGGCTGGTTTTTCTTGGTTGCCGCTGAGGCGATATCTGTGGCAGGTCAGGACATCAAATTGCCTGGTATTGGTTCGTATATAGCGGTCGCCATCGAAGCCAAGGATGGTTATGCAATTGCGTGGGCAATTGCTGCAATGTTGACGGGTATTCTTCTCTACGATCAATTATTTTTCCGCCCATTATTGGCATGGGCAGATAAATTCCGCTTTGAAGAATCGCAAGGCGAAACGGCGCAGCAATCGTGGTTACTGGATTGGATGCGTAATAGTAGTTGGGTGCGTTCGTGGACAGAGAGTTTCTGGGCATTTTTAAGCCGTGGTTTAGGGTGGTTTAGTGTTACTTACGATGGCACTTCTGAGCGCGCATTGAAAAAGCCGATGAGTCCTATGTGGTCCCGTATTTGGGATGGGGTTTTGATTGTCATTACTTTACTTGCCATTTTCAGACTGATCAGCTTTATTCATAGTGACGTGGGGATGAGCGAAGTAATCCACGTCTTCGGGCTTGCTACGATTACGCTGGTTCGCGTAATGTTGTTGATTGGATTAGCTTCATTGGTGTGGGTGCCAATCTCGGTATGGATAGGTTTACGGCCTCAGTACTCGCAAAAAGTACAGGCAGTGGCACAGTTCCTTGCCGCGTTTCCTGTCAATCTGATGTTCCCACTGGTCGTGTTTATGATGGTGTCGTTTAAGTTGACACCAAACATCTGGCTTAGCCCATTAATGGTATTTGGTACGCAGTGGTATATCCTGTTTAACGTTGTTGCTGGTGCTGCGACGATACCAAATGAATTGCGTCTGGCCGCAGATAATCTCGGTTTAAAAGGCTGGCTGAAATGGAAGCGCGTCTACCTGCCTGCGATCTTCCCTAGTTATATTACCGGTGCAATCACTGCCAGCGGTGGCTCGTGGAATGCCAGTATTGTGGCGGAATATGTGACCTGGGGTAAAACTACGCTGGTCGCGGATGGTTTGGGTAGTTACATCAAACAAATGACCGAAACCGGTGATTTCCATCGCATTGCTTTGGGCATCGGCGTGATGTGTATTTTTGTTACCTTATTGAATCGTTTTTTCTGGCGTAAATTGTATTTGTTGGCGGAAGATCGTATTCGCTAATGATCATGATGTGGATCAATTTGTGATCACTATTTAATTGCTTAAAACCCTTTGCCGCTTACGTAGACGGAATGTCGTCCGAAAGAAATAAAGATGAATCAAAATTTATTGATAGACCTGCAGCAGGTCGCTAAGTCCTTCAAAGCAACAGACGGCAAGGCCCGTTTGATCCTGGATAAAGTAGATTTTCAACTGAAAGAAGGCGAAATCGTTGCTTTGCTTGGTAAATCCGGTTCCGGTAAATCCACTTTACTGCGTATTATGGCGGGCTTAATTCCTGCGGATAAAGGTAAGGTTGCTTATCGTGATAAACCCATATTTGGACCGGTCGCTGGTGTTGCGATGGTGTTTCAATCTTTTGCTTTGTTTCCGTGGCTGACGGTACAACAAAACGTTGAATTAGGGTTGGAGGCGCAAGGTGTGCCATCCGAAGAACGGGAAGAGCGTGCTGATGCTGTGTTGGAATTGATTGGTCTTGCAGGTTTCGGTGGTGCGTTGCCACGCGAGTTGTCCGGTGGTATGAAACAGCGTGTGGGTATCGCCCGCGCACTGGTGACCAATCCTGATATCTTGTTGATGGATGAAGCTTTCTCTGCGCTAGACGTATTGACTGGTGAAACCCTGCGTAATGACATGCTGGAATTGTGGGATGAAGATAAAATTTCGACGAAAGGTATTTTGATCGTTTCACATAACATCGAGGAAGCGGTCGTGATGGCGGATCGCATTATCATTCTTTCCAGCGACCCGGGGACGATTCGGTGTGAAGTCAAAATTGATCTACCGCGCCCACGTAATGTCGAGTCGGCAGAGGTTCGGGCATTGATCGATGAAGTGTATGGTTTGATGACCATGCGTACCACACACGAAGCCAGCTCTGAAGTACCAAGCTCCAAACATCTTGGCTATCGTCTGCCTGATACTGACGTTAGTCGTATCGAAGCGATTCTGGATATGGTCGCTGAGGCACCATACAATGGTCGCGCCGACTTGCCGCAATTGGCGGAAGAGGCAGAATTGTCAGATGAAGAACTGTTCCCTACTTATGAAGCGTTGAGCTTGTTAGGTTTCGCTGTACTGGAAAAAGGCGATATTATTTTGACGCCTCTGGGTCGCAAGTACTTCGATGCAGAACAGGCAGAAAAACAAGAATTATTCGGCGAACAATTATTGATGCACGTACCATTAGCAGCTCATATTCGCCGTAAATTGGAAATGGAAGCCACTGGTAGCTTATCTGAGCAACCGCTGTTGGAATTGCTGGAAGAGTTCCTTAAGGCAGATGAGGCAAAACGTGTATTGGAAGTTGCGATTGAATGGGGCCGTTATGGCGAAGTCTACGAGTACGATTACCATACTGGCCGATTAAAGATGCCGGAACAGGAAGACGAAGAGTAATTTGATTCTTTCCTGATGTTTTGGATAGAAGAGTGGCAGCCTTAATAGGTTGCCATTTTTTATCGTGCAGGTTTTTATTGTTTGTTTTTTTGAAATATTTTTGATAGCCTGCGTTGTAAAGCCAAAGTAAAAAATATATCGTTAGTGGTTATTTAAGTATTAATTTTTAGTGGGCGATGCGAGTCCGAGAAGATGATACTCAGCTATAATAAATCCGGCGATTTTCCAGAGAGCTTAGACTTTCCTTCTTTGCATTTTTGGTGCTGACATGAACCTCACAAATGCCTTTTTCAGATTTTTCCCGTATCCGCTTTTTTCTTGCAGCTTTTTGATTCTATTTTTTCTGAATGTCAGTTGTGATGCACATGATTTGAGTGATCAACAAATCGTTGCGATTGATGCGCATGCACTTGCAGCTCCTCCAGAAATAGAAGCAGACCGCAAATTATTGGTTGCCTATCTCACACAGGGTCTTCACACAGAATCGGAAAAAGCCCGTGCTATTTATCGTTGGATTACCGATCGTATTACTTATGACGCGGATGCTTTTTTATCCGGCCATATGGAAGACATGAGTGTTGAAGACGTCATGAAAAAGCGCATGAGCGTTTGTTTTGGATTTTCTAATCTCTTTGAAAAAATGGCAAAGGATGCTGAACTGGAAGTGAAAAGTATTTCCGGTTATGCAAAAGCTTACGGTACTTCTCAAGGTCAGCATTTCGATAAACCGAACCACGCATGGAACGCAATCCGTATCAATGGGAATTGGTATCTGATAGATTCGACTTGGGGAGCAGGGTACATCAAAGACGGAAAATTTAAAAAAGAATTATCTGAAGCGTTCTTTTTAACACCGCCAGAACAATTCGTGTTCAGTCACTTTCCGGTTGATGAGCAATGGCAATTACAAAGAACATCGCACTTATCACAACGCGAATTTGAATCTTTGCCACAAGTAGAGCCCACATTTTTTCACAGTAATATTTCACCGATAGAGGCGTGGGAAGCTACAAAAAGTCCTGACTTTGCTGGGGGCTTTGTGCATACGTTTGAGTTGCCGTATCATTTGGTTTCGATACAACTCGCACCGGTGATGTATCGTCTTAAGCTTAACCGTGTATATACGTTTAAGATCAATGCCCATGTTTTTGAAAAGATGGCGTTGGTGCAAACGGATCACTGGCAAGAGATGAATAAAGACGGCGACTTTTTTACGTTTGACTACAGCTCCGAATTTCAGGGGCAAATGCTGGTTGTGGGAAAAAAATTTGACTCTGACCAATACACGGCAATTCTGGCATATGAAATGAGTCCATAGTTTTAAATAATAAATGGCTTATGTTATTGTTGTCAGGTGGATTACTTATTTTTACGAAGGAAAATAATGCGTTTTATTCGTTTATCTTTGATTGGTTTAGCTTTTATCTCATCCTTATGTATGGCATCACCGGCGGAACCGGTGAGAGGCGTCGATTACATTGCTTTAAAATTGCCGCAGGAGGTAAAGTCTGTGCCAGGAAAGGTGGAGGTCATTGAGTTTTTCATGTATCACTGTCCTGCATGTAACGCGATTGAGCCAGATATTGCTGAATGGTTGAAAAAGCAGGGCAGTAATGTTGAGTTTCGCCGCATTCATTTGCCATACAGTGGCCCTAAGGATCCAGAGGCGCATTTATTTTTGACTCTGGAAGCGTTGGGACTTGAACAATCGATGCATGCGAAAGTGTTGAAGGCATGGCATATAGATCATCAACGCTTACGTACTGACGATGATAATATTGAATGGGCTATCAAAAACGGCATTGATAAAGCGAAGTTCATTGACGCTTACAATTCTTTTTCTGTATCAGCGTCACTAATGCGCTTACCAAAAGTATCTGAGAATTATGAGGTCGATAATACGCCAACCTTTATTGTGAATGGTCGTTACCTGACTAATGCTGTAATGCTGTCTGCAAGCAACCCTAAAATGAATCGCAATGAGGTGACTCAGGCGACATTTCAGGTCATTGACGCCTTGGTAGCCAATGTTTTAAAAGAACGCGCAAAGTAAGTGCCCGTTATTCAGTCTGAAAAGCGCCCATTGAATGGGCGCTTTTTTATGATGGTTTCAATGTGAGATGTGAATTACTCTGGCAATTCGCGATTGACTATCCATGCCAGTGGTAAAGTCAAGCAAACAAACGCGGCAACGCATTGCATCGCTAAAACGATGTTAGTGTGATCTCCGAGCCAGCCAAAGAAAATTGGCGAAAGTGCGCTTCCGCCGATTGTTCCTGTATAGAAAAGCGCAAAAGCGTGCGATCGGTCGTATGCAGGAACCAGTTCCGGCACACTGCCATAAAGGACTGAAGACGTACCATTGAGTGCCAATCCAATAACAGGCAAGGTCATTAATGCGATGTTTAGCGGTAGCAGCAGGATACAGAGGATGACGATGGCGGTCAGTATTTCCGTAAGCCAGACGGTTTTTAACATACCAATGCGACGCCCGAGATAGCCGCAGACTAACTTGCCTGCTGCTCCACCTACAAATAGCAGAGATAGGGCTAATCCGATGGTTGCGGTATTAGCGCCTTTATCTTTTAGTACAAACGGCAAAAATGTCAGAAACCCCATGCGAGTGGCGCTATCGACAACACCAGTGGCGAGTAAAGCGCGAAAACCAATGCTATAGGATAAGGAGCTTCTTCCTGCTGTGGCATTTTCAGCTTCTGTTTTAGTTTGCGATGTGGTTCCGGCAGTTGTCCGTGCATGGTTTTTTTCGTGTATCGCCCAGCTAAGCCAAATGGCGACCGCGAGCCCAAATATCCCCACAAATCCAACGCTCTGACGCCAACTCCACCATGTCAAGGCAACGCCAACTGCGGCTGGTAGCGCCATTTTGCCTATATCACCCGCAAAGTTATAGGTGGCCAGTGCAGATTTTGAGCGTGATTTATCATTTTCATACGCATCGGCGACTAAGGACGAGGCGAGGGGGTGTTGGGTGCTCGCTCCTATGCCTGCCCATGCCAGTGCAACTATCAAACCAATTAAGGTGGTGGTTTGTCCTGCGATTAAATAAGCGATGCCTGCCAATGCTGTACCTCCGACCAATAAGGTTTTACGACCATATTTTTCAGAAAGTTTACTTGCCTGGATTTGAAAACCAGCCATACATCCGGCGTAGACTCCTCGCATTAATCCGGCAATTGCGTAGCTGATCCCAAATTGATTTTGCCAGATAGGCAGAAGCACATAGATCAGATCAGTCATCCCATCGTGTATTGCATGGGCAGTCGATGCGGTGATTAAACTTTGCCGTTGTTGTTTTCGTTCTGTGTTGCTGAGTTCGGGCACGGGTTGTTCTATGGTGTTGCTGGTTTTGGTATTCAAGTTCTACCTTTGATAAGAATCTCGGCTTGTTGGTAGTCGGCATTTTAACAAAAATCCCTGCTCCCCACTTCTAACTGACCTAACAAATGAGAGAGATCTACTAATCGCTTTGCCAGTAAATGACAGACCGAGTTTTCGCGTTGCCATATCCCATAAACGCCGAGCAGGCTTGCTCCTAACAGTTCACGACGCTGCTGTTCTACCAGTGCGGGCCACACCAGTATGTTGACAGTGCCGGTTTCATCTTCAATGGTTAAAAACATCACGCCCTTGGCGGTACCTGGCCGCTGCCTGACAGTGACGATGCCACAACCTCTGGCAAATTGACCTTGCTGAAAGGTATTTAGCATATTGGCGGGTAAAAAACGCTTCGCCAGTAATTGTTTGCGTAATAAAGCCAGCGGATGACGCAGCAAGCTAAAACCTGTCGTTTGATAATCGCTGACGATCTCTTGTGCTTCACTAGGCGGTGTCAAAGTGGGCGTATATTCTTGTATCGTCAGAGGACGCAACAAATCATTATCCGGCATCGCACCGACTGCTGACCATAAAGCCTGTCGACGATGACCCGCCAGGCTATGCAAGGCATTGCTGGCAGCCAGTACATGCAAATCATGGCGATTGAGTTGCGCACGTCTTGCAAGATCAGCGACATCGGTAAAAGCGGCATTTGCTCGCGCTGTTTGTATTCTGAGTGCGGCCGCTTCGGACATGCCGCTCAATAGCGACATACCTAAACGCACGGAAGATTGGGTGGTTTGTGTATAAGCGTTGAGTCTCTCGGGTGAATCGGACTTTTCCAAAGAGGAGTGCCAATTACTATGCATCACATCGACCGACCTGATTTGAATGTCATGCCTTTTCGCATCTTGAATGAGTTGTGATGGGGAATAAAATCCCATCGGTTGTGAATTGAGCAGGGCGCATAAAAAGACAGCCGGTTCATGCCGTTTAATCCAACTACTGACATAGGCCAGAATGGCAAAGCTGGCGGCATGGCTCTCTGGGAAACCATAATCCCCAAAGCCTTTCATTTGCTCAAAAATCGCCTCTGCAAATTCCTGTGTGTAGTTGTTTTTGACCATCGCATTGACGATGCGGTCATGGTAAGCATCTAGCCCACCTTTGCGTTTCCAGGCGGCCATCGCACGGCGTAATCCATCCGCTTCACCAGCGGTAAAATCAGCGGCCAACATTGCGATTTGCATCACTTGTTCCTGGAAAATAGGAATACCCAGCGTACGTCCCAAGGCTCTTTGCATCGCTGGATTTTGATAGGTTTCAACGACTTCCAACCCCTGACGACGACGTAAATAAGGGTGTACCATGCCGCCTTGTATCGGCCCCGGGCGCACAATTGCTACTTGTACTACTAAGTCATAAAATTCACGCGGTCTCAGGCGCGGCAGCATGCTCATCTGCGCACGCGACTCAACTTGAAATACGCCAATTGTATCGGCTTTGCACAGCATAGCGTAGGTCGCTGGGTCTTCACGTGGAATGTCTTGCATACGTGTGGGCTTACCAGGCAGGGTTTTCATTAATTCAAACGCACGCTGGAGCGCTGATAACATGCCGAGCGCCAGAATATCGACCTTTAATAACCCCAGCGATTCAAGATCATCCTTATCCCATTGAATGACGCGACGGTCTTTCATAGCGGCATTTTCTATAGGTACCAAGCGGGATAATTTACCTCTGGCAATCACAAAGCCACCGCTGTGTTGTGACAGGTGGCGTGGAAAACGTAATAGCTGACTAGCCAGGCTAGCCCATTGTTGTGCTTGCATGGAGTTGGTGTCGAGCCCGCATTCTGTAAAGCGCGCCAACAAATCATGCTTATTATCAAACCAGTGATGCGATTTGGCTGCCATATCGATGAAGGCTTCATCAATGCCTAGTGCTTTACCTGTCTCACGTAAAGCACCACGCGGTCGGTAGGTATGTACAGCTGCCGCCAGCGCGGCGCGATTGCGACCATATTTTTGGTAAATGTATTGGATGACTTCTTCGCGCCGTTGATGCTCAAAATCAACATCAATATCGGGTGGCTCACCGCGCTCTTTGGAAATAAAGCGTTCAAATAGCAGGCTGTTGACTTCGGGATTGACTTCGGTAATGTAGAGGCAATAGCAGACCACAGAATTAGCTGCCGAGCCACGACCCTGGCAGAGTATGCCTTGCTTGCGAGCGAATTTGACGATGTCATGCACGGTTAAAAAATAAGCTTCATAGGCTAGCTCATTAATTAAATGCAGTTCATGTTCTATGGTTTTTTTAAGACTTTCTGATACACCTTGCGGATAGCGCAATTGTGCACCCAGATAGACTTCGCTGCGTAAGTAAGCGGCAGGCGTCTGACCTTTAGGGATGACTTCTTCTGGATATTCATAGCGTAATTCATCCAATGAAAATTGGCATAGATTGGCGATTCGAATCGTCTCAGCGAGGGTGTCCGCAGGATAAATATTGGCGAGTCTGAGTCGTGAGCGTAAGTGCTGCTCTGCATTGGACGCCAATGCATAGCCACATTCAGCAATGGGTTTTCCTAAGCGTATTGAGGTCAGTGTATCTTGCAATGGTTTGCGAGAACGCACGTGCATCAGAACGTGGCCAAGTGCCACCACCGGCATCGAATATTTGTTGGCAATATGAGTGACTTGCTGTTGTTGATAGCTATCACCTGATTGCAATAATAAATTTAAACCCATCCAGATTTTGTCGCTGAAATGTTGCGTACACCAGGCGGCTTGTGTCGCCAGGATATCTGGTTTGGCCGGATACTCAGGGACTAAAATCAGCAAACAATCTGGCAAGCCAGCTAAATGTTCATATCCTTCTGGCGGTGTATGCAAATCTTTGTGTGTCAGCAGGTAGCTGCCTTTCGTGCAACGGCTGCGTGCTAAGGTGATTAGTTCTGATAAATTGCCATAAGCTTCGCGATTACTTGCTAATGCGATGAGAGTTGTTTCTGGCAGACCCGCATCTTGCTGACTGAGTTTGAAATACGTTCCAACGATGTACGGTAATTTTTGTATCTTTGCTTCATCATGTGCGCGAACGATACCGGCAAAGGAACATTCATCGGTGATCGCCAGCGCTTCATAAGCCAGTTTGGCTGCGCGTTTGACCAATTCTTCAGCATGAGACGCACCTTCTAAAAAACTAAAATTAGAAAGGCAGAATAATTCCGCATAGGCTGGCAGGATCGATGTCGATGTCGATGTCGATGCGCCGTTCGCTGAGCCCGTGTTGAGATATTTCATGATGCCACTGTGCCCAGGTCAGCCAAAGATACCGTGTAAAAACCAGCTTGGCTCTGCATTTTCTGCATGCGAAGGCCGTTCGCGGTAAATCCAGTAGCGCACATGATTGCTATCTACTGCGACAAAATAATCTCGTACTTGCGTCTGATCTGACCACCAACCGGCTTCTATACGTTCGGCGGGGGAAATCAGATTTAACTCAGAACCAAAGCAGGGCTTATGTCTGCGCACTTCAAGAGCAATCGCCTGGTTGAGCAACCAACTGGGTCTTAATAATGAGGTAGAAGCTACTTTTTTATCGGATAGCTTATCGTTGTGCATCACCGATATCCATTGATTAGCGATTTCAGGCCGGTGATCTGCCTTGGGGAATGGGCGCAACACATGATTGGCACCTAGCCGCGCTACCAGGAGCGCCAGTAAGTGTTGGTGCTCTTCCGGCTTGCTCAAGGTATCAGGGAACAAAGAATCGCTAGACACTTCCAGCGCTACCGTATGAAGAGCATGCAAGCTGAGAGCAATTACGGCTGTCGGCAAGCTGATGTGCGCCAATTTTTCTTTAAATAGTGGTAGCAAATGCGTTTCTTGCCAACTTGCTTCGGCGAGTTGAATATCTAGCACACTCGGAGGCACAGCCTGACGACCACGCTCATGCTGCAATTCCAGACGTAGATGTTTAACCGCCAGATGATGCGCATTGAGCCATCCTGATAATTGGCACAATAGATTGCGGCTGTAACTAAATAAGGCATCGGTGCTGTCCAGACGATCTGGCAGTTCAAGTCTGGCATGAAATTCCGGATCGGCAACTACCCATATTTGTGGTGCTGAGTGCAAAGAATAGGCTTGATCCAGCTCTTCCAGCAAAGTCTTGCCGCATCGACGTTGTAGACCCGGACGTGGCAGGGCACGTAAATCTGCCAGCCGATAACAGGCTAGTCCATGTAAAAAATCCTGCCACGCAAGTGCGTTCATTAATAACTGTACAGGCAATTGATCCAGTGCCTTGTGCAAACGTGATATCCGCAAACAAACATGCCCCTGACGTTGACGGTGTTGATGACGTGCAGCGTGAATGGCAAATAGCCATGCAGATTTGGCTGTCGGCGCACATCCTGTTGTCAGGCTATAGCCTAAGGTGTTAACTGTATATCGGATTTTCTGGCGCAAGGAGCGTAAGCCACCAAATAATCGAAGGCTGGCACCGATGTCGAGCAAGATGCTCGCATTGTCGGCAATACTGACTTGTGGGGTGTAGCGCAGTAAAGCCAGTGCGATAGCCGATATCGCTGCAGCTTCTCTTTCACTATCTTGTACAAAAAACTGCGCCTCCGGCAAGAGCATCTGCACGCCACCACGTCGCATATGAGCTCGCACACCTGCCTTGCGTGCATCATCCGACATAGCTATCACGCGGTTTTGTCTTAAGACGACGCTCGCAGATTCACACTTTATTTGCTGCCAAAGCGGATCAAATACTTCCAGCTGTAGTGCCGGTAAATGCACCGCAATCCACAATGTCTCGCTGTGCAGTGCAGGTTTGTTGATCGGTGCTTTTCTGTTGAAGCGGATGGTGTCAGACATAGCGGTAACTCATTTAACGCCAGCAGAACTGTGTAGATCTTTTGCTGCCTCTTTTGATAATTCATTTTTTAAACTACTGAGAAAATCAACGTCTTTACCAAACCTGTTGATCTTGTCGGGATGTGTATATTCAGTAGATCTCAGAGTCAGGTAAGGGTGATTGTTCAGGTATAAAAACAAAGGTGTATCGCTGACAGCACCACGCCGCTTGAGTATATCAACTTGTATTCCCGATGCCTGAGGCTTGAGCGCCAGTCGCAACACTGCGGGAGATGGCGATTGTGCAGCTTGCAAGGGGCGTATAACAACAAACAAAGTTTGCGATTTTTGAGCGATCAAATGTAATCGTCGCAAGGCTTCCGTTTTAATTTGTGTTTGCCAGAACAATAAGGCGCCACAGCTACCATTTTTAAGAATTTGCTCTGCAGCCCACAAACTGTCGATGTGTTTAGCGCTGGCTATCCATAGTAAAGGAATGTTCATGCTCGTTTCTGTCTGGTAAGCACAGGCTAGCGGGATATGTGGTGGTGCGAGTAGCGCAACGGGACGACTCCCTAAGTTTCTTAAAGCAGGTAATAGCAGTTTGATTTCTGTCGTGGCAGCTTGTGCAACCAAAATCTCAATGAGTTGCCCCAAAGGCCAGCCACCATTTGGTAATTCTTTATTCAACGCCACGTAGCCGCTGCTCAACGTAGCATGGTTATCGTGGGCTAATTGCGATGCGCGCCAAATATCAGGGTGAAGACTCTCCATCCCACCTGGCAAATGAGTGCGACTGATTGGCAATGGAGTTTGACTAAACATAAGGCAATATACTGATTAAATATACAGTATATTGCCTTGAGCCAGAAACTTCAAAATATTTTTTAAGACCCAATGGAAATGCCTCCTAAGTCAATACCAGCAAGCATTTCAGATATTTTGAAGAGATTTTTACATGTCAGCGATATGCAACAATAAAACAAATACTGATTGTATATACAGTATTTTGTGTTAAAGTACTTTCTATGGACAAAAGACGAGCAAAGTGATTATAAGAAGTTTCGAAGATGTCCTTCATAATATTTTTGTATTATCTACCGACACGGAGATTCACCATGGCATACATACAACAAGCTTTCGATACACGATTCAGTTTGCAATTGGCACCAACCTCTTTTTTGATGCGTTTGGGGCGCCGTGAGATTTTTGTATGTCGTGATTACAGACAACGTGCTTACCATGTAAACCCTGTCTTGGATTGCTCTACGGGCGTGCAGCCAGGGCATTTAGAAATGTTGTTTTGCAAAAAGTGGCTGATTATTTTGTCTAAAGCAAAATGGTGATGTGTTATAAATTTATCAAAGAAAATTAACGCATATTGACACAGCATAGAGTAGTTAAGGCAACTCAAGGCAACTCAAAATAACTCTGGTTGAGAAGAACAGCCCAAAGGAGATTAGTATCGTAGCTTGCGAACGATACTAATCATCAAGGGTAAAAGCTGTTTCTTTGGACAACGCTTAAGCGCCTGCCGACAAAGCAAGACTGGCAACATAGGCATCGGGAACGTGAAGAGAAAACAATTCAGTGTCAGTAAATATATGGCTATTTGCGGCGCTGATTTGGTTTTCGTATTCAGTCAGCGTGCTTCTGTCAGATTTGAATGTAGATTCAAGTTGCGTCCAATATTTTGCAAATAATCTATACTGGTTTGGCAGCGGAGTAGCAAGAATTTCTAAGGTTTTTTGTTTACCCAGATATAGTTGAGCAAGGTCTTTCCATTCTATTTCTGGCACAAGCCGCAAAATATCGATGCCATTTTGATTTTTGGTGCTGATAGCGGCAATAGCAATTCCAGTCTCGTAACTCATAGAGATAAATAGCTCTCGTTCGGCAACAAACGCATGTACCCCTTTAGCGATCACGCTTGTGATTCGAATTTTTTGCGCGGGGCAATTGAATGCTGCAACCAACATTTCTGTGATGGCGAGACGTAGAGATTGTCTGGCCGCATCGCGTTCAATATTTTCCGGAATCGCGACATAAATGACGACAATATCTTTCGCAGCAAAACACCCCAGAGCTGCCTGTGACTGGAGTGGCCATAAAAACGCAGGTAAATGCTGTTCCATAAAAAGCGCTAATGGCAGAATTAAGACGTCATCATAGCGGAAGGACAGCCGCGCCATTGTGAATTGGCGGGAATGAATTCACCTTTCATCACTAGTGTTAACGCACCCAAACTAGCGCCGTTACCCACCTCTGCTCCGTATAAGACGGCACTACGAGGCCCCATGTAGACGCGCTCGCCAATAACAACGTGATCAATTTTCATTACGCGATCTTCAAATAAATGCGTCTGAGGGCAGGCAAGGGCATTCACCTCGGAATATGCACCAATACTAACGCAATCAAACTCCGTGATATCTGTTGTATCTAAATAAACCCCTTTTCCCATCTTGCATCCTAATAAATTAAAAGCAACCGGAAGCCAAGGCGTACCGCGCAGATAACGCATAAAATTTGGGATTGCGACTCCTTCATATAAATTAGTAATGCCTTCGGATAACCATACAAATGGGGTCCACATCGGCACACTGGCTTTTTTATAGCGATAAATCAGCAGCCACTTGAATACCAACACAAAGCCAAAACTGCCAACGCCATAAAGCAAACCGGCAATCAACAAAGACAGAAACACTTCCATCCAACGATCATCACCTGCCAAGGGCATTAAATTCAGCACTACTGTATAACCGACCGCAATTACAATCGCATGCGGCGCGATGATGCGAAATGCCTCGACCAGACCGCGTCCTATGCGTCTGAAAAATGAAGGTTTAAACGTTAAGCTTTCAGGGAAACCTTTGGTTTCTTCACGCGCTGGTAAATGTATCGGAGGTGATCCTAACCATGTATCACCATCTTTCATTAATGCATTATCAGGGGCGCAACTATGCACGCCAATCAATACATTTTCAGGCAAGATAGTGCCATCTGGAATATATGCGCCGTTACCTACGAAGCTCCGTCTCGAAATGACAGTAGGTTGCATGCGCATCCAGCCTGAATCAATTTCTTCGTCACCAAGCAAAACCGCATCGGCGATAAATGTCTCATCACCTAAAGTCAGCATGTCTGGTACCACCCCCAGCGCGGTGGAAATCTCAGCTCCTTTACCAACTTTTGCGCCTAACAAGCGATACCAGAATGGTGCAAAGACTGTCGCATAGATCCCGTGCAAGACGTGTAAGCTTGATTCTTGAATTTGATTTACCAACCATTTTTGGCAATAGGTATTTCCATGTACCTTATAGATGCCCGGTTTTAATTTGGGCAAAATAAACCAGCGTATGCCAGCCGAAAGCAGAGCAGTACACAAAATCAAGATTGCTGTCGCAGGAAATGCCAGAACGAAATATTTAGTTAATTGAAATGGTATAGAGCTACTCTGCAACCACGGGAATGTGTCCGCATTATCAAACCAGTCAATGATGACAAAGCTGGGGAATACCGGAACAAAGAAGAGCGCGCCGATCATTAATGCACCAGCGATAAAAAATAGGAATTCTCCGAGTGCTCGTTTGCGGGATAGTAGTGGACGTGCCTGCACGCTACTTTGATCAAACGCAGCATAGTCTTTTGCTGGCGAACCTTTCCACACCCGATATGCCGGAATGACGTTGCCATCTGCTAAGGCTGATTGACCATCCAGATGCGCGCCATTTTCTAAGCGGACATTTCCTTCCAGTACAGAATATGAACCGACATATGCATCTTTTTTCAAAGAAATAGAACCAAGAATCAACTCACCATGTTGTACTCGCGCATTTTCCAGGTTGACTGCACTGCCTATGCTGACGCCATCTTCAATATGTAGTAAATCTGGCGCGCGTAAGGTAATCGAGCCTATCGTGACGTCCTTACCAATCTTAGCCCCCAGCGCACGCAGCCATAAGGGATACAGGGAAGATCCACTCAGCATATAAGTCGGCGCCGCTTCAACCAGACGATCAGCCAGCCACCAGCGGAAATAAGCGATGCCCCATAATGGATAACGTCCAGCCTTGAGACGACCAACAATGAGCCATTTTCCAACGATTGCAATCCCAAACTCAGCGAGTGTGAGCAGTAAAAATGTTGCAACAGAAAATAATATCGCCCTGATATTAGAATCGTCAGGGTCGCCAGTTAAAAAGTGATAAGTAAAAAACGGCGCCAGCCATTGCACCATCCGTACTGCCACCAGCCATGGAATAACCAACGCCTGTGCCGCGCCACATATCCATCGTTTCCAGCCAGACGGCGGTGTCCAGTCGGTTTGCTCTTCGCTCATCACATCCTGAGCCGCGCCCGCGACTTCCAATAATTCAGCGATTTTTCCTATGCTTCGTTGCTGATAAATGTCTGCAATTTTGAAATACGCAAAACGGCTATGTTTGCGCAGCAACGAAACAAGACGCGCTGCCATCAATGAGTGTCCGCCGAGATCAACAAAAAAATCAGCAGTACGACGAATAGCTTGTCCAGGGAAAAGGGTGTTTAAGGTCGCAAATAAAATCTCTTCAGTTTTATTATCAGGCGTATCGGATTCGCCAGAACTGAGCGCCACCGCCAATTCCATTTTTTTTAGGGTGTTTCTGTCAATTTTCCCAGATGTCAGGCGCGGCATTTCAGATAAAAATTCAAATCTGGAGGGCACCATGTACGGTGGTAAAAGCTGACTTAATTGGGTTCTTAAAATCGTTTTAAATTCAGCTTCAGAACGTTCGCCTTCGCCCGGATTGCCTGGCAAATCGTCACGAATAATAAAAGCCATGATCTGATCAATACCCTGATCTTGCCGCAGAATAACCGCGACCGTCCCCACGCCTTGCTGTTGTGCCAGAACTGCTTCAATTTCACCAAGTTCAACTCTAAAACCGCGAATCTTCACCTGATCATCAGCACGACCAAGACACTGAATGCTACCATCAGTTTGAATGCAAGCGAGGTCACCCGTACGATACAAACGCTGTTCGTTTTCGACTGTCGCCCATGGGTTATCTAAAAATTTTTCTGCAGTGAGTTCAGGACGACCTAGGTAACCAATCGCCACCCCGGGACCAGAGATGCATAGCTCACCGGTTTCACCCAATGGCAATAAACGCAAGCCATTTTCAATGTCGGTCGCAATCACCATCATAGAATAGTTGGGTAAAGGCGTGCCAATCGTCACTGGTTGATCCGCAACGAGTCTAGCCAGACTAGCGGATACTGTTGCCTCGGTCGGCCCATAGGTATTGAACATCTGGCGCCCCGGTCGACTAAAGCGCTTGACCAGTGATTCTGGGCACATTTCTCCGCCCAGGTTGATCAGACGCAGGCTATCAACATCCTTTGAAAACAAGGCCAGCAGGGTAGGCACTGCATGTAATACCGTAATATGATTTGCCTCTAACGCCAACGGCAAGGCATCTGGGTCAGCGGTAATTTCTTTCGGTGCAATCCACAAACTCGCACCGACCAAATAGCTAATCCAAATTTCTTCGAATGACATATCGAAAGCCACAGAAAAACCTTGATATACCTTGTCAGACTCTTTGATTCCTAAAACCGCGTTTTCACTGCGCAAAAAATGACAAATACTGGCGTGATTAACTAATATCCCTTTGGGCTTGCCAGTTGATCCAGAGGTGTAGATGACATAGGCAGGAAAATCAGGCGATGCCGCTTGGCGTCGTAACAGGCCGTTTTGTGGTGAAGCAGTTATCGCTTCGGCAGTCCACAGTTTGCAAGATAAACCATTGCATACATCGACAAACTCGCTACAAGTCAAGAGACCAATCGCTTGTGCATCGGCCAGACAAACGGCGATGCGTTCAATGGGCGTATCCGCGTCAAACGGTAACCATGCTGCTCCCGTTTTGGCAATACCGGCCTGCATCACCAATAAGTCTATGCCACGTGGCAACCACAAACCTACGATATGTCCAGGACGCACGCCTCCCTGCATCAGCGCTGAAGCTATGTGGTCTGCACGGGCATTGAGTTCAGCATAAGTTATCCGCTGCTGTTGAAATTCCAACGCGATTTTTTCTGGAACTTGATGAGCGGTATTCTCCAACAGGTCTGCGAGAGTCTCATGGCGGATCAGATCAGTATTGGACTTACCATACAAAATCTGAGGATTCAACTGTGTGCTGCTTAACAAAGACATAAAAGCGATAAGGGAATTTGTAATATTGTTAGTGAATTCATTCACTTTCTTACTGTCAGTGCAGCAAAAAAAGCTTGAAGAATTTTATTTTAAATCCAGAAAAATTGATTCATCCCCTGAAGAAAAGCTATATTTTTCTTGTAAAAATTCAAAAATAATTTTTTATTATCACATAGAATACGCAGAATATTATTGCTCAGTAGGCTTCATTGCAGACATATTTATATGACAGAGTCTTGTCATAGGGGATTTCCAGCAAATAATCCAAATTCGGCACTCTTTATCCCGGAAACCGTATGCTTTTAACGCGTATCGAAGAGATTTGCCTGATCGTCAATAAAGAACCGTATATACTAATTCTTGATCACAAGGGAAATTGTTGAATTATCCGATTGAGCCCTTCGTTACAGTCGTTCCGACGACAGTCGAAATAGTGATCGTCTTAGTTATCGAATGAATATTGCAGAATTTAGTGCTTATCTGGGGGCATTTATCATGAAAACAATACTCAAGCCGATTGCCTTGCTTTTTCTTTCCTGCGTCGTTCATTTCACCTTGGCCGCTGATGTTCCTGCCGATGCAATTGCAATGGTTGAAAAAGGTCTGAGCTATCTGGAAAAAAATGGCAAAGAAGCCTTAGTCAATGAAATTAATAACAAAAATCCAGATTTTATAAAAGGCGACATTTACCTCTATGTCCGTGGTATTGATGGAGTCATCCTGGCTCATCCCATCAATCCAAAGCTCATCGGCAAGAATATGCTCGAATTACCTGATGCCGACGGAAAACTATATCGCAAAGATATTCTGACTCTGGCTAAAACGAAGGGAAAGGGTTGGGTAGACTATCGTTATAACAACCCGCTGACACAACAAGTAGAAAATAAATCGACTTACATTGTCAAAAGTGGAGAAATTATTCTGGAAGCAGGTATATATAAAAAATAATTTCTCACGTCTCAATTTGAACTAAAGATTTTTTTGATCTGAGACGTCAGCGTTCGTCATCCATTTTGCTGTTTAAAGCAGTTGCCTTCGGGACACCTGGTATTTCTGTCCAGTTTTTCTATATCTCGCCAATGATGAACATTCCCTGGTAAGTCCCCGTCATTTGCATGGCGACACCAGGAAAGTTTGCCATCTACATTGAGCCTCATTCGCTCCTTCGTAGGATCCTATGTGCAAAAAAAATCAAAAAGCCTGAAGACAGATTTTAAAAAAACTCACTTTTTTTGCAATGTTGTCATTGATTGAAAACGATTGTGACACATTGATAAGACAAGACATCTGTTATGGAATAATGAAGTTTCTATCATTTATAGAGTTGGATTTCCGAATGAAAAGACACTTTACGTTGCTAGTCTCTGCCGTATTTTCAATGAGCATTGCTGCTTGCAGCACGCCTGCACCAACGATAAAAAAATCTGACACACCTGTTCTACCGATAGCGCAACTGGATCGCGGCGTGCAAATCGTGTTGCCAGATAATGTGCTATTCGAAACGGGCAAAGCAGATATTAATTTGCAACTCTCAGGTCCTTATCTGGAACGTGTTGCCTATCTTTTGAAAAACAAAACCAACAAAATCGTTTCAGTTGAAGGGCATACCGATAACATCGGCAATCCCGGACTAAATCAAAAACTATCAGAACAACGCGCCGAAGCGGTAAAGAAAGTGCTGCTGGAACTTAAAGTACCCGATGAACGAATGACTACCACCGGCTATTCGTTTTACCATCCGGTTGCATCAAATAAAACCGAGGAAGGGCGTAAATTTAATCGCCGTACAGAAATCATTATTATCGACGAGAAAGTTGAAAATATTACTCAAGGCGAATCGCCAAGCACCTTTGAAAACGCTTTTAGCAGATTAAAAAGTCTGATTGACCAAGGCTTATTGCAAGCACCTGAAAAATAGAAAGCTTTTAATGACAACTCAAATCAAACGACGCTTGATGTTGGCGATGGGAGCCAGTCTTCCTTTTGCAGCCGGTGCAATGCAAAAAAATAGCAGCAATCCTATCGTTGCCAGTAAATCAGTCGCGACAGGCCGTCCGGCCAAACTCGGATTAGCTCTGGGTGGCGGTTCTGCACGTGGCTTTGCTCACATTGGTGTGATACAGGCTTTAGAGAAACATAAGATACGCCCCGACTTAGTTGTTGGCACTAGTGCAGGCAGTATCATCGGTGCATTTTACGCAGCGGGGTTTACTGGTATCCAAATGGAAGAAGTTGCCCTTAAACTCAAAGATTTTGAAGTCATTGATTTATCAGTCGGCTCCAAACGTGGCATGGTGCTTGGCAGTGCATTGCAAAACGTCGTGAATCAATACCTGCAATCGAAACCGATAGAAAGCTTTCCGATTCCATTTTGTGCCGTTGCTACCAATTTGATTACAGGAAAAGTTAACCTATTCCGCAATGGAAACCCTGGTTTTGCCGTTCGCGCTTCAAGTAGTATGCCCGGCGTTTTTATCCCTGCACGGCTGGGTTCTGATGAATTTGTGGATGGTGGATTGATTAGCCCCTTGCCAGTAAACGTGGCCAAAACACTTGGTGCCAATATCGTGATTGCGGTTGATGTCAGCGCCCAAAATGACAATACCAATTTGTACGGTATGTTTGAATTGTTGATGCAATCGTTCGACATCATGGGGCAATCATTAATTCGTATGGAAGCAGAAAAAGCCGATATCTTGATTCATCCTGACTTGAAGAAATTCTCAAGCACCGATTTTCAAGCACGTAAAGAATTGATTGCGGCGGGCTTTCAGGCTGGATTGCAGGCTATTCCAAAAATTAAAGAAGCCTTGGCAGCAGCAACGTAGTGAGACTGATGTTCAACTCTAGTTGATATACGCTTCCCTTAATTTACATGTGTAGAGAAAATCAGGAAACGAATATGCAATGAATCGGTAATGAATCGATAATGGACAGGCAAACATCGCAATATTTCCCTGTTCATTGCAAATGCGACTTACAACATCAGATCCACTTCGAAATAATTTGTGCAGCTGAAGCAATTACATCACTGCGAGCCTTGGCATCTTTTTCATGTAAGCGCGTGTAAATCGCCAACACGACAGGTTCACGTCCTGGTGGCCAGATAACACCAAGGTCGTGCGCAGTGCCAAAATCACCAGTCCCGGTCTTGTCTCCAACTTGCCAGTCGGCCGGAATACCTGCCCGGATTCTGGTCGCGCCAGTTGTATTGCCCATTAACCAGCCCTTCAATTGCTTGCGTTGTCCGACACTCAAAGCATCTCCTAATAAGAGTCGTTGCAAACTATTCCCCATCGCTCTTGGGGTTGATGTATCGCGCAAATCGCCAGGTAAAGCCGTATTGAGTTCAGTTTCCCAACGATCCAGACGGAACTCTTTGTCACCAATCGATCGAGCAAAAGCAGTCACTGCGCTTGGCCCCCCCAATATTTTCATCAACAAATTAGCTGAACTGTTATCGCTAAATTGAATCGCTGCCGCACAGAGCTCTGCGACTGTCATTCCATCGCTAATGTGTTTTTCTGAAACAGGCGAATAATTGACGAGTTCACTTTTCTTATAAAAAATCCGCTGCTGCAAAAGATCTGTCATCCGAGAACTAAGAGACAAAATAGCCGAAGCAAGAATCACCTTAAATGTGCTACACACCGGAAAACGTACATCCGCCTGAGAAGCTAACTGAGTCGAATTGGCCGAATTGAACGCAAATACACCCAGCACTCCACCAAGGCTTTTTTCCAATTGTGCCAATTCTGAAAGTGCTGTTTCAGTCGAATATGTCCCGATATCTTCTGGTGCCGTCTGCGCATAAACGGGGAGGGCAGTGATGAGAGGCGCGAATGTTCCCGCCAATATCACCATCCGGCGATTTGCAAAATAATTGGTGTTCATAGTTATCCAACGAAATATTTATTTAGCTTGCAGTCTTTGGTGAGATCCGAATCGATCTAAGATTGACTAAATTACAGCATCCCACCACAATCAACAACTCAACTTTAATTAAAGTGTAAAACCAGCTTGTAAAAATTAATCTTAAGCAATGAAACTAAACAATAAAACTAATCAATCAAATTAATATTGAGACCAGTATTAACACTATCAATAACATCGACAAACAACATTGTCAGAAACAGGGAAATTGGTATGGCGAATGAATACGTAGAAGCATTGAAAAACTATGCAAACTTCAGCGGGTGCTCCACTCGTAAAGAATATTGGATGTTTTTTCTTTATAACATCCTCATATCAATTGCTATATTTGTTGTTGACATGACCTTGCTTAATCAAAATGGGGCACTCCCCATAATCTATAAACTAGCGCTATTTATCCCTTCAATTTCTGTCGGAGTTCGCAGAATGCACGACACAGGTAGGAGCGGATGGTGGCTGATAGTACCGATTGTTAATCTCATATTCTTGTGTCAGGGCACAAAGGATCTTATTACAAACGAACGCCCAAAATTATCTGGCCTGGCTCTCGTTGGAGTGGTATTGCTAGGACTGGTTCCCGTCATAGGCATAATTGCGGCGATTGCACTGCCAGCCTATCAGACCTACACAATAAAAGCGAAAGTTGCTGAAGTCATGGAAGTCGCAAGACAAGCAGAATCTGGCGTTGAAAGCTATATCGAAAAAAATCGTCGTCTTCCGGTAGATTTAGCTCAAACTGATTTTTCCTACTCCTCCAAATTGATCAGCAAGGTTTCATTGAATTCAACAACAAATGAAATAGAGTTGGTTTTAAATTTCAGTCCTTTAATCAATAAAAAAATTCTGCTCCAGCCTGTGGACGATAGAGGTACGATACTCTGGTCATGTCGCGGTGCAGGAATCAATCCCCAATATCTGCCGGCAAATTGCAGATGAAATTTATACGCCGCAGTTTGAACTTGTATGCGAGTTATAGAGAAAATATAAATAAAATACACAATGGACTTCCCCGACCTTCGTAGACGTCTTTTAACTTCCAGTTTGTAACTTCTCGAACGCCAACGGACTCATTTGATTGAGATTAGACGAGCAAGATTTATGCAGCATACCTTGCTAGCCTCATGCGCCTCTTCGCCAATCATATACACTGGAGAGATTTCCTTACCAGCATCTTGGCCTTCGTACTCAAACGCTTTAGGAGTGAAGCAAATGTATCCACCTCTAACCTAACACGATGCGGAGGCGTAGCTTGTGTATTGCTCTCATTTCGGGTCTGGTAAGTGTCGGCATGCTGATTTCAGCGAAATACTGGACGAGCCTGCCTCGCACTTATCGATTCCGCAATTGCGAGGGCAGGGGCTGGCGACGAACGTTTCCAACTGCATCAAAAGATGAAATCCGCTCTTTCTTTTTAATGTTCGTTTCCGCGTTTGCATTTGCGGATAAAGATAAGCTGAAGTTTCGACCTGACGATAAAATCTTGGACGTCTATCGAAGCTTATATCCGAGGCGGTGGCTGCCTGACGTATTGGAATTTGAGACGTTGACGTACGACCTTAAGAAACAGTATGCGCTAGATTTAGAAACGATATGGAGTGATGATTTGACGCTGGGGGAATTATTTACCCATATTCGGGCTTGATGGCTCAGTTCGGACAAAACCAGACAACGCAGTTACGCCATCATGGCGCTCCCTTGATTCTATAAATTTCATGCCATATTTTGAAAATTCCGAAGAAGAATGGATTCATTCTCTAAGTGATGAAACGGAGCGCGATGTAATATTTCTTTGGCATATTACAGGGGTAAAATTTGGCGGTCTTACATACTCGAAGGAATAGTTGCCAATGGCAATTGAGCGCATTACGAACACTCTGATTGTCGCCGGAAGTACAGGCAGCCTCTAAAATTTGAAATAGGTTATCCTAGCAATCAACTAATTGGCGCGAATGGGCGCCGTGATTAACTAAGTTGACGGCACTTTCCTCTATGAATACACGACTGGTCTGGTTCAAACGCGATTTTCGAGCGCATGACCATGAGGCGCTGACGAAAGCCGCGCAGTTGGGGCCAGTATTGTGCTTGTATATTATTGAACCGTCAGTATGGCTAAGTCCCGACAGTTCCCAGCGTCAATTTGTGTTTTTACGCGATTGCCTGCGCGATCTTTACAGGCAATTGCAATTGCTGGGTGCACGGTTGTATGTGGTCACGGGCGAAGTCGTCGATGTGCTGAATCGGCTACACCAATCGCTGCCCCTGGCAGAAATTTACTCGCATCAGGAGACCGGAAATGCATTGACCTATGCCCGCGATTTGGAGGTGGCAAAATGGTGTCAAGCTAATAAAATTGCCTGGCACGAATTTCGTCAACATGGTGTAATCCGTGGTCTGTCAAAACGTGATCAATGGAATAGTCAATGGGCAACCTTGATGAACCGTCCTCAGGAAGTTTTGGTCTCCATGGATGCTGTTAACTTGCCTTGGGCTACTGAATCCTGGCCCGCGTGGGAAAACTGGCAGCGCGCTGAAGATCAGCCTGCCCAGATGCAAATGGGTGGTAGAGCCCA
Source organism: Undibacterium sp. Ji67W (assembly GCA_049340365.1). Classification (GTDB taxonomy): domain Bacteria; phylum Pseudomonadota; class Gammaproteobacteria; order Burkholderiales; family Burkholderiaceae_D; genus Undibacterium. Next base: position 17,338 of record JBMPOY010000001.1, on the reverse strand, counting down.
AGGACTCGCTTTACTTGAGTCTTTCCTGAATGAGCGAAGTGCGACCTATAGAGGCGGCATATCTTCGCCTCTAAGTGCACCGAGTGCGTGCTCCCGACTGTCACCCTATCTGAGCTGGGGGTGCTTGAGCATGCGCGAAGTGGTGCAGGCATCAGCCAAGAAGCTGGAGCAATTGCCCCCAGAGTCACGTGCAGCCAAGGGGGTCGCAGGATTTCTGAGTCGTCTTCATTGGCATTGCCATTTTATTCAAAAGCTTGAGAGTGAGCCTGAAATAGAATGGTGCAATATGCATCGTGGCTATGATGGTTTGCGCGAGGTCGAGTGGAACCAGGAACATTTTTTAGCATTGACCCAGAATCGCACCGGCTGGCCTCTGGTAGATGCCTGCGTTGTCATGCTCAGAGAAACTGGTTGGCTAAATTTCCGGATGCGCGCCATGCTGGTTTCAGTGGCGGCCTATCCGCTGTGGCTGCACTGGAAGCCGGTAGGGGATTGGTTGGCATCCCAGTTTGTGGATTACGAACCAGGTATTCACTGGAGCCAGATGCAAATGCAGTCTGGCACCACAGGCATTAACACCACTCGCGTTTACAATCCGATCAAACAAGCTCGTGATCACGATCCGGAGGGGCGGTTCGTCCGGCGGTGGTTGCCACTATTACGCAAGGTACCCGACAGTTGGTTATTTGAGCCTTGGAAAATGCCGCCTGATGTTCAACGATATTGTGGTGTTACAGTGGGAGACCAAGGCTCTGGTGAGCAATTCTGGCCTATCCCACCAGTTGATCTCGACAAAGCTACCCGTATTGCAAAAATTCGTCTACATGCTCGCCGCGTTCAACCCGATGTTCGCGCTGCAAAAAATGAGATTCTTGAACGCCACGGCTCCCGCACTAACTCTCGCATTAGAACAGAGAGCCGGAAATCCGCCAAGGTCAACACGCAGATCAGTTTTGATTTTTAGAAAAAGCATGGTTCGTGTCGAACGATACACAAATAAGCAGTCAACTCTGATCACCGCGATTGCTCAGTATCAAGAGTGAATGTATAAAATATAGAGCGTGAAACGGCACCTTGCCGACCCTCAAACTTTAGATCCATTCAATATTGATTTACCAACTGTGTTGTGCCATGATGCGTGACCCACTTTACCTTCATAGGCTGGGCTGCGCTACCTCATTTCGTAAGGTGCTCGTATGATTTCATCCACTACTGTCCGTCTACCATGGATCGACAATCTTCGTACTTTGCTGATTATCTTGGTCGTCAACCTCCATGTCTGCGTGACTTATAGCCATGTTGGCGATTGGTACTTTATGAGTGCACAAGAACCTACACTGGCCGAGAAGGTTCCGTTCATCATCTGGCAGGCTCATCTCCAGTCATTTTTCATGGGTCTGTTATTCTTTATTTCTGCTTATTTTGCGTACAACTCAATCGCCCGTCACGGAGTACGTGCCTTCGTCCGCGAGCGACTACTTCGTCTCGGGCTTCCGGCATTGCTTTACATGTTGCTGATTCATCCGTTCATTCTGCTGGGATTGAATCCGTGGGACTTTAATTTCGGCCCTCCGGTAGAGTTTTATGTTAATTATCTTCGTACGGGAAAATTCATCGGCTCCACGGGACCGCTTTGGTTCGCCGTTGCGTTGCTACTTTTCAGTCTGGCGTTTGCAGCTTGGCGTTTGGCACGCCCCCGGTCCAATGATCCGCGGCCAGTTACCGTACCAACTGGCACGTTCATCTTGTTGTTCTCGCTCGCTCTTGGTTTAGGTTCCTTCACTATGCGCACCGTGCAGCCCATCGGGACTAGTGTATTAAATATGCAGCTGTGTTTCTTTGTGCAATACATTGCGTTCTTTCTCGCAGGCTTGTGTACAGCACGTAACGGTTGGTTGCTACCAATGGCTTCGTCCTCGTACGCTCGCATCGGCGGCAAGTTAGCCCTATTCGGTGGTTCGCCCCTGTTGCTTACGATTATTATCATTGGTGCGAAAACAGCGGCACCAGAAGCATTCTTTGGAGGGTGGCACTGGCAGTCTTTCTGCTACGCTGTTTGGGAGCAACTCGTTGGCGTCGGTCTCTCGCTCGGCTTGCTCATGTTTTTCTCACGCAAATGCAACGCCGAAAACAAAAAACTGCGTTGGTTCTCTGACCGTTCCTTCGGCGTCTACGTTTTGCATGCCCCGGTCATCATTGCCTTGGCAATGCTCTTTCGGACTTTGCCGCTGAATATTTATGCTCACGTTACCCTTCTTACGTTAACGGGACTTGCTGCCAGCTACGCTGTGACTGACATCGGTCGCCGCCTACCTGGTTTGCGGAACATCTTGTAAGTTCCGTAAACTAGTTTCAACACTTTGAAATTCAATGATTCAAGCGCACAGACGCATCCTTTAGCGACACACTTTGTTGAATACGAATGTTAAACAGGAGCTAATGAGTAACGCTCAGGGCCGGATTGAGAACGCAACCTATGAATGCCACATAAAATCACTTAAATTTATTGGATTAATTATGCCGCTCTCCATGAATCGACTCATACTCTATGTACGTGATGTTTCGTTGTTGAAACGCTTCTACCAAAAACACTTTTCCTTTGACCTTGTCGAGGAGATTTCGGATGAGTGGGTTGTACTTAACACTGGCCGAATAGAGCTTGCCTTTCACCGGGTAGGTATGCCCTGGCGTGACCTACCATTAAGTCGTTCAAGTTCAAACGTCAAAATGGTTTTTACTGTTAAATCAGGACTGCCTGAGTTACGTGCATCATTATTAAGTGCAGGCGTAGTCATGGGTGGTCTCAAGCGTTATGATGGATTTTCTCAATTGATGTGCGATGGTGAAGACCCTGAGGGAAACGTCTTCCAACTTTCTCAACCTGATTGAAGCTGTATATGATTGAGAACTACCTGCACATAGTGGTCGAATTTAAGTAAAACGAAATTAAAAAATAGAGAAATGTGAGCTGACGTGTCTAATCCGTTAAATTTGTTTAGGTTTCACCCGCTACTGCTCTTTAGCGCCGTTTTTTTTATCGTAGTCGTGGTCAGCTTATTTCAGGGCAGAGTTACACGTCGCTTTGCTACACCAGTCTATCGTGCTGACGATCCTACTTCATTTTGGAATTACATAGCTCTGTATGCCATATTGGGTACCGTTAGTTTGTTCTTCACCGTAAAAAACTGGAGCACAAAATTTGATCCGCCGGAGTATTCCTGGTACATCGCGACGGCTAAGCCGGAGCAGTCCTTGGAGATGGTATTGCAAGCCGCGTCAAACATTCATCCAAACGGCGGCACTGCCTATGGCCTGACAGATTGGTATGTCAATTGGCATTTTCAGTGGTCGCAAGAAAAGCATGGAAATGGGTGTTGGATTAGCAGCGTCTACACGACTTTGAATTCCAGAATCGTATTGCCCAAACTGGTCAATGCGACATCCGCTCAGCAGGAGAAATTCAACATGTTTTTCGATGCCCTACGATTACATCAACTGGCTCATTATGAATTTGGAAAAAGTGCTGCCCTGGAAATAGAAAGGAAAATTTCAGACCTTCCGAAAATGCAGGATTGCATGGTTCTTGAAGCGACTGCAAATGCATTAGGTGAGAAGATTATAAAAGATTACCAAACCAAGGGGCGAGCGTATGATATATCAAACACCTTTCTACAGTCACAGCATGCAATGCTTGAATAGCACGTAGAAAAGGTGCCGCACCTGGCGATATAGCCTCTTTAATTCTATTGGTTCACATTTAACTTTTTTGCCAATGTGAGCTTACCCGAAATTTAGTTCCCCAAAAGTGACTTACAACAAACGTAACTTTGGAAAGGTAAATGATGAACAGGCGATCCGTATGAATTCAAAGAAATTTTGTAAGGATGACGAGGTTTCAAAGTACTACATCTATCTGCCTAAATCTAGTTACCGATAATAGTTGGTTTCAGAATATTCGACATAGGTTATGAATAGAAATTTGGAATCAAAGATTTTTCTTTACCAAACCTCTTACCAAATCCCTGAAAAAAAAAAGACCTACAAATATAAAATTTGTGAGTCTTTGATTTTATTGGTCGGGACGGCAAGATTCGAACTTGCGACCCCGTGCACCCCATGCACGTACGCTACCAGGCTGCGCTACGCCCCGACAAGCCCATTATTATAGTGCATTAAAGCCATTTTTGCCATGGTCAGGTATTAAGCTTGCAAGTCTTTTGCTCGTTGAAAATATAAATAAATTTATTTTCAAAAATATGACTAAAATATTTTCATATTCTCTCAAAAACAGTGAGAATAGTGGTTCAAGGTCGCAGCGCTCATTAGACGCTTTTTGCTGTTAAACGGCGTTGCGGTACGGACAAAACAAAATACCTTTGGATACTATGACAATTAAAATCAGTCAAAATTTTGATGCGGGTGCTATTGAGGTCGTTAAAGCGGAGCAGGCGGATGCGATCGAATTGAATTTACGCAAAGACTCCCACGCAGATATCTGGCAATGGTTCTATTTCCGTTTGCAAGGTGCGCGTGATCAAGAGACGGTGATGCGTGTTATGAATGCGGGCAAAGCAACCTATGCTAAGGGTTGGGAAAATTACCGCGCTGTGGCAAGTTATGACCGCGAAACATGGTTCCGCGTTGAAACGGAATTCGATGGCGAAGTCATGACGATCCGTCATACGCCTGAGTCTGACAGTGTCTATTACGCCTACTTTGAGCCATATAGCTGGGAACGTCATCTGGCGTTGTTGGGTAGTGTTGAGCACTCACCATTGGCGCGTGTGGTTGATCTGGGTAATACCGTTGACGGCCGTGATCTGAATATGGTTGTCGTGGGTGATCCGGCTGCTGAAAAGAAAGTCTGGATCATCGCGCGTCAACATCCAGGCGAAACTATGGCTGAGTGGTTGGTCGAAGGTGTGTTGGATGCCTTGCTTGATCCTGCAAACCCAATCGCTCGCAGTATTCTGGATAAAGCGGTGTTGTACATTGTGCCGAATATGAATCCAGATGGTGCTTATCGCGGTAATTTGCGTACCAATGCTGCTGGTGCTAATTTGAACCGGGAATGGATGTCGCCATCTCTGGAAACCAGCCCAGAAGTATTTCATGTAAAGAATAAAATTCATGAAACTGGTTGCGATTTATTCCTCGATATTCATGGCGATGAAGCCTTGCCTTATGTATTTGTAGCAGGTAGCGAAATGCTGGCTGGCTTTACTGAACAGCAAGCTCGCGATCAACAGGTTTTTGTTGATAGTTTCTGTCTCGCCAGCCCAGATTTCCAGACTAAAGTTGGCTATGCAGCGTCCAAGTACAATGAAGACGTATTGAAACTGGCATCTAAGTACATAGGTCATACCTTTAAATGTGTGTCGCTGACACTGGAATTGCCGTTTAAAGATAATGACAACCTGCCTGATGCAGAAGTGGGTTGGGACGGTGCGCGTAGTGCAAAACTGGGCGAGGCCATGCTGCAACCAATTCTGGCTTCATTGAACGCCAAGTAATTGCAATTAGGGTTTGACTGATTGAAGGTAAGAGGGTGTCAGAAATGACATCCTCTTTTTTTGTCATTTTTTTTACTGATGTAGCTTGATCGTATGTTCATGCGAAGTATCATGTGTGTCTGAAATTGGCAAAAGAAGGAATAAAGATGGGTATAGAAATAGAGCGCAAATTTTTGGTAACGAATGATGCCTGGAAGGAGTTCGCTGTCAGCAGCTTCCTAAAGCAGGGATATATTAGTTCTGAGCCAGGTCGTATCGTGCGCGTGCGCATCGAAGGCGAGACTGCAATGCTGACAATCAAAGGTCTGAACACTGGCATATCCTGTGGGGAATGGGAATACCCAATTCCTTTAAATGATGCGCAAATGTTGCTTGATACCGTTTGCCAGAAACCTCTGATAGAAAAATACCGTTACCGGCTTCCTATGGATGGCTTGACGTGGGAAATTGATGAGTTCTTAGGAGCGAATGCAGGGTTGGTCGTAGCGGAAATTGAATTGCCTTCAGAGGATTTCAAATTCCATCGGCCGGAATGGCTCGGCGAAGAAGTCAGCCATGACCGGCGGTATGCAAACGCCAATTTGCTCAAACAACCGTATAAATCTTGGTAAGGAATGGTGAAAATTGGGTCTGAGCTTTAAAAGCACAGACCCGAAAACGGTTACACGGCTTTTACGCCACGATTAGCCGCCTTGCGGTACAAAATTAAAGTTGCAGTCAAACCACACGCAGCAGCAAACGACATCCACATGCCTGGCGCTGCTTTGTCGTGCGACACTTCAATCAACCACGTAGCGATCGCAGGTGTAAAGCCGCCAAAAATCGCCGTCGCCAAGCTATAGGCGAGAGAAAAGCCTGCTGTGCGAACTTCAACCGGCATCACCTCCGTGAGCGCCACGACCATCGCACCGTTGTAGCTCGCATATAAGAACGACAGCCACAATTCTGCGATCAACATCTTTTGAAAACTAGGGTCGTTCGTCAGCCAGACCATCACAGGGTAGGCTGTCAGTATCGTTAAGATGGTGAATGTCAGCAACAAAGGCTTACGACCAATTTTATCTGACAAATTTCCCATGACTGGCAACCAAAAAAAGTTGGAAATACCAATGCATAAAGTCACAATCAGACTGTCTGTTGTAGTCAATTTAAGAACGCTTTTACCGAATGTTGGTGTGTAGACGGTAATGAGATAAAACGACACAGTCGTCATCGACACCAACAACATCCCGCAAATTACCAGACCCCAATTTTTAATCATTGACTGAAAAATTTCACGCGCGTCGGGTCGATGTTTGCGCTGCATAAACTCTTCAGTTTCTTGCAAAGAGCGGCGAATGACAAAGAGTACCGGAACGATCATGCAGCCAATAAAAAACGGGATACGCCAACCCCAATCAGCGACTTCATCTGGTGAAAGAGCCTTATTGAGCGCATACCCCAAGGCTGCGGCCACAATAATCGCCACTTGTTGGCTCGCGGATTGCCAACTGACGTAAAATCCTTTGCGTCCTGGCGTCGCCATCTCAGCCAGATAGACTGATACGCCACCCAATTCCACGCCAGCAGAAAAACCTTGCAATAAGCGTCCAACCAACACCAGAAAAGGTGCAAGATATCCGATGGTGGCGTAACTTGGAACACAGGCAATCAGAATCGTACCGAGCGCCATTAAGGCCAAAGTGACAATCAGGCCTTGGCGACGTCCTACTCTATCGACATAAGCACCCAGAAAAATTGCACCCAACGGACGCATTAAAAAGCCAGCGCCAAAGGTCATAAAGGTCAACATCAGCGACGCAAATTCATCCCCTGCTGGAAAAAAAGCTTTTGAGATATAGGTGGCGTAAAAACCGAACAGGAAAAAATCAAACATTTCCATGAAGTTGCCACTGGTGACGCGCAGTACGGTCCCGAGTTTAGAGCTGGGTTTGGTTGGAGAGTTTGTCATATTTAAATTTATAATAATGATGAAAACTAAGCTGAAAAAATGAAGGCTGCAATCATTACTTGCGCGAAATTGTTCTTCAGGGTGCTGTCAAAAAGAACGCTTTTAAAAATCGCTGTCTTGAGCACTTCTGATCGAAATACTTGTATAGGAGCTTCTTTTTCTTCCGCCGCGAATTTATTGTCTCACGCAAATGAGTGTAGCAGCTATCAGCTCGATTCAACAATATGCGGGAAGTAACGAAAGTTTTTGTTTGAATTTCTTGCGCCCATGGGTAACTGAAACTTGTTGCTTACAGCCACCCAAGTTTATCTGGCGAGTAGGGGCGTCGTTAATAACAACGAGCAATAGATTCGGCAACGCAAACGGGCTTATCTGAACCGGCTCGTTCTATGCTGACTTCCCAGGTCATTTGTGCCCCGTCCATAATGTCTTCAATCGAAAGCAATTTCAAATGGGCGCGCAATTGACTGCCTACCGGGACAGGCGCGGGAAACCGTACCTTGTTCAGACCGTAATTGACGCCCATTTTTACATAGCTAAGATGTATTGCGTTTTGCATTAACGCCGGAAGTAAAGACAAAGTGAGAAAGCCATGAGCGATCGGTGCTCCGAACGGTGATTCGCGTTTTGCCCGTTCAACGTCTATATGTATCCATTGGTGGTCGCCTGTTGCTTCGGCGAACATATTGACCCTTTCCTGCGTAATTTCTACCCATTCGGAAGTGGCGACCTGTTGACCGAACAGGTTTTTGAGTTCTTGCAAGCTTTTAATTTCACGCATCATCTCTACTTAATCTTGTGGACGACGACCAAACATACCCATGCCGTCAATCGTACAAACAATTTGCCCATGTTGATTGACGGCTTTCCATACGGTATTGACAACGCCACGATCTGGCTTTGAGGTGGATACCTTGCTGCCGGTTGTTTCTGCCGTGACAGTGAGTGTGTCTCCGGGACGCACAGGAGCCGTCCAGCGTATGTTATCTATGCCCGGCGATCCCATGCTCGAGGAATCACCAATAAACCCATCAACTACCATCCGCATCATCATGCTACAGGTATGCCAGCCGCTGGCGATGACGTCGCCGAAGATGGATTCTTTGGCGGCGACTTTATCGACGTGAAAGGTTTGCGGATCAAATTGCTGTGCGAAGGCGATAATTTCTTCTTCTGTCACGGTACGCTGGCCTAGCTGTATCGATTCGCCTGGGATAAAGTCTTCGAAGTACCATTTAAATTTTTTATTTGTCATCATCAATTTCCTTTCGGTTCGTCCTTCTGATTGAAGCTACATATCTACCTTAAGACCTCAAATTTATGACCAAAAAAATCCCGGTATTACCCGGGACCATTCAAAAAGCGTAGTTGTTATGCGCTGACTTTAAAACCAGGTTGTGCGACAAAACGAGCCAGATGATGATCCGTATCACCCAGCGACAATTCTATTGTCGTCAAACGTTTGAACATATGTGCCACCGGCAACTCGTTCGTGACACCCATGCCACCATGCAATTGCACCGCTTGCTGGCCGATATAACGTGCTGCTTGTCCAATGCGCGCTTTAGCAGCTGACAGAGTACGGCGGCGTTCTTCAATATTGGCAGATGACACCTTCACCGCCGCCAACGTTGCCATCGATCGGGCTTGTTCCATTTCCATAAACATTTCTGCCATGCGATGCTGTAAAACCTGGAATTTGCCGATAGGTACGCCGAACTGTTGTCGGGTTTTTAGATAGTCCAGCGTGGCTGCAGTAATTGCTTCCATGATGCCTATGGCTTCAGAGCACAATAAAGAAACGCCATAATCCGCGGCTTCTTCGATGAGTTCCCAGCCGTCGTTTTCTTTACCCAGCATATTGATCGGTGCGACTTGGACCTGATCAAAACGGATATCCGCGGCACGATAGCCATCAATGGTGCGGTAATCCGTTCTATGAATGCCGATGCTGTTGGCGTCAACCAGGAAAACATGTATGCCCGATTTATCACGCTGGTTTTCATTTGAGCGTGCTGACACGATCAGCATATCGGCTTGTGCGCCATGCAAAACGACGGTCTTGGTCCCATTGAGTACAAAGCCATCATTATTGGGAGTGGCAGTTGTTGCGATATCAAACAAGTCGTAACGGGATTGCTTCTCTGCGAGCGCAACGGCGAGTTTTTTCTCGCCAGTGGCAATTTGTTCGAGCACGTCAAAATGTGCTTTGGCTTTTTTCAAAAACTCTGCGGCCAACACCGTTGCGAAATATGGTTCAACCACCAATCCACGCCCCAGCTCTTGCATGACCACCATCATATCGACCGCTGACCCGCTAAATCCTCCCAACTCTTCTGGAATTGGCAGCGCGGTTGCCCCGAGTTCGGCTAATTCAGACCATGCCTTTGAGGATGTACCTTCAGCAGAGCTAATAATGTGCTTGCGCTGCTCAAAGCCGTAATCTTTTTCTGCCCAGCGACGGATTGCTTCAGCAAATTGTTGTTGTTCTTGCGTTAAATTGAAGTCCATTGCGTTTTCCTCACAGTCCCAAAATCATTTGTGTAATGATGTTTTTCTGAATCTCGTTCGAGCCACCGTAGATGGAAGTTTTGCGGTAGTTAAAGTAATACGATGCGAGGGCAGCAGCGTCGTCGTCACTGACGAGACTATGTTCAGTATCACCTTCGAGAAATTGTGGATCGAATGGAAGACCGTAAGGACCGACGGTTTCCAGCATCAATTCAGTCAGCCTTTGTTGAATCTCTGTGCCTTTGATTTTGAGTAAAGACGCTTCAGGACCCGGGCGGCCGCTATCTTGTGAGATCACGCGTAAGACGGTGATTTCCAATGCCATCAATTCGATTTCCAGACTGGCGACTTTATGGGCAAAAACAGGATCATCGATCAAGGGTTTCCCGTTCTTATGATGCTCGCCAGCGATGCGTTTTAAAAACAGCAATTCGCGCTTGGCGCGTCCCACTGCGGCGATGTTGGTGCGTTCATGGCCTAGCAGGTATTTGGCATAAGTCCAACCTTTGTTTTCTTCGCCGATCAGATTTTGTACTGGTACCTTGACGTTGTCGAAGAATACTTCATTCACTTCGTGGTCTTCATCGAGCATGATAATAGGGCGCACGGTAATGCCTGGCGTTTTCATGTCGATCAGTAAAAATGAAATGCCTTCTTGCTTACGTGCCGCAGGATCTGTGCGCACCAGACAGAAAATCATATCGGCGTGTTGTGCTAACGTTGTCCAGGTTTTTTGGCCATTCACGATATAAAAATCACCTTCGCGTTCGGCGCGAGTTTTGAGTGAGGCAAGATCAGAGCCAGAGCCAGGTTCAGAATAGCCTTGACACCACCAGTCGTCACAATTCAAGATACGTGGCAGGTAGTAATCTTTTTGCGCCTGATTGCCAAACGCCATAATCACTGGCGCTACCATATTCACACCAAATGGCAAAATCGCTGGTGTACCAGCGCGGGCGCATTCTTCTTCAAAAATATGTCTTTGCGTTGGCGTCCAACCCGTACCGCCGTATTCCACCGGCCAGCCCGTACCAACCCAGCCTTGTTTAGCCAAAATTTTGTGCCAGCGAACAAAGTCTTCTCTGTTCATACGTTTGTGGTTGCGGACCTTGTGTTGCAAATCAGCCGGAAGGTGCGCATCTAAGTAGCTTCGCACCTCATCACGAAAAGCCAGGTCTTGCGCGGTGTAGTTCAAATCCATGTTGTCTCCTGAAATAAATGCCCGTTGATTGGCAACCTGAGAGATTCATGCAAGATCATGCGTGATGCCTTGCTATATTTTTTGTATCTCTAAGGGAGTAAAACTAAAAAAGCACGACCGTTCAAAACAATTGTACAACGGATTTAAATTTTAGGCAGAGTATTCAGCTTAGTTGTGTGGCGATTTGAGAAAATGCCCGGATTTGGCTTCTGGGAAGAGCCAAATCCGGGCATTTCAAGCCGTTCTTCACGCTTCGATATATCAGTGAAAATGCGCTGTACCCGGGGTAGGTGTATCCTCTGGCATTTCAGGATGGACTAATTCCGCCTCTCTATCCGCAAACAACGGTGTTCCACAATCGTCGCAGAATTCCATAGCAAAAATTTCTTCCAGTTGGATGATGTCGGTGATCCCGCATTCGACCAAAATATCAGGAATATCGCCACTCAGGTTCCCATTTTCATCCGTACCCATTGCGGCTTCCTGATCCTCAGCCTGATACAAGGGCCAGACCACGCCATATATCACCTCTGGTGCCTGACGCAGGCAGAAACTAATCCGGAATTCATCGATTTGCCCTGGCGTTTCTTGTACACCGCAAGCGGCAATGACAACACTCAACTCAGTTGGCTCTTTACCCAAGGTTTGCGTTAAGTAAAATGCTGCCGAACGTATCGATGCAGGCCGGATTTTGATATCCGCCTCACGACAAGCTGTGTAATACGCCTCTGGTAACAGCAGTTCTACACCACAACCTGGTAACAGATTCTTCACCAAAGGCTCCACTTGTTGCCGCCATTCATCTAAAGCCGCACCTTTGGCTTTGACGCAATCATACGGCGCATCTAAGGTTTGCCACTGAAATAAGGGTGCGTTCATTGGAACGGTAACGACACCGAGCAAATAGCGGATATCGGCCAGAAACGGTACAGTTTGCGCACGTTCTGCTTCTACCGGATAGGTGCTATTTTTGAGTAAAGCCATCGCATGACGCTCCATCAATGCATAGGTTTCGCTATGATTACGTGGCAACTGATCAATAGAATACAGATTCGGTAACAAACGCAATTTGGCTTGATCGACCAATAAATGCTGGTAAAGATGCTTTGAAAGTGACGCAAGTACATCGGCTGGTATTGCGCCGGAGGCGATCTCAAAACGTGTCCAGGCAAGAATGGGTGCAGCAATAAACAGGGCACAATATTTCTGACCATGAACCTCAAAAATGGCGCTGGTACTGATGGTTTCCAGTGTTTCAACCAACACCTCGTAAGCATTTGCCTGAGCAGAGAATAAATTTTCTGCGGCGGCATCTAATATTTCCTGATGATGTTGCTTCAAATTTTTTGCTACATACAAATCTAACTTTTCTTGCCAGGCAAGGTCTTCAAGACGGCTGGCGGACTGGGCGACGGCCAGCGAGAGATTGACCAGTCGTTGACTTTCTGCTGCCAGTTTCAGTCTATTTCGTTTTATAGGACGGCGCATAATTGTATTTGTCAGAGATTGATCAAATGTTGAGCAGAAAATTGCGTCCAGCAAATAGTGTTGAAATAGTGAGAAGCCTGTCGTAAAACATCAACCAGGGCGGGCTATCTCACTCTTCATTTATCCATTCGACTAGCTAATTTGTCTGATTCGCTTATTTTTTGGCATATTGCGTTTTACCAAACAACACCTCTTTCGCTTTATCATCAGTCAATGGTTTGCGTAGGTCGGCCAACACGGTCACGCCACGTTGCACAGCGGGTCGCGCGCTAATTTCATCAAACCAGCGCCTCGCGTTCGGAAAATCGGCCCAATCGATTCCCTGATTTGCAAACGAGCGCGTCCATGGGAAGGTGGCGATATCAGCGATCGTGTATTCGTCACCTGCCAGGTACGGTGTGTAAGACAATTGTTTGTCGATGACGCCATATAAACGCTTGGCTTCGTTGGTGTAACGATCAATTGCGTAATCGATTTTGTCTGGTGCATAAATGCGAAAATGATGCGCCTGACCCAACATAGGACCAACGCCGCCCATTTGAAACATCAGCCATTGCAAAGTAGCGTATTTTTCACGATCAGTTTTACCGAGGAATAAACCCGTTTTACCTGCCAGATACACAAGGATGGCGCCAGACTCAAACAAAGAGATCGGTTTGCCATCCGGCCCGTCAGAATCTACGATAGCGGGGATCTTGTTATTCGGAGAAATCGCCAGAAATTCAGCAGAAAATTGATCGCCAGCACCAATATCAATCGGAATTGCCCGATAATCCAAACCACATTCTTCGAGCATAATGTGTACTTTATGGCCGTTTGGGGTAGGCCAGGAATAGACATCTATCATCGCGATCCTCTTCAAAAGGTGAATAAAAATGCAGGATCCCATTATGCAGAGATTTCGGAGATTTTGCAGGTTTTCGTCAGCGAAAAAAATTTTAAATCTGAATTTTTTATTGATAGATTGCGCCGACACCAACTTCATCCCATTTAATGACTTTTAATCCGATTTTTTGAACCGTCTCATACTGCAGATCCTAACTCGTCATAAATGTATGCAAAGCTCTCTATTCCGCTCCTTTCTCTCTTTGCATCTCGCCGTGTTGTTATTCGGTGCGGCCGGCGTCTTTGGGAAATACATCGCAGCAGGAGCGTTGAGTCTGGTGTTTGGCCGCACTTTATTCGCCGCGATATCTTTGGTGCCATTCATCAACTGGCGTAATTTCCAAGCATCAAAAAGCTTTGTCCATACGATAGGAAATGGCGCCTTATTGGCCTTGCATTGGCTTAGCTTCTTTGCCTCCTTGCAATATGCTACGGTCGCATTTGGTTTGATGGGCTTTGCTACATACCCTATTTTTGTCGCCTCACTAGATCCATGGATTTTCAAGTCGCCTCGCCATCGTCGAGACGTGTGGATGGCTGCAATAGTGGTTCTTGGGCTACTAGTGATGCTCAGTGACGCACATTGGCAAGACGGCTCGGTGAAGGCGGTAGGGATGGGCATAATATCTGGCCTGTCCTTTGCGGTACTAACCTTGAATACGCGTGATCAAAGTAAGAGACTATCGGCGACGCAAGTTGCGTTTATACAAAATAGCGTCGCGTGTCTCTTGTTGCTGCCGTTGGTGCTATATCAAGGTGAACTGTATTTGGTCAATATCAAGACCTGGTTCCTGCTGGCACTATTAGGGAGTATCTTCACCGCTTTGTCACATACTCTGTTTGCTTATAGCTTACAGCGGCTACCTGCGACTCTTGCCAGCCTGACTGCTTCTTTAGAACCAGTTTATGGCATGGGTTTGGCTTATATTTTTTTGGGAGAAACTGTTTCTGACAGGACTTTATGCGGAGCAGTAATCGTGCTTTTGACCACTAGCTTTGCCACCTATGCGCATAGATCAATAACAAACGAATCAAGTTGACTCATCGAAGAACGACGAAATACTATTCGTCGTTCTTCACGACAAAGCGACTGGCGAGTTCAAGAGCGGGTAATCGGAAGACCCAGATCTTCATTCAGGTTAATATGTTTTGCCAGCTCCAGTTTAGCAATGGCGTTGCGATGTACTTCGTCCGGTCCGTCGGCGAGGCGTAGGGTACGATTGCCTGCCCATTGTGCAGCAAGAGGAAAATCACCGGAGACACCACCAGCGCCGTGTGCCTGAATGGCCCAGTCCAGTACTTGTTGCGTGACGTTAGGTGCCAGCACCTTGATCATCGCGATTTCGGCTTGTGCATGCTTGTTACCGACCGTGTCCATCATATACGCCGCTTTAAGCGTCAACAGACGAGCGGTATCGATTTGTATGCGGGACTCGGCAATACGTTCGCGCCAGATGCTTTGTTCAGAGATTTTTTTTCCGAAAGCAGTGCGGCTGTTGAGACGTTTGCACATCAATTCTAAAGCGCGTTCAGCAACGCCAATCGCGCGCATGCAATGGTGGATGCGACCAGGCCCTAAACGGCCTTGCGCAATTTCAAAGCCGCGACCTTCGCCTAGCAGTATATTGCTCGCTGGCACGCGCACATTTTCAAACAAAATTTCACAGTGACCGTGTGGCGCATCGTCATAGCCAAAAACTGGCAGAGGACGTTTGACCGTGATACCCGGCGTTTTGGCATCGACCAAAATCATTGACTGTTGCGAATGGCGTGCGGCGTTGAAGTCTGTTTTTCCCATCAAAATATACACGGCGCAACGCGGATCACCAGCGCCTGAAATCCACCATTTATGGCCGTCGATGACGTAATGATCACCATCACGATCGATTCTGGTTTCGATGTTGGTGGCATCGGACGAGGCGACGCCAGGTTCTGTCATCGCAAAAGCGGAACG
Organism: Undibacterium sp. Ji67W; assembly: GCA_049340365.1. Lineage (GTDB taxonomy): Bacteria > Pseudomonadota > Gammaproteobacteria > Burkholderiales > Burkholderiaceae_D > Undibacterium. The sequence goes on along the minus strand of JBMPOY010000001.1, from coordinate 1,835 downwards.
GATTTCACCGCGCAATAAGGGTTCTAACCATTGTTTTTTGTGCTCTTCTGTACCGTAACGTTCAATGGTTTCCATATTGCCGGTATCTGGTGCCGAACAGTTGAAGACTTCTGGTGCCCAGCTGACACGACCCATGATTTCGCATAAAGGGGCGTAATCCAGATTAGATAAACCTTCCGGGGCGCGTACCGATTTACGTAAAAACAAATTCCATAAGCCTTGTTCGCGCGCTTTGGGTTTGAGGTCTTCGATGATTTGTGTGGCTAACCAACGATTGCCTTTGTCAGTGCCATTGCGATCAATTTCTTCTTTGTATGCTTTTTCGTTTGGATAAATGTGTTCATCCATAAAGCGTAATAACTTTGCTTGCAAGGTCTGGCAGCGTTCTGAGTAGTCGAATTCCATGTTGTCTCCGGTGTGTTTTTATTGCGGTGAAAATCGATTTAATGCTGTGTCAGTTTCTTTAACGCAGGGTTTTGTTTACATAACTCCAACCTAATTCGGCCATCGGTCTTGCCGCTTCGCCGGATTTCTTCGCTTGTGCGCTCGATGCAGTGCCATCGACGTAGCGTTTCATAATGCCTTGTAAAATACCGGCCATACGGAATAAGTTATAGGCAAGGTAAAAATCAAAGTCTTCTGGACGTATGGTTTTGCCTGTGCGTTCACAATACTTGGTGATGTATTCTGCTTCACTTGGAATGCCTAGCGCCTTGTGATCCAGACCTTTGATGCCGCGAAACTGTCCCGGCGTAACATGCCAGCTCATGCAATGGTAAGAAAAATCAGCCAAGGGATGACCGAGAGTCGATAATTCCCAATCTAAAATTGCCAGAATCCGTGGCTCGGTTTTATGGAACATCATGTTATCAAGGCGATAGTCACCATGCACGATGCTGGTGTCGTCCCCGGCCGGGATATGATGCGGCAACCAGGCGATCAAATTGTCCATTGCTTCAATTTTTTCTGTTTCTGAAGCACGGTACTGCTTTGTCCAACGATCAATTTGGCGTGCAAAGTAATTGCCTGGTTTGCCGTAATCTGCGAGCCCTATGGCCGCGTAGTCTATGGTATGCAATTGCGCGATAACGCGGTTCATTTCATCGTAGATTTCGGCGCGTTGCGTCGGCGTCATCTCGGGCAGCGACTGATCCCACAATACGCGGCCGTCGACAAATTCCATGATGTAGAAGGCGCGTCCAATTACATCTTCATCGCTACAGAGTGCATATTGTTTGGCGGCGGGGAAACCTGATTTACTCAAAGCGTCCATAACTTTAAATTCACGCTCTATCGCGTGTGCTGAGGGCAGCAATTTAGCTACCGGACCAGGTTTGGCACGCATGACGTATTGCTGATCGCCAGCGCTGAGTTTGAACGTCGGGTTGGATTGGCCGCCTTTAAACTGTGCGACCACTAATTTGTCAGCCATTGCTGCATCAAAATCTGCGACGTGTTGACGCATATAGTCGGCGAGTGCACCGATGTCAAATTTCTGGCGATCGGCAACTGGCATGGTGCCCATGAATTCTTCAAACATCGATGTCTCCTCGCTTTTGCGGATTTTGAGTAGTGTTATGTTGAGTAATCTTAACGTGGCCTTGACCTGCCGAATCAAGAAGGCTTCAAAAGTATTTTAACTCAATAAATCGAACGTTCGTACTATTTTATTTGTATCGTGTTTTTTCTGCTTAACATTACTCATCATTCGTAAGCGCCTCGCCAGCACCGTCATTGACTTTTTCTGCTTAACGCGAAGTCTGATTCAGTCTGCTTTTTACACCAAACGATCAACGACATTCCACGGCAACAAATCAGCAACCTTATTGATTGGA